>DATJWQ010000090.1:0-22198 GCA_035501175.1 Verrucomicrobiia bacterium | reverse complement strand
CGCGGAAACCTAAAGCGGCACGACAAAGGAGCCTGTCATGGCATTACGCTTCAATGGGGCCGCGACCAATTGGTCGCGGAAACCAGGGGATGGAATTCAGCGATGCGCCACTGCCGGAGCTTCAATGGGGCCGCGACCAATTGGTCGCGGAAACAATGGAAGTATGAAGATTCCACCTATCAGCACTAGGAGCTTCAATGGGGCCGCGACCAATTGGTCGCGGAAACTGGCGCCCCACAAATTGGCTGCCTGGTAGGTTTGGCTTCAATGGGGCCGCGACCAATTGGTCGCGGAAACTGATGCCGACGCGACGGTTGCGAGAGCGCGCACGATGCTTCAATGGGGCCGCGACCAATTGGTCGCGGAAACGCTGCAATCCTAACCTCTTCAATGTCAAAGAACAACACAACCGTCTCCGAGCGGCGACGCAAGTCTGTCATTCCATTGAACACCACAGCTTGAAAGCGGTTCGTAAAATGTTGCAATTGCGTGGGTTCCAGGTTGCGAGCGCTGCTGCATAGGATTGAGTGCACGTAGCCGCTCGCGCCGGTTTCGCCGCGAAACAGCGTGGAAGGAAGCGCACGTTCACCGGGTGACGAACGGTTGATAGTGACGGATTTCATGTGTCAGCAATCGGGCCAACAGCCGCGTTTGAATCTCCAAGATGCGACGGTAGTTGACACGATAACCAAACAGCGGGTGCGTTACAAGCGTATCCATACGCTGCTCGTACGCACGGAAGAATCCTTTGCGGCCTTCGGGTTTGAGCATAACCGCTGGGCCAGTCTGCACGAAGTCGTTGGGGGTGACCATGTGATTGTTGATTGCGCTGAGCACGGCAGAGTCGGCGATTAGTGGGCGGAATGGTTCCATCAAGTCCAATGCGAGCGCAGGTCGGCCAAAACGCGGCTGATGATAAAAACCGAGATATTGGTCGAATCCCACCGCCAGACAGGTCACGGCAAGGTCTTTCGCGAGCATCGAATACGCCAGGGACAGCAAGGCGTTGACCGCATCGCGCGGGGGACGACGATTCCGATTGATAAAATCGAATGTGAACTGAGACCGAGTTTTGTCACCCGGTTCCTCGCTGAGCTTGATCATCCCCGCGAAGTTCTCGAAGTAGATGCGCGAAGCGTTGCCTTCAATTCCCAACAAGGTTTCCATGGAATCGGTTGTTTGTGCTTCCTCCATCGCGCGTTTCAATCCCACTAGTGCCATGGTGGGCGGCTCTATGTGATTCCGCTGGATCATCGTCCTCTGGTTCTGAATCTTCCCGGTGACCAGTGCGCGGGCAACACTGAGGCAGAACGGCGGCAAATCAGCGTGGCGGAATTGCTCTCGGCGCAGGAAAATATTCTTCAAACCCATGCCACGCGTGATGCCATAGAACCAGCCGCCCTGAGAGAAATAGGCGATAGGAATTTCCTCGGCACAGAGCGACTGGATTGCCTGAGTCGTCAGTTGGATGTTGCCAAAAAGATTGAGTTGGCAAATCTCGCCCATGCGGACTTCCTCCACCAGCTTGTCGCGGTCTTTGACTTGCAATACCTCACCGGTCTTGCCGACGCGCAGCCCTTGGGTGTTGAGGTAAAGGGGTCGCAGATCATCGCGCGCGGGTACGAGGCGACGGACTTCGCTCTGAGTGGAAGTTGGTTCCTGCGCTGACGAGAAGAAGTCCAACTGGTGCGCCGTCACTTCATCAGCTTCGTCAACAACCTCGATTTCCATGGTCAGGCGGGTTTCATCCGGCAGGCAGATGCCTACCAAGGAACAACGCGGACATTTGGGACTGTCGATCAAGGGTGGCGGAATTTGTCTCGAAGCGGCGAGTGCGCGAGCTTGGTTGCCGGTCGCTGTGACGTGGGCGATTAATTCGTCCGTGAGTGGTACGCGCACGCGCTGCCGCGTGGCCACGTAATAAATGATGCCCTCGTCACAACGGTAACCGTTTTCACGCAGTACGATAGCTTGAACCGCCAATTGCATGCGGTCGGCGTCCCACACGTCGATTCCTTCATCGCCTTCGCGTGGTGCGCCGCGTTTATAATCGACCGGCGAAACAACGCCGCCGTCGCCCTCGACCAAATCCATTTTCGCGATTAATCCGAATTGGGCACTGCTGAGAGTAAGAGAGCGGCCATGAATCGTCTCGCCGTCTGTAGTTGACGCGGCGGCCTCGGGCGTGGGGAAGGCACTTGCTTCTTTCTTGTCAATTTTGCTGTGGCGTAGTGCGCCCTCGACCACTTCCGTGTTCTCGGCAAACAAGCCCTCGACCCACTCGTAGTAGAAAAGCCGGGGACAATACACGAACTCGTTGAGCATCCGCGCCGGTAGCAAGTCGGGCAGGTCGCGATTCGGCGCAGGAACCGCTGTCATTACCGGAGTGTCCTTGCTATTGCCCGCCGAACCTCCGCCGGGAAGGGCAGAAGGTGCACCGGTTTGATCGTCCGCATTCATTATGTGTGATTTGCGGCCAATTGTTCTTTGGTCACACCACGATGCATGGTGCATCCACGTTGATGTACGGTTTGCCGAGAGCATTGATCACGCGGTCGCCGCGGCCCTCAGCAGGCCCAAGGCAAATGAACAACACCTGGTCTTGCTCATGGTGGATGATCTCCGACAGCACGTGCCGGCACCGGGCCAAATCAGCGGGTGTGAACTGACACTCGAAAACGGAATACTGAAGGTGGTCTCCAAAATCCCGCATGGACTTGAATACCTTCTTCAGTCGCTTGTCGTCGGCGATGTCGTAGGAGACGATGTAGGTCGAGCGCACGCTGATTCGTCATGCAGTTTTCTTGCCAGTTGTAGGCACGAACAGTCCGATACCAAAGTGAGCGGAGTGACCGAGCGCAAGGGGACCGCAGACTGGATCGTCAAATGTCAGGCGAATCCGGTAACCAAGTTTGAGATCATTAGTAGTTTCGCTTCTTAAGCGTTTAGGCCGGTGAACCTTAACCCACTGACGCGCCCTCTCTACGACCTCAATTTGAGCCGAAGGGAAGCCAGCATTGGTAAGGTCAGCGAGTACTTGCTCAGCGACAGAATGACCAGCCTTGGGCTTGCCATTGCGCGCCAGCACGTGGCGTGAGGGCACGTAGGGCGTGACTGTCTCCCAGCAGAGCGACCTGGCGTTGATTTCGGCAGGAAGAGGGGTCTCAGGTGGCAATGGAACGAGTCGAAGCAGCCAATCAGGATTACCGAACTGCCACGACAGCGTTCTCTCCGACGCGGCAAGGAAAGCTTCCTGTTCCAACGCGTTGAAAGGTGTGCGGCGATAGCACACCAGACGCGTGGGGCTTCCCTGCTGGTCAGGCACAAGCCAGAGAAATGAGTGCGCATGACCTTCAACAGGTTTGCCGTTGCGGTCCTTGCCCGTGAGCAACGAATAGGCGGCGCGTTGTTCGGCTGAAAGGTTTCGGAACTTGACATCCGAACGACGTGCCAATACACGGGCAAGCGCATCGAGTGTCGCGCCACGAAAACGTTCCGTGATACGAATCCAAGAGTCGAGAGGTGGAAACACACGGCCACCGACGGCAAACTGCAGTAGTGATACAGGCGGTTTGGTACTGAGGCGAACGACAGATTTGATGACCGGCTTAGCTGGCCGTCGTGCATACCACCACGCGGTGCCCGGCGGAATTCGTCGTCCCATCATTAGGCGATCCTCGCTGTTGGCGAGCAGGACCGCGAAGTTGAGTGGTTGCAGCGGGTCGGCCAATAGCACAGGCGATGTTTCGTCTGGTTCGCGGCGCAGTTCGCAGTTCGGTTCCCGGAAGACTGCCGAATTTGGCGCACGGCGCATGAGCGAGAGTGATTCAGCCCGTCCAAAGTACGTGACGCGACGAAGCAAGTGGACAAGCAAGTTAGCTTCGTGAGGCGGCAGATCAAGATTCGACCAAATCCAGTACACGGGTTCGTTGCATGGCACGCAAGCGAACGAATCCACGACTAGCGTTGTTTGGTGACGCAGCACCCATGGTTCACCTCGATTCTTGTTCGACTTAACAAGTTCAGTCGGTTGGTACTGCCTTAGTCCACGCGTGGACAAAGAACTGGTGTGAACAGCATTGATTGGCAAATGAAATGCTGGTGGTGTTTGCGCCAAATGCTCCAACAACCGGTTGCGAAGTTCTTCGTTGCGATCGCCCGTCTCCCGCGCGTGCTCAAACCAGCGCGCCGCCAACGTGCGGAGCAATCGCCACGGTGACGGCGGCCACTCGCCGTGTGAGTCCTCAAATGGACTTTGATTCCACCGCGTGGCGTGAAAGCGTCCGGTGAGGAAATATTGCTCGATGACAAGCGGCATAATTACGCCTCCGGTTGATCACTTTTCTCCTCAGTCCCTCCAGCGCCGGTCTCTGCTGCTACCACATCGGAAGCGGTCTGTGGGTTGAACAGTTCGTTGGCAGGATAATAAACGTCATTCACGGGATTCTCGCCGAAGTTGCAGGCTCGAATGGCAGCTTGGATGTCCAAACCAAACGCTTCGGGATTCAGTACCACCGCCTCATCCTCAGTCGTGTAGTGCCGGTTGACGCATCGCAAATGGCAGCCGGAGCGGAAACGGAACGGCGTCGCCAGCATCCGCTGCACCTTCCAAAGGGCCAATTCGAGAAGGAACCGCTTTTGCGAGCCGTTGAGGCCATTAACATTGTGGCCGTAGGAACGCAGCAAGCCGAGATCAATGAGAAAGATGGCCTCGATCCGGTGAGCTGTTTCCTCGTCCTTTGAGAAGATCGGCTGGCCTGACGTGGTCCTGCCGAGGCGGTCGAACTTCACGCCTGCGCTGCCGACGCGTGCCGCACCGAATGCCTCTAGGTGTGCCGTGAGCAGCCGGCTCACCTTGATCTGCTCCTTGGCGAAGAGGACACCGTGGACGAGCGAATTCGGGTCGTAACGGAAAACTGTAGTGTAAATCGTCCACCAATTCTCCGGTGTGATGAAGTAGGTTTCGTCCCTGCTGATTTCAACGATCCCAAATTGGTGGCGCAGTTCCTCGCGCAACGAGCGATTATTCAATCGGCCTCGCAGGAAGTAGTCGGAAGCAATGCGATGTCCCTCAGTGAGTGTGGTGCAAATGAGACGCGTGTGCTGTCCGTTCGCATCGTCAGTTACACAGCGGACATAGGGCAAGCCGTTCAAGTCTGGATGCAGAATGGCGGCGGCTGGATTAGCAAAGCAGAGGGCCTCAAGGTGGTTGGCCATGCTAGCTGCGCTGTCTACGATACAGACTTTTTCCGGTGCCGTTGACTTTCCCATTTCGTCGGTACGCGGCGCGTCGTAGATGACGTGGCCCATTTCGGGAAAACCGGCAGGCTGAAACCGGTCCTGATCGCCCAGCGGGTCAAACTGTGCCTTGATGATCAGACAGGCCGGGCCGTCGGATGCGAGCAACTGGGGGAGGGTGAAGCTGTGAGGCGTTGGCGTGTTCATGGTTTTTCTCCTGCGTTGTTTTTCAGAGGTTCGAGCCAGCGGTTGACCAGCCGGGCCAAATCGCTGGTTGAAATGGAAAGCGCCAGTGCGCCGGCCAACCGTCCATGGTTGAATGCGACTGGAACGGCGGGCTGAATCACCCGCAATCCTTGCGCTTGGTAGCCGGCGAGGGCAAGTGTGATGGCTTCAGTCATCGCACCGTGGCGGAGCAGATTGAAGACTTGTCGGGTGAAAGCTGACTTGGGGCCAGCACCGTCACGGAAGAACTTGCAGTCGCCAAGCTTGATGTCATCCGTCGTAAAGAATGGTTTGAAAAACGACCAAAGTAGCAGGCTCGGCTCAGCAGAACCGGAATATGGTTCGAACGGCCACGGACGCCCCGGACGTCGCCAATCCAGTAGAGCCATTGCCGGTAACCAGCGATGCACTTCTTCCAGCGTAGCTGCGTCGGCACACAAGAATGCAGTCACATCAGCGGCGGTAAGATGCACGCCCGTCTCCAGCGAGGATGATAGGTCACCGACCTTACTGTCGATCAGTCGTCGCTGCACCAAATCAAGGATAGCCCCCTGTGCCTCACCGTCCTGCCAGACAGCTTGCGGAGGGCGGGCCTCCGGGAAAAAGATGCGGCCCGATCTGGTTGAAGTCACACCAAACACATTACAGATGGCGGGACGCTCGCTTCCCGATCCGAGTGACGCGAACGCGACAGCGCACCGAACGTTCAAGGGCGGAATACCGGGGAAGACACGCGACAGCCAAGATGGCGGCAACCACGGCAACGCCCGACACGATTTGCGGAGTTTTAAGTTTCGGTCAACACGCGCTTGGGTTTCGGCGAGGCGCAAAAGCAAATCGCGCCACGGCTCTGGGTTTTCCGGTTCCTGTGCAACGGCCAAGACGAGACGCTCCAATGGTCCACGTAGCCCGGAGAACTTCTTGTTGGAGGCCCGGGGACCAGGCTCGCGAGGTAGCAAATCGAACCAACGCCGGCCGAGGAACTCTGACAGCAGAACCGACGGCGATGCCTCGTCTGGAACAGATGACAGCGCCTTGGCAATCGCGAACGTTTGGCGCGGCAGCGCTTCATAGACCTGCGAACTGGTGGTTTGCCGAAGCTCAAACCGAACGAACTGCGTCACTCCCGCGTCCGCACCTGCCGCGAGCACCGCAACTGCAAACTCGTGAGGTGCGGCAGCGGCTCGCCCGCCAATTCGCGCTAGTCCGCGCTGGAACAAGACACGCACTTCGCCAAGCGTTGCGGGTTGCTCCCAAAGTGGTGCCCAGAACTCGCCCTTAGTATTTTGCCCGACCTCTTCTGCGGCGGCGGGCTGGAGCGGCTGCGACACAAACGGAAACACCGCGTAGGGCTGTGCGCGTGCGCCAAGCCTACGCCCGCTGCCTCCGCGTACAAGCAGTGCGCCTTCCATTGCGAGCAGGAACGACCATGGCGAAAGCGAGCCTTCGCGATACCAATTCAAACCACTGTTGAAGGTCTTATTGTCGTAAACAAACCAAGTACCAGCGTTTGAAAACGGAGGGCTCTGCGCAGTTTCACGACCGAAGAGTGCCGCCTCCAGCCACTTTCCGCTCTCAGAACGTGCCCTGAGTTCACTGGCTTCCCTCCACGCGGTCTCTAGGTTGCGCTTGCCGATATTGTCGAACAATGGACTGAATTGATTACGGTTTGTAGGGACAATTGAGCAGTCTGCTACCCTCACTTGGAGCAACGGCCGCGACGAACGGATTTGCCAGAGTTGCGTAGAGGTTTTCGCCTTCGTGTCAGCCTTTTGAGCGGAAGTCCACCATTTCTCATAAGGCGTAGGTTGCCAGTTCTGTAAAATGAAGTCCGAAACATCCGTCTCCGTGAATGGGCCAGCAAGATGAAACCGGCTGTTGTGCCAGCAACCGCGCGCTTCATTCCACTTGCCACTGACTGCGCGGAGCAGGCCAAGCCCCATGAGGTAATGGCCAAGACAGTCGATGTTGATGCCGTGAAACGTCGTGATGTTCAGAGGCTGGCTCATCCTTCACCGGGAAAAAGTTCGCCGCGAGAAGCGCGCGCATCAGCGGCACGAAACACCGCTTCCAAATAGGCGAGTTGGAAGGGACCGAGCTGTCGTGGTTCATTGTTGGGCACGGCGAGTTGTGTGACCGGGTCACCTCGCCACGGCGGGCCTAGTAGTTCATCCACGATGGCATTCCAAGATGGGCGTTCGGGCTTGTAGCGTCTCGCGGTCCAATCCACCGCGCCACGCCCGGCAAAGTTCTTTACGGACAAGTCGAGCGCACAGGGTGCGTGGCCCTCCAGAGGCAAACGCTCGTCGTCTCCACGCCAACCAAACAGGTTGTTGCCCTCGCCGGTGCTGCGCAGGGCGGTGCGAACCTTTCCATGGTGACTGGCAATCAGATAGAGCACGAGCGCGGTGATATAGTTGTCACCCGCTTGCCAACGTTCCCACGCCGCGAGCAAGCTGAATGCTTCATGGCGAACACCTGGACGGAATGAGGCAACATCCTTAAACTTGGCCCAAGGACCTGATTGCTGTGGCGGTGCGTGTGGGAGTAGTGGTTCCTGCCAACGGCGATGAGCTTTGCCGACATCATGGTACTTTGCGGCGGCTCTCAGAGCAGCCTGCTTGTCTGATGGCAAGTCAAGTGTCGCGCCGAGTTTCGCCGCTGCGGTCTCCATCGTTGCCGTATGCTGAGAAAGCGTTTGCCAGCCCACATCGTTTTCCCGCTCGGTAAAAAACAACGAGCGGCACGACCGTTGCGTCGTGGGCACTGTCGGTTTATCAGTTGCGTTACCTGTCCAGCCGCGTTCGTTCGAATAGCCGCCGGCGGAAGCAGGAAGCAACAGTGTCATTCCTGGTACAATCTCCCAAGCAGGAATTCGGTGCCAGCGTTCGGCGTCCTCGTCCCACAAAAAAGCTGAGCATTTCGCGTTCTTGAGGAAGTGACTGAACAGATGAGACGGGACTTGAACCGTTTCCTCGGCTGCTGGCTCCTCCAATCCGGACAGGGGTGTGTCTTTGAATTCTCGGAAGTAAACTGTCACGTCGCTGCTTAGTTCCGTCGTCCTCACGAACGGGGCGATGTTTGTGAATCCGCCAGCGAGATCAGGTTCTGTCGAGAACAGTCCGTGCACATCATCGGACCGGATTACAACCGGAGTCGGGATTCGAAGTGTATGCCGCGAAGCTTCACTCGCGAGGACGGCATTGAGTGCGGCACGATACCGCTCACCTGACCCCTGTTTGACTACCACGGCTTTGATAAGTTCTTCGGCCTGCTTTAGCACACCCTTTTCGTAGGGACCGTTCCGCCCCGCGTTGGGAGAGTCCTTTCCATTTTCTTCATTCTGCGGTTTGGGCATCCAAAACCGTGCGACCGCATTTGGCTGTTTGTCGTCGCGATTGAGTCGGCCCAAGCGCTGAATCACGGACGCCCAAGGTGCGACTTCCGACCAAAGAGCTACCGAAGACAAATCCACCCCCGCCTCCACAACTTGTGTAGCCACGACAATGAGACCGGGATGCCCTCCTGGCGCGACACCAGTTTTATTTACGAGATTCAGGAAGTTCTGTAACCGCTGCATACTCTGGCGGCGGTCCACAGGACGGAAGCGGCTGTGCAGCAGCATTAACCCAGGAATCTGGACCGTGGCCTTCCGTGTGACGCTGCGCATCTTATCTAGATCCGCCTTGAGGTCGGTATGCCACTGCAACGCGGAGTTCACAGTGTTGACCACGATCAGTGTTAGGCGTCCGGCTTGGTGTAGGTCTAGCACGCCCGTGCGTTCGCGCGACCTGAGCTTTGGCGGCTTGGCTAAAAATCCCAACTTCTTCTCAGCGTCCAAACGAGAGGCGAGCCCTTCATCTTGGCGATCACGTTCTGTGAGACCAAAGGGTTCAGGAGTTTTGATGCTCAGTTCGTGACGGTCTGTTGTTCCAAATACCTCGGCGGAACTTGTCGCCGACATCCAGCAGGTCATGCACGGTTTTGCGGTCGGCCACAGCGCAGATCGAAAGGCGTCCAACTGGATACCAGTCGCCAAGCCGTTTCCCAAAAGCTGCACTTCATCGAAGATCCACAAGCAATCGTTGTTCAGCAGCCCAAAGTGCATTGGCCAGCGGTATCGGCTCATGGCGTAGCCGCGGTTCAGAGCGCGCGATAACAACATATCTTGCGTGCCGACCAAAATCGCGTCACGCTCCGGGTACAAATCCCATTCATCAGCATCCTCGCCGCCCATCAGTACGTGCACGCGGGTTGCGTCGGCCAAGCCGAGATTCTTGAGCCACTGCCTCACATTGTCCCGTGTCTGTTCCACTAGCACGCGCATGGGCAGGCAATAGACGAGACGGCGCGGTGTTCGGTCACGTATGGGCTTGTCAGCGAATCGACGACGCCAGAGCCAGCCAAGCACCACGGCGGCGGTTTTGCCGAGGCCGGTGGGGATGTCGAGCAACTGCGGAAGTTCCGCGCTGGTTGCAAGCCGTTTCTGATACGGAAACGGATCGTAGCCGGTGGCCTGATTGAAGACCTTGTCGAAACTCGCCATTCAGCTTTCTCCACGTGAAAGAAGTAAGCAAGATAACTAATTCGCAGCTATAAGAGAAGAAAACTCTTCTCGTGTTGCGCGGTATGCCGTTACGCACTCTGGACGCACCGTCCGTAGTCAGGCGACATCCGAGTGCCTTCGCAGGGCGATGTGGCCGCGAGAAAACGGCTCCTCGCAGCGGCGACATCGTTGCGTGGTACGGTCGCCAAAGGCAAAGCCAAAGTCTCTGGGTATTGACGCGAGGCACCGCACGGAGCGGTTCGACGCGAGAAACCTCAGAGTCTTTGGCTGCCCAACCAATTGGTTTTGGTGACGGTCAGACCCGCTGGGTCTGTGCAGGCTGCGTTTGACGCGGGGTGATGCTGCGCATGGTCCGGCTGGCGATGGACACCATGACCTTTTCGCGTTGGTCTTCGGGCAGATTCTTCACCAGGGTTTCGTATGCCTGCTTGAGTTCGGGGTTCTGCTCCAGCTTGCGCAGAATGCCGTCCTTCATCTTCTGCTGCCGGTCGAGCTTGTTTACCTCGCTCAAGACCAATGCGCGTTCCAGCCGGTCGCGCGGCATGGCCTTAATGTAGTCCCAATGCTTCGGGTTGTTCTTGATGTACTCGTCGATGCGAGCATTGACCTTTGGGTTGTCCCGGTATTGGCCGGGCTGTTCGTTGCCGTTGCTTTGGGTGGCGGACTCATCTTGAGTCTTGGCTTTGCCTTTGAGCATGTGCTCTCTCCTCTGGGGATTATTCATGGGGTGAATGTTCACCAGTCTTGGTTTGTGTTTTCAGGTGTCCCGCGTGGTGCGGGACTTGCCTGTTGTTGGCTGCGGATTTCCGTTTCCAACAAATCGAGACGCTGCTTGGTCAGGTCCAAGTCCGTTTTGAGTTGCCGATTCTGCTCGGCGACTTGTTTGCTCGCGTCCAAAACTGACGAAATGTGCGTGAGCGCGTCGTTCATGCGCTGACCGTGTTCGATGACCGTCCGGGTGGCAGCCTTCTGCCGGTTCACTTCGGCGATGATCTCGGGCGTCGTCGGCCCGTCTTGGTGAGCCGCGTCGATGATCCGCACCGCCGGTCCCAGCGCGACGATGGCCGGCGCGTTGGGGTGCAGGTTCCACTTGGCGGTGGTTTCGACCCGGTACACAACGTGCCGCTCGTGCATGACCAAGGCGTTGTTCGGATCAGCGTACCGGCCAACATTGTATGCCTTGATGTTCTCGGAGTAGCGCACCGACTCGATGCCCTCGGTGGGCAGAGTGGTGCCGGGAATCGAGTGCAGCACGTGGAGCGCGGCGAGTTTAGGGTTCGAGGCGCAAGCCGAGAGCAATAGCAGAGGAATCAGATAGATGGTTTTCATGGCATGATACGATGTGAAAGACGGGGCATAATGGTCGGTGATGGATCATTGGTTTCGGTCATCACGAGGCGAGTACCGCCGACGAGCGCGTCGGATTTGTCGATGGTTTGAGTGACATACAAATAGAATTCCGTCCCGGCGGGCACGCGCACGTAGAATCCGTCGCGTTGAATCGTGTCGAGGATCTGTTGTGCGTAGGTACCAAGGACGTTCTGCGCTCCCTGTAACGGAGCGTTCTGCAATGACGGCAGCAGTTCCGTGCCAAGGACCGTCTGCCTGGTTTGGCTCAGCGCGGACGCGGCCCCGCCGAGAAACGTGGCCGCGAACAGTTTGATCTCGGCCAGGTTGTCGGTCTTCAGTAGCTGGCCGCGCAGACCGGCGCTGCCGTCGGTGATGCCCCATCCTTCGCCGTTGGGGTCTTCCTCGCGGTCGAGGGCGATGCCGTCCAAATGAAGTTCCTCGCCCGTTTGCCACACCAACGTCCAGCCGCCATTGCTGGCAATACGCTCCCGCTTGCGGTCGGCTTGGGCCGAACCGTGGACTTCCGTGCCGGCCGGGATGATGAGCCGTCCATCGTGGTAGATGTCGTCGGTGATGAGGCCGATGATCGGGGTTTGAATGGAGGATGAGTCAATAGTGACGATGAGTTCGCAGGGAATCAGCCGGCCGTAGGGCGCGTAGAATTTGCTCAGCGGTTTGCGCTCTGGGTCGGTCCCCATCGACTCGGCGTAAAGACTGATGGGCGTGAAACTGGCATTGACCTGCTGCGCCTCCGAGCGGGTTACTGACGATGCCATGGGCACGGAGGCGGCGCGAGGCGGTTTGAACGGCACCATTTCATGCTGGATCGTCTGAAGCACCTGGGATGTCCGGTTGGTTTTCTCAGCTTGGGAAAGCGGGGTGGCCGCCATTGGCTTGTGTTTGTTCGGATCGTAGAACCCCTTGACGAAGACAAGCGCGAAGATGAGCAGCGCCACGAATGACAGGAATACGCCGGTGGGGCTTCGCAAAAAGGTGATGGCATTGCGCGGGTTCATGGGGATGGTTTGGATTCAGGGCGTACCGACCGCGGCGGTACTGTGTTCGTTTCGACGGGGTCGAGAAGCACGGCGAAATCGTTCTTCAGAGACAGGTCGTTGCGTCCGCCGTTGGGCGTGCCGGTGACAGCGAAATAGGCCGGCGCTTCGCCGTTGGGCGGGATCGTGCCGTCGGCGTCGCTGATGGATTGAGGATACGTGCGGTCGCCGACGCGGAGTGAGAATCCATCCGGTCGATACTGAATCGGCTGGCTGGTCTTGTTGCGGAGCAGAACACGGAAGATCAGGGTGTCTTCGGGATTGAACCGGAACACCTCATCGAGCTGGATTGCGTAATCCCTGTAGTCCAGCACTGGAGGCTTGTTCTGGAAGCTCAGGTACTCGAGCTGAGCGACCACTTCCGGCTGATACGCTTTCAGTAGCGGATAGGCTTTGGCCTTGTCCAACAATGCCAGCAACCGATTTGGTGTGACGGGTGTGGAAACCGGGTGAATATCGGCATCCGTGTCGTCTTGAAAGATCACCGAATAAAGCGGTGCAGAACTCTCGACCAACACGATCACATAGGTTTTATTGTTCCAGCGAATGTTCATGTTGGTGGTGGCCTTTTCGACCAATGCCCTTACCGACAGGAAGTATGAGCCTTTGGTGTGAGCGATTTGAAACATGCCGGGGACTTTAGGGTCGCTGGTAACGTTGGCGGCATCAACCGCTGCGATTGGGCCGGGAAAGCTGATGGTCGTCACGCGGCTGCGGGATACCGGGATGGTGTAGACAACCTGTTCGTCCAGCCGGTATTGCGCAATCAAATTGGCAGCTTTGGTCGAGGCCAAGGGAAGGCAGAGCCACAGCAGCAAGGTGAGATGTTTAGCGAGAGGTTTCATATTTGAAGTCGTAGACGGCGGACGGGAATCGTCCATTTTGGACCATGTTGGGGTTGCGCTGGAACTTGAAGGCCAGCGTGAACGGGACGGCTTCCGCGAATGCCCGGTCCTGAAAGATCCCCGTGCGAACGAGTTGGCCGGTCACCTGGGTCAGGACGAAGTTCTCGCGGGTTTGGAGGGTCGTGATCCTGGCGATCTCGGGTTTCTGGTGCAGTTGCTTGGCGGCGAACTCCGCTTCTTCCGAAGCGCGTTCCGCCTGGGCCTTGACCAGCGCATTCTTCAAGAACATCTGCTTGAGCAGGTCGTCGTGATCAAAGCCTTTGGGGTTGCGCTCTAGGAACGCGACGGTGGCGAGCGTGCTTTGCTCGGCGTGCAGGTCTTTGGCTTCGTCGAACTTCAGCAAAGGCGCGACGTGGTACGTGCCGGACGGGTCAAGAACGATGACGCGCTCGCGCTGTTTGAACGATTGCACCAGAACGAATCGGTCAATGGCCGCGCCTACCAGAACCAGTCCGGCCACAATGAACCAGAACCATGCGAGCCGGTCCCGGTCGACAAAGATGCGCGTCGGGTCGAACTTCTTGTGGGAGAGATTGGGCCGGTCAGTTTTCGGCACCGGCGTCTCGCGGAGCGTTGTCTCGACTGGATTCATGCCGATGGAGAGTGCGGGTTCTTCGTTTTGCGGAGCAGGGCTTGCACGGCGTTGTCGCCGCTCACATCCATCGTGGACGGTGTTGATGGCGTCGGGGCTGGGTCGTCACCGTCGCGCTTTCTCGCGCTCGCACCGGTACTGCGCATCTGGCCCAGAGCGGTGATCATCGAGCCGGTCGGCGAATAGGTGCTGCCGCTGAGTGACGAGCCGACCAATGTTGCGCCGGCTGTGGTCACACCGGCGACGGTGGCCGCCGCCGCGCCGGTAAGGCCTCCGCCCGTGCCGAACGTGCCGGCGGCAATGAATCCGCCGGCGGCTGCCGTCGTGGTGGCGGTCGTCATGCCGCTGATAAAGGCCGCTCCGGCCTGAATGCCGTGAGTAATGACCCGTTGGATGATGACGGGCGCGGCGATGGTGCTGAAGATCAGCCACACGCCGAGAACGGCCACCCCGATGAAATTCTGAAACGCATACCCCGCCGCGCCACTGATCGACTGGTTCCACAGGAAGCTCTGGTCGGTCATAAACGTGATCAATCCGCCGGTGACCAGTGATGCCGCGCCCCAGCCCAGCGGCCACAGCATGACGCCGACCAGTCCAAGCAGATAGTTCACGCCGATCTGGTTCAGGGCGCGGATGGCCAGAAACCCGATAAAGATCGGCGAGAGCGCGTAGCCCAGGTACAGGATGAACTTCTGGATCAGGTAGGCGTAGAACACGATGACGCTGGCCAGCAAGCCGAAGATCCAGAGCAGGCCGGAGATCAGGGCCTCGAAGATCGACGTGCCGACGTGGAACAGTTTTTGCCACCAACTGTTTTGGGATGAGTTGTTGGATTGTTGGGCCTGCAACGCCTGGTTGTATTGCTGATACACATTGCCGGGGTTGGCGTGAAGAACGTCGGTGACCGTCGTATTCGTAATGGTGGCAATCTGGTTGCCCCAGTTCACCAACTGTGTCAGGACCATGATGTACACGATGGTCCGACCGAGCGCTCCAAGGACAGCCTCGGGGCTGCGGTGCCCGGCGATTGTCGCCGACACCATGCCGATGACGAGAAGCAGATAGGCCACCGGCATTAGCAGTGTTTGCAGGCTGGCACACGTCGATGCGAAGTTCGGAAACAGTGTGTCGAAGTTGTTCATGCGATACCGTCAGGAAGATCTCAGCGGCGACATATCCAGATGGAGTGTCCGGGTTGTCGGTACCGCCGGGGTTGGTAATCGCCGCTGGTCTCCTTTGCGGGCAGAGAGCACAGCGACGACCACCGTGAGAGTCACGAAGGCGGCGACGAAGATGATGATGAGTTTCTTGATCACGGGTTGTTCTCCGGAAATTGGGCCGCTTCCGTACTGAGTTGCATCGTGTTGTTGTACTTCTGGATTCCTTCCGTAAATTCGGCCTGTTGTTCCTCCAGGCGGGCCTGCTCCTGCTTGGCCTGATCGTTCTGGTTCTCCGCATTCTGGACGACGCTAACGCTCATGGCATGGTCGAGTTCTTTGTCGGTGGCGCTGAGTTCGGAGTTCAGCCCGATCAGGATGCCCGTAAGCTTTTGCACTTCCGAGGCGGTGGTGGCATTGCGCAGTTGCTCGGTTGTGACGGCAATGTCCTGCCGGAGTGAGTCGCGGCGGGACACCACGTCCGCATACACGTTGCTGAAATTTCGGGTCGTTTCGTTGACAGCGGCGAACGGACGGTAGAGACCGGCAGTTCTTGCCACCGACGCACCGTCGGGTGTGGTGAACGTCACCCCGACGTTGTGATACAGGCCATTGGCATCGTATTCGAGAGCATTGATCCCTTGGGAGAGGTTCTCCAATTGTCCAAGTGTCTGACCGACTCCGGTATCCTGGAGGTCAGAGATTAGTCCCGTGAATCCGGCCAAATTGAGGATCTGCGCCGGAGTGCCAAAGGCGGCATTGTACTGTTGAAGTTGCTGCAACTGCGAACTCAGCGTGTTGATCTGCTGGACTTGATTGTTGATCATCTGGACGTACTTGGCGATACTCTGCGCTTCATCGAGAATCTGCTGGACGTTCATCGTGGGGTCGTACACGACGTACTGTGCGTGGCTGGAGGTCGCGCACAGCAGAGTTACGGTGATAAGAACGAGTATGTGTTTCATGGTTTATTCCTCGATTCGTAATAGTTTGGTGGTTGGGTTTAGGATGGCCCCGTCGATGGTCTGTTCGGGGACCGGTATCTCGTAGTAACGGACGTTTGGTTGGTTCTGTTCGGCTTTCTCCTTTTGTTGGTTGACCAGTATCCAGTACTGCTGTTTCACGGCGTCACTGCGCCCCTTCTCGTAGCCGTTGTTGTACGCCTTGTCGGCCTGCTTCTGGCTGGCGTAGTGCAGCCCTTCGCTCACAAGTACGCCACCGGCAGCGCCCGCCGCCGTAAGGGCAGGGTTGCCGTTGGAGAACTTGTCGGCGAGTGCCGCCCCGCCAGCACCGAACGCGAGGTCGCCAATGGGGCGGGTGTCGGCGCACCCGCTCAAAAGGAACGGAATGAAGATGAGGGTGATCAGATGGCGTGTTTTCATGCGGGTGCAGTGGCCGGGGTTGGGTTGGAATGGCGGATGATGCCGTCAACGATGTTGGCGCTGCCGCGCAGTTCTTTGGCGCGCTTCTCGAAGTGTTCGCCGCTGGAACTGCTGCAATACAACATCTCGGGCGACGCGATATTGTGGACTGTCCCGCAAATCGGCCGGAGCGAATCGATTTGCAAGTAGGTGAACGCGGAGTATTTCTGTCCGACCTGATGGTCCGGCAGCGGATAATTCATCAGCGTGTGCTTGGTGATCTCCGGGATGGCGATGTCCTGGGCGATGTCGTCGATGTCGGCCCGGTCGTTCTGGCGCATCAGAAAGAATTGGCGGCTGTTGCCGAATACGGCCGAGCGGATGCGGCTCTGCTTGAAGCGGGCGTACTGCTGGACGATGGAGATGTTCCAGCAGTTGAACTTGCGAAGCTGCGCGTAGCTCTCTTTCACGATCTCCTCTCCGCCGGGGATGTCGAGGAAACGAGCGACTTCCTCGTACACGTTTCGTTTCCGCAACGCGCGGGGGAGCGTGATGATGTGTTTGCGGGCATCATTGGTGATGAGGAATCCGGCGGCGGCACGCAACTCCTTGGCTGAGTCCGGGATATACCCCAACTCGAAGTGGGCAATCTTGCCGGTTAGCGACAAGTTGGTAACGCCGTCGAACAATGCGCCGTAATTGCCGTCGCGGCACCACGGCAGCAGCAACGTGGCAATCTCGTGAATCTGGTCGCGCTCAGCCCCGGACGCGTCGAGGAACATCAATTCCTGCAACATTCGGTGGGTCGGGAATTCTTCCGGCGTCACATACGCAAAGGCCAGATTGCGCACCTCTTTGCTGGTGCTGGGGTCCTTAAGGAACTTCAGGACTTCGCTCTCGTCGAATTGGCCTAAGAACGCGTTGGCTTCGTCCTGGTGTGTTGTCTTCCAGTCCCGCAAATCGGCGAACGCCTCCAGCGTGGTCGCGCCGGGCGGCATCTTCTCGCGCCGATAATGAGCCAGGGCGTAGGCGTGCCGGGCGATGGCGAGCAACTGCTCCGTGTGTTTGCGTGACCAATCCTGAAAAACGTCTTCGTACAGCAGGTTGATGTACTTGGCAATTTGGGCCTGACGAAGCATCTGTTTGTCTTCCTGCTGGCTGACACCGACCATTCGGGCGACGAGTGCCGTTGCAGACGCGAGGTGATCCGGCGTCAGCGGAAGGCCTTTGGTATCGAGATAGTTGATGGTGATGTTGCCATCGGGCTGGATGATGATGGGCTTGGCCTCGGGATCGACGGTCTGCACGTAGATGCCGTACGACAATCCCTCCTCGATGATGACTGTGTAGGCGAAGTAGCCTTCGGTCTGCGTGAGAAGATCGCAGACTGTGACCGACTTGCCGGCGCCGCTCATGCCGAGCAACACAGCGTGCTGTGGCGAGACGTTCGACGCCTGCCCGGCAAACGTCTTGATGCCGACGAGATTGCTCGCCGAGCCTTCATAGATTGCCTCGGCAGTATCAAGGTGCCCGGTGAAGGTGGCGCAGAACGGCAGCATGTCGGCGACGTACCGGCTCTCCCCGTAAAGTTTGCGATGTTCGTACCGGCCCCACGTCCAACCGGGCCACGTCTCGTAGAACAACTGGCGCGAGGTGCTGGGCAGCGCCGTCTCGAAATACTGCGCGCTGTTCATGCTGTTGATGGCGTTCTTGATGGCGCTGGTCTTGACCGATAGTCCTTCCTTGGTCTTGTCCCAGGTACGCACGATGAATTGCGTGTGAAACGGCAGCGTGTCGCCCCGCGCGAGCGCGGCGATCTTGCGCTGCTTCTTCTCCAGCACGGTGAGCAGCGACACCTTTTTTTCGCTGGCGTAATCACCGGCAATCCGGTCATGGGATTTTTCCTCCTTGAGGATCTCTTGGCGGACCGGCAGTGGGTCGATGTTGACCGTGATCGTGTAGTCGAGCAGGCGGAGATTGGTGAGCCGGCGAATCAGGCCGGGGTGGGTCATTTTGGGCCAGCGGGTCAGGACGATAATCGAGTGGTAACAGCCGTCCATCCAGAAGCCGTAGTCGGACTGGCCGTTACCCTCACAGTGCCAGCAGTTCTCCTGGATGGATAATTCCGGGTCGAAGGCGTCGAAGATGTCATAATCGAAGCGCTCGGCCAGCGACGGATTGAGGAACATCTTGTAGTGGCGGTAATGGTCGGCATCGGTCATGGGGATAATCCGTGCCCCTTGTCCCGCAAAAATCCCCGCCAGCATCTCGTGAACTTGGGCGAACTCCGCTTGCATCTGTTCCAGAGTCATTTCGTAAAAGGCAGTCAGTGTCTTGGCCCCGCTGGTGGCCTTCGGCGAAGTCTCGATCTTGCGGGAGATATAGAGGATGAGCCGTTGTCGGCGTAGACGACGGTCCGCCATCGCCTGCCAGTAGCGCATGAACCGCTCGTTGCGGCAGCGTTTGGTCCAGATGTTCTGCATCCTCTCGGTTTCCTGCTGGTAGCGGAGCAGTGCCGCGCGGTAGTCCGAGTCGCAGTAGAACTGGACCTGCAGGCGGCGCGTGTCGCCCAGGGATGCGAGCAACAACGTGATCTGGTCCTGGAACTCGTTCAGGTCGGACACCTGCGCGTTGTCGAGGTCGGGCGGCTCGAAAATGAATCCTTTGGACACGAAACAGCCTTGGCGCAGCCCGTTGAAGACGAGCAGGTCGCGGGCGAAATAGCCGTGTGGGGTATTAGCGAACATGCTGGGCCTTGAGGGGGTGTGGGGGCAGTCGGCCATTATCGGGGCCGAACCCTGAGCCTTTGATCCAGAAATCCAGACAGTCTGTGTCGTAGCCGGGTGGTTTGCCCTGGCGGAAGCCGTAAATGTATCCGAGCATGAGCACCAAGGGAATCGCCGCGACTAGTAAGGACATGGTAAACGACATCTTCACCATGCTGAACGTGATCAACAACGTCATGACCGACGCGAAGCACCCGCCGGTCATGTACCAGAACAAGTTGCCCTCCAGCCCCCAGGTCCGGCCTTGGGAGTCATCGGCGCTGTTGGTCTCGGTCAGTCGCAGCGTCTGGTTGTTCATTGGAACGTTCCCACGTCCGCGGTGGAACTGCCGATACCGAAGGCGACAAACAGCGCTTTCACGATGACGGGCGCGCCGGCAATGATGAGGCCGCCAATGATGGAGAGTTTCCCGGAATCGGTGTCGCCACGGCGGATGGCGAATCCGCCGCCAACGACACAGATGGTTCCGAAAATGAAGCCGATGAGCATGACGATGCCCAGGGCGCTGCTAACACCGCTGATCAGGCTCGTCCCGCCGGCCTGGGCCAGAATCGGGGTCAACCGGTACGTCACTGACAAGAAGGTAGTTTTCATATGCCGGGGTTGTACTACGGTTGGCTATGTTTTGTTGTTCCCATTTGGGAACAACTTTTCGGTGGAGAGTTGGCAGGATAGGAACCGATGGAAACGGCCACACTTCCGGCAGGATCGAATGGAAAACTGCACGTACTGGAATCACACCTGCGACAGCGAATTCGCGGACAGGACCATGTGTTGCCCCGAATCGTATCACTGCTTCAGCGCGGTGAACTCGGGTTGACGAAACCGGGGCGGCCTCGTGGCAGTTTCCTGTTTCTCGGCCCGACCGGCGTGGGGAAGACGGAAGTGACGCTGGCGTTCACCGGTTTCCTGATGACTAAGGAGCACCTGTTCCGTTTCGACATGTCGGAGTATCAGACGCAGGAGAGTTTGGGGTTGTTACTCGGGGGTAGGCTCGGCGAGCGCGGCACCCTGGGGATGGTGTATGACCGCTCGAAGATCGGGACGCTTCTGTTCGATGAAATTGAGAAAGCCCATCCCCGTGTGCTGGATGTATTCCTGCAAATCCTGGATGCAGCGCGGGTGACACTCGCCAGCGGCGAGACGCTGGAGTTGAGCGGCTTCTACGTGGTATTCACGTCCAACATCGGTAGCGCCGATCTAATGAATCTGCAATATTCGACACCAGCCACAATGGAACGCCATGTTCTGACACGCGCTCAGCAATCCATGCGGCCCGAACTGTACGCCCGAATCACGGAAAAGTTGGTGTTCAACCGGCTGAGCTACGATCATCAATTAGAGATCGCCCAACTGCTGTTGAATCAGGAATTGGCGTTCCTGAAGGCCAAAGGCCACGAACTGACCCCTGATGCGGCGGTGCTCCCATTCCTGGTACGGCGGGGATTTCATCCAAAGCTTGGGGCGCGTCCGATGCGCGACGCGGTCGAGAAACTGGTGGGCGACGCGGCGGCAGAATGTTTACTCCACCCGCGAGCCGCTTGCGGCAACCTGGGCGTGGACGAAACCCGCGATTGCCTCGTCATCCGGTGATCGCTGAGTTCCTGTAAGCTTCTCAATTAGGTCAGGCTGCGGAAGAACTCTGCAGGCGGAAATCGTTGCTCGTCTCCAGCCTCTTGATCAACGCAAGCCTTGGCGGCTGCAAGTGGGAGTGATTCAAACACATAAGCGCCACAAACAGTTTTGTCCCTCAAGATTCTAGAGACTGGTTTTTGTTTCACCAATCCTTCCATCGGGTCAATTGTAACGGAACCTACCGCTGCAATAGTATGGTGGCGGTCTACTCCTTCAAATTTGTAGGCAATTACGATAATCGAAGGATTCTTTTCGGCCAACTGGCAGAATACGTCGTCATCGACGTATTCTGCACGGGTGAAGACATCCTGATGGCCTTCCCGATAAATAACGCGCGGTTCGTGACCAAGGCGGCGCGTTGCGGCGGTGAACGTCTCATCGGTCAACCCGAATTTCTTCTCGTCTCCCGTTCGCTCAACCTCCATACACAAATGAGTCAGGTACCAAAAGCATAGCGGCAAGCATACTGGTCCATGCTGATTGGGGTCGTACCTGGGAACCCATTTGATCGGAGGCGTTTTCTGCATCGGGACGGAAGTCTACAGCAAAGAGATGGGAGGTGTCACGTCGCGGGATAAAGCGTCAGTTGCGTCCTCTCCGCCGATGTACAATCGAGTTGGTTCTCATCGCGCCGCGTCGGCTACCTGCCGAATGCCTTCACACGCAGAATTTGTGATCAGCCAAGGTGGTCGTGGTTACGACCGAGTGGGCTTTGGTCTGCGTGTCGGCGAGCGGAGGAAGTGTAGCGGAGACGGAGAGGAGCGTCTAGCGGAACGAAGCCGGAGCGTAACGCCGCTGCCGAGCGGCAGACGGAAGCCGCCGCTCTTGCGGTAGATAAAAAGGAGTCGCGTCGTGACGAGCGCGCAGCAAGTGCAGCAGAACGGGCGTGGTCGGAAGGGAGATAGGGAAACGACCAATGGCCCGGGCAGCGAAACGCAAAGCGCGTTGGTCACGCGCTGAAACTCGCGTGCATCTTCTACTCGATTGTCTCCGCAAAGGTTTCGCACTGGCTCTGGTGACCGGCATCAAGCCCCCTTCGGGGCCGAAATTCCCGGCGGTCGAAATGGCGGCATTCGGATTGGCCGGCTGCCGCAGAGGTGGCTCACCATTGCGGCGAACGCGATGTGCATCTTACCGGTATTCATCGACAACGCGGTCAGTGGGAGCAAGAGGGGAGCCAACAGTCGAAACTGCTCTGCAACTAAAGCTTTCCTTCCGTCAGGTGTTTGGTACGGTGGTGACGTGATTCAGATTGACCCTCCGCGATGCTGCTCTATCTGTGGCCGGCGATACTGGGTGGGCGAGTCGTGTTATTACTGCCCAA
>DATJWQ010000089.1:0-27448 GCA_035501175.1 Verrucomicrobiia bacterium | reverse complement strand
TGGCTTTTGCCTGCCTCCATCTCCAATGCCCCGCTCACCGTCCTTCTCTTTCACGGCAACGCCGGCAACATGTCACATCGATTCGAAAAGCTCGGTGTGCTTCACCATCTCGGTGTCACGGTATTCATTATCGACTACCGCGGTTACGGCCGCAGTGACGGCGCGCCAGGCGAAGACGGAACCTATCACGACGCCCGAGCCGCCTACGATTACCTCGTGACCCAACGCAAAGTCGCGCCACGCTCCATTGTGGTCTACGGCGAATCCCTCGGATCCGCGATTGCCGCCGATCTCGCCGCCAAAGTCGAAGTCGGCGGTCTCGTTCTCGAAGAAGCTTTCACCTCGATTGGCGATGTCGGCCAGCGGATGTTCCTCTTCCTTCCCGTGCGCTGGCTCGTGAAGAACAAGTACGACACGCTCAGCAAAATGCCCCGCATCAACGTTCCCCTGCTGATCGTTCACAGCCGCGAAGATGAACTCTTCAACATGCGCCACGCCCAACGCCTCCTCGCCGCCGCCAACGAACCGAAACAGCTTGTCGAACTCCATGGCCACCACAACGACGCTTTCCTTGTCAGCGCCGCCATCTACCACGATGCTCTTCAGAAGTTCTTCGTGACCCTGAATAAATAACCGGCACGAAAGCGTGTTGGCGTTGCTCGCCACCGTGGTCCTCGACGTCATCAGCATGACGGCGCGAGACTTGGACCCGATCTACCATCCAGACCGCCCTCCACAACTACCCGTACACCACACGGTTGGGATGGCACGCAATATGCCCATCATAGACATGTTGACTGCGTGCTCCTGTGGGCTGAAGCGACCATGATCGAGTACACCATCAACCAGGCCGGCGGCCTCGTCCGGGTGCGGATGAGCGGTTGCATTACGTCCGCTGATATGGTGAGGCACTATTCCCGGGTTCACGATGACCCATTGTACGATCCTTCGTTCAATGTCCTGTTCCATATCGATGATGACGTGGGCGGGCCGATTATGGCGGAACTTCCGGGGATCGGATTGCAGATGGAAGCCGTGGCCAGACTCCAGCACCGAACGAAGTGGGCCGTCGTCCTCGCTCCCGGATTCAGACGCACCATCGCGGAGTTCTTGTTTCTCGGGCTCAAACTCGCTTCCGTCCAGATGCGCTTCTTCGACGACGACCAACAGGCGCTGGCCTGGGTTGATCCGGGTCATGCCGCCCGTGTCCCCGACAACGTCTGACAAATTGCGCGTCGAATGCCAAAATGTCTCCCGGGGTCACTCGATTTCGACAATTCTCCGAAGACACCACGCGTCACATCAGGACAACGCCTTGCGTCCGGCCCGCCATCGCTCCACCGGCCGCGCCACCAGCCAGAACACGAAGAACACGAGAAAGAGCTTCCCTGTGCACAGCAAGTTGTCGAACGTGCAGTGGTGGAATGGCTGCAAGAGACCCTCCGCAAATACATCAACAATCACCGCCACGCAGTAGAACCTGGTGATAAATGAATCGATGCGCCGCCATTCTTTGGTCAGCCAGAATGTCAGGAAGCCCACGAACATCAGGGTCGTCACCACGAACTGCCAGTATTCCACAATCGGGTTCCACAACAGGTGCGCGCTGGCGTTCACCAGGGTGAATCCCACCGCAAGCAGAAGCTCGCGTCCGTTGAAACTGCCCCGCGATCGTGGCGCTGCCTCATTCATGGTGTTTTCTGTTCAGTCGTCGCGCCCTGTCTCGCAAACCTCACAAACTTCAGCGCCGCGGAATTGATGCAATAGCGCAACCCGGTCGGCGGCGGTCCGTCCTCAAACACGTGTCCCAGGTGCGCCCCGCAGCGCGCGCACAGCACTTCGGTGCGCTCCATGCCAAACGAATTGTCCGGCCGTAAGACGATGTTCTCCTTCGCCACCGGCTCGTAAAAGCTCGGCCAGCCCGTCCCCGACTCAAACTTGGTATTCGACACGAACAGCGGCGTGCCACAGCAGATGCACCGATACGACCCCGCCTCGTGGTTGTTCCAATAGCCGACCGAACACTGCCGTTCCGTCCCTTCTTCTCGCGTCACATGGAACTGCTCCGGTGTCAGCAGCTTGTGCCACTCCGCGTCCGTCTTGACCACACGGTCGACCGTCACCGGGCCGATCCGCGTCCCGTCATCCTTGAAATCAATAATCGTCACCTTGCCACTCCTTTCCTCGCCATACGCCGCCTGCACCACCGCGCGAATCCCCAAGCCCACCACCGCCGCGGCCACGTACATCATTATCTTTTTGCTCATCCGTTTCACGCCGTCAACTCCCCTTCAACAAACTCTTAAAATGTTCGCGAAACTTCGCCACTTTCGGCGCAATGATGATCTGGCAATATGGCTGCGAGCCGTGCAATCGAAAATACTCCTGATGATAGTCCTCCGCCTTGTAGAACGCCTTGAACGGAGCAACCTCCGTGACAATCTTGCCGTCCCAGATCTTTGCCGCCGCAATGTCCCGGATCGCCTGCTCCGCCGCGGCCTTCTGGTCCGGACTCCGATAGAAAATGACCGACCGATACTGCGTGCCCACGTCGTTCCCCTGACGATTCAACGTCGTCGGGTTGTGCACGGTAAAGAACACCTCCAGAATCTGCTTCAGCGAGATCACTGTTGGATCGAACGTAATCTGGCTCACTTCCGCGTGGCCCGTATCGCCCGTGCACACCTCCTCGTAACTCGGATTCGGCACCGTTCCGCCCGAGTATCCCGACTCCACCTTTCCCACGCCCTTCAACTGCTCAAACACCGCTTCGGTGCACCAAAAACATCCGCCGCCCAGCGTGATCGTTTCCGTCGATGATGGATTATTCGTCATTTGACTCATGGCGTTGACCCCCACCAATACTCCAGCAATGGCTGCAACCGCGACCCTCTTCAGCATACTCATAGGATGCCCTCTTGGCGACCCGTGTTTCATACTTTCAACGGCCCCGTTCAGCGTAGGTCTCCCGACCCCGCCGTGTGCTCGCCACCATCAATTCTACGAACATTACCCCTGATTGGATTGGGCAATCATCTCGCTCCGGCCGGCATTTGGTAGTGTCCTAATTTGGGATTCCGGTCATTGACCTGAGTGACCCGGCTACTTTTGCCTGTAGACGGTGTCCGCTATTGCTTCCACTCCCTGTTGGTTGGCGCTGCCCGAATAATCCGGGCCACCAAATCCCCATATGCTTTGGGCAACTCACCCCGCTTCACTGCCGCATCGACCTCAGTGACGATTCCGTCTGAATATGCTTTGAGACAGCCCGAAACAAATGTGGCAATCTCTTCTCTCGTAGTTGGTGGGATGACATTCAACGGGAAATTTGCGTTAGGGGTGTTTGCCATGACGCAGTCCTTTCGTTCACTGTTTTCTTATTGCAGTTTGATGTTACCGTCTCCCATGCGTGCTGAACGCCACGGTGCACACAACAACCACAAAGCCGATAACGGCGACGTCCTGCTTGGTTGCCGGTCCCTTGGAGAAGAAAAGCATCAGCATCAGGAAATACGAGAGCAGGAGCACAAACAAAGAGAACAAGTCCAACAGGATATCGAACCATTCCGACTTGGAGTGCTTGTGCGATTGTGTACCGGGTGAGGCGCTATCGGCAATCGCAGCGGTTTTCGGATGCTCGCTGCGAAACTTCAAGATGCTTGACCAAAGGTCAACGACTTTCGTGGCCAGCACAACAACCGCCGCGATCAGCGCCACGATGCCAAGGGCAAGATTCACGGTGCGGCATCATCGCGCCGCCACGTGAATCGCGTCAATGGCAAATAGACAGCACCGGATTTGGCTTCCGTAAACGATGGCATTGCGGTACAACAAACCATGTGGAGATTCTTTCGGCAGGGACAAAGCAGACAATCAGAGATTCATTCGAGCTATTCGTTCTCTGCCTGTGCCTGCTTGTGTTCGCGATTGTTCTTGCGTGGATTGAGAAATTGGCGATGCGATATGATGAACCCGCGCACGTCATCCTGCTCATCGAATACTTGGTGACTATTTCTGTTGTTGCGGACGCACTTGTATTTACTGCGATTGTGGCTAGATTGGTGCTGAGGGCATACAGGGACTTGAAAAATGAAAACTCTAAAAAATAACAATCGGTTCGTCTGGCGTTTTTCGCTGACTTGGGCCGCCGTGACTGCGCCCGTGATGATGCTGGCTGACAAGAGCGATCAGCTTTGGGTCACGCTCCTTCTTCTGGTCGTCGGCGCGACCATTCTGGTGGTACACGAGGTTTCTCAAATGCCAGTGTGCATCAATCTCGTTGACAACAAGGATTTAGCCATTATAGCTTATCCGCGAAGGTTCGCCGGGTGGGAAAACAGCAGAGGATTTATTATGAAGATGGCGGCGGCGGCTGGAATTGTTGCGGCAACTGGGGCGACTGGGGGGCTTGTCGCACAGATAACTGGCACGTCGCAACTTCCGTCTGGTCCACAGATAACGCAATCGAGTAGTCCCCAAAACTCGGTAATTTTAGTGGCGGAATTATCATTGCCAACTGGAGTGTGGCAGACGTTTCATGTGGTGCCATCCGGACAGGTGCCTGAACCTCAAGCCTAGGTATTACCGGTTTTCCGTCGGCATCCATAAACAATATCCGAAGTTTCTTGTTTCCCTCCTCGCTTTGCGAGAATCGTATTTTCACTGCCAAAGCAAAGAACGGTGTCATTGCTGGCATTTGGGGAAACCAAAACCGGTCGAAACTTCCAAGAATGTTGAGCTTGCCTGACGCATCTGCCGTCGCCGCATCGCAGAGGGTAAAGATTTCAGCTTTCATGGAATTCCTGTCACGTTGCGCTTATACCAACTCCCGGTGTTGTAGTCACGCGTAAACTCTGATGGCAAGAGCGCGATTGCCTTCCGAGCCGCCGGGATAGTAACGTGATTCGCATTGAAACGGAAGAGCGAGCCGAAGATCAATTGGCCAGACCCGAAGGAGCCGCTTTGGGTGAGCAATGTCACAAAACTCGTATTTGGGATGTACGTCCCACTTGGGCCAAATCCATCTGTCAAATTTCGCCAGGGCGCGATGCAGGGCTATCAGTTCGCACAATTTGCCCGCGTGCGCGACCGCCGCACCATCGGGACGAAGAAGCTATCGCCTAAAGAAACAAAGATGGTGGTCGATAAATGTCAATCAACGCTGGTGATTATCGGCACAACCGTCCGGCTCACGCTTACGAATTCGACTCTGGAAGAAGGCGAAGCTTTCATAAGGGGATTCTATCATGGCATTAAATGCTTCCAGAAATATGACAAGCATCCCGAGCGCCGTCCAAAGGCAGCGACGACGGCTCTGGCGATCTACCAGACGCTCTTGCAACACCAAGCCGAGATCAACGCGCTGAGGAGCATCCCCCAAGTGCATGAGTGGCTGTGTTCCAAACTTCAAAAGAGCATCGTCGGCGATGTAAGTCGCACGAAGAAACTTTGCCATCGGATTGGCCTGAGATTTCTCCAGCGCGGGCCGCCGCAGTAGTCTCGCATCCACTTTCACGGCGGGTCATCAAGGTCCCCGCTTTGTGACCCCTTGGGGACACCAAGGCACCCCCACCTTGTCCCCCTCGTGACTTCCCTCACACGGTAGCGTGTCCCGTGAAGACCACGGGCCGTCTTCCAACCGGTCTCTTACGTGGTCAGGTGTGATTCAGTATGGTGTGCGCGTGAAAGGAACACACCATGCACAAAGTAGTATGGGTGAGCGCGGCATAGGCAGGGGCCGACTATGTGACGTGCGCAAGGAAAGAAAAGCGGGGCCGCGCGGCTCAACCAACCAGTCAACGCCGCGCGGCCCCGAAGGCCATCACTTTTGGAAGCCGTCCGTGCACCGGTTGTGCTTAATGGACATTACACCCAGAGGACTCGCTCACAACAGCGAGGGGTTCGACTCCCACGGCTTCCGCCAGTTTCATACACTATGGAGCAGCAGAATTCAAGGTGTTTCTGTGCCACCTCGCCAGACTTACGCCTGCTTTGCGGGCCGCTGCTTTGAACCGCCTTTCTTCCTCCGGGGAGATGCGCAGCCGCAGAGTGCCGGAGCGGGCCTTCCCGGCGGGCAATTTCGGACGCCCCATTCGCTTACTCATGGTGAAACTGTAGCACACAAAAGAAGTTTGTGTAGCACAAACATACTAGTTGACGGCATGTACTTTTTGTGGCACAATAAGTCTGGTAAAGAATAGGAACACAATATGCCAAACAACTTGAAACCAGACAAACAGGCGGTCGTCATCGGCGCGTTGGCTGAGGGCAATAGCATCCGTTCAATTGAGCGAATGACCGGCATCCACAGGGATACGATCATGCGGCTCGGCGTCCGCATCGGCACTGCCTGCGAGTCCATCATGGACGCCAAGATGGTCAATCTGCCATGCCGTAACGTCGAGGTGGATGAAATTTGGACATTCATTGGGGCCAAACGGAAGAACGCGGTGCGGGCGCGCGTCTATGGCGATGTTTGGGTTTGGATTGCGCTCGATTCCGATAGCAAACTGATTCCCGCGTTTGTTGTGGGCCAACGTGACCGGTATTTTGCGCGTCGGTTCATGGACGATCTGGCTGGTCGTTTGGCGAATCGCATCCAGCTTTCGTCTGACGCTCTCGGGGCTTACCCCGAAGCCGTCGATTACGGGTTCGGCAGCGAAGTCGATTATGCTCAAATTGTAAAAACCTACAGCGTCACAAATCTCACGAAGGAAGCGGCGAGCCGGTACAGCCCGGCGGAGGTCGTGGAAGTCGAAAGGAAAATTATCCAAGGCAACCCCAGTGTTGCCCGAATCACAACGTCACACGTCGAGAAACAGAACCATACCTTGCGGATGCATTGCCGTCGCCTCACGCGGTTGACCAATGCCTTTAGCAAGAAGCTGCCGAATTTTAAGGCTGCGGTCGCGCTGAGTTTCGCGTACTATAACTTCTGCAAACGACATGGGGCTATCCGTATGACTCCCGCACAAGCGGCAGGCGTGGAAAGCAGCCAGTGGACGGTTGCGGAACTGATTGAACGCTGTGGCGAAGCCTGAATATGTCGAGGAATTGCGAGCCGTCATCGGCAAGTTACACGGCTACGATTCCAAGCATGTTGAATCGGTGCCGGTGCATGAGGTCTTTCAGGGCAAGACCGCGTGGCGGGGTGTCGTGGAAGTGTTCGACCTGATCGGCCATCCCAAGGCCAAGCGGTGTTATGCGTGGAGCCATCTGGACGGTGCACAGGACGAAAAGACCAAGTACGTGGCCGTGTTGGGGGTGCCGCCGATAGACACGCCGCAGAAGGCGGTACAGGCAGCAATCGTCAGCGAGTTGAGAGGCGAAGAGAAAAAGGCTTAGCTCACCGGGGCTGAGGACCCCTCGCGCTTTTCAGACCGCTCCAGAAGATTCTCGGCTCGTGACCCCAGCTTCACAAACAGGTCCGGGTGCTCCACTAATAATTGCTTAGCCCGGTCGATGGCCGATTCCAAGTGTGCCCGTCGCTGCTTCCCTGCGTCCATCGCGGCCTGCATTTTGTCAGGGAATGCTGCCGTCAAGATCGCGAACGTCTTGTCGTCGCAGTCGTGGAGCGAGGCTCCGATAATCCGGTCACTCCCCGTCCCGTTGCTCGCGCTCATCAATTCAAACGCTGCCCACTTCTGATCTGTCGTCATTGCGCCGTCCCTTTCCGTATGTGCCAGCCGTAGCTCACTGTCGCCAAACGAAAAGGGGGCGCATCTACTTACGCCCCGCCACGGGCACGTGCAATGCCCACACAGGAACGCTTTCAATGCACCCCTGTTGGGGGCGCACCTACAGCGCCGTCCTGTTGCCGGAAATTTGCACGTTTCGTGGCGGACAGCAGCCGAAGCCGCAGATTGTGTTTTAGATCACTCTTTCTCGATACGTTCTCCTGTCGGAGCGCAGTGTAGAAAAATCAGGGCCATCAGGCAAGTGGAACATGCCGGATATGGGACTTTACCGGCTTGCCTCTCACCGCGCTCCGGGTGGATAACCGTCGCAATCCTCAACCATAAGGAGACACACATGGCCACTCGGCACCGCATCCGCTGCATCAACAAGAGTGAACGCACGAACCCGCATGAGCGCATCCTGTTTGTAGGAGGGATAAATTCAGACGACACCCGATGGAAAATCTCTCAGCAGGCAGCCGTCGAAGGAATTGACAGCGGCAAATGGGAGTTCTACGTGAACGTTGATGGAGAGGCCGTTGAGGTAATAGTTGCCGAGAGTAGATACGGTCACAGATACATCAAGACCGTGCCCGATGGCGAACAACCCGACAACCTGCTCAGTTTGCCGGAGTGCCCTGAGTAAGTGGCTGCACCTTCCCTGCCGCAATCGTATTGTATGGAGCCTCCGCCACGTTTGGATTCAAGACCCATTCAAGCGTCTGTTGCGCAGCATAGAACTGACACCAGCGGTCTGACCGCTTGCGAATGTATTTGTCGTGGAGCGCACCCTGAATCCGGTTCAATTCCGCTCGAATCCGCCCACACGGGCACACCCCGGCCATGACGCCGGGCGACGACGCCAAGCCTCCGGTCCGCTTGCCGCTTTTCGTGTGCGCAGTTTTTCGCATTGCGCCTGCATCTACTCCCTAGCCGACTCTGATCGCCGATTCAATCTTTCGCGCATCGTTTCACATTGACGTCATTTTCAGTTATTCACTATGTTGTTGTATGCGGCTGACAGGCCGATTTCAGACCGCCCCCGTTACGTATCGGCATATCTCGCAAAAACTTTAGCCGAATTCTGGCACAACTTACGCTTTCACAACCTATCGAGGGGTTTGATATGACGCATCCAAACCAGCGACTGAATGGTTGTTTGCAGCAGACGGGACAAGCCTGCTTTGCTCGTCATGTTCCCGGTTTCGGCTTGTGGCTTTGTGCGGCTCCCGAATCCTTCAAGTGCCGTTATAATTCAGGATTGCTAGGCGACTTCTGTAAGCATCCTGACCGCCGCAACTTCTGCCAGCCATTACCCGAGAACCCGCCCGCCGAACATGCTTCTGTTGACAACCGGGATAAACCACATACCGTTAAACGGGTGGTGTTTACAATGCAGTTGCAGGAGTTGCATGACAAGTTGGAAGTGTGGTTAAGGCGTGCTCAGGAACACAGTGAAATACCCGCAGCGGAAGCCGACTGGCGTGTCAACCTTTTGAAGGTTGCTCAGCAATTCGATACGTGCGAAGACCTCGTTGGAACTCAGACGGAGGAATACATGCGAATGGCTGCCCAAATAGCAAAAACCGGCAACGCTGCCTCATTCGACCTCGTTCGCGAACTGTTGCAAAGGGTACTTGCCGATATACGGTCCGGTAGGGTGCAGTAGTTGTCTCAAACGCGCCAAGCCAATCTGCTTGTCCGGGCTATACATTCTCGTAAGCTGATACCCGCTGAGGCGAGGAGTGGAGCCTTTCGTAGCTAGAGTTTCCACTGGGAGGGCACGGATGGCCAAAGAACCGCCGGGGCGGCCCTTCTTGTCTGATTGCCCCTGCTACTCCGGAATCCCAAATTAGGACACTACCCGGCATTTCGCCTCCTTGACGCTTTCGGTACGACGCCCTACTATCGGTGCCAGCATATCAGGGACATCACATGGCCGACATCCAACCGTTTCGAGGAGTGCTTTATAACACCAAACAGGTCAAACCAAACGACGTTTTGACCCAGCCGTACGACAAAATCACACCGGACATGCGCGAGAAATATCTGAACCTCTCGCCTTACAATCTCGTGCGGATCGAATTGGGCAAGGAACAGCCCGGCGACACCGAGATCCACAACAAATACACGCGCGCCCGCGACCTCTATCAATCCTGGCTGCATGACGGTGTTCTCCGTCACGCCGCCGGGCCCGCGCTCTATTACCTCGAACAGACCTTCGCGTCGCCCGACGGCTCCGGCGCGCGGACGCGCAAAGCTCTCATTGCCCGCGTCCGACTCCACCGCTGGGACGAGGGCATTGTCCTGCCGCACGAGCACACGCTGTCCAAGCCGAAGGCTGACCGCATGTCCCTCTTGCGCGCATGCAACTCCCAGCAGGGGCAGATTTTCATGCTGTATCCACGCCCCAACCGGAATACCCTGCCCCGTCCCTACAACGACCCAACCTTGACCGCTACCGACGATTACGGCGTCGTGAACAAGCTTTGGGAAATCACCGACGCTCCGGCTATCAGAACCGCACGGGAATCCCTGCGCGACTCCAAGTTCTACATCGCTGACGGTCATCACCGCTACGAGACGGCGCTCGCCTTCCGCGATGAATGCCGCGCGGCCGCGTCCCGGCCTGATCCGAATGCGCCGTACGAATTCGTCATGGCTACGCTCGTTGACATGAGCGACCCGGGGCTTGTCGTCCTGCCCACGCATCGCGCCGTCGCCAATCTCGGCTCGTTTCAGTCTCAGCAATTCCGCAAGCAATTGGAAAAGACGTTTACCGTCAACCATCAGCCGTCTCTCGAACGCCTGCTCGCCGCGATGAAAGGCGGCAAACATCTCATCGGGATGCGCGATGCCGACGGGTTCGCCCTGCTTGGGCCGAAGAACCTGGAGGCGCTCGACCCGCTATTCGCCGACAAACCCCCGCTCTGGAACACGCTCGACGTGGCCATCCTCCACGTCGGAATCCTCGAAGCCCTGCTCGGCATCGACGAAGTCCGCCTCCGCGAGGAGTCCAACGTCACCTACTGGCGCGAGCCGGACAAGGCGGCGGCCCTCGTTCACGAAGGTCACGCGCAGCTTGCTTTTTTCCTGAATCCGACGGATGTTCAGGATGTGAAGGCTGTTGCCGACGCTCGCTCGCGGATGCCGCAGAAGAGCACCGACTTTTACCCCAAACTCCTGTCGGGAATTGTCATCAACGACCTGCGCGCCGAAGACGCTGGGTAACCCCCAATCACGGAGAAGAGATCGCCATGTTGCCGATCCGAGATTCGAAGCCCCCGCGAGGAAAATCCGCCGGGAGCGAAGATATCAGGTTTGAAATTGAGTTTTTTGAAGGCGTCGCCCGTCGCGACCCCGATTTTGTGGAGGCATTGCAAATCCTCGGCGACGCTTATACCCGCGCGGGCCAGTGGGAAAAGGGGCTCGAAGTCGATCGGCGTCTGGCCCGTCTGTGCGCCGATAATCCGCTCGTGTTCTACAACCTCGCGTGCAGCTACTCGTTGCTGAACCATATCGATGAAGCCTTCGCCGCGCTCGATCAAGCCGTCAAGCTCGGCTACAACGACAGTCGCTGGCTCGTCAAAGATCCCGATCTCGACAACATCCGCCGGGACACCCGCTTCGAAAAACTCCGCACCGTTCTCTCTCAAAAGCCCGGCAGCCAGTCCTCGTCAGCGAGCTAGATGCACCGCTCGTTCGATAATCCGCTTCGCCAGCTCGACTTTGAGCAGCTCCGGCAATCGTTCCGCCTTGCCGTCCGCCCCGAGGATGACGACACGATTCGTGTCGGCATCAAACGCGCTGGCATCATTGGCGACGATGAAATCCAAACCTTTCCGCGTTAACTTTTCCTGTGCGTGTTTCTCGACATCATCCGTTTCGGCCGCGAAACCGACCAGCACCTGTGATTTCTTCCGCCGGCCCAGCTCCGCCAGAATATCCGGCGTCGGTTCCAGCTCCAGCGTACCGCCAAAAGCCGTCTTCTTGATTTTGCTTCCAGCCGTCTTCTTCGGACGAAAATCGCACACCGCTGCGGCCATGATGCACACCTCCACCTCCGCAAACCGGCTCCACACGCCCTCGGCCATCTCCTGCGCCGACGTGACCGACACGAATTCGACGCCCTTTGGCACCGCGAGAGATGTCGGCCCACTCACCAGGGTCACGTTCGCCGAAACAGCTCGGGCCGCCTCGGCAATGGCGTAACCCATTTTCCCCGATGAGCGGTTGGAGATGTAGCGGATCGGATCAAGAAATTCGCGTGTCGGTCCCGCCGTGATGAGGAAGCGGAGCGTGTTGCTGCTCATGGTAGTCCCGTCCTGACGCGCTGCACTATGGAAGCATCTTCTGGATCTTTTCGATGATCTTGTCCACGTCCCACAGCCGGCCGATCCCTTCGTAGCCGCATGCCAGCAAACCCCTCTCCGGCCCGATGAATTCCACCCCGCGCGATTGGAGGATTTTTACATTTGCCTGCGTCGCGGGGTGCAACCACATCTTGCCGTTCATCGCCGGCGCGACCAGCACCTTCGCGTGCGGCGGCAATGCCAGCGCGATTGTGCTCAGCGCGTCATCGGCAATCCCGTGCGCCAGCTTCGCAATGACGTTCGCCGTCGCCGGCGATACCACCAACAGATCCGCGCTGTCGGCCAGTTGCAAATGGCTCGGCCGCCAATCGCCCTCGCCCGCTTCAAACAAATCGATCGTCACCGGATGTTGCGACAAGGTCTGCAGCGTGAGCGGCGTGATGAATTGCGCTGCGTCCCTGGTCATCACGCAAAACACGTCATGCCCGAGCTTCTTCAGCTTGCTCGCCATGTCGGCGCTTTTGTACGCCGCAATCGAGCCGGTGATCCCTAAAAGGATAGTTCGCTTTGGTGCCATGGTTTTCCGTTCTTTGCCGCGCGCGACGTCCGACATTTCTCCGCAATTAGAATCGCCTTGCCCTGCTCGAAATCGTCGTCGAGCGCGCCGCTGACAATCACGTAATCATACTCTTTCCAGTGCGCCATTTCCTGCTGGGCCAGCGCCAGCCGTTTGCGGATCGTCTCGTCGCTGTCTGTCCCGCGCCGACGCAACCGCGTCTCCAACAGTTCCATTGACGGCGGCATCAGAAAGATCGTCACCAGTGCGTCCGGATAGGCGAATTTCCCCCCGCGCACGCACTGGAGCACCTGATGCGCCCCCTGCACCTCAATGTCCAGGAGGACGTCCCGTCCCGCCGCCAGTTGTTCCTCGATAAACGCGCGCGGGGTGCCGTAATAGTTGGTGTTGTACTTCGCGTATTCGAGGAAGTCTCCCGCGGCAATTCTCTTTTCGAATTCCTCCGTGCTCAGGAAAAAGTAATCATGCCCGTTCTGCTCGCCCCCGCGCGGCGCCCGCGTCGTGCAGGACACGGAATACACGATGTTCGGCGACCAGTTCAGCAACCGCTGGCAGAGCGAACTCTTCCCACCGCCCGACGGCGCCGACACCACAATCACCAAACCGCTTCGCTTCGTCGTTGGACTGGATTCGCTCATTCGATGTTTTGAATCTGCTCGCGGATCTTTTCCAGTTCCGCCTTCATTTTCACCACCTGTTGCGAGATTTCCGCCGCATTCGCCTTCGAGCCGATCGTATTGATTTCCCGCCCAATTTCCTGGGCCAGGAAATCCAGGGTGCGCCCGACCGGTTCATTCGATTTCAGGCAATCGCGAAACTGATTGAGATGACTGCTCAGTCGCGTGATCTCTTCGGAGATGTCACAACGGTCCGCGAAGAAGACCACTTCTTTCACGAGCCGATCATCGTCCAGCGGGACATCGAGCCCGGCTTCCTTGACCCGCTTGTGCAACTGGTCCCGGTAATACGCCACAATCTCCGGGGCCGATTTCTTCACCAATTCCAGGCCGGATTGCAGAAGACCGAGCCGTTGGGAAAGATCGTCCGTTAGGAATTTGCCTTCCTTTTCGCGCATTTTGACCAGGCCCCCGATGGCCTTGCGCAATGCCGCCTCGACGCTCGGCCAGACGCTTTCCGCATCGAACGTTGCTTCCGCGAGCTTCATGACCCCGGGTGCGCGCAAAATCGTCTCGAGCGTCAGCGCGCCGCTCAATTTCATTTCCTTCTGCAGTTTGTGGATCGCCCGTTGATATGCTTTCGCCAACGCCGTATCCAGTTCCACCTGCTCCTCCGCTTTCGCGCTGCTGCGATGGAACGCGACCACCACCATCACTCGGCCGCGCGACAGGTGGGCATTGATCTCGTCGCGAATCCGCGGCTCCAGCTCGATCAATTCCTTGGCGAGATTGATCGAAATGTCGCTCTGCTTGCGATTGATCGAATTCAGTTCCACCGTGAACTTGAACCCGTCCTTCGCCGCCTCGCCACGCCCATATCCGGTCATCGATCTCATGCAGTCCTCATTTCATCCGATAATTGCCCAACAACGCAAACATCGCCGGCCACACCACGAACACGTAGAGCGGCAGCCATATCAGCACCAGCATAAACGTGTCCTCGACCGCGGGAAACCATTGCCGCAATTCGATGGTCAGGACCAAGCCCACGACGACACCAAAAGCCATCAGCGACTGCTGCGCCCCCGGCGTCAACCGCCAGATCTTGCCGCATCGCGGACAAATCCGTTCCCGTCCCCATAGATGATGCGCAAAACTTTGCACCAGCGGCACCAATCGTTTTTTGCAGTGTCGGCATCGGAAATACGGACTCATAGATTCAGCAACCGCGCCATCTGGCTCACATCCTTGTCGCCGCGCCCGCTCATATTGATAATCGCCAGCGCGCCACGACCGATCTTCTTCGCGTTCGTCATCACATAGGCGACTGCATGCGCCGATTCCAGCGCGGGAATAATCCCCTCACTCCGCGAACAGAATTGCGCCGCCTCCAGCGCCTGACGGTCCGTCGCATAGGTATACTCAATTCGCTTGAGGTCGCGCAGATAACTATGCTCGGGACCGACTGCGGCATAATCCAATCCTGCCGAGACGGAATGGGTCAGCATGATCTGGCCGTCCTCATCCTGCAGTACATACGTCCGTGTCCCCTGCAGCACCCCGAGCGAACCACCTTTCTGGAACCGCGCGGCGTGTTTGCCCGCGCGAATGCCTTCCCCGCCGGCTTCCACACCGACCATCCGCACCCCTTTGTCCTTCAGGAACGCGTAAAACAATCCGATCGAGTTGCTGCCGCCGCCCACGCACGCGATCAGTTCGTCCGGAAGCCGCTCTTCCTTCTCCAGAATCTGCCGTCGCGCCTCGCGACCGATCACCGCTTGAAAGTCGCGCACCATCATCGGGTACGGGTGCGCGCCGAGCACGCTGCCGAGGATGTAATGGGTGGTCCGAACGTTCGTGACCCAATCGCGCATCGCCTCGCTGATCGCTTCCTTCAACGTCTTCTGCCCGGCCTCGACCGCGCGTACTTCCGCGCCGAGCAATCGCATCCGGTAGACGTTGAGCGCCTGGCGTTCCATGTCCACCGCGCCCATGTACACCACGCAGTCCATGCCGAACATCGCCGCCACGGTTGCCGTCGCGACGCCGTGCTGTCCCGCGCCCGTCTCGGCGATCACGCGCCGTTTGCCCATCCGCTTCGCCAGCAGTATCTGGCCGATGGTGTTGTTGATTTTATGCGCGCCCGTGTGGAGCAAATCTTCGCGTTTCAGGTAAATCTTCGGCCCGCCCAGTTCGCGCGTCATCCGCTCCGCGAAATACAGGGGTGTTGGTCGCCCGCAATATTCGCGCAGGTAATACGCCAGCTCGTCGCGAAATCGTTTGTCGCGACGGGCCTTCTCGTACTCGCGTGTCAATTCGCGCAACGGCTCCATCAACGTCTCCGGCACGAACATGCCGCCGTACGGCCCGAAATGGCCGCCCTTGTCGGGTACGGTTGTCAGGTGCTCTTGCACAATTCGATGAATCTCCGCAATTTCTCCGGGTCCTTCTTACCGGGCTCACGTTCCACGCCGCTCGCCACATCCACGGCATAGGGCCGCACCCGGCGAATGGCTTCCTGGACGTTCGCCGTCGTCAGGCCGCCGGACAAAATGATCGGCGGGCCAATCTCTTTCGCTTTCAATGCCAGCGACCAGTCGAACGTTTTGCCCGTGCCTCCGCGCGATTCGTCAGTGTAGGTATCCAACAACAGAGCGTCAACATCGTACTCAGCAGCGACGCGCAACGATTCCTCATCGCGCATCCGGATGGCCTTGATCGATTTCGCGGCGAATTTCTGGCAGAACCCCGGCGGCTCGTCGCCGTGGAATTGCAGCGCATTCAACAGGCATTCGTTGAGCGCCTTCTCGATCTCATATTCCACTTCGTCCACGAACACGCCGACCTTCGTCACGAACGGCGGCAGCGCGTTGCAGATATTCGCTGCCTCGCTTACCGGGATGTAGCGCGGACTTTTCGGATAGAAAATGAATCCCAAGGCGTCGGCGCCCAACTCGACGGCCAGTAATGCGTCATTCCGATTCGTCGTTCCGCAGATTTTGATTTTCGTGCTCATCACCCCACCAGCTCGCGGACTTTCGCCGCAATGTCCCCGCTCCGCATGAGGGATTCTCCGACCAGAATCGCGTTGGCACCCGCTTTGGCGACGCGATCCACATCGGCCCGCGCATGAATGCCGCTCTCGGCCACAATGGTGTACTTGGCGCACATGCCGCGCCGGAGCCTGGCCGCGAGTTTCTCGGTCGTCGCGAGGCTCACAGAGAAATCGCGCAAGTCGCGATTATTGACGCCGATAATCTCGGCTCCTGAAGCCAGCGCGCGATCCAATTCGGCTTCGTCATGTACTTCTGCCAGTGATGCCAAATGTAGTTGCGCCGCCAGTTCGCGGAAGCCCCTGAGTTGCGCATCATCCAGAATCGCCACGATTAACAGAATCGCATCGGCACCGCGCGCGACCGATTCATGAAGCTGCAACTCGTCGATGATGAAATCCTTCCGCAACAGCGGCAGTCTCACCACGTCGCGGATCTGCTGCAGGTAATCGATGCGCCCCTGAAAGAATTTCTCATCCGTCAGCACCGACAACGCGGATGCGCCGCCCGACTCGTATTCGCGGGCGATTTCAATCGGATCGAAGTTCTGTGAAATCACTCCCGCCGACGGCGACGCCTTCTTGATCTCGGCAATAAGCGCAACGCCGTCGTCTCGTCGCAAGGCACGCGCGAAATCGCGGAAGTCTTTCCGTGCCGCTGCCGCCTGCCTGAGCTTGCGCGCCTGCGGCTGGAGCCTGGCCACCTCGAGCTTCTTCTCGGCAACAATTCTATCGAGGATATTCATTATTCCTCGTCGGTCACGCCCTGCTTGCGGTTGCGGGGTTGGCCGGCCTTGAGCCACGCGCTGATGAACGGATGCAAATCGCCATCCATCACGCCTTGCACGTCGCTGGTCTGATACCCGGTGCGCAGATCCTTGACCATCTGGTACGGCTGGAACACGTAACTGCGAATCTGGTTGCCCCACGCGATGGCGCCCTTCTCGCCGTAATACTTCTCCATCGCGGCGCGTTTTTCGTCCTGCTGCTTCTCGTATAGCCGCGCTTTCAACATCTTCAGCGCCATCTCGCGGTTCTGATGCTGACTGCGCTCGATCTGGCACTGGACAACAATTCCGCTGGGCAGATGCGTCATGCGCACGGCGGTTTCGACCTTGTTGACGTTCTGCCCGCCGCGCCCGCCCGATCGGAACGTGTCGACCTGGACTTCTTCCATCTTGAGCTCGACCTCGACCTCGTCGCCCAATTCCGCAATCACGTCCACGCTCGCGAAGGACGTGTGCCGGCGTTTGTTCGAATCGAACGGCGAAATCCGCACCAGGCGGTGCACGCCGCGCTCGGCCTTCAAATAACCGTAGGCGTAATCTCCCGTGACCAGCAACGTGGCGCTCTTGATACCGGCTTCGTCTCCCGACTGGATGTCCACGAGATCGGCCTTGAACCCGCGCGTCTCGCAATAGCGCTGATACATCCGCAACAGCATGTTCGCCCAGTCGCAGCTTTCCGTGCCGCCGGCGCCGGCGTGAATGCTGAAGATGGCGTTGGACTTGTCGTGCTCCGCGCCGAGGAGGTTTTCCAACTCGAACTGGTTGAACTTCTGCTCGGCAGCGATGACTTCGGCGCTGATCCCCTGCTCCGTCTCGCCAAGGTCGATCAGGACCTCCGCGTCAGAGATTTTCTGATCGAGGGCTGTGAGCGTGTCGAGCTTGCGACGGATCGTGGTCGCTTCGTCCAGGATGCCGCGGGCTTTGGCTTGATCGGCCCAGAACGTCGGGCCGGCCATGACGTTTTCTAACTCGACCAGGCGCGCGCGCTGTTTATCGACGTCAAAGATACCTCCTCAACGCCTGGTGGCGTTCGCGCAAATCATTCACCTTGGTCTTGAGTTCTTCAATCATGGCTCGGGTAACTCACCACATCGCGCGCGGAATGTCAACCTGCGTGCGGACGGCGGAGAATGGCCGAGCCGAATGCGGGAAGGGCGATGGCTCCCGTCACCTTTCGGCCCGTGAGCATGTCGGAGAAACTCTCCCGACCCAGCGCCACGCGGCGGACCGACGGCTGGAAGTTCAGGAGAAACACAAAGTCGTCCTTCCCATCCGTGCGTGACTGGCAGGTCACCCCGGCGGGGAGCCTGGTTTGCAGGACGCGCTTCAAGTTCAGCTGGCGAATGAGACCGCCGTAGAAATCCTCGTGAAACCGGTCATCGTTGCGCGAGGCGACATAATATGCCTGACCTTTGCCAAAAGCGTTCACAGTCAGCGACGGCCGTCCCTTGTAGAAGTCCGCGCCGTACTTCGCCAGCACCGTGGCCGATTCCGCATGAATGAGGTCGCAAAACTCGCGGGCCTTGTAGCGTCGGGTCAGTCCGATGCCGTTTTTGGCGATGGGGACGACGACGTTGGTCTGGCCGGCGTACAAGCTATCGATTTCTTCCGACCAGATGCCGAGGACTTTTCGGAGCGGCCCGGGGAATCCGCCGAGAAAACACAGATCGCTCTCGTTGACGATGCCGCTCCAATAGGTGGCGACGAACGTGCCGCCCTTTCCGACAAACTTCTCGATTCGCTCCGCGACACCGGGGCGAAGCATGTACAACATCGGCGCGATCACCAGCTGGTAGCTGGCGATATCGCCATCCATGTCGATCACGTCGACCGGCACACTTCGCGACCAGAACGGCCGGTACTGCGCCACGCATGTCCCACCATAATCGCGGTGCGTCCGCGACAATCCCTGCAGATCGCGGATGGCCCATTCATTCTCCCAGTCGTAGATGACCGCGACTTCGGGATGCACCGTCGCGCCGACGACCTCGTCGAGTTTTTCGAGAATTCCGCCGACCTCGGCCACATCGCGGAACACGCGTGTGTTCTCGTGCCCCACGTGATCGACCACGGCGCCGTGAAACTTCTCGGATGAGCCACGGCCCTTGCGCCACTGGAAGTACTGCACCGTATCCGCGCCGTGAGCGACGGCTTGCAACGACGAGAGCCGGTGCATTCCCGGCCGTTTGAGTTTGCACGCCTCCATCCAGTTCACCAGGCTCGGCGTGCTTTCCATCAACATGAACGGCTTGCCGCCCTTCATGCAGCGATACATGTCATGGACGAAGGATACGTAGCTGCCGAGCCGCCAATCTTCCTCGAGCCCGTGCCACGCGGGATAATTGTCCCACGACACGACATCCAGTTCCGCGGCCATCTTCCAATAATTCAGGCCGGAGTAGGTGCCCATCATGTTGGTCGTGATCGGCACGTTCGGCGTGAGCTCGCGGAGCGGCGCCATCTCATTCTTCATGAACTCGATCGTCTGATGAGTGACGAAGCGTTTCCAATCGAGATTGAGACCGTGAACAGAGCCCTCACCATGCGGCGCGGGCGATTCGATTTGCGACCAATCGGTGACCGTGTGGCTCCAGAAGGAGGTCCACCATGCCGCATTGAGATCGTCCAGCGAACCGTACCTGGCCTTCAGCCAGGCGCGAAACGCGTCCTGACAGAGGGGGCAGTGGCATTCCCCGCTGTATTCATTGGAGATGTGCCAGACCAGCAACGCGGGATGAGCTTTGTATCGCTCCGCAAGATGCCGATTAATCGCCGCCGTCTTCTCGCGATACACCGGGGACGTGTAACAATGATTGTGCCGCCCGCCTTGCAAAATGCGTCTTCGGTCGGCATTGACCCGCAAGACCTCGGGATATTTCTGCGACATCCACGCCGGTCGCGCCCCACTCGGTGTCGCCAAGACGGCGAACAGGCCGTTACTGGCGAGGTCATCCATCACGTGATCGAGCCAGTCGAACGTGAATCGGCCTTCTTCGGGTTCGAGGGCAACCCACGAGAAGACACCGATGGTCATCGCGTTGCAGTGGGCCAGCTTCATCAACCGCAGGTCCTCGTTCAACACCTCGGGCCTGCGCAGCCACTGATCGGGATTGTAGTCGCCGCCGTGCAGGAAATGCGGACACTTCGGATTGATGGGGGGATAGCGCCTGGCCATGGCCGATCATCAACCCGCGCGTTTGGCGCGGGGTCCCTTCGGCGTGTCCTCGATCACCCAGCCCTGTTTGGCGAGTTGATCGCGAATCTGGTCGGAGCGCTTGAAATCCTTCGCCTTGCGAGCCGCCTGACGTTCTTCCACCAACTGCCGGACCTCGGCGGGGACATCCGATTTCTTGGGCATCCCGAAACCGAGAACCAGATCGAGACGCTTCCAGGCTTCCAGAACCCCGGCGGCCTCATCCGGCGACAGGGTCTTCTTGTTACTCTCCCGAACGAACTCGAACAGGGCACCGAGCGCGCCGCTGATATTCAGGTCGTCGTCGAGCGCGGCCTCGAATTCCGAGAGCAACATCGCTGGCGCATTCGTCGCCGACCCGCTCGCGCCGTCTTGGAGTTTCAACAGGAACTCGTCGATGCGTTGCAACGCCGAACGCGCGGCATGGAGACCGTCGAATGTGAAATTCAGTTGTTCGCGATAATGCGCGCCGATCAACGCGTAGCGGACCTCCCGGCCCGTCCACCCCTTGGCGAGCAAATCGCGGAGCGTGTAGAAATTGCCGGCCGACTTGCTCATCTTGCGGCCCTCGACGAGCAGGTGGGCGTTGTGCAGCCAGTAACGGACAAACGGCTTGCCCGTGGCGGCTTCGCTCTGGGCGATCTCGTCCTCGTGATGCGGGAAAATCAGATCCTCGCCGCCGCAATGGAGATCAAAGGTTTCGCCTAGATGTTTCATGCTCATCACACTGCACTCGATGTGCCATCCAGGCCGGCCATCGCCCCAGGGCGACGGCCATTTCACCGTTCCGTCGTCCTCGTCCCAGGCTTTCCACAGCGCAAAATCCGCGACATGTTCCTTGTCGTACTCGTCCTGCGAGACGCGGGCGCCCGACTGCAGGTTTTCCAGGTCGAGATGCGCGAGCTTGCCGTAATCCTTGAACGACTTGATGGAGAAATAGACGCTCCCATCCTCGGCGACATAGGCGTGCTTGGTGCCGACCAGCGTTTCGATCAGCCTGATCATGTCGGGGATCGTATCCGTCGCCCGCGGCATGATCTGGGCGCGCCTGATGTTCAACGTGTCGAGATCGCGCAGGAATTCCTGGGTGTAGAAATCCGTCACCTCGCGCAGGGGCTTGCCCGACTCGCGGACCGTGCGGATGATCTTGTCCTCGACGTCCGTCAGGTTCATCACGTGTTTGACCTGGAACCCCTTGTATTCGAGGTAGCGGCGCAACAGGTCCTCGAACATGAACGCGCGGAGATTACCGATGTGGGCGTAGTTGTAGACGGTCGGCCCGCAGGTGTAGAGGCCCACGTGTGGCGGGTGAAGCGGGACGAACTCTTCCTTTGTCCGCGTGAGTGTGTTGAAGACTTTCACGATTCCACCGAGGCAATGGCCACGACGACGATGCCTTCCTTGCGACCGGTGAACCCCATGTGCTCGCTGGTCGTGGCTTTGACCCCCACTTGCGACGGCGCCACGCCGAGGTTCTTGCCCAACATCTGCTGCATCTTCGGGATGTGCGGGGCCAGTCTGGGCGCCTGCGCGATGATCATCGCGTCGACGTTATTGATTCGTCCGCCGGCCTCGCGCACCCGCTCGGCGCATTCGCGCACGATCACCATGCTATCGAGATCTTTGAATTTCATATCGCTGGGCGGGTAGTACTTTCCGATGTCGCCGAGGGCCATCGCGCCGAGCAATGCGTCGGCGATGGCATGCGCCAGCACGTCCGCATCGCTGTGGCCTTCCAGGCCCACCTCGTGCGGGACTTCGACGCCGCCGATGATGCATTTACGGCCAGCGGCAAACCGATGCACGTCGATTCCAATGCCAACACGATTCATAGAGAACCTGACAATAACATCAGGGGCGCTGGCGAAGCAATGCTTCCGCCACGGGCAGGTCGGGCGGCATGGTGACCTTCAGGTTGAGGAACGGCGTGTCGACCAGGTGGACCTTTTCGCCGAGCAATTCGACGGCGGCAGCTTCGTCGGTGACGAGAAGCTTCCGCTCAAAGACTTTTGCATAGGCATCGCGCAGGAGGCGGTATTTGACGGTCTGCGGGGTCTGGACGGCCCACAACTTTGTGCGGTCGACCGTGCGAATCACCGTTTTATCGTCGTTCGTTTCCTTGATCGTATCGACGACCTTGGTGGCGGCGATGCCGGTGCCGAACTTGCGGGCGCTGGCAATCGTGGATTCGATCAACGCGGGCGTCACGAGGGGTCTGGCGCCATCGTGGACGGCGACGATCTCGGTGCGCGGATCACATTTCTCGAGGCCGTTCCAAACGGAGTTCTGGCGTTCCGCGCCGCCATCGATAAACGCGATGACCTTCTTAAAACCGAATTGTTCGACGAGTTGCTCCGCCGGCCGGGCGTAATCCGGTCGGCGCACCAGCACGACGGCGTCGATGGCGTTGCACTGTTCGAATGCCGCCAGCGAATAGGCGATCAGCGGTTTGCCGAGAAGCTCGATGAATTGTTTGTTGGGACCGCCGCCCATCCGGGCCGAGCGGCCAGCGGCCAGCACAATTGCCGTAACCATGCGGCGGAGACTAACAAACCGCGGGGGATCGGAGCAAGCTTACCGCAGCGCGGCGGCGGGCTGTTCGCTGGCCGGCTCGTTGTCGGCGGCGGTCGTCCCGGCGGCGACCAGCTCGGCGAACGCCATGCGGCCCGCGGCGGTCTGCAACACGCTGCTGATGGTGACTTCCACCTCACGGCCGAGAAGCCGGCGGGCGCGGTTGACGACGATCATCGAGCCGTCGTCGAGGTAGGCCAGCGCCTGCTGGGGTTCGCGTCCCTCCTTGAGGAGGCGAACCGTCAGCGTTTCACCGGGCAGGACGGCGGGGCGCAACGATTTGGCGAGTTCGTTGAGATTGAGGACCTTGACGTGCTGGAGCTCGGCCACGCGTCCAAGATTGAAATCGTTGGTGAGGATTTCGGCGGGAAGCATCCTGGCCAACTGGACCAGTTTGCCGTCCACGTCGCTGACATCGGGCACATCATTCTCGTGGAACTTCACTTCCACGTGCGGGTTGAGCTGCAGCATTTTCAACACTTCGAGCCCGCGCCGGCCGCGCGCCCGTTTCACGTCGTCGGCGGCATCGGCGATGTACTGGAGTTCGTTCAGGACGAACCGCGGGACGACGAACACGGCGTCGAGGAACCCGGTGGTGCAGACTTCGTGGATACGCCCGTCGATGATGATGTTGGTATCGAGCAGGACGATGCGCTCGGGTTTGTTCTCGCGGACAAATTTCACGTAGGGGATGACGAGGTTGAATTCGTCCTTGGCGCGGTAGGCGATGACCATGGCGAGGTAGGAACAGACCACGTACATGACGATCTGGGCAATCAGCTTCGGCTCGTCATCGATGAACTTGAACAGGACGGAATTCCCGATGAAGTAACTGATGGTGAAGCCGACGAGGATGCCGAACGAGGCCGCGGACAGGCCGCGCAGCGAAAAGCCTTTGAGGGCGCGGTCGACGCCGATGAACGCGCCGCCGCCGAGCAATCCGATTATGATTGCGAGGATCGGATGTTCCGCCCATTGATCGTGCAACTGGGAGATCGACCAGCTCCCGAGAACGCACAGAATCAGGAAGAACACTCTCAACATCAGCAGTGTCATGGTCTCAACTCTGTTCTATCTGCTTACGACGCAGCAGGTTTAAGGCCAGCGGGTGTGCGCGAGTGCGGTGGCCGCGCCCAGTTGGCGGGTGTCGTTGAGACCGTGGCGGGAATCGGCGTGGCGGTTCGGCTTTGCAAGGGATGGGCAGGATTGGGGTGCCTGACAATTGCCCGATTCCGCGGGCCTGTTCGGCTCGGGGAGACTACGTTCCGTGCGCGACGCGCCGGACTTCCGTCAATTCTGTAACGGGGCGCACAATTTCGTCATATCGCGAAATGTGCCAACCAATAGCAGGCGGGGTGCCGGCTACGGCAGGCGATAGAATCCGGACGCAGCTTCTCGCTGGCCGACGGGCCAGCTTACCATCCGAACGCTTCAGCTCCGTGCACGACACGCGAGCAGGCGCATCCGCCTTCGCCACGGCTACGGCGCACAGGCGGGCCGCCCACGTGAGCGGCGTTGCCACAACGTGGCTCACGCGCACATCCAGCGCTGTCCCATCAACCTCGGGAATTCTATCGCTGTCGCCGAGCGGCTCGCTGCGAAACGGTTAGAAGCGCGACTGCTTCCGGGTATTTGAGCTCTAATTGTGGACTGACCTGCGAGGTCCCATCAACCGCCGCGTTGTTCATCCCGGTGATTGGGATGCTGACGTTCCCCTGCCGGTCGGCGCGAGGGTTGCGCGGGCTGGGGGGTCGGCGGACGTGGACGGGTCGGGGCCCTGTATATTGTCGCGTTGCGGGCCGCGCGCGGGTATGAGCCGTTGCCGCGTGGGTATGGTTCACCTGCACGTTATAGCAGAGGCGACCACTCGCGGACTCGATTGTTGGGATCCGCTTCGCATATGAAGTCTGGACAGACGGCTTGACAGTCGTCCGATTCCGTTGCACACTACACCTTGTTTGGCGGCTGTTAGCGGTGCAGTCTCGGGTCGTGCGGAGCCCATTGGTGAGGTTGGCAACGTCACAGTTCGTAATCGACCCGTTGTGTGGAGCAGCCGATTCAGTCAGTGCATTAGAACTGACGAGCAGCAGCCTTTTTCTGTCGGGATTCCCCAGCAATCATGTCCATTGGTATCTATGAAGATCGCCTATTCTGAGGCCTTGCGACCTGGTGTGGGCAGCGTGTATACACGCCAGACCGTCCATCCGATTAACCGGCTGGAATCGCGGAATTGGGATCTTCTTGCCGCGCTGGTCTCGATTCCACGGAACGATTCTCTGTCCGCTTTACGAGAACTACTGAAACAGATCACCGGGCGGCAGCGCATTCGCTTTACGCCGTCGGGGCGTTACGCCATCGCGCAAGTCCTGTCGTTGCTGCCCCAACAAGAGGTCGTAATGCCGGCCTATACTTGTCCGGTGGTCAAGACGGCAGTCCAGATTGCAGGCAAACGCATCATCTATGTTGATCTGGCCAAAAACAGCATCAACGCGACATCGAATGAGTACGCCGAAGCCGCCAAACCCGGGCGAGTCCTGCTGATCACCCACCTCTTTGGGATTCCCACTGACATTGAAGCGATCTGTGAGCTGGCAAAGAAGCAGGATTGTGTGACGGTGGAAGATGCGGCCTCGTGTATCGGGGCCACCCGAAACGGTCGTCGTCTCGGCACGTTCGGCGATTACGGCGTTTTCAGCTTCGAGCGTTCGAAGCGATTCCCGGCGTTTCATGGTGGCGTCATCGTCGCCAATAACGAGCGGTTCATCAAGCCTTCCGAGCTTGCGACGGGTAGCGTGGTCCAGACCGAATTGGCGATGCCGGCTCGCGAGATACTCTTGTCAATTCTCTACAATTTCGGAACGGTCCCGTGGCTGTTTGGTCGAGTCGCACTGCCGCGCGTGTTGCGCGGATATGCCGATAGTGGAGCCGATGGTGATGCGGCCTCTCTCGCGGACGCAGAGGCGATGGCGGCGGCGTCCCGCTCATCGTCGTACACCCGCGAATTTCATCCCTACCAGGCCCGCCTGGTTCTGCGGATGCTTCGGCGAATGGATGCGGTTCGCGATCACATTGCGCGCCTGGTGACGATTTATCTGGAGTGCTTTCAGAGTACCTCCATCATGACTTTCATGCCTTCCGGCTGTGATCAGGCGGGACTGCTGCGGTTTCCGGTCGCGTTCGCCGGACGAGAGCGAGCGGAGATTCTTCGCCTGGCTGTCGGCCGGGGTGTCTACCCGGAGGTGAACTTCGACCTGCCGTTGCCGGACAAATCGGAGCACGCACGCTATCCCAACGCGGTGTGGACCGCTCGCAATCTGATGGAGCTGCCCTTGTACACGGCGCTCTCGCTCCGGGCGGCCCGGGAACTGGCGCGCAAACTTGCCGAGATCGCCGCGTCATGAAGCCGCGCTTTAGTGTGGTTGTGCCCGTGTACAATCGCGAGACGCTGGTCAAGGCGACCATCGACTCGGTCCTCTCTCAGACATTCACCGGCTATGAGTTGATCGTGGTCGATGACGGCTCTACCGACCGAACGCCGGAAGTGCTTCGGTCGTACGGCTCGAAGATCCGTGTTGTCCGACAGGAGAATCAGGGGCCGGAGGTTGCCCGCAATACCGGGGCAAGCGTCGCCAATGGAGAGTACATCGCGATCCTGGATAGCGATGACCTGCTTTTGCCCCGGGCACTCGCCGCCTACGAGTGTGCCATTGAGAAGTTTCAGGCGCCCGCCGTGCTTGTGGGCGCGGTCGTGCAATTTCACAGTGGTGAGCCCTTGCCGCTGGACAAGGATGGCTCGAAGGAAATCGAGGTGTTCCTCTACCGGGATTACCTGTCAAAGGAAGTGGCTGTAAGCTTGAATGGCAGCAATGTCGTCATTCGCAAGGATGTTCTCGAACAAGCCGGCGGTATGCGCACCAGTACACCGACCACCTTCTATGTGGACATCTGCGATCTCATGCTCCGGGTCGGCGCCTACGGTCCCTGCGTGGTCATTCATAGACCGCCCATCGTCGCTTATTACCTCCACGAAGCAAACTCGATCCGTAACGTGGTGGGAATGGTCAAGGGCATCTATCCGTTGGTGGAGGCGGAAAAGAGCGGACGCTATCCTGGCGGACGGGCCCGGCGGTTTGACCGCTACGCGTGTATCGGCGGCATGTCGTGGTGCTGGTTCCGGCACGCCCTGAAGGACGGTCATCGGCGATTGGCTCTCAAGCTGTTGATCGACACGAGTCCCATGATCGGTTCTGGTTTGTGGAAGAAGGTGACAACTCGATTGAGAAAAACCCAGACCGCAGTACACTTGACGGTCGAGTGACGAGCGCTCCCTGTAGCCAGTCTTTTGCCAGCCGCAGGCTTTTGTAAAGGGGTCAGTCCTTAGTATTGACACAGTGAGGATGACTTGCCAAGGTCAGGGCTGTGCCGCGACCTTTGCGAATCGAGTACGCGGGAGCCATCTACCACGTGCTGAACCGGGGAGACCGTGGCGAGCCGATCGTGCGGGATGATCGGGATCGGGTGTGCTTTTTGTAAAGGGGTCAGTCCTTAGTATTGACACAGTGAGGATGACTTGCCAAGGTCAGGGCTGTGCCGCGACCTTTGCGAATCGAGTACGCGGGAGCCATCTACCACGTGCTGAACCGGGGAGACCGTGGCGAGCC
>DATJWQ010000088.1:0-44614 GCA_035501175.1 Verrucomicrobiia bacterium | reverse complement strand
CTCCGGGCGCCGCGGCAAGGTGACGCTCAAGTCCTCCCAAACCACGCGGCTGGATTCCGGACTCGGCGGTTGCCAGCATGGATGCCGAGATGATGATGTGGCGTTACGCGGAATCAATTCCAGCCCCACAGCTACGGCGATCTCACCGAAATGCTCCCGTTGAAGTTGGATCGTAGGGCCGCTGTAGCAAATCGCATCGAGCCAGCATTCGTCATTCTCACTGCCGAGTTTCCACTGCACTTTCCAGGGTCCAAATGTGCCCGGGAGAGTATGGATGACTGCCGACCATGCGCCGGCGTTCAGGCCATAGAGCCCCTGGCCGAGATCTTCGGTCTGTACACCGCGACCGCTGATCTCGTAGCGTAATCGCAGATCATTCACCGAAAAACCGTCGGGACCCGGCTGATCGAAATACGGATGGCGGTCGCCGCGGTCGGTGAGTAGGTTCATCGCGGAAAGAACGCGATTGGCACACTGGGCACTGCGGATAAGCGCAGACGCGAAATCAGCGCCATCGTGGAGGAACCGTAGTTTGAGCAGGATTGCCGGATCCTCCTCCGTACGCCAGTAGGCAAGGACGGGACGCCGTTGGTAGAAGAAATCCTCTCGGTTAACCGATCCCAGGCAGAGATCGCGCGTGAGCCACGTCGTCCCCCGGACGGAGAATTGGTCGTCCGCGTGGCGGAGAAACCGGTGAACACGCTCAACGGGTTGCGCGATCGGCTCGCGAAAGGACGACACGAACTCCGGCGGACATGGCAGCGGGCGAACTGTCAGGTTGGCTCGGGCCATCCACGCTTCTTCGGCACCGCCCCGGGCTGCTGAAATGGGCACCCCGGTGCGCACGCTGAGAATATCGGCGGTCGCGGCAGTCAGCCGGTCCGCATAGGTTCGCGCCTGGGGTCCGGCCCATTGGCCGGTGACCGGGTGGAAGTGCTCGCTAATGGCCTGCCACGCCAGACGATGCAGGCGCGTGGCGGATTCACGAACCTCATGATCGCGGACGATCGACAGAATGCGTTCGCATTCGTTCACCACGACAATGGTATACGTGGGGCTATTGTATTCGTTGAAGCCACCATGAAACTCCGTATGCCCGACACACGACTGCAGACGTCGGCGACCGTAGTCGAGCAGCCATGGCTGATCAAGAATCTCGCCGGCGGCCGCGCAGACACCGCCACCCATCACGGCAATGTTCGTGTAGGCGGGACCCATGTTTCGGCGAAAGATGGCGGCAGCAGCATGTCCCAGCGCCTCCCGAAGCCTGGCAACGGTTTCCTTGGGAAGAAGGCCAGCGCTCTCCACGAGCAACTCACAGATTCGCCCACCGCAGAAGTCAGCCCAATTCCAGTCCGGCGGGGCCATTTTCTCGAGAGGCTCCTCAAACAGCCACGGCCAGATGCCGTAGGTCGGGCGCACGGGATCTTGGTCCTGTAACAGCAGCAATCTTCCGATGATGGCACGGGCACGTTCCGGATCGACCGGCGCGCGCCGACGCAAAAGCAGCACGGCATACTCAAAGTTCTGAAGAACGGGATGAACCCATGTTCCGGTTGGTGTCTGCGTGTGATAGCCCGGACTGACATACTTCATGCCCACCAATTGCACGTCCCGATCGAAGCGCCGGTCACAATCTTGCAGATATTCTTCCAGGTTCACGTTTGGGTGGCGGCAACTGGTTGCAAGTTCGCTTTCGATTTCAAACCGGCGATTGAACGGTGACCACGGTGGTTACAAGCCATCTGTCATTCGGAGATAGTGACAACACAATAGTACGTTGTCCCCACCGCCGCCGTCCACTCGCGAATCGGCCCGGCGTCTTTCTGGGCAAATCGCAGCGCCAAAGTGTCATTTTCCTTTCGCATCCGGCGCCGTTGCCGGGGCTGCAGGGACTGAATTGGGCTCGAATTTCACAGCGTCGATACCGAGGACGCCCTGATTCAAGTGGTCGTGATAGAAGAAGATCGTTGCCTTCTTGGTGCCATGCAATTGAGCAGCCGAAACGGGAAACTCGTAGCGTTTCCATTCTTGTGTGCCTCCGACTCTGACCAAATCACCCCCATCATTACCGGCACTGAGCCAGCCGTGCCCTTCGATGCCGAAACGCACATAGCCATCGCCCTCCGGCATGTTCACTGTTTTAAGCGCGAAACTGAGAAGATAGTCTTGGCTGGTATCCGCGATTTTGATTGCCTGCGCCATGTACCGGCCCCCGGCGTTCCCTGGTTCGGTCATCTTGAACGACGCGCGGCCCTCGTACTGATCCTGGGTATCAATAAATCCAGGAGCAGGTTTGCCAAGCCATTGTTCGTACAACCAGCCTCCAACGCCATTTTCAAATCCGCCATTCGTGACAAGGTTGGTGGGGGGAGCACTCTCGCCCACAATCCTCACCATCCCCGTGCAAAGAATGGCGACAAGACCGAGCCCCATGGTCAAAAGAAAACTCCCTCGCGGCGATTGAAATAGATGCGCCATAACGTTGAACCGTCTGTTCCAGTTTATTGCCAATCCGAGTACACCAGGTCTTGCCTCGCCCTTGGTTGCCATAAAACAGCCTCTTTCACATTCATATCTGCGGGTCGGTTATCCAACTGCTGCGCGATTCAAGCCCGATCGGTTTTTCCGCCCGGTCACCTTTTGCCCGTTCAGCGCACAGATGCTGGCGCCTTCGCGCAATGTCGTCTCGAACTGAACGCTGATCGGTACCGCCTGCGGGTCGGCCAGTCGCCGCTCGATCAACTCCGGAATGACCCGTCCGATGATCTCCATCGGCATCTCAACGCTGGTGATGGACGGTGCGACGGTTCTCATGTCTTCCGAGCCGCCATAGCTGAGCAGGCTGACATCACCGGGGACGTCCAAGCATCGCTCCCTCAACAGCTTGATCAGCGACAAGGCGATGGGATCGCAGGAGCACACGATCGCGGTGGGGCGCGGCCGCATTCCCCGGATCAAGTCGAGGCCGCGTTCCACAGTGCTGTCCAGATCCTGGGTTCGCCAGTCCCGCTCGACCAGGACGAGCCGCTGCTGCTCTTTGGAAAGTTGACAATACACAATGTTGGCCCAGGCGGCGTGACGCGCGCCATGGACCGTGAACGCTTGCCGGTCCGACACGCTGGTTTCGTCCAGGGCCGTGAAGATGACCTGATAAGGCGAGTGGCGGTCCAGGATTCCGAGCCACGCGATGTGGTTGTGGCCGCGTTGCCGAAGGTAATCGAGCACCATTGCGGCCGAGCGATGTTCATTCGAGTACACACTGTCCACGCCAACCTGGTGATCGAATTCAACGCCGTAAACGACGGCGGTTATTTTGAGCAGCCTCTCGACCCATTTTTGCGGCAGGGGCTGGCGCAGGACCACGCCATGGCACCGGCTTCGCTCGCATTCCAACAACAAGCCGTCAATCCCTTCAAAGTGCTGTTCGACAAGCCGGCCGTTGGAAAGTCTGATGCGGGTTTGCATCGCGCGGGTCATGCGATCAAGCCACCAAGCGCCGCCGTCCGCGCCAATGCGTCGCGCTATGGTGGGCAGAAGGATTCGAAGGTTATGATCTCCCTTTCCGCCCCGTACCGATGGCGGGAACATCACACCGCTGATTGGTTGATATCCCAGCCTCTGCGCGGCGTCGCGTACGCGCCGCCGTGTTTCGGGGTTGATCCGGCTGACACCGCGCAATGCACGCGACACCGTCATGGTGCTCAGACCGACTTCATCCGCGATATGCTGGAGTGTCACGCTCATGTGATGGATCACATCAGGTAGCCGCTAAAGTGGTGTTAGAATAACATCACCGTTGTGCTATTGTCAATTTGAATGCTGCGATTCTGTCGCGACCCGGTATGCGCAGGGCACGTTCGCCGCCAACTTCACGATCCGGTGTCTGGTGGGGATGCTCTACTCTGTGTTCGAGGCGGAACGACTTTTGCCATTGACGTTGTCACCCGCTTGTGTGTTACTTTAACACACTACGGTCGATCTCTGACGGGTATTCGATCCGGAGGACAACACTCGGCCACATTGTCAAAGAAATTGGGCTGAATCACATGATCGTTTCTCTGTGATTCGGTAGTGGGGAGCGACGGTCAATTCGGCGCGAGGTTGTAGCGAAGGTAAAGGGACGGCGAGGTGAACGCGACCAGCGCAGAGGGTAGAGGACGATACGGTATTGGCAAGGGGACCTATTGAAAAGACCAACGTCAATCATGTCCATGGTTCTGCTGGTGTGCAGCCTGGCAACCTCTCTCGCGTACAAGGCCGTGGGCGCCTCCGCACCCGCAGCGACACGGTCTGACGTGCCGACCTGGTACGTGTCGCCGCACGGCAATGACCGCAATGACGGCTCGGAAGCACATCCGTTTGCTACACTCGACCGCGCCTGTCGAGCCAGTCGGAAGGCAACGGCGCCGTCTCGGCGGATCATCATGCGGGGTGGGGAGTATTTCGCCGTCAGTGTGGCACTGGGCGAAACGGACTCGGGTTTGACCATAGAGGCTGCATCGGGCGAGAAACCGGTGCTCTACGGCGGTGTGGCTTTGAGCCGATGGCAGAAAGATGGCGATCGATTCTATGCCGCCGCACTGCCCCCAAGCGGAGCTTTTGCAACCGGCCCCCGAATGTTAGAGGTTGACGGGCACCTTTGTCCGCGGGCGCGCTGGCCCGAAGATGGAACGCTGCCGCATCTGAGTCATTTTACCGGCAACTGGCGCGGCGCCACGGAAGGACGGTGGGATCGCCAACCGACGGAAGAAGAGCTCACCACGATCAAATACCGTGGGGAAGATCTGGGCTCCTGGTTGGAACTGACGAACGCCGAGGTGACAGTCTATCATCGCTGGGATGAATCGTGTGTTGGTGTCGCCAGCATCGACACCAATCAGCATCTCCTGCGATTTACGTCGCGATTGGCCTATCCCGCCGGAGCCTTTGATGTCTACAAATACGTGGTGTGGAATATTCCCCAAGGGATGCGGCGGCCCGGTCAATGGTATCACGACAGGATTCATGGACGGATCGTTTACTGGCCGCTACCAGGGCAGGACATGAGGAAAGTCAGGGCCGTCGTCCCAACGGCCGAGGCCCTGATCCGTCTCGAAGGCAGCGCCAGCGCGCCGATTCGAAATGTGACGTTGCGCGGATTGACCATTCACGTCACGACGGTGCCGTTAAAGGCCGGGGGCTGGGCCGCCGACAGCTACGACGGGGCGGTCTCGTTGCGGCAAGCCGAGGGCTGCGTGCTGGATCGTTTAGAGGTTTCGCGCGTTTGTGGTCAGGCGATCTACGCGCACGAGCAGGTCTCAAACCTGCACGTCGAGAATTGCCGCATCGGCCCGTGCGGGGCGGGGGGGATTTACGTTGGGGACGGCGACTGGCGCCATCCCAACTCCCAGCAACGCGTTTACAATAACCGCGTGCACGAGATCGGGCTGTTTTATCCGAGCGCGATCGGGATCATGGCCGATGGCGATCAAAACGTCGTCAGCCATAACGAAGTGCATGGGTGCAGTTACACGGGAATCTCGAGCGGTGGGGCGCAGAACCTCATCGAGGACAACCTCATCTACGACTGCATGCGAACGCTGCAGGATGGGGCCGCGATTTATCTACCCGCAGGAGACAGGTGCATCCTGCGCGGCAATCTCGCGCGTGACATCAGCGATCACGATGATGCCTGCTCCTTCTATTTGGACGAAACCAGCCACGATTGTCTGGTGGAAAAAAACGTCTCGGTGGACGTCAAACTGGCCAGCCTCAATCATCTGGCTTGCAATAATACGCTGCGCAACAACGTATTCATCACGACCAAGGGCGACCTGGAAGTCAACTTCCCGCGTTCAATCGATTATACGCTGGAGAGAAACATTCTCTGGGCGGGTGGCGACATCAAATTCACGGGCATCGAGGGCGTCAAGACGTGGCAACACAATCTGCTCTACAGTGCCGGCGACAGGATCACGGGGATCGCCTTGGACATGTACCGCCCGGCCGGCGAAGTCAATGGCGTCGTCGGTGATACGGTGGTGGCTGAGCCGCAGTTCCGGGATTTCGAGGCGACGGACGGCAAATTTCAGCCGGATTCGCCCGCGGCCCGGCTGGGAATCGAGCCGGTGGATGTCAGCGGCGCCGGCTGCGTGAATTGATTGAAGGATTCCGTGTCACTGCGAGTTTAAAACTGTATCCAAGGGATTCTATGTCTGCCAAAGAAACGATGACTGTCGGGTTCGACAATCGCGCGGTCACCATTCACGGGCAACGCACGCTGTTAATTGCCGGGGAGATACATTACGCGCGCTCACCGCGGGCGATGTGGCCGGCGCTGCTGGATCGCAGTGTCGAATGCGGGCTGAATTGCATCGCCGCATATGTCTTCTGGAATGTCCACGAGCCGGAGCGGGACGTTTACGATTTTTCCGGTGAACGTGATCTGCGGTATTTCCTCCGCCTGTGCGCGGAGCGGGGACTTCACGTGATCCTGCGCTGTGGGCCGTATTGTTGTGCGGAGTGGAACTACGGTGGCTATCCGCCGTACTTGCGTGACGAGCGCGGCGTTGTAATCCGCACATGGAACAAGCCCTACATGACGCGCGCGCAGAAATACTACCGTCGGCTGATGACCGAGGTGCGTCCGTACTTTGCCTCGCGAGGCGGTCCAATCATTCTGGTGCAGGTCGAGAACGAATATTCCCTCGTCGCCAAGCGGTACGGCAAAGACGGCCAGCGCTATCTCGCCTGGATGGTCGATCTGGCCAAACGGCTCGGGGTGGATGTGCCGACCATTACTTGTGAAGGCGGCGCGCCGGGCGCTATCGAGTGCATGAACGGTTTTGGACCCGACGGCGATCGCATCGCCAAACACCGAAAGCGGTTTCCGAATGCGCCGCTGATTTGGACCGAGCTCTGGCCCGCGTGGTACGACACGTGGGGCTATCCGCATCATCGGCGGGATTCACGAACCATCGCATTCTGGATTTTGCATTTCATCGGCCATGGCGGTTCGGGCTGGAATTACTACATGTGGCATGGGGGCACGAATTTTGGTCGCACCGCGATGTATTTGCAGACCACCAGCTATGAATTCGACGCCCCGCTGGATGAACCGGGGCGTCCATCTCTCAAGGGTGTTTATCTGAAAGAACTGCACCAGGTTCTCCACGAACATGCCCGAATGCTGCTCGAGGGCAAGCGGACCATGAAGACCACCAGGTCCGGGAAATTCCAGGTGACATGGCAGCATCAGGACCGCACGCTCACGCTAATCGCCGATCCGAAGCGACGGCAGGCGTGGCTTATGGACAGCGGTGGAAGAATGGTCTTCGACACCGAGCGGACATTCCAGAATGTCCGGCTCAAGACACGATTTCCTGTTTGGAAAACTCTGTCGCCGTTTCAAGCCTGGCAGAGCCGGCTCGAGCCGTTCCCCGGTCGCCGTACCAAGGCCGTGCGCTCGCGCCAGCCGATGGAACAATTGAAGCTGACCCACGATCAGAGCGATTATTGTTGGTACAGCACGATAATCGATGTGGAACACAACGGGGCGCAGAAGCTCGAAATCCCCGGTGGCGGCGATTTCTTCCATGTATATATGGACGAAGAGTTGGTCGCGGAGTCGCGCCCGCCCTTGGAAGAAGCCCGCGGCTCCATCCTGCCCGTGACAGGGCCGGCAAAAGCGGCGCAGCCAGCCACGCACGGTTTTCACCATGAATTCACGTTCCATGCTGCGCGCGGGAAACATCGCTTGGACATTCTCGCCGTGGCTTTGGGTTTGATCAAAGGCGATTGGCAGATTGACGCCCCAATGAACGAGGAACGTAAGGGCATATGGACCCCCGTCCGCCTGAACGGCCGCGAGTGCCAGAATTGGGAAATGCAGCCGATGCTGGTTGGCGAATTGCGTCAGTTCCCCAAACACGACGGATCAGCATCGTGGCGGCGGCGACTCGATCCAGCGCGTCCGTGCACGTGGTACAGCGCGCGGCTGCGCCTCTCCACATCGGTACTCAAAGCAGATGCCGATTTCCGTCTCGACGCCACCAGCCTGGGCAAAGGCATGCTTTTTATCAACGGACACGCGCTCGGGCGCTACTGGCAGGTCAAAGGAAATGGCACTGTGCCGGAATGGCTCGTATGGCAGGAACAAGGCTTGAGCATTGATCCCGCCAATCAGCTGTCCCAACGGTATTATCACCTCCCGAAGACATGGCTGAAAGCAGAGAATCGACTAGTGATCTTCGAAGAGCAGCGTCGACTGCCCACGAGAATTCGTCTTCAAATCCGACGACAGCCCGCGCCGCCACTGTAAAGGGCACCTTGTCCAGCCCGGTCGTCACACCGCCTTGAAGGTTGGCGCGAGTGAGACGCCGGGCGGCTGGTGAAACTGCAATTCGTAGAGATGCGAGTAGAGGCCGCGCAGGGACAGCAATTCGGAGTGCGTGCCATGTTCGGCAATCTCGCCGTTCTGGAGGACGATAATGCGGTCCGCCTTGAGGATGGTCGAGAGACGGTGGGCGATCATGAACGTGGTGCGGTCGCGGATCAGGCGTTCCATCGCATCTTGAATGAGGCGCTCGGATTCGGTGTCGAGCGCGGACGTGGCTTCGTCGAAGATGAGGATACGCGGATTCTTCAGGATGGCGCGGGCAATGGCGATGCGCTGGCGCTGGCCACCGGAGATTTTTACACCGCGTTCGCCGACAATGGTGTAATAGCCGCGCGGAAGCTGCGTGATGAAATCGTGGGCATTGGCGGCTTTCGCGGCCTCGACGATGGTTTCGCGAGTAGCATCGGGTCGGCCGTAATTGATGTTCTCAAACAACGAGCCGCTGAAAAGAACGGATTCCTGCATGACCACGCCCATCTGGCGACGGAGCGATTTGACGGTGACGTTACGGATATCGATGCCGTCAACGAGGATTGACCCCTGGTCCACATCGTAGAAACGGCAGAGCAGATTCACCAGCGTGGATTTGCCCGAACCACTGGGTCCCACCAGCGCCACCATCTGGCCGGGCTCAACAACCAGATTGATGTCCTTGAGAACGCGGCGGCCGGCCTCATAACTGAACTGGACGTTGCGTAATTCGACGCGGCCCTGCAGTGGCGGAAGATCGACAGCATCAGGTCGTTCCAATGGAAAGCTCCGCGTATCCACGACCTCGTAGATTTTCTCCAGCGAAGTGATGGCGCGTTGGACGATGGCATTGACATCGTTGAGGCGTACGATCGGAGAAAAGAGAAAACCGATGTAGGTCATGAACGCGACGAGATTGCCGATCGTGAGCCGGTCGTGAATGACGAGCCAGCCGCCGCAAGTGAGTACGATCAGGAGGCCGAGCGAGGAGATCATATCGGCGATCACCCACAGTCGCGCGTTGGCGAGCGTGAGCTGATTGAAATTGTGATAATCGTTTTCGATACCGCGGTCGAAGCGGGCACTCTCACGTTCCTCCATGCTGAACGATTTGACGAGCCGGGCGCTGGAGACCCGTTCGTGCAGGAAGCCCACCACGCGGTCCCAATTCCGCCGGTGGCGGCGGCTGAACTTGCGCAGGCGGGTGCGGGAGAGGCGGTAATTGAAGATGAACAACGGGAGCACGAGCAACGTAAGCACGGCGAGTTGCCAGTTGATGTAGAACAAGACGCCGATCACCGCCAGCAGAGACACGGAGTCGGAAATCAGGTTGACCAGCACGTTGGTCACGAGATTGAAGAGCGCCCCGGTATCTTCGGCGACGCGGGCGACGATCTTGCCGGTATGGATGCTCTCGTAATACTTGAGCGAGAGAGTTTGCAGGTGAGCGAACACGTCTTTGCGCAGGTCGCACGTGATCCGCATGCCCACCCGCTGGAGCAGATAGCGGTTCAGGTACGAGAGCACGCCGCGCGCGAGGAAGAACGCGAGGAACAACACCATGAGGAACTCCTGTTCGGGCCAATTGTGGTGCGGCAACGCGTCGTCGAGCATGTACTTCACGATCAACGGATACGGCAATGTCAGGGCGGTAACAGCCAGGATCAGCAGGACGGCAATCGTCAACTGCTGCCCGTATCCGCGCAAGTAGCCTAAGAAACGTCGTAGTTCTTTCATGGGGAGCAGAATTCCGCAACAGAAGTCATTTCACAAACCGGTGGTACGATACACAGACGACATTTGTCATCCCATCCAAATTTTCATTTCCGGGTAACAACAGAACCGTTACATTACAAGCTTGTCGTTCCACACCACGGCGTGCCAGCCAGAGGTGATAGGTTTCGTGCGGCTCCAGCCAGCGTTCCGGGCTGATATCGAGGTTCATGGGAACGGAAGCAGAATGTTGATGATTTGACTTTGCCAAGTTTCAACCTGGTTTTTCCGTGATCACATTTTTCGGAACATTGTACTCGCATTTTGGTTGGAGCCAATGTTAAAATAACACACGCGAACGACGGATTTTTATGGCCGAAACCGAAGCTTCCATCAGTGACAAATCCAAGGTCTATCGGGTTGGTACCCTGACATACACTTGGCGCTCGCTGGCGATCCTGTTCATCTGGCTGCTGTGGGGCGACTTTTGTTACATCTTGATGGAGAACGTCGTGCCGACGGTGATGCCGGTGAAATTCACCGCCTTGGGAGCACCGAACACCGTCGTCGGCTTGATCATGATCACGATTCCGATGATCATCAACACCGTTCTCAATCCGATCATCAGCTTCAAGAGCGACCGGTTCCGCAGCCGGTGGGGTCGACGAATTCCCTTTATCGTGATGACGCTGCCGTTTCTGGTGATGTCTCTCGCAGGCCTGGGCTTTAGCGAGCGGATTGCGTCCTGGCTCCAGGTTCATTTCACGACATGGCTCGGGCGGTTTTCGCCCAACACCGTGGCCTTGGTGGTGATCGGCACGATGATGGTCTTGTTCAGCTTCTTCAATACCTTCGTCAACGCAGTCTTTTGGTACCTGTTCAACGATGTTGTCCCTGAGCATCTGTTGGCGCGGTTCATGTCGTGGTTCCGTGTGGTCAGCACCGGAGCGACCTCGCTCTACAGCTTTTTCATTTTTAAATACGCCGACAGGCATTCGTCTGAAATCATGACGGGGGCCGCCCTACTCTATCTGGTGGGATTCAGTTTGATGTGCTTCAACGTGAAGGAAGGGAAATATCCCCCACCGGACGAGTACGTTGGCGGAGAGGTGGGGGTCGTCGCCGCCGCGAAGACGTTCAGCAAGGAATGTCTCGGTCTCGCCCACTATTGGTACATGTTTTTGATTGGACTCTGTATGGCGGCGACCTATGTCGTCACGCCATTCTATCTTTTTTACTATCAAGCAATCGGCTTGAACCTGGAGATGATTGGGAAGGTATATGCTGCCGGCGGCATCGCCACGGGACTTGCCATTCTCGTTTCGGGATGGCTCGCCGACCGTTACCATCCGATTCGAGTCGTGATTGCCGGTATCTTGATGAACATCTTCATCGTTGGACCGGCTGGCTTGGTTTTCCTATTCTGGAAGCCGTCGCCCTCGATGGCGTTCTACGTGATGCTGGCCCAGACAATTGCCCTCAGCGCCCCTGCAAACGCGCTGATGGGGATACTCGATCCCCCGCTGTTCATGCGCATCTTCCCGCGCGACCGGTATGGACAATTCTGTTCCGCGAACGCCATGTTGCGTTCGGGATCTGCGATTGTTTCCGGACTGTTAATTGGAGTCTTTTTCGACACTCTCAAGGCCTGCTGTGGACCGCGGACCGCCTATTGTTGTTTGCCAATCTGGCTCACTCTGTTTTATTCACTGATGATGATCTTCATGTACAAGTTGTATCGGAGCTGGAAACGCTATGGTGGTGATGAATCGTACGTTCCACCGTTGCCACAAACCACCTCCTCACTGACGAATGTGGCCGTGCTCGTGCCTGCAACTGAAGCTGAGCCTGGGGTGTGAGGACACGGCTGCCGTTCTGGGGGAAAGTTTATGAAGCCCTACGAGATCATGAGGCATATCCGGGCTTTGAGTCTGCCTGTAGCGCCGGACGAGAAGCCGTTTGACGATTCCGGCATGAACCGTCACGTAAGTTATGGCGATCCCGAGAAGGAAGTCAGAACTGTCGCTGTCGCCATGGAAAGCACGCCCCGAGCCTTGAGGGAGGCGCATCGGCTGGGCTGCGAGCTCTTTATCGCGCACCACCAGACGTTCGGCTACGGATCCGATTCGCCGTTTGAGGACTGTAAGAGCGATCCATTCTCGGCCTTGAAGAAAGCTGTGCTTGACGAATCGGGGATGACGCTTCTGCGCGTGCACGAGTCCTGGGATCTGGTGCCTGAGATCGGAGTCTTCGATACCTGGATACGCTTGCTGGGATTTGAGCACTGCCCGTGGGAGCCGTGTCAGCCCGTGCCGAAATGGGAACCCTGGATCCGGCGAGCCGTGTTCATGAAGAAGCTCACAATACCACCGGTACGATTCGGCGAGCTGTCACATCATATCGCCGAAGTGGTGGCGCCTTACGGGCAAAACGGGGTGCTGGTGACGGGGGACGCTGACACGAGGGTGCGCACGTTGGGCGTGGGTGTCGGCGGTATTACGGATGTCCGTTCGTATTATGATTCGGGCTGCGACGCGGGAATTATCACGAGTCTTTCGGAGAATTACTGGGCTGACACTGTCGGCTTTCCACTCATTTACGTGGACCACATCGTTTCCGAACTGCAGGGATTGAAGAATTTAGCTGACTACCTGACCGCGACGCTGCCCGAGATCACGGTGCATTACATCGATAACGGATGCCTATTCAAGGTGGTGACCGCAGCGGACGACGGCCGGTCAAAGCCGAGTGCAATGGCTCAAGCGTAACGGCCGTGGTCACGCCAGGCTTGGATCATGGCCCGGTAGTTTTCCACCGGCACCTCCGGCTGAACGGCGTTGGAGGCGCCCAATACGAAGCTGCCTCCGGTCTTGCATGTCGTCAGCAATTTGCGTGTCGCCTCATACACCTGCTCTGGCTGTCCGCGCAGCAGCAGCCCGCAATCGATATTCCCGCTCAAGCACAAGCGATTGCCGACGATTTCTCGCGCCCGCTGCATGTCCATCCCGGCGACTGGATCGATGGCCTGGAGGGCATCAACGTTGGTGTCGGCGATAGCATTGAGATACGGGGTCAGCTGCCCATCGCTGTGCAAAATGCTGAACATCCCCAATTCCGCGACGGCTTCGCCCCAGCGATTCAGATTGGGCAGAATCCAGCGCTCCATCTGCTCGCGATTGAAGAACGGGCCCGAGTTGTCGGCGATATCGGACGGCGAAACCAATGCCTCCGCGCCGCAATCGCGGAAGTGTTTGGCAAGTTCCAGGGCATACCGCAGATAGTCTTCGGCCATTTTGTCCACGCTCTGCGGATCTTCGTAAATCCGCAGGCAAAACTCTTCGTTATAATTCGCCGCAATAATGGCGCTCGTAATTCCGACCAGCACCAAATCCCCTCCCGCCACTTGCTTGAGAATCTGCATCTGACGGAAGCGCGCGTCGCCGGGCAGGACGTAATATGCCAATTGCCCCGGTGCCTGCTCCCAATAGGCGTTGGGGCAGGTGAGAGCGGCGAAATTCAACTCGTCGGACACGGAGAGCATGATTTCCGCGTTGGCATGCATGGCCCGTTCCTGGTCGGCGGGCGTAAGGGATTCAAATTCGTGGCCAAGCACGACATGGTTACCGGAAACGGCGTCCCACGCATGAAATTCGAGTTCCCAAATCGGCACGGCGTGCGCCGGCTGGCGATGTTGCAGTGCCGCGATCAGGTCCTGCCTTCGGCTCTCCCGCTGCGGTGGTTGCATCGGAGAAACGTTCACATCTTGCTCCACTCGTCATACACGGCTTCGTAGTTTTCCTCGCGGTGGCCCTTGCCCCAGAAGCATTGCCCGACGATGCCCGTGCGCTTGCTCTTGAAGAAAGCCCGTGCGACCCGGCGGACGGCTTCGCGCACTTCCGCCGGCGTGCCGTAAGTGAGCAGGCGCTGCCGGTCGATTTCGCCCCAGAAGCAAATCTTGCCGGCGAAATTCTCTGCCAGCTCCTCGATCGACATGCAGAAGATTTGGGCATTGATGGCATTGACGCCGATCTCGATCAAATCCGGCAGGATTTCGCGGATGGAGCCATCCGAATGCATCAGCACGTACTTGCCATGCGCATGAGCCAGATCGCAATAATCCTTGTACAGTGGCTTGAAGAAGCCGCGCCACAGGGTCGGCGAGATCAGGAGGGCATTCTGCGAGCCCCAATCATCCACCACCTGCACCGCATCCACGTCCGTACGGACCCACAGTTCCATCTGCTTGAGGAAGTAGTCGTGGACCATGTCCCGGAGTTGGTAAATCTCCGGTTCGGGGTAGGCCAGATCCATGTAAAGTTGTTCGGTGCCACGCAGGTGCTGCATCCGCTCGAACGGATTGGGCATCGTCTCCCACATTGGAATCACAAATCTGTTTGTGGCGGCGCAGAACGGATTGACTGCTGTGAGGTCGGCCCCGTCCAAAATCTCCCACGGCGGCTGAAACGACTTCAGCGCCGACCAATCCTGCTGCAACGGAGATTCACGGACCTCACCGCAGACGCTGTCTTCGGCCGCTTCCCAGACGCAGCCCCAGATGTCCATGGAACGACCGCGACGATTGCCCTCTCCCCAACTGCGGCCGGACGGATAGCGGTATGGCGGCAAGGCGACATCGCTTGGATACCGCCGTTCCAGTTCTCCGCCGAAGAAATTCTCGATGGGAATCCGATCGACCTCTTCGAATCGCAGTGCGTTGGTGACCCGCTCACGTGATGTCATAACGTTGTTATCTCGATGTGGGAATTATCCCGCGCCTGCCAATTGGCTTAGCTGGCAGGCAACTATTTGGAACCAGAAGACGCTTATGTGTGTCCGACCAGACTAACTGTCGTATTCGCTGTGTCAATGCGATTCACCGAAAAGCGGCTGTTTCATGAGTCACGGCATCGGATGCACCTTGCCGCTGCGCACATCCCGCGGCGCGCCATGATAGCGTTGACGGAACAAGCGGGAAAAATAGTACGGGTCGTCGTAGCCACAGGCGGCGGCGACTTCCTTCACGCTCAGCGTTCCTTCGGCCAACAGCCGGTGCGCTTTGGCCAGCCGACGGCGCAACAGGTATTCGAAGGGGGTTGTGTGAAACTGCCGGCGAAAAAGTCGATGAAAGTACTCGGGACTGAGTCCGACTGCACGGGCAATCTCGGCCAGGGGCGGCGGCGTTGTGACATGATCGTCCATGAAGCGGATGGCGGGTCGGAGGCGGGCGCTGCTGGGTTGGGTAGCCGGCATCTGTTCCAGCAGCCGGGCAACAATTTCCAGCACCAGTGCCTGCACCTGGCATGTGCCTGCTGGCGTGGCCGCATGGAAGAACACCCCGAGGGCACTGGTCACCGGTTGCCAGCGTGTGGCGAGTTCGGCAGGCGAACACCAGACGTCATTGAGCGCGGCCAGTGAGGCGTCCAAAAGCGGCGATAAAGGCATAAAATGGAGCCAATTCACCACCAACCTGCGGTCGGTCCCAAAGTCCAATCGATGATGCGGCGGAATTAAATACAGCCGACCGGGCCGCAGCCTCATCATCCGTCCGTCCACCGCCACCCAGCCGGCGCCGCTGGCGGGGGCGTACAGTTTGGCCACCTCGCTCCATTCGTGATTGCCGTGCCAGTTGGCTCGCGTGCAAAGGGAATGCCCGCCCTGAATCAGGATCAAAGTCGTATCCATTCGTGTCAAGATTCTACAGTTTTTTGCCGCCTTGATCCATGGGCAAAAGCACCGCGGCGGATTATGGTGATGGCATGGAAATCGATCTTTCGTTCCAACCGGTGGCGACCGCGCAACCGCGGCATCTGACACAGGGACAAATCAGCTTCTACAACGAAAATGGCTACCTCAAGCCTTTCACCGTGTACGACCCCCCGCACGCGGAGCGCAACCGTGCCTATTTCGATTATCTGCTGGCGGAACTGCGTGCCCGCAATGACGGCCGGGACAGTTACGCGATCAACGGTTATCACGGACGCTGCAAAGGCATTTACGAAATGGCCACGCATCCTGCGATCCTGGATCTCGTCGAGGACATCGTCGGCCCGAATATTATCGCGTGGGCGACGCATTTTTTCTGCAAGTTGCCCGGCGATCCCAAGCACGTTCACTGGCATCAGGACGCCTCCTATTGGCCGCTGACGCCGGCACGGACCGTCACTGCGTGGCTGGCCATCGATGATGCGAATATCGAGAATGCTTGTATGCATTTTCTGCCGGGCACGCACCGCCGCGGCCAGCTGGAATACAGGCGTCCCGATACTCCCGGTGTCCTGTGGCAGGAGATCACTGATATTGAGCGATACGGCAACCCCGTGGCAGACGAACTCAAGGCGGGCCAAATCAGCCTTCATGCCGACATGTTGGCCCATGGATCTGCCCCGAACCTATCCGGGCGCCGTCGGTGCGGCCTGACCATTCGTTATTGCCCGCCAGAAGTACAGCCCATTGGTCCGGGTTGGGGTGGGAATGCCATTCTTTGTCGCGGCCGTTGCGACAACGCCCGGTGGAATTTCCCGGCCAAGCCTCTCGGCGAAGATCTCTCCGGATCGAGGCCAAAAGCTATTGGTGGCAACTAAGCTGTTGGTGTCGTGTCGGATACATCGAAAGTGTGATTTGTAATTTCCTTTGGAATCTGCGCGGCCGGTTTCCGCCAACCGGCCGTGCCTGGAAGAGGGAGCGGGGTCGAGCGTGGTGGTGATCGAAACGGATGACACCCTGTTCGCGATAAAGAGGGATCAATTAGTTATTGACATTACCACAGCCTCCTTGTTAATCTAACGCACACTAAAGGCTTCTTCGACGAGGGAAACAGGTGACTGCCAAGCTTCAGTACATTGCGCGCGGGATGAATTTGGATCCGTTGATCACATCCCACGCTGCGCATCAAATCACCCGCAACCCCGAACCCGTTCCATACACACAGCAGGTATGGTGTGCTGACCGGGCTTCGATGAACGAGGCAATCAACGCGACTGTCCGCTGTGGGCAGGGCGGTCGATCTGGAGAAACAGCCCGAGAGTGTTCATCCACGCGTGGATGAATTGCACGAAAAGACAATGAAAGGGTAGCGGCGATGAGAACGAGACCAAGCAAATGGATGTTAGTGGCGTTGCTCGCGGGTGGACTTGCCACCAGTGGATGGGCGGGAGTATTTGCCCCTTATACATCAACCACACCGGGCGCGACGGATGCGCACTTCACTGTCGGCAACCAGGGGATCAGCGCCAACGGAACGGAGAGCTGGTTGGCGAACACGGACAACATTTCCAACACCTCTTGGGGCAACGGGACCGCAGGGTTCGCCGTGCTTCAGGTTGGAAACCTGGGCGGCAATCCGGCGACGGCCAACAGCTTTACAGAATCCACGGACGCCAAAGTCACAAGTTACAACGACTACGCACCGTACGGAAGCTATTCCTTTGGGCTGGGCGCTTTGGGCAATGACTCCCTGGCATTTGATATTTTCAACGGGGACACCTGGTACGCGGGCCAATTCAGCGCCAGTGGCAACAGTCTGGAGATTGACGGTGAGTTTGGCAACAATTACTCGACCAAACTTGTGAGCGCACCGTTCGCCGGGACTTTCACGCCGAACACTTCGTACCATCTGACGCTGGCCGGCAATTACGATGCCAGCGGCGACCTGACACTGGCCTTTACGGTGTCCGATGGGGTGCCAGCAGATACAACCACGGTGAGCGACTCGATTGCCGCGGCGAGCGTGCTGCAGGGCAGCAACTTTGGGTATCTCGATCAGGCATGGGTCCAGGCCAGCGGCTCGGTGCAATACAACAACTACGACCTCGAAGTTGTCCCCGAGCCGACGACGTTGGCGCTGGTCGGTATCGGTTTGGTATTGGGATTGGTCGCGCGGCGGCGCCGTTCCTAGAATGCAGATGATGAATTCAGCCCTTGCGACCAGCAAGGCGGGGTCGCAAGGACGCAACGAGTAAGCGGGTAATCGAGAACAAGCAGCAGCAAGAAGGGAGAAGACGGAGATGAGGAAGGAACTACGGAGGTTTCAAGTGTATTCGATCGCGGCCTTTCTGGCGGTGATGGGATGGGCAGCGACAGGGTTTTCGGCCGCCGTGACGGCGCCCTACAGCCAGAACTTCGACAGCGGCACGGCACCGAATTGGGCGGCAGGACAGCAGACGGCTACGGGCGGCGGTTATACCAATACGTGGTCAGTGCCAGTGACTGCCGGCAACGGTGTTTACCAGGACTACGTCTACGGTGGGCCCAGCGACACCGAGTATGCGTATTCCGCCCTGTCGGTCAGTAACCTGGGTGGAGCCCCGGCGACAGCCAGCAGCTTTTCTGAATCGACGAGCTTTGAGGTTGCGGGAACGAATGTCGCGGCCAGCGCTTTCAGCATGAATGCCGGTTTGGCAGCCCTGGGCAGCGCGAATACGTTTGGCCGATACACTTCCTCCTTGTACTACATGGGGCAGATCGAGGTCGGACAAGGATCTGGCAACGCCACGCCCGCTGGCACGATGTGGCTGCAGAGCTTCCCGACGAGCGGCAGCGGTGGCGTGAATCTGACCACTACTTCCGTGTTCAACGCGGCGATCGCCCTGAATACGCCGTACACGATGACGCTCTCGGGCACCTATGACGCAAGCGGCGATCTGACCTTGTTGTTCAGCGTATCCAATGGCGCGACAACGACATCGATCTCCGACCAGATCGCAGCAGCTTCCGTGTTGACCGGTGATTACTTCGGCTACCGGGATTCCGCGGCGAACGGCGGTGGCACGCTTCAGTTTGACAACTATGCTCTCTCCGTTGTTCCCGAGCCCTCCACCTTGGCGCTGGTCGGCCTGGCTGGAGGCTTGATTGCGCTGATCAGTCGCAAGCGCAAAGCATCGTAAATCGCAGTAACAATCCAACACCATCGGCGAAGCCGGCGGAAAGTGGATGAGACCAGGCGTTCGGTGACCCAGACGAAGTGAAGCATGGAGCATGGTGGATTTGAGGGTGCCGAACGCCTGATGCGTTATGCGGGGACGGGTGCGAGGACGGTGGATGGTGGCGAGGAGTGGTCCGTGCATTCTGTGGTGCTAGAAAGGTGCGTTGGTGTGCGGTGAGGCGGGCCGTCACCGGTGGAAAAAAGCAGTGTGAACCATATTTTTGCATTGACATTATCACAAGTAGATTGTTAATCTAACGCACATTCAAGGCGGTATCGACGAGGAACATCGTGAGCTTCACGCTCCACCAAATCACGCAGAGGAGGACCTTGGGACAGGCAAACGTCTCGCGAAGCTTGCGCGGAATCAACTCCAACAACGATCCAGAAATGAATTCATACGAATCCCGGTCGGCAGCGCGGCGGCTGGTGAAATGAACCCAGAGATGATTTGACTGCCTGCCAAGGCCAGGCGGTCGGATCGGAAGAAATCAGGCCCAGAATTTCATCCAGTGATGGATGACGAATAAGAGGCGAGAGGGAGATAGAGCGAAAGGATAAGCAGGCGATGAATACACGAAAACAACGGTTTATGACCCGTCTCAGCGGATGGGTGGTGGTGACGCTGCTCGCAGGCGGGCTGACGGCCGCAAGTGCGTTGGCCGCAGTCACGGCCCCGTACTCGAATAACTTCAACAGCGGGCCATCCTCGGCCAGTGATTTTGTAAACACCATACAAACGTACGGCACGGGCACCTGGTCGGTGCAGACTGTGGGCGGGACCAACGGGGTGTACGAGGACGACCTCACCATCGGTGATGGATACGACAACTACGAAACCGGGGTCGATAACGCGGCACTTCAGGTTAGCAATTTGATGGGGGGGACAAACTGGATCGAAGCCGTGGATGTGACGGTCGTAAACCAGAATGTATTTCAACTGGCCAACGGCCTCGTCGCGTTGGGAAATCAGGAGGCATTCGATCGGTCGTACCCGGGCACGGCGTATTACGTGGCCTCGTTTGAGAGCGGAGGCTATTTCAATCCCGGGCTGATGACGATTACCTACGTCAACGGCAATGACCCCAACACGCAAAACGGGACCACTCTCATATCCACCAATTTCCCGGCCAAACCGACGACGAATACGACGTATCACCTGACGTTCAGCGGCAGCTATGATGCCAATGCGAACTTGACATTGACCTTTACCGTATCCGATGGCGTCCACTCGGCAGCACTCACCGCGCCATCGATCGCGCCCACCTCGATCGTGTCTACCGTGAGCGAGTATCTGACGGGCCCCTACTTCGGAGCGCAGGATTATGTGGCCAACGACACAGCAACTGAGAACGCTTCAGTTCAATATGACAACTACAACCTGGCTTCCGTGGTGATCCAGGGGATTCCGGTGCCATCCACGGCGGGGAAGGCGGTGGCTATCAGTTGGTTTGGCAGTAACAACGTACCCTATTACGTGCAGTCGACGCCGCAGCTCAAGGGCTCGAACACTGTTTGGAGCGTTTTGAGCGGATCATCCTTTACGGGGGTTGGCAGCACGAATACGGCATATGATTTGATCGGGAACGCCACCCAGAAGTTCTACCAGGTCATTGGGATGCACTAACGAAACGGGGCAATGACAATTCGATGAAAATTCGGCGAGAGGGACACAGAGCGAAAGGAACGCAGGCAATGAAAACAACACAACAACGATTTATCACCCGTCTGAGCGGATGGGTCGTGGTGGCTTTGCTCGCAAGCGGGTTGGCGGCCACCAGCGGATTCGGCGGAGTCTTTACCCCCTATACGCAAACCTGGGACAGCGGTTTGGACGGCAACTTCGCGCCCGGTTTCGGAGGCTACGATACGGGTAGCCATCTGTGGACGTGGGGACAGGTGGGCACCAATGGCGTGTATGTCGAGACCAGCGTCGAGAACGACAACGCGGCCTGGTACGGTTTCAATAATAACTGTTCGGCCATTCAGGTATACAACCTGGGGGGCGCACCGCTCGGCGCGACGAACTTTATCGAGAGCGTGACGGTGACTTGCACGAATGACAATCCGTCCGGCTGGCAGCACACCGTCGGCCTCGGCGCATTGTCTCCTGTCCAGCAGTTGTTTTACTACAACGGCCAAACCTGGATCCGGGGCTATTTTAATATTGGCGGCGACAACGCCAGCCCCTATACCAACGGGTTGGTTGGGATCGCCTTTGAAGCCAATAATTACGGGTCCAATATGGTCTTCGCGCCGTTTCCGGTGCTACCGACCACGAACGTAACCTATACGATGACGCTGACGGGCAATTACGATGGCGTTGGCAACCTGACGATGTCGTTCACGGTCACGGATGGCACGAACACGACCAAGGTCACAGCGCAGCCGCTGCCCGCGTCGATCGTGCCCACGGGCAACCAATTTGGGCTTTACGATTATTACTGGGACGGTAACGCCCCTGGTTTGATTGTTGATCTGTGGGACAACTACAGCATCACGACGCCACCGACGGTGCCGTATGGTCAGCCGGCGAGCATTGCTCTGGCCAACGGGATCAGTTGGTTTGCCAGCAACGCCGTGAACTATCAGGTGCAATCGGCGACCAGTACGAATGGTCCCTGGAGCAACCTGGGCGGGACCATATTCGGAAATGGCACGACCAACACGGTGTTCGACACGGGGGGGCAAAAGGTCTACCGCGTTGTCCAGTAAGGGCGCCGGGAACAAGGGCGAAGACACTTGGGGCGGCGCAGTCGGGATGGAAGAGGTTAATCAAAAACACAAGATAAGCCTCGTTCACGACTCGGTGAATACATCGACGGCTGCGCCCCTCAACCACCGGGTAAAGTTCGAGTAGTATACTCCTTCGGTGCCGACCCGGATCCTCCGTCCGCCGCTCTGTCGGGTTGCCGATCTCGTACCCTTGTGCTAAAGGAACTCCCAAGGCTTTCAAATGCTCATCGAGAATAATGCCATCGTTCTGTTTCAGGGCGACAGTGTCACGGATAGTGGCCGTAACTACGATAACGACGAACAGCTCGGGACAGGTTATGCAGCCCTGGCGGCGGCATGGTTCTCGGCTCTTCATCCCGAGAAACGCGTGCGCTTTTTGAATCGAGGCATCAATGGCAACCGCGTGAAAGATTTGCGAGCGCGCTGGCAAAAGGATTGTTTGAACCTGAAGCCAACCTGGGTCTCGATTCTCATCGGGATCAACAACACCTGGCGCCGGTACGACTCCAACGATCCGACGTCGACCGACGCTTTTGAATCGGACTACCGGGACATTCTTCAACAGACGAAACGATTGGGGGCACGGTTGATTCTGTGTGAGCCGTTTGTCCTGCCGGTGCCGGCAGACCGCAAGACCTGGAGGGTGGATCTGGATCCAAAGCTCGATGTCGTGCGGCGCCTGGCCCGGGAGTTTCAGGCAATTCGCCTGCCGTTCGATGGGATTTTCGCCAGGGCCATGGCCCGTCGGGAACCGGAGTTCTGGGCCGCTGACGGTGTTCATCCTTCGGCGGCCGGCCACGCCTTGATGGCACAAACATGGTTGGAAGCAGTCGGGGGTTAGCCGCGAATGAAAACCGAGTTTATCGTTGACGCAGTCGTTGCTTTTTTGTTAAACTAACATCCACTACGGGGTGAATTTTCGACCGAGGTAAAGTGCTATGAGCGTCACCCTCCAACATATTGCGCAAGAAGTCGGTCTGAGCACGATGACGGTGTCTCGTGCGCTGCGGGGTGTCAGCCGGATCAACCCTGAAACACGCCGGCGCGTTCGCGAAGCCGCACAGAGGATGGGCTATCAGCCGATTAGCGGTGTGATGTTCGCGCCATCCGTGCGGGGAGGCAAAGGGGATCACAGTCTTCGCATCTTGTTGCCCACCGTCACGCGGCGCATTGGCGCGGACGGAGGGTCTTGGTGGCTGGACCGCATGGCCAGCGCGATGCTGGCCCGCGTCCGTCTGTCCAACGGTCGGCTTGTCGAGCAACACTTTGAAGATATCGAGGGGTTGTTGCTGGAGTGCGAGCGGAGCCGATATCATGGCGTCGTGCTGCGGCAGCCGCTGCCCCACTCGTGGGTCGAGCGGCTCCTCAAGATGACCGCGGTTGCGTACGCGGTGGAATTTGATCACCAGCTTGGCGTGGATAGCGTGTACTCCAACGAGCATCGCTCCGCCGCGATGGTGCTCGATTACCTCACGCAACGTGGCCACACGCACATTACGTGGTTCGGAATCTTGGATCGTTATTCGCCCTATCAGGTGATCTTCGATGCTCTGGATGAGACGCGCATGTCGGATCGGCAGGCATTCACGGTGCATGGTGCCCGGCACGCCGCCTGGGCCAACATCGTGTACTGCCAGCTCGCCCGCGACCAACAGCGGCTGGTATTGGTTGATCGCGACTGGCGAACCCAGGACTTGGACAGCACGGTGGCGCGGGGCCTCGACCAGATTCTCGCCATGCGTCCCCGACCCAGTGCGATTGTGTGCTCGTGCGACCCCATCGCCCTGTCGTTGGTCAAATTATTGGCCGACCGAAAATTGGATGTCCCCGGCGATATCAGTCTGTTGAGCTACGGTGGCTCGGAGGAAGTCAGGGCCGTAACACCTCCCATCACGAGTATTGAGATGCCCATGGAGACCATTGGACGGGTGATTCCCGAGCTGATCGAACGGCGGCTGGCCGACCCGCAAGCCGTGCCCATCAGCGTTCAGTTCGAGACGACGCTGCGCGAAGGAGGCAGCGTCTCGACGACTGGCAGGCGAAAGATGATCCTTCGAAAGAAGTGATTCTCCTCGACCGGCATCAGCCTGTCCATACGTACCAAGGTGATTGAGAGCAGCGGGGAATCACACATGTAATCACGCTCCCTCCTGCGACGGCGGGTTGCCCGTAATCGAACGAGATGACCGTGGCGGTTGGCGTGGCCACTGGAGTCATTTCGACTATTGCAGGTCATCGCAGGTCATAACCCCTGATACATCGGCGACGAGAAACTGGGCCAACCGTGAGCCGGGGAATTGGCCGTTTCGGCGACCAGGCACTCGAAGAACACGCAAACTGAAAACGAAAGAGGATTCAATCATTATGATGCAGGATTGGTTTGGCGACGCAAAGCTGGGCATTTTCATTCATTGGGGAATCTACTCCAAGGGGGACACGAGCGAGTCGTGGGCATTTTACAATGGCGAGATCTCCTACGAGGATTACATGGCACAGGCCAAATCCCTGACCGCATCGCGCTACGATCCAGACGGCTGGGCCGGGTTGTTCGCGGCGGCCGGGGCGAAGTACGCCGTGATGTCCGCCAAGCATCACGACGGGTTCGCCATGTGGGATACAAAGCTCAGCAAGCTCAACGCGAAGGAGGGTGCCCCCGCCGGTCGTGACCTGATCGGCCCGTACTGCGATGCCCTGCGCAAACACGGCATTCATGTGGGCTTGTATTTCTCACAGTTGGACTGGTCGCATCCCGATTACGCGAGCATCCTGCCCAAAGGCCCACAGCCGCACGATCACGCCAAAAAACATGCGAACCGCTTCGGATACCCGCAGGGGCCCGAAGACCCGGCCGCTTGGGAACGGTTCCTGAAGTTCCACCGTGGCCAGTTGCAGGAGCTGTGCACCCGCTACAAGCCCGAGCTGCTGTGGTTCGACGGCGATTGGGAACGCGACCCCGAGCAATGGCGATTTAAAGAGTTGCGCGACCAGCTTCACTCCTGGGTGCCCAATGTCATTCTCAACAGCCGCATGGGTGGTTACGGCGATTATGGCACACCAGAGCAGGCGATTCCGATTTCCCAACCCAAAGGACCCTGGGAATTCTGCGTCACGATCAACGATTCGTGGGGCTATCAGAAGAAGGATCGCAACTACAAATCCGCGCGGCAATGCATCCGGATGTTGGCCGAGTGCGCCGGCATGGGCGGCAACCTTCTGCTCGATATCGGCCCCAAGAGCGACGGCAGCCTGCAGCCCAAGCAGGCGGATGTCCTCCGCAAGCTCGGTCGCTGGACAACCAAGCACGCTGAGGCGCTCTACGGCACTGTGGCCGGCCTGCCCCACGGGCATTTTTACGGCGCATCGACGCTCAACAAGTCGCGGAATACGTTGTACCTGATTTGCTTCGATCGGCCTTATGATGCCGTCGCGGTGAAGGGCGTTCGGAACGATGTTCTTCGCGCCAGCATTGTCGGCGGTCCGGAAGTGAAACACCGCAAGCTTGGCGGCGCGCCCTGGGCCCATATGCCCGGCGTCCTGTGGATCGATGTTCCCCGCAACGTGATTGATCCCGACGCCACCGTGATCAAGGTCGAATTGAGCGGGCCGCTCGATCTGTATAGCGGCAGCGGCGATGCCGTCACCTTCAACGTCTAAAAGGCGAATCCCAGACCCATGAGGACGAAAGCAGCCACCTCTAAGCGAAAGCGCGCTCTGCAGATCGACTCGGACACGAAGAAACGACCGAAGATTCTCGAGCGGCTGAACGACTGGCAGTACGTCGAGCGGTCGATTCATCGGCTCATGGCCGCCTGGGGCCGGCATATCGCCGAATGGGATGATAAGAGTGCGCTGCACCGGCACGTCTGGGACCAGGCCGAATGCGTTCGTCGATTGCGCGAACGGATTGCTCAGTTTCCCGGCGGCCGAACGGACCCACCGGTTTCCAGGCAACTCGAGAACCTGGCGAACGTCGTGTTGCTGGCGCCGTCGCTTGAAGACGCTCTCGATGGCACCTATCAGATCCTCGAGACATCGCTGGTGCGCACGTTCTTACAGCACGTCCAACAGGCGCACCCGGTCCATGATGCGCCGACCATTCAGATGCTGCACGAGATTCTCAGCATCAAGGAGCAACATCGCCTTTGGTTGCGCGACCGACGACGGCGTCATCCCCACACCACCGACGCGAAATACCGCGCCGCGATCGAGCAACAACTGGCGGCCTGCGGTTACCTCGACAAGGCAATTCCCGTGGGCGACGAGATTGCGCATCTGGCCGGCGTGAGCACTTGTTTTCGTTTACCGGCGCTGAATGCGCGTTTGCCGGAGCAACATCCGCGCTTCGACTTCATGCCGTACCTGAAAGCGGATTTCGCCAGGAGCATCGAAGCCCGGCGACTGTTCTGGTGCTACGGGTACATGCTGGAAAAGAACCTGCCCGACGAACAATTGCGCTGGATCTATGACGGACATTTCATGCCGTGGGAATTTCATTACGACATTTCGCGCCATCTCTGGGATGAATCGCGACACGGCGACTCGGGGTACTCCCGCCTCCTCGATTTTGGGATCCGCATCGAGGAAATCGGTTTTCCGCCATATGCCGCCCCGGAAACCGAGCTGAAGCAGAAGAAACTGCGCGCCAACGCGTATGCGGCCAGCGTGCCAGCAACCTGTGGCGACGCCAAACCTCTTGATCCCAAAAGCCTCTACGAAGCGGTGTTCTTCATCGGGCTGGTGGCCGAGACCGGCCATTTTCAGGTCAAAGAAGAGGCGTACCAGGACTTTCGCGATGGTGGCGATCTCGAGTCCGCCGAGATGATGCTGTTCGACATTATCGACGAGACGGCGCACGTGCAATATGCCCATCGCTGGCTGCCGGCGCTGGCGGAACACGCGGGCATCGACAACACCGGCTATCGCGAACGCGCTGCTGCGGTTCGCCGCCGGGCGCAGGAAGAGTCCGATCGAGAACGCGCTGCGCTGGCAACCTTGGATCGTTCCCCCGGCAATCCGAATTACAACTTCTATCAGAATCTGCTGGCTCGCATGCGCCGACATCAACCCCTCGGCAACGCCGGGTCTTGTCCATCGCGCTCGACGCTGCCCATGTGATCCCCTGGCCGGGCAACACCACTTCGCGCATGAAAAACCTCGGCTTATCACTGTTGGGAAATGACTACAGCGGCGCGCGTGTGCCCGTGATGGAACATATCTGGGGATTATCGCGACAAGCCATCCGCCATTTCACCGGGATCGATCCCATGATCGAACGCCACCGGATCAACGAGGCGTTTCGGAGCATCGCCGAGGTGTTTGAAGTAGACTTGTTGTGGGGCGGAGGTCTCCCCGATGAGCGCGCCGAAGTGTTCAACTGGGACGACGGCCAGAAGGTCAAGCGCAACAGGGACGGCCAGACCGTTGTGCAGTGGGGCATGTTGTCAGCCGCGCATCAGGAAGATGGGCGACATTTTGTGCATGTGCCGAAGCCGTCGTCCGTGGACGAAGCTCTGGCATTTCAGCCCTTGCTGTATTTTCCAAAGACAGTCGATCAATACCGAGAAGAGTTTGCGCGCTCGTATGCCGAGATGCTCGCCAGCACCGGCGACACCTGTTACCCGATTCCCCATCATTACACCACCTGCTTCCACTGGCCTTTGGCCATTTTCGGGTTCGAGCTGCTTTGCGAAGCGGGGATGGAGGAAGATCGCTTTGCGGATCTGATCGCACGGTTTGTGGAGGTCAGCACGCGCGTTACCACGGCCTGGTCCCAGGTGCCCAACCTGAAAGCCTTCATTCTCCATGACGATCTGACGATGACGGGCGGCCCGATCTTCGCCCCCGATTGGTATCGGCGCCATATCTTCGTGCATTATCCCGCGATCTGCGCGCCCCTGCGCCAACAGGGGATCCCGATCATTTTTACCAGTGACGGCAATTGTTCCGAGTTCGTGGATGATATCTTCGCCGCGGGCGCCGATGGATTGAACTTCGAATATCTGGTCGGTTTGGAGCGTCTGGTCCGCGCTTACCCGGACAAGATTCTGATTGGGAACATCAACAGCGCCACGATCGCCAATGGCCCGATCGACGCGATCGAACGCGAAGTCCGGCAGTGCCTGGAGATTGGCAGCTGCGGGCGGCGGTTTGTGGTCAACGTCGGTGGGGGCCTGACCCACAATGCGCCGATCGAACATCTGGAAGCATACCTGGCTTCGAGAAAGCAACTCTGTCGTACTGTTCGGCAGCGGTCCAGCTGACACGGCGAAACTTCCCGCAGAATCAGTGTCGGTCCGGGTTCTTCACTGTTTCGATCACGCGTTCGTCGGCGGTCACACGGAATGTCTCACCGGGCTTCAGCACGAGAAACCGGTGATCGTCCCACGGTCCGCTGAGCAGCGCTTTCAGTAACGCGGGGTCGCCACATTGATGATCGCATTGCCAGCCCAGCCATTGCGCGCAATGCCGCGTGTACGCGAGTTCTTTCTCAACCTCACCGCAACCCAGGTCGACGAATGCCGCGTTGTTATAGGTTTGGAACCAGTGCTGCTCGCTCTCCATGAGAAAGTCGGCGTTGTCCTCGCCATACTTCTCGACGTACTCCCGCCGCAGCGTCTCGTAGCGCTCCTGGCCGGGCATAAGAGAATGCTGGTTCCAGCCCGGACTGTACCAGTACGTGCCGGGATGCTGCTTCACGTATTCAGCATAGCGTTCCTTGCTGCCGAGCAAGAGCGTGATGCAATCATGGGCGCGAGCGATGACGAGCAGGCAGCGCTGTGTCGTCACGCCTTCCGTGCCACGACTGCATAAGCCGTAGCCGAGAACGATCGTTTCGGCATCGGTCTGGGCTTCGACACGGTCGATCGCGGTCTGCAGCTTCTCGCGGAGTTTGCCCGGTTCATTGTGCAGGCCCTGCTCGAGCACCTCAATGCGGGTAATGTGGTCCAGTCCGCGCGCGAAATGGGCAATTTCGGTTTGCAACACGGCACAGGTAACGACGGCAACCTTGGGCGAAACGATCATGACCGTTGTAACGCGGCGTGCATCGCCTGAATATGTTGCGGTGTTGAACCACAACAACCACCCACGACTGCCACACCTTGCGATTTCATTCGGGTGGCGAACTCCGCCATCGCTTCGAACGGCATGGCGTAAACCGCTTTGCCGTCGACAACCTGGGGCAGACCCGCATTCGGTTTGGCGAGCAGGAGCGCGCTCGGCCTGGCGGCTTTCATGGCACGGATGATGTTCTCCACCACGTCGCTACCAACGCTGCAATTCGCGCCGACGACCAGTGCGCCCGCATCGCACAGTTGTGCCACGGCTTGCTCGGGCGTGACGCCCATCAGGGTACGGCCACTTTGATCGAACGTCATGCTGGCCAGCACCGGCAGTTCGGTGGCGCGAGCACCCGCAATCGCCAGAACCGCTTCGTTCGCATCCGCGAACGTTTCGCATACCAGGGCATCCACGCCAGCCGCCGCAAGCAGGCTGGCGTGTTCGGCGAAGGACTCGCGGGCCGCGTCCGGGCTGAACTCGCCGTAAGGTTCGAGGATTTCGCCGGTCGGACCAATCGACCCCAGCAAAAACACCGGCTGGCCGCTGGCGGAGATCGCCTCGCGGGCCAGCCGCACCGCAGCGCGATTGACAGGTTCGAATTTGTGTTCGAGGCCGCAGCGTTTCAAGCTGACACGACTTCCGCCAAACGTATTGGTGCAGATCAGGTCGGACCCGGCGGCGATGTATCGGGCGCCAACATCGCGAACCGCAGACGGGTTTTCGATGTTCCAGCGCTCCGGAGCCGCACCGATTGGCAAACCGGCGCGTTGCAGCATTGTGCCGGTCGCCCCGTCCGCGAGGAGAGGCACCTGATGTTCCAGTGCGTCGAGAAACGTCATGGTTTGCCCCGATAAACCCTGCCGCAGGCCCATTGATACTGAGGAATCACAGCACTCGATTCTCTGCCATGACCTGGCGGTACCAGTAGGCGCTGAGCTTGGGAGTGCGCCGTTGTGTCTTGAAGTCTGTGTAGACGAGGCCAAATCGGCGGTCGTAACCATCTGCCCATTCGAAATTGTCCAGGAAGGACCACAGGAAGTACGCCCGCACGGGAACGCCATCCCTGATCGCGCGATGCAGCTCTACCAGACACGTCCGGATGTATTCCCGTCGGTGGAGATCGAGGACTTCGCCATTGACTGGCGGCGGGTCGTCATAGCCGGCTCCATTCTCGGTGATGTAGATTGATTTTACGCCATAGACCTCCGCGGCCAGCCGGGTTCCCCAATACATCGCCTGGGGCACAAGGTCCAACCATGTCGAATCGGCACGCGGATAATGGGGCGGAAGCGGCAGATACTTCCCGTCGCGGACAAAGCCGCCGCAATAAATGTTCATCCCGAGGAAATCGATGGGCGCTGCGATCAGATCGAAATCGCCCCTGGCCACTCTTGGCGCCGCCTTCTGGCGCAAATAGGACGGCAGGTATCGACCACGAAGGATCGGATCGAGAACGCGGATATTATCCTGCACAAACAGCCGTCGTGCCGTGGCAATATCGCGCTTGGTCTCCGTTACCGGCACCGGAATAGATGGGTTATCAGCGAAGCCAACGCGCGCGCCACGTCCTCCATGTTCACGCACAGCGCGAACGCCCTGACCATGGGCCAGCAGCGCGTGATGATAGGTTTGATTGACCACCGCTTCACCTTCATCGGTTCCCGGCGCTTTGCCGCCACCACCATACCCGTGGCGCGTAAAGCACAGGATTTCATTCACCGTCATCCAATTTTTGACGCGATCGCCGTAGGACTTCACAATCGTGTCAGCATAGGTCGCAAACGCGTCGGGCACATTGCGTGCGCGCCAGCCGCCGGCATCTTCGAGTGCCTGGGGCAAATCCCAATGGAACATTGTCGCCCACGGCGTGATTCCGCGCGCCAGCATGGCATCAAACAATCGGTGATAAAAATCCAGTCCCTTCTGATTCACAGGACCGCGCCCCTGTGGGAAGATGCGCGGCCAGGCGATGGAGAGCCGGTAATTCTTCACGCCAAACCTCGCCATGAGCGCGAAGTCGTCCCGGTATCGGTGATAGTGGTCGCACCCGACATCGAGAGAGTCGCCATTGTGAATCTTGCCGGGCCGGAGCGCGAACGCATCCCATACCGACATTCCCTTGCCATCTTCCAATGCGGCGCCCTCGATCTGGGGCGCCGATGCGGCCACGCCCCAGACGAAATTGCGGGGAAAACTCAGTTTCATTTTAAAATTCGCCTCCCAACGAAACCTGTGCGCTGGGAGGCCCTTACAGTCAGACGACGGCTGAAAATTCGCATGTCCAACCATCTTCTCGGCTCTCAGCCGACAGGTCAAGACCTCGCTTGGTTGCGCCAGGTGGTTAAGATCCTCCAAGAATTTGACAAGATCATTTATGGACGTCGGGACTGTGAAATGTCTATTCTCGCCATGATGCTGCACGATTCTGCTTCCACGGAAGTTCTGGCTCCGGCCGAACCGATCGTCCTCAGTGATTCTGACAAGCGCATTTTGCGCAAGCTCGCCGAGGAACTGGCCGTCATTGCCGCGTTGCCCGTCCACAAGGAGAAAGCGGAATTGTGGCGGCGCCTCAACGACCGGCAATCGGTTCGTCCGATGGTCTGGATCAACGAGGTCCCGTGGCATGAAATGGACGTCAACGGCGAGCTTACATTACAGGCCGAACATCCATTCGCGCGCGAGCAGGAAGGCAGTCTGCGCCGGGCGCTTTACCAATGGCGGCACTTTCCGGGCGACATGATCATCAGCGATTTCCTGGCCTGTCCGCTGGTGGTTCACAGCACGGGTTTTGGCATTACGGATGACGTGGATATCGTCCGCACGGACGCGGCCAACGACATTGTCTCGCGGCATTTCTACAGACAGATCCACGATTTCCCCGATCTGGAGAAAATCAAGATGCCGGTGGTGACCCACCATAGGCGCGCCACCGAGGTCCGCGACCGCACGATGTGCGATTTGTACGGTGACATTCTGCCGGTGCGAAAAGTGGGACAAAGCCACATTTGGTTTACGCCATGGGATTATCTGATCCGCTGGTGGGGAATCGAGGACGCGATGATCGATATGATCGACCGGCCCGATCTCGTCCATGCGGCCGTGGAACGAATGGTGGACGCGTGGATGACAGAACTTGACCAGTTTGTCGCGCTCAATGCCCTGACGCTCGACGGCAACAACACGCGGATCGGGTCCGGTGGCTATGGCTACGTCTCGGAGTTGCCCGGCAGTGATTTCGATCCAGACTACGTGAAGCCGCACAACATGTGGGGATGTTCCAACGCACAGATTTTTTCCGAGGTGTCGCCCGAGATGCAGTGGGAATTTGCGATTCAGCACGACCTCCGCTGGCAGCAACGCTGGGGGTTGAATTACTACGGCTGTTGCGAACCGCTCGACGGCAAGGCCGACGTGCTGAGGAGAATCCCCAACCTGCGCAAGGTGTCCGTCACACCATGGTGCAAGACCGAGCGCGCGGTCGAGACGATTGGCCCGCACTGGGTCATGAGCCGCAAACCGAATCCCGCGATCCTCGCCGAGGATGATTGGAGTCCGAAGCGGGCCCGGCACGATCTGCGCGATTTCCTCGAGAAAGCCCGTGGCTGTCACGTCGAACTGATCATGAAGGATATCTCGACGGTTCGTCATCAGCCGCAACGCCTTTGGGAGTGGGCGCAGATTGCCAGCGAGGAGGCCGAAGCCTTCATGAAGAAATGAGCCGGGAATCAAGCCGCCGTCGGCAAAGAGAGAGCCGCCAGTAGTTGCAGATTGTGCCTGCGAGATCGCCCAAGGGCGCTTTGCTGGTTTTCATTCGTTGCGAAAGACCTTTGCAACGAATCTGCATCGGACAGGAGCGCCAAGCCGAACAGCAATGGCATTATTGCGACACTCTGATAGGCGTTTGACTGACCAAATCTACACGGACAAGAACCTGCTTCGCACGTCGTCAGCACCCACCGACAAGTCCACTGGGAATGGGTTTTCTTCGATTTGATCGCGATCTGTGATCGCGACACATTTTTGTCACGGGCTGAAAACCAAAAGTCGCCCTTCTTCGACTTCCCGTGACGGCAGACCACGATTCAGAAATTGCTTCGTCATGGGCTGCACCGGCTCACGCAAACACGGTGTCGCGAAGAGATACGTGCTTCGGGCTTGCCTGCCGCTGCTACAGTCGAAAAGCCAACTCTCAACTTCTTCGAGGCGGCGAATCTCTAGTGGGCGTATTTCGAAGGGTAGCTTCTTTTCTTTGTCGGCGGCCGGTTGGCTGCCTGCTTGAATCGCCTTTTTCGGATCTTCCTTCACCGCGCGTTTCATTCGCCTCCGCCTTTCCAAGCTAAACCTGCAAAACTCCTGTTCGTCAGTTCGATTCCGACACCCGCCTCCATCTCGAGCCTTTTCCATGATTGGCGAGCGCGGGCCTGTTCAGGCCTCGTTTTGAACGATCTGGTCCAACAACTGGCGTTTTCGGATGAGTTTGATCGATCCGTTTTTCAGGATCATGACCTCGGGAGCTTCCGGGAACGAATTGTAATTCTTCGCCGCCATGCTCGAGCAATAGGCGCCGGCGCCGCCGATCACCACGAGGTCACCGATTCGTGTCTCGGGCAGCAACCGCGGTCCCAGCGCTTCCGGTCTCCCGGGAGCGGGGGTGAGCACGTCGCCACTTTCGCAGCAGTGGCCGACGATAACGTACTCTCGCCGGGGGCGTCTTCCTTTGGCAGCAGGCACGACCTCAATGGGATGTTGCGCACCGTACATGCTGGGGCGGAGGATCTCGGTCATGCCGGCGTCCAGCTTGAGAAACGAATACCCGCGACGTCCGGTATCCACGACATCGACAACGGTCGTGATCAGCGCGCCCGCACTGGCCACGAGATAGGAGCCGGGCTCGACTTCCAGACGCAGTCGGCGCCCGTGTCTTTTCGCAAACGACCGAAACGCTTTGAGGACGCGACAGCCGATTTTCTGCAGGTCGGTCGTTTCCTCGCCGCTGACTCGGCCGATCTTGTATCCTCCGCCGAGATTCAGCACGGTCACATCCGGAAGACGCGTGCAGGTCTGCAACGACATCAGGGCCACCCGTTCCCACACTTTCGGATCGCTTCCCGAGCCAATGTGCGTGTGCAGACGAGTAAATCGGAGTCCGTACTTGTGGCCCGCTGCCACCGCCTCGGGCAAATGCGCATGCCAGATGCCGAAACTGGCCGAGGGCCCGCCGACATTCGTCCGGTTGCTATGCCCCGAGCCAAGACCTGGATTGATCCGGATCGACAGTGGGCGGCCTGGAAACCGCGCGCCAAAGACGTGGATTTGCGCGACCGAGCAGGCATTAAACAAAACGCCCCGTCCAATCAGCGCCGGCAGGTTTGCGGGGAGTTCTTGCGCGGTGAGCTGAATCCTTTCGGGAGAAACACCAGCCCGGAGCGCGCGCTCGACCTCATAACCGCTGCTGGCATCAATGTGCAGGCCGGCATCGGTGAAAACTTTGAGCACGGCGCTCGTCGGGCAAGCCTTCATGGCGTAGCGCGCCGTCAAGCCGAAAGCGTTGGGGAAACCGAGCACGAGACGAGCCTGTCTCTGCAATGTCTGTTGATCGTACACGAAAGCGGGCGTGCCAAACTCCTGACGGATTGTAAGCGCCCGCTTGTCGGTAAGAAATGGGACCGGTTTCATGCTCGTCTTTGACCTCGCACGTCTGCCATTCCTTGTGAGGGCCGGCAGGGCTGACGACCGGGAACTGAGCCACGCCGGGCGGGGGAAGTCAATCGCGAAGGGGATCTGTCCGGGCGGGGCTGGAACACACATTTGCCTTGCGCGGCGTGGTGGGTGATTTCATCATAGGCACGTTATGTCCTATCGAGCATGGTTTCAGTGTATCAACGATCAGTGCCACGCCACGTACCCGCTGAACGAGGTGATTTACCGGTGCCGGACGTGCGGCTCGCTGTTGGAAGTGGCGCACGACATGCAGGCCCTGGCGCGACGCGATGCCAGGGCCTGGATGAAGCTGTTCGAAGAGCGCTACAAGTCCAACCAATGGCCCTACGGCTCTGGCGTCTGGGGCAAGAAAGAATGGATCCTGCCGCAGATTGCCGACGACAACATCGTGTCGTTGTACGAAGGCGGGACCAATCTGTTCTGGGCGGAGCGTTTCGGCAAGATCATTGGCGTGGACGATCTGTGGGTGAAGCTTTGCGGTAACACGCACAGCGGCTCGTTCAAGGACCTCGGCATGACGGTCCTGGTGTCCCAGGTCAAACAAATGATCAGCGAAGGCGCACCGATCCAGGCAGTCGCCTGCGCGTCGACGGGCGACACCTCGGCGGCGCTGGCGGTCTACTGCGCGGGCGCGGGGATTCAGGCGATTGTGCTCTTGCCGAAGGGCAAGATTTCCATCGCGCAACTCGTGCAGCCGATCGCGAACGGCGCGCTGGTGTTGTCGTTGGATACGGATTTCGACGGCTGCATGAAGGTCGTCCAGGAGATCACCAAGGACGAGACGATTTACCTGGCGAACTCGATGAACTCACTGCGGATCGAGGGACAGAAGACGGTGGGGATCGAGATCGTCCAGCAATTCGACTGGGAAGTCCCGGACGTGATCGTTATTCCCGGCGGCAATCTCGGCAACGTCTCGGCGCTGGGGAGCGGGTTGCTGATGATGCGCGATCTGGGATTGATCAATAAACTGCCGCGGATTGTGGTCGCGCAGGCCGAGCGAGCGAATCCGCTGTATCGGTCGTACCTGAAACATTTTGAGAGCTTCGAGCCGGTGCAGGCGCAGAAGACACTGGCGAGCGCGATTCAGATCGGCAACCCGGTCAGCTACGCAAAGGCGGTGCGGACGTTGCGGCAGTTCAGCGGGATCGTCGAACAGGCGACCGAGCAGGAACTGGCGGATGCGGCGGCGCTGGGGGATCGGACAGGCATGTTCAACTGCCCCCATACCGGCGTGGCGCTGGCGGTGTTGATAAAATTGCTGAAGGCCGGGAAGATCGACAGATCGGAGCGCGTGGTCGTGATCTCGACCGCGCACGGCCTGAAGTTCGCCGATTTCAAGGTGCGCTATCATGAGAACAAACTGGAGTTTCCCGCACAATACGCCAATCAGCCCGTCGAGCTGCCCCCGCGCGTGGATGCCGTGAAAAAAGCGCTCGCGCAGGCATTGCAGAAGAGGAACAAGACTGATGTCTAAGAAGATTTCCCGGCCGAAGCAATACAAACCGGCCACGCTCGCCGTGCATGGATTGGGCCGCGAGCCCAAGGCGCATTTCTCCGTCACCACGCCCATCGTCCAGACCTCGAACTATTACTTCGACTCGACCGCCGACGTGCGGGAGTTCATGAAGGCCAAGAGTGAGGGGCGAGTGGTTCGCGAACACGAGTACGGTCGTTACGGCAACCCGACCCAACAGGAATGTGAACGCAAGCTGGCCGCCATTGAAGGTGCGGAGCGCGCCCTGCTGTTCTCCACCGGCATGAGCGCGGTCGTGATGACCCTGCTGGCCTACATGCGGCGCGACGTGCACATTATTTTTACCAAGGATTGCTATCGGCAAACCCGCGATTTCGCCACGAACGTCCTGGCCGGGTTCGGCATGCAGGTTTCGATTGTTGAGCCGACCGCCGCGGAAATCGCGAAGGCGATCCGGCCCAATACGACGATTATTTTCACCGAGTCGCCGACCAACCCGTACCTGCGTGTGATCGACATCCCGGCGGTCGTCAAGGTCGCCCGTAAACATCGGATCAAAACCATCATCGACGCCACCCTGGCCACACCCTACAACATTCAGCCGCTGGCGTTGGGCGTGGACATTGTCATTCACTCGGCCACGAAGTATCTCGGTGGTCACAACGATCTGCTGGCCGGCGTGGTTCTTGGCAAGACCACGATGCTCGATGATGTGTACAAGATGCAGCGCATGATCGGAGCGACGCCGGATCCGTTCACGTGCTTTCTCCTCGAACGCGGCCTGAAAACCTTCGCGATGCGAATGGAACATCACAATGGTGCCGGTCTCGCCATTGCCCGCATGCTGGAGTCGCACCCGAAGATTGAGAGGGTCTGGTATCCAGGATTGAAATCGCATCCCGACCACAAGATCGCCAGGAAGCAGATGCGCGGCTTCGGCAGTGTGATCACCTTCCTCGTCAAGGGCGGCGAGAAAGAGACACTGAAGTTTATTGATTCCCTCGATTTGTTCCTCATCACGCCCAGTCTCGGCGGGAGCGAAAGCCTGATCACCCAGATGGCGACCATGTCGTTCTTCGACTACCCGGAAACCTACCGGCGCTCCATCGGTATGGTTGATAATCTCGTCCGTATCGCTCTCGGTCTCGAAGATACGGACGACCTCATCGCGGATCTCAAGCAGGCTCTCGCGAGGATCTGAACTGATCGGAGGGGCGGGCCAATGTCGTTCGAAGATGTGTTTTTTGTCTATAAATATCTTCTGCCATCGTGTGGAAGTGCTTGATTTTCAGGCAAACTCTGGTAGCCTCAACCGATAGTTTCCCCGTTTGTGTATTCCATGGCGCTGTTTTGGTTTGATGGAACACACAGTCCTATTTCGTGTTCGGTACAGCGAAACCGACCAAATGGGCACGTTCTACAATTCACGTGCCCTTGAGTGGTTTGAGTGTGGCCGAACGGAGCTGCTTCGCTCTGCGGGATTGCCCTATGCCGAGATGGAACGGCGCGGCGCGTTCCTGCCGGTGGTCGAATCCCATGTGGAATATCGAGGGCGCGCTCGATACGATGATTTGTTGAAGATGACGAGCAAAGGGTCGCTCGTCGGCAGGGTCCGTGTGCGGGTTGACGTGGATATTGTCCAGTCGGAAGGCGGCGCACCGGTGGCTCGCGGCTACACCATCCACGCTGTCACAGACTCGTCCGGCAAACCCATCCGCCCGCCGCCGTGGATGACCTCATTGTTTCCCAACAACTCACCCCGATAAAACTCATGAACCCACTTCTCTACGCCGGTCTTGTCGTCCTGTACGTGGCAATCATGTTGGCCGTTGGTTACTGGTGCATGAAGCGCACGAGGAATGTCGGCGATTTCTTTCTCGGCGGGCGAACACTGGGACCCTGGATGAGCGCGTTTGCATACGGCACGACGTACTTCTCCGCGGTCCTTTTCATCGGGTACGCGGGGCGTCTTGGTTGGGGCTTTGGCATTCATACGATGTGGATCGTGCTCGGGAACACGTTTATCGGAACGTTTCTGGCCTGGCTGGTGTTGGCCGGGCGCACACGGGAGATGACGGTGCGGCTCAACGCGCTGACGATGCCAGAGTTTCTCCGTGCGCGATACCAGGGCATGCCGTTGCAAGTAATCTCGGCGCTGGTTGTATTTGTGTTCCTCGTACCGTACTCGGCGTCGGTGTACATGGGTCTGAGCTACCTGTTCCAAAAGACGCTTGGGCTGCAGTACAACCAGGCGCTGTTCTTTCTCGCGGGGCTCACGGGCGTGTATTTGGTGATGGGCGGTTATTTCGCGGTGGCGATCAGCGATTTCATTCGCGGGATCGTGGAATTCTTCGGTGTACTGCTCATGGTGGTCTTGCTGGCGAGCATGAAGGGCGGCCTGGGCGCATCGTTCGTGGCGCTGCTCGATCCGAAATACGCGCCGGGCCTGACTGTGCCGCCGCCGCCGGGCGGGCCTGCTTTCCCCGGCTGGGTGACACTGGTGTCGCTGGTGTTGATCACCAGTTTCGGACCATGGGCGTTGCCGCAGATGGTCCAGAAATTCTACTCGATTCGCAGCCAGGCAGACGTGAAACGCGCCATGACCATCGCCACGATCTTCGCGTTGTTCATGTCGTTCGGCGCGTATTACAGCGGTGCGCTGACGCACTTGTTCTTCACCGCGCCCAAGACCGATCTTGCCCCGATCGTTGACGCCGCGACCAAGAAGCCGAACCTCGATTTGCTGATGCCCTTTTTCATTGTGACCTACGTACCGAAATGGCTGGTGCTGGTCATCCTGCTGATGGTGTTCTCGGCATCGATGTCGAGCCTCTCATCGCTGGTGCTCGTGAGCAGCTCGGCCATTGCCATTGACATCTACGGCGTTTATCGCCATCGCGACCAGAAGCAGAAGGAAACCATGCGTCTGATGCGCGTGCTCTGCGCCGTGTTCGTGATTCTGTCGCTGCTCATTGCGATGAGCCGGGTGGACGTCATTGTGAATTTGATGGTGATCGCCTGGGGCGCTCTGAGCGGCGCATTTCTGGCGCCGTACCTGTATGGCCTTTTCTGGCGGCGAGCCACCAGGGCCGGTGCCTACATCAGCATGATTACCGGGGTCGGCACCGCCGTGGGTTTGTTCTTCTACTGGGGCAAACCCTACATCCCCGTGGCCGGTGCGATTTCCATGTTTCTGCCGCTGCTGGTCATGCCGATTGTCAGCGTCCTCACGCCGGCACCCGACGCGGCGCATCTGGCGAAATGTTTCCCCAATGTCACAGGAAGTGTTCCACCAACCCAGAACCTGCAGGCGGAGTTAGGACCAACGAGAGGATAGACCCACGATGAGAACCAAGACACGTCCATTAGCAATAGTGCTGCTGGTATCAGCGCTCGTCGCGACCACCGTACCGGCTCAACTGGTGGTCACGTCACAGGTAGCCAGCGCTTCCAGTGCGACCCCATCATCGATCTGGAGCTTCGATGAATTCGCCAAACATATGAAGAACCCCGACGTGTCACTCAGTTGGGGAGGCGATTTCCGGGTCCGCAACGAGTATTTCAACAACGCCATGAGCCTGAGCTCGGATCCCGCCGTAAGCCCGCTGTTTGGTCCCAACCACGAGCAGGAGTACCTGCGCTTCCGTGGGCGGGTTTGGGCCAGCCTCTACCCGAGCAACAACGTGACCCTGAACCTCCGTCTGGCTGCGGAGCCGCGAGAGTTTTTGAAGCCCGCATTTTCGGACACGTTCTTCGGCAGCACGGGCATGCAATGGCGCTACGGGATCGTCGACAACCTTAACGTGCAATGGAAGAAACCGTTCGACTTGCCCGCGACCCTGACGGTTGGCCGCCAGGACATTTTCCTCGGTGACGGCTGGCTGGTTGGAGATGGCACGCCCGAGGACGGCTCGTTTACCTATTTTCTGGATTCTGTCCGGTTGACCTACGTTCTTCAGGAGCTGCACACCACGATCGATGCGATCGGCATTCTGCAATACGCGCGGCCGGATGAGTGGATGCCCACCATCGGATCTTCCGGAAGCGTTCCTGGCCAACCCGCCGGGCTGCTGTTGACCGACCAAAACGAAAAGGGTGCCATCCTGTGGGTTGCCAACAAAAGCGTGCCGGCAGCCAACGTCGACGGTTACTTCCTGTACAAACATGACAGTATCTACCTGAGCACCCTGGCTCCCTATGGCGACAATGGTGATATCTACACAATCGGCGGACGCCTCTCGGGATTGCCCCAGGACCACTGGAAGTATGCAGCCGAGGGCGCGTATCAGCTCGGTCGAAAGCAGGACCCGATACTCAATCAGGACGGCGAAAATGCCCAACTCCCTTCTGGGGCGCAGACCACGGGATTCCGCGACATCGACGCATTTGGTTTGAAGGGCAAGTTAACGTATCTCTTCAAGGATGAGTGGAATGATCAACTCAGCCTCTCGGCCGAATACCTTTCCGGGGACGATCCGAACACGAAAAAGGACGAAATGTTTGACGTGTTGTGGGGCCGCTGGCCGCAGTGGAGCGAAATGTACAATATCTACAGCTATGTTCCCGAGACGCGCGTGGGACAGACGGCTGATCTCATCCGTTTTGGCCCGACTTGGGGCGTGACGCCCGTCAAGAAGATGGACTTTAGCCTCAGCTACTACGCGTTGTTTGCGGGCGAGGACACGCCTACAAGGGCTCTGCCGTTCGCGCAGCCGGCCTTCAGCGACAGCGGTGACTTTCGCGGTCATTACCTTCAAGCGATCCTCAAATACAAGTTCAACGACTACGTGAGCGCCCACCTGTGGAGCGAATTCCTCTGGGAAGGCGACTATTACACGAAGCAACAGATGATGGACTTCTTGCGGGCGGAAGTGATGTTCACTTTCTAGAATAAACCGATCATGTTTTGGGATCAACAGACCGAGGCCATCAAACGGAACGAACTGGAGGCGCTTCAACTGAAGCGTCTCCAGGCGGTCGTGCGCCGTGTCGCTCGAAAAGTGCCATTCTATCAGAGGAAACTGGCTGATACCGGCACCCGGCCCGTCGATATCCGGTCTCTGGCCGACGTGCGGCGGCTGCCGTTCACGACGAATGCGGACCTGCGCGAAGCGTATCCTACGGGACTGCTCGCCGTTTCGCTCGACGATACACTGCGACTCCACACCTCCAGCGGGACAACGGGCAAACCCAAGGCGCTCTTTTTCTCCCGCAAGGACGTGGCCAACGCCGCGGAATTGATGGCGCGCTGCCTGGTGATGGCCGGCATCACGAGGCGCGACGTTCTGCAAAACATGATGACGTACGGTCTGTTCACGGGCGCACTCGTGATGCATTATGGCGCGGAAAAGGTCGGTTGCCTCGTCATCCCCGCCGGCCCGGGCAACACCGAGAAGCAACTGCTGTTGATGCAGGATTTCCGCACGACCGCTATTCATGTGACACCAAGCTACGCGCTTTATCTTGCCGACTTCCTGGAGAAGAGGGGTGTGGACCCGCAGCGGGACCTGGCCTTGCGCAGAGCGTTCGTTGGGGCGGAGGCGCACACGGAGGAGACACGGCGCAAGATTGAACAGGCGTTGGGGGTTGATGTGTACAACTGCTACGGCCTCTCGGAGATGAACGGCCCCGGCGTCGCGTTCGAGTGTGAACACAAGTGCGGCATGCACCTGTGGGAGGACAATTACCTGCTGGAGATCGTGGATCCGAAAACGGGCGAGCCACTGACGGACGGGCAACCCGGCGAGATGGTCCTGACCACGTTGTGCCGCGAAGCCATGCCGTTATTGCGGTACCGCACCCGTGATATCACCTCGATCATTCCCGGGGCATGCGCGTGTGGCCGGACGCACCGTCGGCTGAATCGAATCACGGGTCGGGCCGATGACATGTTGATCGTGCGCGGTGTGAACATCTATCCGCAACAAATCGAGCGCGTGCTCATGGCCCTGCCGGGCGTGGGGCGGAATTACCAGATCGTGCTGGATGGCCTCGACGAAATGACCGTCAATGTGGAGCTGGCCGAAGCGCGGTTCGACGGTCACGTCGAGCATTTGACACGACTCCAGGCGGAGGTCGCGGACCGATTGCGTGCAGAGATCCTGACGAAGCCCAGGGTGCATTTGGTGCCGCCAGGCACGCTGCCGGTCAGTGAAGGGAAGGCCAAACGCGTCATTGACAACCGGTCACTGTAGAAGAGGACAACGATCATGAACCCTGTCAAGTTGATCGCCGTGTTTGCCGAAAACCAACTGGGCCAGATGGCGCGTATCACGAGGTTGCTGGCGGACGCAGGCGTGAACATCCGCTGGGTCACCATCGCCACCAACGACGAGTTGGGTGTCATCAAGTTCCTCGTCGACAAGTGTGACGTGGCGTACCAAAGGCTCAAGGAGAAGGGACTGACGGTCTCGCGTGTGGAAGTGTTGGCCATCGAAGTCGAAGACAAGCCCGGCGGCCTTTACGCGGTCGCCGATTGCCTCGCGCGGAACAAGATCAACGTCGAGAACTCCTCTGGTTTCGTTTCCAACAACCGTGCCGTCCTGCTCATCGAGGTCCAGGACATCACCGGCGCGCGCCAGATTCTGGTCAAGCAACCGTTGCGGCTGCTGTCACAGGAGGAGATATTGACGCTGTAGCCAGCGCGGCGGTACTGTTGATTTCTTACACGGCCAGAACTCTGGTTACAATTGGGAGCATGAAGTTGCGTATGGGCGATTCAAAACGGGAATTATTAAGCGGCGACGAAGCGGTGGCACTGGCGGCCTTTCATGCGGGCGTGGCCTTGGGCACGGGTTACCCCGGCACACCGTCCACGGAGATCCTCGAGACTTTTTCCGAGCTGGGGGGGCACGCGCAATGGGCTCCCAACGAGAAGGTCGCCCTCGAAGTTGCGTTGGGCGCGGCGTTCGCCGGGGCGCGCGCGATTGCCACCATGAAACACGTCGGGCTGAACGTCGCGGCCGACCCGTTGTTTACGGCAGCGTACACCGGCGTGAGCGGGGCGCTGATCGTGGTGTCGGCGGACGATCCCGGCATGGGCTCCAGCCAGAACGAGCAGGACAACCGGCATTACGCCGTGGCAGCCGGGGTGCCGATGTTGGAACCGTCCGACTCACAAGAGGCCTACGATTTCGCGTTGCGGGCGGTGGAGATATCCGAACGGTGGAAGATTCCGGTCCTGCTGCGATTGACCACGCGCGTTTGTCACAGTCGGACTATCGTGCGTTCCGGCGCGGCAAATCCGCCGTCCCAATCGCCGAATTTCGTACGGGATATCAAGGGACGCGTCATGATCCCCGCGTATGCGCGTCCGGCGGGGCGCCGGCTGCGGCAGAAACTGGCCGAAATTCAGGCATGGAACGAGAACTGTCCGCTGAATCGGGTCATTGCGGGAGACGATTCATTCGGCATCATCACGTCGGGCATATCATACATGCATGTGCGCGAGGCTGCCCCGGAAGCGAGCGTGCTGAAATTGGGGTTTACGTATCCGTTGCCGACGGAGAAAATCCGCGCGTTCGCCGATGGAGTGAAGCACTGCCTCGTGATTGAAGAAGGCGATCCCTGGCTGGCCGAATCGATCCGCGCCGCGGGCATAAAGGTCGAAAGCAAACCGGCGATGTATCGTTTTGGTGAATTGAGCGTGCCACGCATCAAGCGGATTCTGGCAAACGACACCACGCCGGAGCCTGCGCCCGTTCCCGGAAAGCCGCCGCAACTCTGTCCCGGTTGTTCGCATCGCTATGTCTTCGAAGCGCTGCATGATGCCGACTGCATTGTCGCGGGCGACATCGGTTGTTACACCCTGGGGGTATTGCCTCCGTTCGAGGCCATGGACAGTTGTGTATGTATGGGAGCGAGTATCGGCGTCGGGCTGGGACTGCGCCACGTGCTGCCGCCCGAACAGGCGCGGCGCGTCGTCAGCGTGATTGGCGACAGCACGTTTGTTCATAGCGGCATTACGGGGCTGGTCGAGATGGCCTACAATCCGCCGCCCACCGGCCACGTGGTTCTGATCCTCGACAACAGCACCACGGCGATGACGGGTCATCAGGAGCATCCGGGCACCGGACGGACACTGGCCCACGAACCGACCGGAAAAATCCTGTTTGAAGATCTGGTGCGCGGGCTGGGGATTTCACGGGTTCATCTGGTCGATCCATCCGCTGATCCGGAACGGCTGGCCAAGCTGTTGACTGAGAGCCTCAATAGCGAGGAGTTGGTCGTGATCATCGCGCGCCGCCCGTGCTTGCTGATTGCGGGAAAGATCAAAGAATACGACCGCGCCGCGACACAGGTGTGCACCGAGATTCAGGCGGACTAATATGAAAGACGATGTTACCAATGTAATTGTCGCCGGACTGGGTGGACAGGGCGTCCTGAAAGCGTCTGGTATTGTCGCCGACGCGGCGTTTCGCGCCGGCCTCGACGTCAAACAGAGCGAGCTCCATGGTATGAGCCAGCGCGGCGGGTCGGTCAGCAGCGACGTGCGTTTCGGTAGTGAGGTGTTCAGCCCGATGGTTCCGACGGGCCAGGCCGACTTCTTGGTGGTGGTCGCGCCGGATCAGATCGAAGTGAATCGCCATCAGTTAAAACCGGGCGGTATCCTGATCACGACGGAGGCTGTCCCCGCCGA
>DATJWQ010000087.1:0-24286 GCA_035501175.1 Verrucomicrobiia bacterium | reverse complement strand
CCTCGGCAACATTCTCGCCGGGTTGACGATCATTTTCACGAAACCGTATCGCGTCGGCGAATACATTGATCTGGGGGGCGTGCACGGTCAGGTGCAAATGATCACGCTCTTCAGCACCGAACTGCTGCATTCTGACAAGTCACGGGTGGTCATCCCCAATCGCAAGGTGGTTGGCGAGACTCTGCACAACTACGGCACGATGCGGCAGCTTTCGTTGAGCGTGGGAATCGGGTACGGCTCGGACGTGCCGCTGGCGCTGGCGACGATTCGCGAGATTCTCGACACCAATCCCCGTGTGCTGAAAGAGCCGAGGGCGGTAGTGGGTATTTCCGCGTTGGCGGACTCGTCAATCAACATTGCCATCTCGCCATGGGTGAAGGTGCCCGACTACGGCCCGGCGCAACTGGAGATTTACCAGGCGATCATCGAGAAGTTCCGTGCCCGGAAGATCGACATCCCCTACCCCCAACGCGAAGTGCGGATGTTGGGGCAGACCCACGGCTAGACAAGGCCCCAACCATACGTGGAATGATCGTCATGACTGTCGACTCGATGACGCAGATCGTTCAGAACGTCCAGTCGATCTATACGATTATCTTTGCGTTGGCGATTGCCGAGGGGCTCAACCAGGCGATCCGGGAAGCCACGCCGGAGACGGAAAAGCCCGCGACCACCCTGGCGCGCTGGTTCGATTGCGTGCATCACTCGCGATTCGTGTCGCTGATCGTCTTTCTCCTGCTGGCGGCGCCGTTTTTTCAAGGGAACCAAAAGTATTTGTACCTGCAATACCTGGAGCCACTGCATTCGGCCAGTCCGCCCCGTCGCATCAGCGCCTTCTGGCTCAACTTTGATTGTCTCATCTTCTCGTTGGAGGCGGGCCTGTTCTTCGTCATGTCGCGATCATTATCGGCGCACCGCTGGCAACAGTTCTACGCCACCGTTGTCGTGCTGATGGCGATCGATTTCATCTGGGCCGGCGCGGAGAAATGGCACGGAGCCGCGGTGCCTGCGGAATGGCTGTGGTTCGATATCCTCGCCGTGGTGGTACTGGCGGCGATTATTATTCTGGACTGGTTCTTCATACCATATGAGCGGGAGAGAGAGCTGAACCGGTACTGTTATTGGGCCGTGTCAATCGTGGCGATACTGGGCCTGATTTACGGCTATTTCTACCAGCTCGATTACCTGATCGACCGATGAGCGTCTCACGCCAGACCCGACACGACGGTCGGCCTGGTTTTGAGCACGTAGAGATCGAGGACGGCTTTGACACGCGCGAGCGATTCGCGGAGGCTCGACTTGATCATCCAGCGGAACGGCAAATCCGGTGGCGCGTACGCGACGGCATCGATTCCGTAGTAGCGGCTTAGAAACAGCGCGCGGAAATCATGGAACCGCTCGGAGATGATGGTGAGGCGCTCGCAACGGAACACGTCGCGAGCACGCACCACGGAGTCGAGCGTGCGCAGACCGTAGTTGTCGAGGACCATCGCGGACTCGGGCACGCCCCGTGCGAGCAACGCGCGCTTCAATTCCATCGGTTCATCGTGGCCCTTGTCGCCGCTGAGAATCAATCGCTGCACTTTGCCCGCGTGATACAACTCTGCGGCCGCTTCGACGCGGCGGACGAAATGCTGATTTGTGCGACCGTTCTCCATCAATTTCCCTGTCGCCAGGACAAGACCATCGCGGTTGGCGGGCAGCGAACGCGTATCGTAGAACACGCGACCTTTGGTGGCGTGGATGATCCAGACGTTGCAGACGAGAATGAGGGTGAGGAATGCAAGCGAGCCGGCCACCGCCAGAATGGCGGCAATCTTCCGGAACGGTACACGGCGGTTCCCCACTGACGGAGTGTATCAACCGCAAGTTGCGGCCGCGAAACTTTTTTGCGGCGGCGCGGCGGGTGTGTTTTCTTCTTCGACAAACCGCGGACGACAGCGTAATGTGCCGCGCGCACGAAACTCAAGAAAGGCTGGCTCATGAGCAAAAACGTCATTTCGTTTCACTACACCCTGACCGATCCGACGGGAAAGACGCTGGATTCATCCGCGGGCAGCGAGCCCCTGGTGTTCCTTGAGGGCTCGGGGCAGATCATTCCCGGCCTCGAAAGCCAGCTCCTCGGAATGAAGGTTGGCGACAAGAAGCATGTTACGGTCAAGGCCCCGGACGCGTATGGGGAGCACGATGCCGGGAATGTGATGGAGGTGCCCCTCGACAAGATGCCAACCAAAACCATCAAGGTGGGCGACCGTTTTCGTGCGGGGAAGGATTCCCACGCCGCAGTGGTCACGGTGACGAAGGTGACTGAGACGCACGTAACACTGGACGGCAACCACCCTCTGGCCGGGATGGATTTGACCTTCGATGTCGAAATTACGGAAGTCCGTGCAGCCACGGAGGATGAGCTTGCACATGGGCACGTTCATAGCCCTGGTGGACACCACCATCATTAGTCCAGCCTTATCAAGGTCCACGTAGTCGGTTTCCGCCCGATTTCTTCGCCCGAGTCGGCCAGATTGGCCAGAAAGGTGCTTTACACCTTTCTTTGGTGACGAAATGAAATCCTTGCAATATGGGCGCATTTTCACTATATCGCTGCGCCAAGGAGGCTTGCTGATGAAGAATCGTCTGGGAGTTTTGGTTTCACTCATAACGTGTGGCTTGTTCCTATTGCCAGCCAAACCCGCCGTGGCCGCCGATCCCGGCAATCGCTATTCGGATGCCGTCGTCCTGATCCAGGAGGCGGAAGATGCCCAGGGCAAATCCGACAACGCGACAGCCCTCACGAATTATCGCGATGCGCTGAACATTTTGCGCGACATCCGTTCATCGACCCCCGACTGGAAACCGAACATGGTCGACTTCCGCATCAACGATTGCGAGTCGCACCTGAGCCAGTTGCAGCCCGCTGCGGCCGTGCCGCCCGTGACGAAGGTCGTCGCCGTCTCGACGCCGGTGATGACGCTGGCGTCTACGGAAAGCGCGACGGCTCCGGAACCGGCCACGACGACGCCCGCGGCGGAGAAACCGGCAGCCGACGATCAAGCCGCTCTTCGGGCGCAGATTGACAAGCTGACCGCCGAGAACAAGAGCCTCGCGGATCGATTGGCCGCCGCTGGAAAGCAGACCGACGCCAGCCAGGCCGAAACGAAGAAGCTCCAGGACGAACTGGCCAATTCCCGAAAGGAACTCGACAGCCAAAAGAAGAACATTGCCCGGGACTCCCAACTGGAAAAGCAAAATAGCGATCTGACCGCGCAACTGACTGCGGCCAGAAAGCAGGCTGCCGATGCTACGGACGCCAAAGCCACTCAGATAATGAAGCTGCAAATCGATCTGAACAAAGCGAATGCGCAGGTCGAAACGGGAAAAAGGGCGGCCTCTCAAGTCACCGATCTGCAGAAGCAGAACAAGGACCTTCAAGACCAGTTGGCGGCAGCCAAGAAGGAAGCCACCACGAAGGTCGCCGCTGCGTCCACCGATACCGGTGAGACGAAGAAGTTACGGGCCGCACTCGAGAAATCCAACGGCCAGGTTGACGACCTCAAGAAGCAGTTGGCAGCCAAGTCGACGACCGATACGACCCAGGTGAAGAACCTGCAAAGCCAATTGTCCGATGCGCAGAAGCAGCTCGAGCAGGCGAAAAAATCGGCCAGTCAGGTTCCCGACCTTGAGAAACAGAACAAGGACCTCAGCAGCCAGCTCGCCTCCGCCAAGAGACAGACCGCGGAAGCTGCGGATGCCCGGTCGGCACAGTTGAAGAACCTGCAGGCGCAACTCGACAAGGCCAATACCCAGCTCGAATCGGCAAAGAAATCGGCCTCGCAATCGGCCGATCTCCAGAAGCAGAACAAGCAGCTTCAGGATGAATTGGCCTCCGCCAAGAAAGAGGGCGCGACCAAAGTCGCGGCCGCGCCAGCCGACAATGGTGAGCTCAAGAAGCTGCATGCGGAACTCGACACTGCCCGTGCCGATACTCAGAAGGCGCAGCAGACCGCCGCAGACCTGCAGAAGAAGAATGCGGATCTCGGAAATCAACTCGCCTCCGTGAAGAAACAGTCCACCGAAGCTGCCGATGCGCGGTCCGCCCAATTGAAGAATCTTCAAGCGGAACTCAGCAAGGCGGACGCGCAAGTTGAAGCGGAGAAGAAGTCCGCCTCCCAGGTCGCGGATCTGCAGAAGCAGAACAAGGATCTCCAGGACCAGTTGGCGGCTGCCAGGAAGCAAGCGTCGACCAAGGTCGCGGCAGCGCCAGCCGAGACTGGTGAACTCAAGAATCTGCACGCCGAACTCGACAAGTCGAACGCCCAGGTGGAGAACCTGAAGAAGCAGTTGGCGACCAAGCCGGCGGTCGATACCACCCAGGTCAAGAACCTGCAAAGCCAATTGGCGGATGCCCAGAAGCAGCTCGAGCAGGCGAAGAAGTCCGCCGGTCAGGTTGCCGATCTGCAGAAGCAGAACAAGGAGCTTCAGGATCAGCTGGCTTCCGCCAAGAAGGCGGCCAACGCCAAGGTGGCCGCAGCCCCGGCGGCTGACAATTCGGAGTTGAAGAAGCTGCACGCCGAGCTCGACGCCGCCCGTGCCGATACTCAGAAGGCGCAGCAGACTGCTACGGATCTGCAAAAGAAGAATGCGGATCTCGGAAATCAACTCGCCTCCGCGAAGAAACAAACCGCCGAAAACGGCGATGCGAAATCCGCCCAATTGAAGAACCTGCAGGCCGACCTCGACAAATCTCACGCGCAGGTCGACGACCTAAAGAAGCAGTTGGCGGCCAAACCCGCCGTGGATGCGACGCAAGTGAAAAACCTGCAGAATCAGCTCGCCGACACCGAGAAGCAGCTCGAGCAGGCGAAGAAGTCCGCCGGTCAGGTTGCCGATCTGCAGAAGCAGAACAAGGATCTGAACGACCAGTTGGCCTCCGCCAAGAAGGAAGCGGCCTCCAAGAACGCTTCGGTCGCCGCGGCGCTATCGATCGACAATTCCGAGACGAAGAAGTTACAGTCGGAAATCGCGAACGCGCATTCGGAGGTTGAGCGCTCCCGCAAGACTGCGGAGGATTTGGAGAAGAAGAACGCTGATTTGAACAAGCAACTTGTCTCGGCGAAGAAGCAGGCGACCGAGGCGGTGGCCGCGGAACCGGCGGATGCGCGGATCATGAAAGAACTGCGCACCGAGAATTCGTATTTCCGCAACCTGCTGGATGAGTATGCGGCCAATAATGCGGCCCTGAGAGAACAACTCCGCCGTCACGACCAGAACGTCGCGAAGAGCGGCAGCCAGTAGTCAGCCCGATCATTCGTCACGAAGCCTGCCCTCGATGCGTCGGGGGCAGGCTTTTTCATCTCAAGTGAACGGTGCTGGAATTCGGAAAGATCCGCACGGCGACGGGAAGCAACGCCTCAGGCATTTGTTGCGCGCTGCTCGCGCGAGGACAGCCTGCGGATACAGCCGACCAGTTCCGGTTTCAGACGCTCGGCGATGACCTGATGCGCGAGACGTGACAGGTGGATCCCGTCATGCAACAGCGTTTTCCGTCGCGGGTAGTGCGACAGCGGCTCCCAGCCGTTGATGACGCAGACGTCGTCTCGTCCCTGAAAATCGTCAACGATGTCGCGGCTGTAACAGCGCGCCCATGCATCGGAGAGGAAGTTATCCAAGACAAACGGAGTGAAAACGATCGGGTAGATTCCTGCCGCGACGAGCGTCTCCACCATGCTGGCAATGCTCTGACGATATTCAGAGCGGGAACTGAACGGGTTGGCCCCGATGGCCAGGCCGGCGCAGGCCCGCACAAACGAATCGGTGCGATTGCGAAAGCTCAGAGGTTTCTCGGAGACCAGAACCGGCTGACGGGTGGGTCGCTGTTGCCCGAGGACCTCGCGCCAGAGACGACGGATAGCGACCTTCACGTCACTTTGACCGAACTGAAGCACGACGATGTCTGGGCGGCGCAGCAATACGTCTTCCGCCAAACGAGTCATTGCTTTAGGAGCGGTGCACGCGGTGATGCTGACAACCTCCAGGTCGATCTCGGTATCGAGTTCAAGTCGGGTGCCTTCGACGGCCATTTGAAGAAAGCCGCACCCTTCCGGGAGCGGATAACCGGTCACCAGACAGGCGCCAAAACCGAGAATGGAAAGCGTTGCGGGCGATCGCTCGGGCTGGACCGATGGAGTGTTCATTTCCCTGCCTTCAATCACGCCCCATACCCCTTAACCGTCCGTCGTTACGGCAGCAAAACGCACTTGTTACATCGAAGGGGATAATGCCGGAGTTCTGTAAGACGGTCATTCGGATCACAAAGTATACGTCGTCGCCGAGCTGCTATGTCTCTAGCCTCTGAACGATCAGCGTAACACAAGACCCCCGAATCGTCCAGCACTTTACGATTCCGACCCCTTCTTTACCACCAACGCGGGCCCAACTACTTCCACACGTCGGGCGGAAGCCGGATCGCAACAAATGGTGTAAAAAAGCCGCCGATGAAAATACCGATGCAAATGGCTGCCACGACCCATTCGGTTCGGCTGCAGAGTGTCTCGATGTACCGGCCCCGTTCGCTCCCCTGCCTCACGTTGTAATCGAACAACGTCTCTCCAGCCTCTTTTTGGACGGCATAGGCCGGCAACACCTCGGTTTCGAACAACCGCGCCGCTTCCGTTCGCTTACCTCCCCCGACCAAATCAAAGGCCTGTTGGCGAATTTCGCGGTATTTCTCTCGGGCGCTGACAAGACGGTCGAACGCTCGTTCCTCCTCGTCGTCAAAAATGGTTTTCTTGTACGCCACCATGCTGCCGTTCACCTTCTGGCTGCCATCCTCGATTCGCTTCAAGTACAGATCGCGCTCGTCAGCCGATTCGGAGCTGATAACCATCATTGTGCGGACAAAGTTCTCGGAGAGTTCGGCATTAATCTGGCCGCTGTACACCAGCCCCGGAAGCGTGTCTTCGACAATTCTCGCGGCAAAATTCCGCAACTGGCGGACAACCAGGAATCCCGTGCCACCCACAATCAACAACAGCACGGCCAGTGTGATCAGCGGTTTCAATCGTCGTATACGCTGCGTGACGGGGAGAGACTCGGATCGCTTCGTGTCCATGAGAGCCAGAAATAGCATGGCCAAGGCTGGTTGAAAAGCTTATCTCGAATCCGCTTCCAGAAACAGTGCGAAACCGGAAATCGCCCGACTGCATCGCAACGGGAAAGGGGCCTGGCAGCCGGGTCTGTGCGACGGTCAGCCGAATGTTTCATTGGGAGGATTGGCGGTGGCGAACGAGAGAACTGCGTTGGTGACAGGGGCGAATAAAGGCATCGGATATGAAATCGCGCGGCAACTCGCGGAGAAGGGGTTTCGCGTCTTTGTTGGGGCTCGCAGAGTTGCCGAGGGCAAACAGGGGGCAGCGACAATTGTCGCGGGCGGCGACTTGGCGGAGTTTGTCGAGATCGACGTGAGTGATCGGGCGAGTATCGCAAGGGCGGCGCAGGAGGTCGCGGGCAAGGTCGATCACCTGGATGTGTTGGTGAACAATGCCGGCATCATGGAAGATGACAAGGGGATTGCCGAAGTGGACGACGAGACGTTTCTGGCCACACTGACCACCAACACGTTGGGCCCGTTGCGCGTGACCCAGGCGTTTCTGCCGCTGCTGTCAAAGAGCGCGCGTGGAACGGTCGTGAATCTTTCGAGCGGCCTGGGGCAACTGAGCGACATGGGCAGCGCCTATCCGGCGTACAGCATTTCCAAGACGGCGCTCAATGCTGTGACGCGCCAGTTCTCCGCTGTCCTCCACGAGAAGGGCATTACCGTCAACTCGGTGTGCCCCGGGTGGGTCAGGACGGATATGGGTGGGCCGACTGCCCCGCGGACGGTTCAGCAGGGCGCGGACACGGTCACATGGCTCGCAACGGAAGCCCCGCGCGACCTGACGGGACAGTTCTTGCGCGACCGGAACGTGATCGCGTGGTGAAAAGCCCATCCGGGAAGGGAACGGGAAATTCGTGACAGAACGCACACTCACAGGAAAAACAGCTCTGGTCACCGGCTCGACGGCCGGCATCGGCTACGCCGTTGCTCTGGGACTTGCCCGCGAAGGCGCTCGCGTGTGGATCAACGGGCGCACGCAAGCGCGAGTGGATGCGGCGCTAACGAACATCCGACGCCGCGTTACCGAGGCGAGCCTGGTAGGATTTGCCGGCGACCTGGGCACGGCGGATGGCTGTCAACGGCTGATCCGCGCCTTGCCGTCGGTGGACGTCCTCGTCAACAACCTCGGCATCTTCGAGGCGAAACCATTTGAGGAAATACCGGATGCCGACTGGTTGCGACTATTCGAGGTGAACGTGATGTCGGGCGTACGGCTGAGCCGGGCGTACCTGCCCGGAATGAAACAGCGCAATTGGGGCCGCATCGTGTTCATCTCGAGCGAGAGCGCCGTGCAGATCCCCGCCGAGATGGTGCATTACGGAATGACCAAGACTGCGCAGGCGGCCATCGCTCGTGGTCTTGCGGAAGGATGCGCCGGAACGAATGTCACGGTGAACAGCGTGCTGGCCGGTCCAACGGCGTCCGAAGGCGTGACTACATTCGTGGCCGATCTGGCGCGCAAACAAAACATCACGCCCGCCGAGTTCGAGAAGCAGTTTTTCCAAACCATGCGACCAACCTCTCTGCTCAAGCGGTTCCTCAAGCCCGAGGAGGTCGCCAGCGTTGTCGTCTACGTGTGCTCACCCGAAGCTTCGGCGGTCAACGGCGCAGCGGTTCGTGCCGAAGGGGGCGTGGTGAAAGGCGTACTCTAAACAGAAATCAACCAGGAGAAATCGAAAATGAAACGTAAGGCGTCAGCCATATGGACCGGTGGACTGAAGGACGGAAAGGGTGCGATCTCGACCGAGAGCGGGGTGTTGAAAGACACGCAATACTCATTTACCACGCGGTTTGAGAATGGGATCGGAACCAATCCCGAGGAACTGATTGCCGCGGCACACGCGGGCTGTTTTAGCATGGCGCTGTCGGCGCAGCTCGGTGGCGCAAATCTCCGGCCCGAACGGATCGCCACGACCGCGACCGTGACACTGGAGAAACTGGATGTTGGTTGGACGTTGAGCGCGGTCCATTTGGATGTCTCGGCGAAGGTCCCCGGGGCGAGCGCGGCTGCATTCGAAACGGCGGCAAAGAATGCCAAGGCGGGCTGTCCGATTTCACGCGTATTGAATGCCACGATCACGATGGACGCGCGGCTGGAGACGTGAGCCGTCGGAAACCGGGCCGGGCCCGTTTGCATCCAATGAGTCGTTATGATTGCGATGCGAAAAAGCGAAGAACGAGGGCGCACACAAATCGATTGGCTGGATAGTCGTCACACGTTTTCGTTCGGCGAGTACTACGATCCGCGACACATGGGGTATCGGACCCTGCGCGTCATCAACGATGATCGGGTCGCGCCCGGCGGCGGGTTCGGCACACATCCACACCGCGACATGGAGATCGTCACGATCGTCCTCGACGGCGCCCTGGAGCACAGGGACAGCCTGGGCACGGGGTCGGTCATTCGTCCCGGCGACGTGCAACGCATGAGCGCTGGCGCGGGCATTCGTCACAGTGAATTCAATCATTCCGAGACCGAGGCTGTGCATTTTCTGCAAATCTGGATCCTGCCTGATCGCAGGGGATTGGAACCGAGCTACGAGCAAAAAACGTTTGCCACGGGGCAACGGAACGGCGGATTGACGCTCGTTGCGGCGCCCAAGGGCGGGAACGGCGCGCTGACGATTCATCAGGACGTCAATCTGTACCTCGCGTCGTTGAAGGCCGGTACGACGGTCAGGCACTCGTTGAAGGCTGGCCGACATGCCTGGGTCCAGGTAGCGACCGGGGCCGCCACCTTGAATGGTGAACTTCTACAAGCGGGCGATGGAGCGGCGATTGAGAACGAACCGACTCTGGAACTTGGCGCCTCGAAATCGGCCGAGGTTTTGGTGTTTGATTTGGCGTGAAGTTCGTGCCACACTGACCGCGAAGGGACGCAGAACCTTACGACCGACGAGATACAGACACCATTGTAGAAGGAGGCTCACGCCCACCATGAGAATCATTCGCATCATTGGCGCCATCGCGGCTGTCCTGCTCATCAACGCGACGGCGCGGGCATTGGACACGTACAAAGTCGATCCGGCCCACAGCTCGATCGGCTTTTCGATCGACCATATGGTGATCGACACCGTGCACGGACGGTTTCGGCAATTCCAGGGTTCGATCACGGTCGATCCCGATAACGGCAACGCGCTCAAACAAGCCAGCGCGACCATCCAAACGGCGAGCATCGACACGGATGTCGAGCGCCGCGACACCCATTTGCGGAGTCCCGATTTCTTCGACGCGGAGAAATATCCGACCATCACCTTTGAAACCACGGGCGTGTCTGGCCAGACGCTGACGGGCAAGTTCACCATGCACGGCGTGACGAAAGAGATCTCGCTGCCGTTCACGATCAAAGGCCCGATCAAGGACCCGATGGGCAACGTGCACCTCGCGCTTCAAGCCAAAACCAGGCTCAATCGCAAGGACTATGGTATCTCGTGGAACAAGACTCTCGACGCGGGCGGCTTGATGCTCGGCGAGGACGTCGACATCGAGATCAATGGGTCCTTCGTGAAACAAGCGGGTGAAAAGTAATCGAATCCGATGGCTGAGCCGGTTGATTTTACCGACCGCTATCTACGCGGGGAAACGCCCTGGGACTCTGGCAAACCCAGTAGGGAATTGCTCCGCGTCCTCGCCGAAGGGAAACTGACGGGCCGGACCGTTCTGGAGTTTGGCTGCGGGACCGGAACGAATGCCGTTGAACTCGCGCTTCGCGGATTCGTCGTGACTGCTGTTGATATCGCTCCGCCCGCAATTGAGATCGCGAAGGACAAGGCGCATGCGGCCGATGTCACTGTCGACTTCCGTATTGCCGACGTGCTGCAGGACAATCTCGGCAGGCCGTACGATATCCTGTTTGATCGCGGCGTGTACCACTGTTTGCGGACCGTTGACCTGGAACGGTTCCAGGAGTTTCTCCGCCGATCCACCCATGCCGGCAGTTGGTGGTTGAGCCTGGACGGCAACGCCAAGGAGGACACCGACCCCGGTCCTCCCGTTGTCACGGAGAGCGAGATTCATGCGGAGCTCGGACCGTTGTTCGAGATCGTGGAACTTCGCGAGTTTCGATTTGAGACCAACAAATCGGATTTCCGTCCGCTCGCGTGGTCTATTCTCCTGCGCCGAAAGTAAGATCGATCTGATGCGTCCGCTCCCCCGCGCCTTCTACGATCGCGACACGATCCTGGTCGCCAGAGAACTGCTGGGGAAATACCTGGTGCATGGGGAGAAGGGCATCGAACGCGTCGGCCGCATCGTTGAGGTCGAGGCATACCTCGGTCCCCATGATCTGGCCGCGCATTCGGCCCGCGGGTTGACGGAACGCACGAAAGTCATGTTTGGTCCACCGGGTCGCGCCTACGTCTACATGATTTACGGAATGTATTACTGCATGAATGTGGTGACGCAAGCCGAAGGCCACGCCTCGGCGGTGCTGCTACGGGCGGTCGAGCCGGTGAAGAACGTCACTGGGAAAACACAGGGCCCCGGGCTGCTCTGCCAAGCGATGGGGATAGATAAGGGCCTCAATGACCACGATTTGCTCAGCGATGATTTCTACATCGCGGCGCCGAACAAATCGGAGACATTCGCCATTGTGAAGCGTCCGCGCGTTGGCGTGGATTATGCCAAACACTGGGCCAAGCGCCACCTGCGTTTCTACATCAAGGGCAACCCGTTCGTGTCGCGCCCCTGACCAATCCGCAGCGAGGAACTACCAGCCGAACTGGCGTTGGTAGCCCTTGTCCCAGCGCGAGAGCACGAGTTTCTGACGCGTGTAGAACATCACGCCTTCGGTGCCCTGCACGTGGAGGTCCCCGTAGAACGAGCGGTTCCATCCTGAAAACGAGAAGACCGCCATGGGCGCCGGCACGCCGATGTTGACGCCGATCATCCCGCATTGCACGCCGCGCGCGAAATCGCGGGCGCATCGGCCGCTGCTGGTGAAGATCGTGGCGCCGTTGCCGTAACCGCTGCGATTGGCCCATTCGATGGCCTCTTCCAACGACTTCGGGCGCAACATGGTGAGGACCGGGCCGAAGATTTCTTCGCGGGCGATCTTCATGTCGGGATTTGCGTTATCGAGCAAGGTCGGGCCGACAAAAAAGCCGCGCTGATTCGTCAGCGCTCGTCCGTCGCGGGCGAGCGTTGCGCCTTCACCAAGACCGGTGTCGATGTACTTCCGAACGCGGTCCCGAGCCGCCTCATCGATCACCGGACCCATCTGGGCCGACGGATCGTCGGACGTGTTCCCCACCTTCAACGCATCGATGGCCTCCACGACACGACGTTGCAGACCGTCAGCAGCCTCGCCCACTCCCACGAGCAGTGATCCCGCCATGCAACGCTGGCCGGCGCAACCGTAGGCCGAGCCCATGATGGCGCGCAACGTCGGATCGGGATCGGCATCGGCCATGACCACGAGGACGTTCTTGGCGCCGCCGGCTGCCTGCACTCGTTTCCCGTGCTGACAGCCGAGCGTGTACACATGTTGCGCCACGCCGGAAGAACCGACAAAACTGACTGCGGCGATATCCGGATGCGTGCAAATCGCGTCCACGACTTCGCGCCCGCCATGCACCACGTTGAGCACGCCCTCGGGCAGGCCGGCTTCCAAAAACAATTCCGCCAGCCGCAAGGCCGTCAGCGGCACTTTCTCACTCGGTTTGAGGATGAAGGTATTGCCGCAAGCGATCGCGAGCGGGTACATCCACATCGGCACCATTGCCGGAAAATTGAACGGTGTGATGCCGGCGCAAACCCCGATCGGCTCGCGCGTGGTCAGTCCGTCGATTTCCTGGGCGATCTGGGGGACGATCTCGCCCTTGAGCAGATGCGCAATCCCGCACGAAAGCTCGACGACCTCCATCCCGCGTTTCACATCGCCGCGGGCTTCGTCGAGGGTCTTGCCGTTTTCACGCGTGACCAGCTTTGCCAGCTCGTCAAAGTGCGCAGACAGAAGCGAGCGGTACTTGAACATGACATCGGCTCGGGCCGGCGCGGGCGTATTCGACCAGGAGACGAACGCGCGTTTTGCCGCCTCAACGGCCTGGTCGACAATTCCCGCTCCGCAGATGGGCGTGAGAGCGATCGTCTCGCCCGTGGATGGGTTATGGACGTCAGTGAATGCGCCGCCGTCTTGCGCCAACCACTGTCCGCCGATCAGGACCGGAACATCGCCACGCGTCAGAACTGAAGCCGTCATCGCCGTAATTCTCCTTGACAATATCTACGGCTGAATTTCAAGGGACTCAAGCGAAACCAAGAAGATTTCGACATTTATTGCGAACGGGCGACCCAACGCACCAACAGTACTTCAACCCATTTGTGCACAACTGGTTACACAACAGCTTCGGCTGACGACTGCGACATGGCAGCGCGCTTGCGCTGGGTGGCATTGAGGATTCGCTTGCGGAGACGGAGGTTTTTCGGGGTGGCTTCGACGTATTCGTCCGCGGCGATGTATTCGAGCGCGCGTTCCAGGCTCATCCTCAGCGGGGTTTCGAGTTGAATCCCCTTCCCTTCACCCACGCTGCGCATATTGGTCAGATGCTTGGTCTTGGTCGGATTGACGGGCATGTCTTCCGCGCGCGGGTTTTCGCCGACGATCATACCTTCGTAGACCTCTTCCTGCGGACCGACAAACAGCCGGCCGCGCTCCTGAATGTTGTTGAGCGCCCACGCGGTGGCGATGCCGGTCTCCATCGAGACGAGCGTGCCCGTCAGCCGCGTGGTGATCTCGCCACTGAACGGTTCGTAGCTTTTGAACATATGACTCATCACGGCGCGACCGCTGGTGATGTTGACCATGTCGGTCTCCAAGCCGATCAGGCCGCGGGTCGGGATGGTGCATTCGAGGCTGACGCCGTGCGGGTGATGCTGCATGTTGGTGATCTGAGCTTTGCGCCCCGCGAGATTCTGCATCACGTCGCCGAGAGACTCATTGGGCACTTCGATCCACAACGACTCGAACGGCTCATGCGTCTTACCGTTGACCTGCTTCAAGATGACCTCGGGCCGCGACACGAGCACTTCGTAGCCTTCGCGCCGCATCTGCTCGACGAGAATGGCGATCTGCATTTCGCCGCGGGCATTGACGTTGAAGATATTCGGCGCATCGGTGTCTTCGACCTGCAACGAAATGTTCGTGCGCACTTCCTTGTAGAGGCGCTCGCGAATGTGGCGGGCGGTGACGAATTTGCCGTCCTTGCCCGCGAGCGGGCCGTCGTTGACGGCGAACTGCATCTGGATCGTGGGTGGATCGAGTTCGGTCCACGGAATCGGGTCGCGATCCTCGCTATCGCAGAGGGTTTCCCCGATGGCGAGTTCCTCGAACCCGGAAATGCCGACGATATTGCCGGCCACGCCGTCGACGATCTCGCCGGACTTGAGTCCGCTGAACTCCCAGACCTTGGTGACATTCGCGCGTTCGCGCTTGCCGTTCTTGTGGATGCAGACGATCGAATCGCCCACTTTTACGTGACCGCCGGTGATCTTGCCGATGGCGATGCGGCCGACGTAATCGCTCCAGTCGAGATTACTGATGAGCATTTCGAACGGCGCCTTGATATTGGCGGCGGGCGCGGGGATGTGCTTCAAAATGGTTTCGAACAGGGGGGTCATGCCCTTGTGTTTATCGCCGAGCTTTTTCAGGGCGTAGCCGTCGCGGGCGCTGGCGTAAATGAACGGCGCATTGAACTGGTCCTCGGAAGCGTTGAGTTCCAGCAACAGCTCGAGCACTTTATCGTGGACCTTGTGCGGGTCGGCGTGTTCGCGGTCGATCTTGTTGATGACCACGATGACCTTCAAACCGTGGCCGAGGGCTTTCTTCAGCACGAAGCGCGTCTGCGCCTGGGGTCCGTCAAAGGCGTCGACGAGCAGCAGGACGCCGTCGACCATCCCGAGGATGCGTTCGACTTCGCCGCCGAAATCGGCGTGGCCGGGGGTATCGACGATATTGATCGTGTGGCCGCCCCAGTGGACGGAGGCGTTTTTGGCCTTGATGGTGATCCCCTTCTCTTTTTCGAGGTCCATTGAGTCCATGGCGCGCTCTTCCATGGCCTGATTGGCGCGGTACACCCCGCCCTCACGCAAGAGCTTGTCCACCAACGTCGTCTTGCCATGGTCGACGTGGGCGATGATGCCGATATTACGAATCTTTTCGTTCATTTTGGGTCCGAGCAGAATATACCTCGGCTCCGAAGGCGGGACAATCTAGTGAATTTTGGGAAAAAAGCAAGGCATTTGGCGAAGGCCCGGCCGGGCTACGTCTCCAACGGCGACGACGTTGAACAGCCAAACGTGAATGATCCGTCTCCTAGGGGAATACAAACACTTGGTACTGTATATAGGAATACGGGTTGCTGAACTGGAATGTCCTTACAAGTTCAGCGCCAACCGGCATCGGAATGTTGTCGGGTACTCCGACGATTGTCGTGCGTCTGTCTCCAGATCTGTAGTAATACCTGCTGCTGCGCAGCAGCAGACCCGGCTCGGCCGCATGGCCGTCATATAACCTCACGTTGCGGGTGGGAAAACCCGTTCGCTGGTAGATGAGCGGATCAATCCTGCCAAAAAACAATACGTAGGCATACAGTTGCGGCTTGAGTTTTGCGTCGACGTCCGTCCCATAGGGAGAGCCGGTCGAGGGGGAGATATACAGCACTTGATTGGTGGAGAGGCGCCCAAAGCAGTACTCCAGCGCGTCGGTCAGTTCAGTCTGTAATGCCTGAGAATCCCGGGTTTGGTACGCGCCGAAATAATCCCGCATATACAGTGTGATCTCCACAGTCCCCGCGCAGGCGATCATCAGAAGCAGCATTCGCCAGGGGCGGCGTCGCTGCCAGCACCATTGAGCGCCGAGGGCCGCCAGCATCAACCAGAAAACCGCCGCGTAGACGGAGTTCGTGCTCTGCTCCTGATCCAGCGTGAGGGCGGTGGACACCGGGGAAGCCAGCAGGCCGACCAGGATGACCCGGTGCGAGAGGGACTGTCGCCAATGGCGAATCGAAACATACAGCCCGGCGAGGATCAATGGCGCCAGGCACCAGTATAATTCCCCCCCATGCCCCGTATGATGGCGTCGTTCCTGGTCGCCCGAAACAAACAGAAACTGCGGACTGAAGTAGCCGCAATAATGCCGAGCGATACGCGCGATTGCCTCCCGCAGCGAAGACGCCTCTCGGGTGATACTTACCTGCTGAAACCGCGCCACCAACCCGATCGGAGACCGCAGAACGCTAACGATCAGAGGCAACAGGACAATCAGGCCAGCAAGCAACATCAATCGCAGCAACCGCCAGTGAGGAACCAATCGACGCCCGAGCGCCGCAGCACAACCGATGGCCAGCAGCATGAGCACTGGCTGGACGCTCTGTTGCGCGTAGAAAGCAAGTGCCCAGACAACTCCCGCGAGCACCGCCCGCCATCTTGATTTCTCAAGCAACGCGGAAGCTGTTAGGGCAAGACCTGTAACCAGAGCCACCAGCGCGAACATACGCCCCGTATACGTACAACTTCGACTCGCTGGAAAAGCCCAAGGAATCACCGAGAGCATGAAGCCACCGGCCAAGGCCAGTGGCGCCTCAAACCGCCAGCGACGCAGCAGCAGGTAGAATGCGGCGCACGCCAGCAGGGCATACAGGCCGCCCGGCAAACGCGCTGCCCACTTCTCAGGGCCAAATTCCCGGATAGGAATCAGCAACGAATAGATTTCAGCGGGATCGTAATAGACGTCCATTACGCCCCGGAAATACATCGGCCATCGCGTTCCGTACTCGTCCGCCCCCGTCTGCGCGATGCAATACGCGTTGTAGGCGATCGAACACTCGTCGACGGCGAACCCGCGCGGAGCCGAGGCAATCCGCCAGAAGTGCAGAAACACGGCCAGACTGACGGCCATCACCAGCGCGAACGCGAATAAGAATTTCCTGATCGTCGTCGGTAGCATTGGCCTTTTTCTCGAGCCCACAGGCTACACATAATTCGTCTGGTACCCAAGGTTCAAATCGGCCGGCGCCCAAGGAGCCGGGGCACATCTGCTTGCGAGGGAAAGGCGGTGCTGCGGACAACCCGGCCCTTGGACTGGGCGTGTTGAAGGTTTGTGATTGCGCGGAAAGGCGCGGGGCGGGAGGTGGAATCGGGCGAATCTTGAGACTGTTAGCATTCTCCGGCCTGTCACCCTGAACGAAGTGAAGGGTTTCCGTCGTTTCCGGCTTGGCAGTACAGACCAAAGACAGAGATTCTTCGCTTCGCTCGGAGATGACAAAGGCTTAAGAACTGGTGGCAGTATCCACTTCAGAATCGCCGTAGAGATTTTTTAGTTGACTATTGTATCGTCTGTCGATAGCCTGTTGGGCGATGGTGGGGATTTGAATGGTGAAGTTCTTTGAAATAGGGGAGCAGGAGGGGATGCGGCTCGGCGGGAGCCTCGCCCTCCAACGACCCGATTTATTGCGACAGAGCCGGGCCTGAGGCAGGCAAGCGCCGTGGCTGCGACAATAGGCCGGGGCGTGGGAGCCAACCCCTGCGAGGGCCCCCCCCTACTTCTGCGAAACGAAGCCAATGGTTTTGGGGTGTTATGCACCATGGAGAAGCTTGAGGGACAATCGGTTACGGATTAACGTGTGCCATTTTGACACTTGGCTTCGTTTGGCTTCGTTTTGGGGTTTAGAGGGGGTTTGGAGACGCGGAATGGTGCTAAAGCGCGTAGAAAATGTCAGGTTGGGGCCAGGCCAAGGTCGTCACCGGAGGTATCGATGGGGGGAGCACCTGACGGGACGCGCTCATTAGATGGTGCTCAAAGTCCCCGTCGCACCGACTTCGAGGCGAGATCGCACCGCGAATAGAATTCTGCTTGCAGATCCGTCGCAGGTCTCGCGGACTCGGCTCCGCGGCTATGATTTAGTGGACACGATGGAGCGGGTCCCTCCGAATTCGGCATACAGACCGAATTTGACAATCGTGGATTGGGGGGATAGCATGGGGCCGCATTCCGTAAAGATCCTGGTTGGGGACGTAGCTCAGTTGGGAGAGCGCCTGAATGGCATTCAGGAGGTCGAGGGTTCAACTCCCTTCGTCTCCACCAACCACTTACGGAGAGTTGGCGGGGCAAAAACTGCTTTACAAGACTGCACTCGCGCCGCTAAACTCACGGCTGTATAACACTTGAAAGGCGTGAAGATTCGGTAATGATTGCGACGGCAAAAAAGACGGAAGTCACCAAACAGTTTCAGCTTCACCCGAAAGACACTGGTTCGGCGGATGTGCAGGTTGCGTTATTGACCTCACGGATCAACGAGTTGACGCAGCATCTGCAATCGCACGTGAAGGATCACAGCTCGCGGCGCGGGCTGTTGAAGATGGTAGGGCAACGGCGTCGGCTGCTCGATTATTTGAGCCACACCGACACGAAGCGCTACCAGGAACTGATCAAGAAACTCAACCTCAGAAAGTAACGTTAGGAAAGGCGATTGCCCCGGCACGCATTGGAAGGATTGATGGATTGATGCCCGCCTGTTCCCGCGGCGGCGCGGGCGGACATCATTCCATTAATCCGATACCTGCCGGGCGGTCGGAACTTACATGGCTCATACTGTAGTCCGTGCCCCCGTTGGGGACAAAGATCTCATTTTCGAAACCGGCAAGATCGCGAAGCAGGCGGATGGCGCCACAATTGTCACTTGCGGCGAAACGGTCGTGATTGTGACCGCGGTGGCCAGCGCCTCGACCCGCGATGAACTCGACTTTTTCCCGCTGACGGTGGATTACCGCGAGAAGGCCGCGGCGGCCGGCCGATTCCCCGGCGGCTATTTCAAGCGCGAGGGGCGCCCGACCGAGAAGGAGATTCTCACGGCGCGCATGATCGATCGCCCGTGTCGCCCGCTGTTCCCCGAAGGTTTTTACAACGACACGCAAATCATGGCCATCGTGCTGAGCGCCGATGCGGAGAACGACCCGGACATGCTCGCCATCAACGGCGCGTCCGCGGCGCTATCGGTTTCGGACATTCCGTGGCACGGCCCCGTCGCCGCGGTGCGCGTGATTCGCGTAAACGGCGAGTTCCTTGCGAACCCGACGCACACGCAGCGCAAGGACAGCGATCTGGATCTCGTGTTCGTCGGCAACGATAAAGACCTCGTGATGATCGAGGGCACGGCCAATGAGATCAGCGAAGCCGACATGATGAAGGCGATCGAGTTCGCCCACGGCGAGGCGAAGAAGATCATCGCAGCCATCCACGAGCTGGCGCAAAAGGCCGGCAAGCCGAAGCGGGACGTGAAATTGTACATGGCGCGACCGGAAGTGGTCGCCGCCGCGCGCGGTCTCGTCGGCAGCCAGGTGCTCGGCGCGATTCTGACCCCGGGCAAACTGGCCCGCGAAGCCGCGGTGCGAGCCTGCAAAGAGAAGATGACCGAAGGGCTCAAACAGAAGTTTGCCGATGTGACCGATTTTGAGATCAACGATTCATTTTATCGGATCGAGTCGGAAGCGGTGCGCGGTTCGATTCTCAACAGCAACAAGCGGCCTGATGGCCGCGGCGCGCGCGATCTCCGGCCGATCACGTGCGAGGTGGGCCTTCTTCCGCGCACGCACGGATCGGCGGTTTTCCAACGCGGTGAAACGCAGGCGATGGTGCTGACCACGCTCGGCTCCAAGTCGGACGTGCAAGAGATGGATGCGTGGACCGGCGGCGATACGGAAAAGCGGTTCATCCTGCATTACAATTTCCCGCCGTTCAGCGTCGGCGAGACGGGGCGGACAGGCTCGCCGGGGCGGCGCGAGATCGGACATGGCGCGCTGGCGGAGCGGTCGGTCGAACCGATGGTTCCGTCCGAGATTGACTTCCCCTACACCATCCGCGTGACCTCCGAGATCATGGAATCGAACGGCTCGACGTCGATGGCCTCGGTGTGCGGCGCGACGCTGTCGTTGATGGATGCGGGCGTGCCGATGAAGGCGCCCGTGGCGGGCATTTCGATCGGCTTGATCACCGATGAGAAGACCGGCAAGTCGGTCACGCTTACCGATATTCTTGGTTCGGAAGATCATTTTGGCGACATGGATTTCAAGGTGGCCGGCACCGCCAACGGAATCACGGGATTCCAGACGGACCTCAAGCTGCACGGCCTGAGTTTTGAATTGGCGAAGCAGGCGTTTGAACAGGCGAAGGAAGCGCGGCTGATCATCCTCGGCAAGATGGCCGAAGCCATCAAGGCGCCGCGCACCGAGTTGTCGAAGTACGCGCCGCGCATCACGGCGATCCACATCAATCCCGAGAAGATCGGCGCGGTCATCGGGCCGCAGGGCAAAGTCATCAAGGGAATCGTCGAAGCCACCGGTTGCCAGATCGACATCGAAGACGACGGCACGATCCACATCTTTTCGACCGACGGCGAGGCCGCGGAGCGCGCCATCGAGCAGATCAAGGCGATCACGGCGGAAGTCGAGGTCGGCAAGATCTATCGCGGCAAGGTGGTTGGGATCAAGGAATTTGGCGCGTTCGTGGAAATTCTCCCCGACAAGGACGGCTTGTTGCACATCAGCGAGATTGCGGATCACCGGATCAAACAGGTTGAGGAAGTGCTGAAGCTCGGGGATGAAACCTGGGTCAAAGTGCTGGGAATCGATGACCGCGGGCGCGTGAAGCTGAGCCGCAAAGCCGCTCTTGCCGAGAAGGACGCGGACGCCAAGACCAAGACGTAGTATTCGTCGGCGAACGATTGCGCGCGCGCGAGGCCCATTTCTCCTCGCATTTGAGGGGAAAATGGTTGCCATCCCGGTTCCGACTTCCTATAAATCGACGCCGACGATGGTGTCAGCGTATCCAACAGGAGGTGGACCGCATGCGTGCCCGATTTGATCGACCGTCTCGAATTGTCTCCCAAGCCTTTTGGACGCTGCTAACAGCGGTCGCCGCGATGGGTTTGACCGCTGACCTTTTTGGGCAGGACGCCGGTGCGATGGATTCGGTCAAGACAAAGACCGTTTGGGAAATGCTCCATGCAGGCGGACCCATCCTGCTCATTCTGGCGGTGCTTTCGGTCGTCACGTTGACGCTGATCGTCGAGCGATTCCAGTTCTACCGCAGCGTTTCGGGGAGCCCGGGCGAGTTGCTCCACCGGATCAAACAGGGCGCGACCTTGTCCGACATGTTTCGGGCCACCAATGATGTCGACACCATCGCCGGGCGGGTCATGCGTGTCACGATTCAGGCCGCGCGCGATGGCTACAAGCCGGATGAGATCGAAGATCTCGCCCAAAGCGCCATGACCAAGGAACAGATCTCCCTCGAAAAGAATCTTCCCTTGCTGGATTCAATGGTCACAATGTGTCCGCTGCTCGGGTTGCTGGGCACGACCCTCGGAATGATCCACTCGTTCAGCATTGTCGCCGCCCTTGGGATGAGCGACCCGACGAAACTGGCCGGCGGGATTTCCGAGGCCCTGATCAACACGGCGGCGGGGCTCGCCGTGGCCATCCCCGCATTGTTCGCCTACAACTATTTCTCCGGCACGAAAGAGGCCATCCTCATGAATATGGAGAAGAGCCTCACGGAATTGATTGTGCTCCTCAAAGCTCCCATTCCGCAGTAGGCGTGGCCGATGAAGGTCAAGCGTCGCAACATCCGGCGGGCGCGCATCGAGATCATCCCGATGATCGACACGATCGTGATCCTGCTGATCTTCTACATGAGCTTCTCGCGGTTTGCGGAAGCCGAGCGCGCCGCGGGGATCAAATTGCCGATCGCGCTGGAGGGCGATTCACTGGAGAAGCGGCCAAACCAGATCATCGTCAATATGATCGCCTCGGGCAACGTAACAATCGACGGACGAGCCTATTCCATCAGTGACCTGCCGGAGTTACTCCGCCGCCTGAAAGCCAATCGTCCGAACTTCAATTCGGTGATTCTTCGCGGCAGTCGCACGATGACCTACCAGGACCTCAGCGCGTTCATGGTGGCCTGCTCCAAAGCCGGCATCGCCGACATTACCTTTGCGACAGTCGACAAATGAAGCTGGAACGTCGAGTTCTGAGGCGGGCGCGCATCGAGATCATTCCGATGATCGATACGATCCTCATGCTGCTGATTTTCTATATGAGCTTCTCGACGTTTGCCAGGCGTGAGAAACGGTTTTCCACAAAGCTGCCGACAGTTGGCGCGGCGACCGCTCCCACACAGGTGCCCCTGGACATCCTGCTCCACGTGAAGGATCGCAACATCATCCTCGTCAACAATTCTGCGTCCTATGATGTGGACGGCCTTCGCGATGCGATGGCGCAACTGAGCGCCGTCGGACAGGACACCACGATTGTCATCGAAGCGGAGCCGGACACGAGTTATCAGGACATCGTCAGCATTCTGGACGCGTGCGCACAGGCGCATCTTTCGAAGGTTGCGTTGCGTCCCTTATCCGGCAAGATGGCATCGTCTCGATGAATTCAACGCCCCGCACACGCCCCGTCTCGCTGCTGTTGGCCATCCTGCTGGCAGTCGTACCCACGGGACAACAGTCGCGGGGCGAGGAACCGCAATCTGCGTCCGTCCGCGCCTTTCAGAGTGCTGCCGCGCTCTACGATAGCGGCAAAGTCGCCGAGGCACTGACGGCTCTTCATTCTTTCGAAGCACAATACCAATTCAGCGCGGCGGTCCCACAGGCGATCTACCTTCAGGGACTATGCTGGGCGAGACTGCACAAGTGCCGCGAAGCCATCAACACATTCGAGCGATTGCGGAAGGGGTATGGCTCCGCCCCGGTGATCCCCGAGGCGATTTTGAAACAGGCCGAGTGTAATCAAGAGCTGAAGAACTATCCGACCGCGCTGGAGTTGTACCGGGAATTTGAGTCGACCTATCCGAGGCACAGGCTGCTTTCTCAAGCCGTGCTGGGTGAGGCGTGGGCCAACCTACAACAGGGCGATGCAGCAGCCGCGCAGGCGATTTTGCAGAGGGCTCTCACGCAATTCGCCGATGATCCAGGGACGATTCTTAGAGTTCGGTTGCTGACCGGCCAGGTCCTGACAGCCGAAAAGCGGTACGACGAGGCCTTTCAGGTCTACAAAAACGTCACGACGGAGGAATACGATAGCCGCGCTTCCGATGCCTTCTTTCTCGCGGGCGAGTCCTTCTTCGATGCAGGACGATGGACCGAGGCCATCGAGTGCTATCGACGCGTGCAGCCCAGGGCCGCCTTGATCGCACATCTACAGGAGCAAATTGAGGCTCTTGAGAATCGGCAAACGAACTCGGTCCGTCAGGCGGCGGTTGCCGCTTCTGAACACGAGATTAATGATCTGCGCGAACGCTTGACTCGATGTGAAGACGGCCCCGATTTTGGCGCATCGGCACTCTACCGTATCGCCAGTTGCCACGAGTCCCTTGGGCATATCAATCAGGCACTGGCCGCCTACAGCCAGTTCCTCTCCCGTTACCCGACCGACAAGGTTTCGGAAGAAGCCCGGGTCGGACTGATCCGAACGCTGGTCGCGGGCCGTCAATTCGCGGACGCTGTCGCGGCAGCAACCGACTTTCAGGCCCGTTACCCAAGCAGCTCGTTTGGCGCGGATGTCTCGCTGCTTGAGGCTGAAGCCCTTCTCGCATCGGGCAAAACCACCGAAGCGCTTGTTCGCTTCGAGAAACTGGCAGCGACGAATCCCCCGCTGCCCATTCTTGAGACGGTGGAATTTCACATTGGTGCATGCTATTATTCTTTGCGCGAATTCGATCGCGCACGGGACAGTTTCCAAGCTTTCGTTCGCGATCATCCCGACAGCGCAATCGTGCCCGATGCCTTGTTTCGCTTGGGACGATGTTACGTGGAGCTGGCCCAGGACATGACCGATTCTGCCGTCGTCAGCACCAACCTCACCGCCGCAGTCGCCACGTACGAACAGTTGCGCGAGCTTTATCCGACGAATGCCACGATCCGCGAAGTCACATTCCAATTGGGCTATCTCAACGCTTCCCTTGCGAGCGGAGATCGTGATTCAGCGGGCGATTCGGCAAGCAAGATCTGCCATGCCGATGCGGTGAAGTTCTTTGGCGAATTTGTCAATCGCTGGGCCGACGATGCCCTGGTTCCGGAGGCAATGTATCAACTCGGGCGCAACGAATATGCACTCGGGCGATTCGATGATGCCCTC
>DATJWQ010000086.1:0-2184 GCA_035501175.1 Verrucomicrobiia bacterium | reverse complement strand
CTCTCCGATCCTCATATTTTTGCGCGTCGATTTTGTCGTACCAGACATCCAGCATCCGCATCGATGCATAGTCCGTCATTCGTTCACGGTATTCGCAGACGAGATCTGTCGCCACCCGTCCCGCATCACTGTCTGGAAGATCCAGATGTTGCGCCGCGATCACGACACTGGCAGCAAGCCGCTTCAGATCCCACTCGAAAGGCGCTGGCAGTGTCTCATCGAGATCGTTGACGTCGAAGATCACATTTCGCTCCGGCGTCGCGAAGCCGCCGAAATTCATCAGGTGCGCATCCCCGCATGCCTGTACACGGATCCCGCTGGTCGGTGTGGTGGCGAGGTCGCCGGCCATCACCGCGGCTGCGCCACGGTAGAACGCGAACGGCGACGCGGACATTCGGCCGAAACGGATCGGAATCAGCTCGAGGATGCGGCCTTGGTTGGATTCGCTGAGAACTTCGATCGGGTCGCCCCGGTCCACGGGCCGCTTCCATCCGGCCTGCGATACGCGCGGCACCATATCGCGCAATTCGCGCCCTTTTGCTGCGCGCTCATCGCGCGACAGGTACGGCGTGCCGCTTCCAGTCGAGGTCACCGCGTGCCGTAGTGTACTGGCTTCGTTCATGGTCATTCCCTGCTATGCCTGTGAGGACTATCTGCCCGGCGCTCAAGTAGCCAACGCCCGGCCCAACCTCCTGTCAGTCTTTCAATGTGGGCTGTCACGCGTCAGGCGAGTATCTGGCCCCGATCAAGTCAACCACGTTCGGCCGGGAGGCCACCATGCCCACCCTGTGTACCGCTGGTACCGGTGGGATCTGAATGCCGGCCGATGCCGTGACGTCACACGTCATGGCGTGGAGGGAACCATCGACCTGATCCGGCAAACGACAGGATGGGGGCTATACGGCAAGACAATCCCGTTTCCGTCACCTCAGCTTCCCCTTCGCTTGAAGATCGAATCTATGCCGAAGGGTAGGCGGCAGGCTGGGCGTCGGCTTGATCCAAATCAACGGCTTAGCTGCGCCGGAGCGCGTTGTGTCTTTGAGGCGAAACATTGCACCAGATCGAGCCATGATCCGACGGTTTCCCTGGTCATCAGAAAAATCGATGACTTCCCCATCATCACGAACGTTTTGATTTAGCAAACCAGGCGAGTTTGGCTTGATCCGTCGTGGGTTGATTTCGATCAAAGTCCGCGGTTGCCGTGGCATTACCTTCGTCGACACCGGGTTGGATGGAGGTTTCGCCAATACGACCAGGTCGATCGTGGCTGTGTTACTTCGATGAGAGAGATCGCTCGGAAGCACGGTCAACTCTTTAAGCACCTGATGGACAGGTTTTCTCGTACTGCTGAAATGGCAATTTGCGCGTGGACGGAAAACCGCGCTCGATAGGCTGAAACGTCGGTTCGCTGCCGGCACCCATTATTTTTCGTCAAACGGGAGTGCAGACATGCCCTGTACGACCATCAAAAATCCCGTAACGTCCCCCCGTCAGAACCGCAAGACTGGCGACACGGCAACACTGCGTTCCATACGCGTGCGTTGGATGCGGGACATCCTCGTAATTGCACTGATCAGTGCCTCTCTTGGTGTGGGCATTTCTGTGGGGTATTCACGACTCCATTCATCGAGCCAACCGCAAATCATTTACGGCGACGGCAAGCGCGGGCCTGAAGGCATGGCCTGGATTCCGCCCGGCGAATTTCTGATGGGCAGCGATCACAAATTGGCCAAGCCGAATGAGCGCCCGGCTCACAAGGTGCGCGTGCACGGCTTCTGGATGGACCGGTATCACGTGACCAATGCAGAATTCCGGAAGTTCGTCACTGCCACGGGCTATGTCACCACTGCGGAGAAGAAGCCCGACTGGGAAACCCTGAAAGTGCAATTGCCACCGGGTACGCCGCGTCCGCCAGATGATCTCCTTGTGCCGGGCGCGATGGTTTTTGTTGGTACCAATCGCCCGGTGTCCCTCCAGGACTATTCGGCTTGGTGGCGCTTTGTGCCGGGCGCCAACTGGCGCCATCCAGCGGGCCCCGGCAGTTCCATCGACGGCAAGGACGATCACCCTGTCGTACAGGTCTCGTACGAAGATGCGCTCGCTTATGCGAAGTGGGCTGGCAAGCGCCTGCCGACTGAAGCCGAGTGGGAATACGCCGCGCGCGGCGGGTTGGAGCAGGCCACC
>DATJWQ010000085.1:0-22927 GCA_035501175.1 Verrucomicrobiia bacterium | reverse complement strand
CACCTCGTCCAGGCTGGTCGATTGCGCCGCCAGCCCGCCAAGCAGACTCTCCGCCGCCAACACCGTCATCCCGGCAAAAAAGGACATGGACGCAAGGGACACCTTCTCGCGCAACGCCACGGTAACGCCCAGGGCAAACGCAAGAAGTGCGCTTACGACCGCCAGCAAAAAAGCCGCGTTCATGATCGATATTCCGTTCGAGAAATACCCATTGACGGGTTCATCGTCGGACACGGGTCGAAGGGAAGTCTACAGCAAATCGCCTGCGCCGGGAACGCCGGAATTCTGGCCCGAAAACAACCATGAAACAGGAAGAGTACGCCAGGTCGAGACTGCATGCGGGGAACAAAACGCTCCGGCAAGCGTTGCCTGCCGGAGCGTCGAAAAACTGTTAAGTGAAAGTTCTACGCGCGAATCGACTTTTGGAACCGACCGAATGCCCAGAGGCCCATCAGGCTCGAGCCCAGCAGCACCAGCGTCATCCCGCCTTCAGGAACCGGCGGCAAACCACCTGCGCTGCCGTCCGAATTCAAGGCCAGAGTTGCAAAGAAGCTCGTAGCGCCCGGACCTGTCTGCGTGATGATCACTTCCTGCGACAGGGAATATGGGAAAAGGAGACTCTCGTCAGTCGAGGAAGCCGAATCAGAAAACAGACCACTGTCGGTCACCGATGTCAGACCCATGGTCGTCGCAAACATCGTATTGCCCGAGTCAGCGTACGTGTTGTACGTCACAGACCCAGTCGTCCCGCCGCCAATGGTAGCTGAAAAGCTGCCACTGCTGGGGCCGAGATCGGTATTGCCGAACCACACATACAGATTGTAGGACTTGTTGAAGCCCGTTCCCAAGCTCGCATCAATGGTGTTGTTAAGAACGAAGTCGGGGGATGTTGAGCTTCCCAGCGATGTCCCCACGCTCACATTCAGGTTCCAAGCTCCCAGCGAGCCCACGAATGTATCTGAGTCACCACCGGTCGCTACCGTCACGGTATCGCCCACGCCGTCGCTTAGAAACAAGGTCGGAATCGCGTACGTCGAGCTGGCAACTGACACGATGCCCACCATCACCGATGCCGCCAACCAAAGTTTTGAGCTCTTCATCTTTAATCTCCCTCGATTTCGTCTACGCCAACTGTCTCCTACCACACAAATCATAATACGACCCAACGGAACGTCCTTTAGCTGCATTCGTGCCAACGAGATCATAACGTCCGCCGAAATATGCGTATCATGCTTATATACAATTGATTACAATCATCGCAAAAGTGCGGATATGGCCGCGAGTAAGGTGATTATGTAAAGAAATCCGACAACACAGCCCTGACCGACTCCGCACTCTCCAATCCAATCATCGTATGACTCTGTGCATTAACGACTTAACAAAGTGTAAAAATCCACAACGATTGTGTAACATGTTTAACACTAGTCGCTTATGGAGGTTGTACAATGCGTGTTTGGCCAGATTGAGCCCACGCGTCAGCCGCCGACGTTCACTTCAGTTGCGCCAGGGTTTGCTTGGCCGTCGCGCTGAGATCGCCGCTCAAATTCAAATCCAGCGACCGCTGTAGCGACCGCTTGCTGTCGGCGAGCTCATTGTTCCGAAACTGCGCCATCCCCAGGTAATACATCAGCGTGGCGTCATTTCTTAACTTGGACGCGCTCTCCTTGAGCAAGCTGGAGGACCTGCCGAAATCCCCCTGGCGATACGTCGCGATGCCCAAAGCCTTCGCAACCTCGGGATCATCGGGATAGATCTCGCGCGCTTGCATCGCCATCTGCAGCGCCTTGCCGTTCTCAAACGCTGGCTCCACGGAATATAGAATCGCCAACCGCCTCATCGCGGGACCAAATTCGGAGTATCGCGACAGGACCCTTTCATAGGCCTGCTCCGCTGCGGTCACGTCACCTTTTTGCTCGGCAATTGTCCCACTTGCCATGAGCGCCGGCACGTTGTTGGGCTCGGACTTCAGCGCGCCTTCCACGCGCGATGCTTCGACCACGGCCTGCGTTGGGTTGCCCGCCAGAGCGAGAAGATCGAGAAATCGCCCGGCCTCAACAGATCGCGAGAAACCCGCCGCAACGTTCAAGGCCGATCTCGCCGCCAACTCCGCGTTCGACACCTGGCCCACACTGTACGCGGCCAGCGCGTAATCGTAGGAAAGATCTGGATTCTGCGGTTCTCGCTGCGACGCTTGCTGTAGCAAACTCGCCGCCCACCGGTAGTCGCCCGTCTGGAAAGCCAGGCGTCCCAAAATCGCGGACGCAGCGTTGTCATCCGGCGCAGCCTTGTATGCTGCCTTGGCGAATTCCATCGCTTTCGACATGTCGTGATAATGCTCCGCGTTCAAGCGGGCCAAACTCAGCAATGCCAACACATTGTCAGGAACGGCAACCAGGACCGCCTGATAGCACGGAACGGCCCGATCATAATCTCCTGCCCGCTCGTAGATCATGCCCAGGCGAACCCGGGCCACAGGATCGTTCGGCACCGCTGCCGCTCTCTTCTCCAAGAGAGCGCGCTGTTCCGCTCCGTCCGTCGCGCCGTCGATTGACAGAATCGCCAGACATTGCTCGGCCTCCTCGTGTCCGGCGACGTCCTTCTTCAAATCCAGCGCCCGCCGCAACGCGGTGCGCGCCGACTCTTCCCGACCCAGCATGTAATACGTCAATCCAAGATGAAGTTGAACGTCTGGCTGGTTGCCCAACCTCGCCGCGCTCTGCTCCAATAGGACCACGGCTCTCGGGTACTGTTTCATCTGATAAAGAATCCAGCCCAGGGTGTCTCCCATGGATGGATTGAGGGGCTGCAACTCGTGCGCCTTGCCGGCAATTCGATACGCTTTGTCCAATTGATCGAGACGTTCCGCGTACAACCACGCCAGGTTGTTCATCGCTGGCGCGTACTGCGGATCGTTTGCCAGCAGTTTCTCGTACGTGTCGCGGGCGCCGTTGTAGTCTTTCTGCTCTTCCTGGATCATACCCAGGAGCATCCACACCGCGTCGTCCTTCGGGTTCTTGCCCGCGAATGCCCGAAGATCCTCCAGCGCCTTCGGCGCCTGATGGTTCTGCAGGTACAACCGCGCCAGCATCAAATGGGCAACGCGCGAGTCTGGGCTCAATTCGATCGCCTTCAACAACTCGCCTTCCGCGTGCGTCGTATCCGATTCGGCCAGGTGGATCTTCGCGCGAAGCAGGTACGCTTCCGGCATCTTCGCGTTGCGGTCGAGCAACGGCTGCACGCGTCGCAGTGCCGTTTCATATTGCTTGTCCGCCACGTCAAGATCCACCAGTTGCTCCACCGCCGCGAAATAATCCGGCGACAGTTCCAGCGCTTTGCCGAACGCCGCGCGGGCTTCGTCGGGTTTCCTCTCCTGAAGAAGCGTCATTCCCGTCAGGAACGGAACGTCCGCGCTCTTGGGAAACATCTTCTCCATCGTCCCGTAGACACTGAGAGCCGATTCGAAGTCGCCCCGAAACCGATAGCCGTCCGCCAACAGCAATTGCGCCTGCAGAAAGTGGGGCCGCTTTTCGACCAGTGCCTTGAGCGCTCCGATCGCCGCGTCGACTTGACCCGATTTCATCTCGATGCCCGCCAGCAACACTGTGGCCTTCGCCAGCGATGGCGACAACGTCAACGCCCGGTTCAGACTCGTCGTCGCTTCACTCATCTCATTCTTCGACAGATACGCTGTCGCAAGTTGATACTGCGCGTCGGCGGACTCCGGATAGGCAGCAACGAGCTTCTTGAACTCGTTGACAGCTCCGTCCGCATTGCCTCTCGCCAGTTCCAATCGCCCGCTCAGCGACATCGCTTCGAAATTCTGCGGGTCGCGGGCCACGATCCGCCGGATCAGATCCGCGCACGGATCGTACTCCTTCCCCGCCAACGCGATTTCCGCCAACCACCGCCACGCCGGCAAATAATCCGGCGTCTCCTGTGTAATCTGTTGGAGCAGTTTCTTCCCCGTCTCCAGATCGCCCTTCTCGATCTCGTATTCGGCGTAACGCAACCGTCTCGGCGATCGCGGGGACGACAACTCAGCGGCTGTCCGGAACGACTCCTCGGCGCGCTTTGGATCGTTTTGCGCAACGTACAGGTTCCCGTACGCCCAAAAAACCGCGCTCGACTTGGCGTCCAGACCTTTGCCGCGTTCCAACGCCATCGCGGCCGCGGAATCATCGCCCCGCATCTGTTCCAAGTGCGCCAGCGCCGCGTCCAACGAGGCTGTCTCTCCGCCCTTTTGAATGATTGCCTGTAGCTTCCCCTGAGCTTCGGCCTGCGCGTTGGTGGTAATGGCCGCCTGCGCCAACAGCAGAGGCGCCTCATCATCGTGAGGTTTCCGTTCGAGCACGAACACGGCCTCATCCCGGGCCTGCTTGGCCTTCCCAATCGCCAGATAAATTTCCGCCAGCCTCTTTCGCACTTCCAAATCGTCCGGCAACAACTCCTGCGCCTTCAGTAGGAAGGGCCCTGCTCGGCTGTACCGGCCCTGATCGGCATAAATCAGCGCCAGGCGACCAATCGCCCGCGCGTTCGAGCTGTCGGCCCTCAAGACAATCAGGTACTCGATCTCCGCCTTGTCCAACTGACCACCTTCAAAGTATTGGTCCCCCCGGGCCAGATGCGACGCCACACGGTACGACTTCGTGCACCCCCCGCCGACGGCCAGCGCCAACAGAAGCGTCCCCAAAATGAGAACTCGGTAGTTAAATCTTTGCATGAAATGTTCCGCCGATCATGTCATTGTCATGAGAATTCCGACAATTGATCGTCCTCCTTGATTTACGACGCGTTCGCCGTGCCGTTTGCCTACACAATACCATCACGGCAAAACTTTTGTTTCACTCGCTCCGCCGTGGCCAGGAGCCGCTCGTTTCGGGCCAGATAATTGTCTCGTAAGTCCGATAGGATTCGCCGCGCAAAAACACGGGAACGGAAGTTCCATGAGCGTCGATACGGATGGTTGTGATTCTCCGTCCTCCCATACTCCAGTCGGATTTCGCATTCCTCGCCCGGTTCCAGCCACACTTCGCATGTCAGGAAACCCGACTGCCATTCGAATGGAATGGGGACGCCCCGCGCGATCACGGCTCGAACCAGGCCCTGCATCTCCGCTTTTTTCAGACTGTATCGGCAGCGTCCTCCCTCTGTGTTTCGCAACCGCACATCCGTCGTGAAACATCGCGCCGCGTAATGGCCCGGACCCGTCGACTTGACCACGACGGCCGACGCCAGAGCCTCTCGAAGCGGTTTCCACGCGGGCGGGTTCTTGAATGTCGCAAGCTCCCGCGCCAACTGGCGCAACGGCTCGAACCCACCCTTGAAAAACCCATGATGTTCACCAAACAACACGGGCTTCTGAAACAGCGCGTCGAACGCAAAATCAAACGGGTCGCGCGGATATTTGCGACCGAAAATGGCGAACCCCTCGTACCTCGTGACCGCAACATCCAGCAGGTCCCGAAGCGTCAACAGCTTCTCTCCGCAATCCACGGGCCACTGGGTCGTATTCACCGCCGCCAGATAACCGCATTCCTTCAAGGCACGAATCGCCCCCGTGGTGAATTGGCCCTGGGGAAATACCATCACGTTGTCATACGGCATCCGCGTCAGCCGCGAATGTGCATCCATCCACTCGAGGGCCCATTGCGCCTTTTGTCCGAGCCATTTTTCGTCTGGGTTGGCAAACTCGGCGTTGGTGTGGTCGCAGCCGTGCACCGTGATCGAGAAGCGGGCGGGCTGCCGCAGCATCAGGTCTGTGATGCGCCGATCGCTGCGCCAATGGTTGTAGGGAATGAATCCCACGGTCAGCGAACAACCGGTTTGCTCGAGCTCGCGTGCAAGAGCTTCGTACCGGAGGAACCCGTATCGTCCCCGCAAATACGGATCGTCGATCACGATCGTGGCGGCCTGGGCTGGCGCGGTCCAGCACCACCGGCCGAATACCAAACGCAGAAAGATCGCCATGCCCAGCAGTTCCAAATACCAGGGTCGCAACACGCAGTTCGGCGTGAGAGGCGCGTCAATGTCCACAAGCGTGGGACAGCTCAATAGGAACAGTGTCGCTCGACCATATGGCACCGAAACGAAACCGGGCTTGCCGTTCACCGAGATGATTGTATCGATCCCATCGCCCGTGGATGGACCGGCAAAGACCCAAGGTGCCGCGGCCGGTTCGAATGTATACGAACGCCCGTCCACGGGCAGCGCATCGCGGTCGTCATTCGCATGAACACAGTACACGCACGTCTTCGACTCGACTCGCATAGTGGAAATCAGCGCTCCGCGGGTCAGTCGCTTCAGCTCTTCGCATTCGGTCCCGCCGACGGAAGCTCCATACACCAGGATGGCTCGCGCGTGTTCCATCACCTTCGCCAGCCATGGCTGCGCATCCGCCGATCCGAGGGTAGCCCGGCTCAACGCCAGGCATACTTCCCCGGCGGGCACAGCCTGAACCTCCCGCGGAGGCTGCGCGTCCTCGGCGTGTACCGGCACCACATCTGCCGATACGCCCAGGAAATCGGCGAACTTCGCGAGCGCCTTGTCGGACGCCGCGGAGGCTTCCGATGAGAGCACAAGTAATCGGGGTGGGTGATCGAATCGTTCCATGGCGAATCGGATGACGTTAGGACAGTGGGCGAAGAGCGGCAGAGAAAGCTTTGAGCGTGGTGCCGGGGGTCAACATCGTGCCGAGCTTTGCGATGGGTTTTGCCGGGTTGCCTTGCACCATGGTCATCGGTGGCACCGATCGGGTCACCACGCTGCCCGCCGCCACAACGGCTCCTCTGCCGACCGTGACTCCCTGCAACACCAGGACTCCTGGACCGAGTACTGCGCCCTCTTCAATCACGACGCCTCGCGACTCCCGAAAGTGGGCAATAATGGTCACGCGGATGCCCACCACCGCGTCATCGCGAATCTCCACCAGGTGCGGGTGCTCGGTCTCAATGATCGCGTCATATCCGATCCAGACCCGCTTGCCCATCTTCACTCCGCGCCAGCGGTGCAGCCAAACACGGACCGTCTGTGCTCCAGGTGCTATCCTCGCCAGAAGCTGAAGGATTCGATTCATCAAACCCGATATCAGCGGCGTTCTCATTGCGACACCTTGACTCCCTTGCGGTTCAGGGCCTGACGAATCTGCGAATAGCTCGCCAACTGCTCAATCTCTTCCACATCAAATCCCACACCAAACACATTCTGTATTTCGACGATCAACTGAACCATCGCCAGCGAATCCCATTCGGCGATGCGCTCCTGCACGATATCCCCTAGAGCGGTCTCTGGTGCCAGCTCGAAGAACTCCACCAGCAAATCGCGTAATCGGTCCGTCTCCACAATCACTGTTCGTCCTTCCTCGCCAGCCACGACGGCGGGTCGACCGGTTTCAGCGGCTCCATCAGGTATCGCGTCACTGAGGGCGTTTGTTCGAGTTGGACGAATCCAAGTTTGTTGTAGAACTTCTCCGCCAGAGCGTTTTTCGCCGTCGGGATGTACTCTCCAACGATCCCTTGCACCCCATCCTTCAGCGCCTGTTTCACCAGTTCGGCCCAGAGGCATTCCTCCACCCCGCGCCCCAACGCCCGGCAACTGACGAGATAGCTGTCGATTCGCAACCGATGCCCTTCGTCGGGAACCGTCAGTAACACGCCAACGATGCCCTGGTCGCCAAACTTGTCGGCCAATCGCAACGTCAGGCCGATGCTGCCGGGTTTTTCCATCAACGCTTTTACCTCTTCCAGTCGATGCCGGCGCGTGGTCAGGTTGAACTGGTTCGTCTTCGATAACATCTGGAGGACACGCTGCTCGTTGCCCTCTTCAACGCGCTCGACGGTTGCTTCCAGACGCAGCGCATGTAGAAACTCTTCCAGATTTGCTCCGTGTCCGCGACCGCTGCGCGCCTCCCGCAATTGATATTCGCCGTGTCGTGCACGGTCTTCCCCGGTCAGGCTGTAAGCGTCAAAAGCGTCGGTCGACTGCAGAGCCTGCAGCATGTGCAACGGATCACTCCGTTGATTGATGACCAGTACCTCGGGGTGAAACATCCGAATCTGTTCGCGTTCGTGGTCCGAATCGTCCAGCACCGCAAAACTATCGATCCCCAACCCGAGTTCCTCGGCCATCGCTCGCAGACTCTCGTATTTGTGGTTGAAGTTGACGCGACGAGAAGCGAAGTCCTCCCACCGCAACACCATGTCCGGTAGCTCCCGGAACGCCTGCCGGACCTCGGCCTCGTCGCTCTTCGAAACCAACGCCAGAAGCACTCCCTGATTCTTGAGTTCCCGGGCTTCTCGTTGGATGCGCAGGAAAATACGCCCGGGAAATTCATGACCGAGCTTGACGTTCCACAGGCCATCCTCGCCGAGGATTCCGCCCCACAGCGTGTTGTCCGCATCCAACACGAGCACCTTGCGACGTGGAGCCAAGAACGGCCGCACATGACGCGCGACGAACAACCCCAGCGATAATGCGCCCTGCAGACTCAGTGGTTGCCGCGCCATTTGCTCCATCATCGGGTCAAACGCTGCCGCTCCTTCCCGTGTCGCCCACCAGTTCCAATCCATGATGTGGAGGCCGGTCACGGACGCAGCCAGTTCACGCAATCGGCAGTTCAGTTCTGCTACCGCGTTCAACGCCCCGCCGACCAATTGGGAATTCAACATCAACCCGGACATCTGCTGCGGTGCCGGAAATGTCGCGACAACGAGCGGCGATTTTCCCATCTCCCGATAGGCGCAGCAAGCCGTCTCGATTCGCTGCCAGAGCGATTCCATCCGTTCCTTTGCGGCGTCAGCGCCGCCGGACGAATACGGAAGCAGCGCTTCCGGGAGGAGTTCCTCGATCCGCCACAGGACCACCGTGGCCAAATTGTGCTCCCGATAGACACCTGAGCACTGATCCAACAGATGTTGCTCAATGGTATTCAGCGGCGCGACTTGCATTTGTGGCCGGCACGGAATACACGCCAATCCCAATCGCAATGCCGCTTCGATCGGCTCCAGATTAAAGCTGGCCAGTAGATGCACAACCACTTCCGGTCCCTGAAGGTTCGCGTCGGCCCCTTCCAGCGCCGCATTCGCCCGCCGTACCTTCGCCCATGTCGGGGCTTTACCAAACGCCTCCATCACCGCAGGTCGGGCCGACTCCGGCAGTCGCGAAATCACAGCATCAAGATGCCCCCTGCCCTCCCGTCCAGCATGGGTACCCAGTGGTCGCAACGCCTTCTGCTGCTCTTGTTCCAGATAACTCATTCGCAATCCGCGCGGAAATCAGTCCGCCAATGTCATCGAGAAGTAGCGAATAGGTGTTGTAGGGATTGCCGACTCACCAGCCATTACGAAACCAGCCACGCGATAAAGTCGGATCGCCCGTTCGTTATCGGCCGAGACATCGAGACGGAATTGTCTGAACCCTCGACGTCGCCCGTCCTCAAGGAATGCCCCGAGCAGTTTCTTGCCGGTTCCCTTACCTCGCGCCGAAGGAATCACCCCTATTCGGCTCAGGTAAAACTCATCTGATCCCACGCTCGCAAACACGGATCTGGCCTGCCGCATCCTCGCTATAAGTCCTTCGTTGGGAGCACGTTTCAGATGATTCGACAATGTGAGGAGGTCCGCTTTCCGGCACGCTGGCAATTCGTGCCCCGGCAGCGCGATATAGCCGCCGATAATCTGACCCGCTTCACTCAGGCACACCGCGCGCTTCTCTGAGAGCTCGGAATTGGGACGGATGAGTTGCTCCTTCAATTGCGCGACCGCCTCGGTCGGCGATCCCCAAAACCAGTCCAGGTATGGGTTGCTCGCCTCGTGAACCCACGCAAGGATCTCCCCGACCCGCGAGTCAACCCCGGCCGGAACCATTGCGCAGTTGTGTTCGTGAATCGTCACACCGATTTGTTGCCGCTCGTTGCGTGTTCGGCTACGAACCGGCTGAATGGTCCCAGCACAGTCAGTTCTGACGGATCCAACGTCTCGAAGTCAACCGTTATGCCGAAATGTTGCTCCACAGCCGAGATCATTTCGATCACGCCCAGCGAGTCGATGACCCCGCTCAGCAGAAAATCAAAGTCGTCCGGCAATGCCGCTGGCTCGAATCCTCTTCCGCGAAGCTGATCGGCATACCGCCCCGCCAGAAAGGCGCATACCGCGTCTCGGCTAATGGCCTGCATTCAGTGTCTCCAGTACTTTCATCAAGGCTTTGCGATCAATCTTGCCGTTGGGATTGAGCGGAAACGTCGGCACGCAATGGATCTTCCTCGGAACCATGTACATTGGCAGCCGCAGACTCACCTGCTTGAGAAGCTCTTCGGCATTCACACTCGCGGTTTGGATAAACGCTTCGATCCCGCTCGCGCCGCCTGGGACCAGCGGCCAGCCAAACGCCGCCACGCTGTCCGTCCCCGATAGTTCGCGAAGAACCGCTTCCACTTCGCCAAGCTCCACACGATGCCCCAACACTTTGATCTGATTGTCCACGCGTCCGAGATAGATCATCGGCTTGCCATCCAAGGGACGGCGAACACGATCTCCGGTGCGGTAATAGACTTCCTCCCGTCCCGGCGGCGTGACAAAGCTCGCCGCGGTCTTTTCCGGATCGCGCCAGTATCCCAGCGACATCTGCGGACCGGTCATCATCAGTTCGCCATCTTCACCACAGCCAACTTCACGCAGACGCTCATCGGCCACCAGCGCGATCATTCCGGGAAACGGCTGGCCAATCGGGACAATCCCGATCTCCGACTCGGAGGCCGACCGCGCCGGGTCCCAACGATAAAACGTGCAGGCAATCGCCAACTCCGTCGGACCGTACAGATTCTCCACAACGGAATTCGGCGCCGCTTCCGACCAAGCCCTCGCCACGTCCACCGGGAGCGCCTCACCGCAAAACATGCTGGCCCGCAAGCGTGGATACATGCCGGGCTTCAACGTCCCCAGCCGTTTCATGAACATCGCGGTGGACGGAACCGAAAACCAGATCGTCAATCGGGAATCGTTGATGAACCGGCCCGGATTGATCAGCGTTTTCGCCGATGGACAGCACACGCACGCCCCGCGCTCCCAGGCCACAAACATGTCGGCCACCGACAGGTCGAACGTCATGTCGAACGTCTGCGAGAACCGGTCCTCATGCGTAACACCAAATCGATCGGCCACGAAATCCACGTAGTGGGTCGCGTTGCGGTGGGCAACCATGACTCCCTTGGGCACGCCCGTGCTGCCCGACGTGAACAGCAGGTAGCCGATCGCATTCGGGGACACATCAACCCGCTGCCATCGATCACTCGACGCGAGTTCCCCGCCACCGACAAACCGGTGTTGGGGCCAGCGCGCCGCCAATTCGCTCGTGTCGTTTCGTTCGGGAAGCACGATCACCAACGACCGATCGATCCCTTCCACGACCTGGGCGAGTTGGCCCTCCGATTGAGCGTCGGCCACCACGGCGCGGCAGCCCGCCCGTTGGAGCATCGTTCGCGTGCGATCCGGAGGAAAGGTCCGGTTCAGCGGCACGTATCCGTGCCCGCGCAGCAACGCCGCCAATACTCCGGAGAACGCGGGGACCGATCGATATGCGAAAACAGCCGTCAAGGGCGGATCGTTTGCGGCATCCAGCGCCGACAGCGTCGCCGCGAGCGAGGCGGCCCGGTCGAACAATTCGCGGTACGTCAGCGTCTGTCCACCCACTTCCAGCGCCGGACGATCAGCGAATCTCTCGGCTGATTGCAGAAACCCCGTGTGAAGCATTCTGGGAGGTGTCATCGTCATCGACAGAACATGGTCACGCGCGCGGCGGCGGTTGAGCGACATCCGCCTGCCGTTGTTCAGCCCGCCGCAGCAGAAACAACAGCAGGAGAAATGGCACCATCGACAACGCGAAGAACACCGGCCCGCCGTTTCGGTGTATTTCGGAGTAGATCATTTGGGGACCAACATGCACGCATAATTCGCCGATCACGAAAATTCGAAATCCGTTCCGCAATAGTCCCAGGGGAAGCACCGCCACCGCCAGGACCGTGCGTCTCCACGACGACCGCAGGAACAGATAGCCGGCGATCAAACTCGTGAGGAACAATACCAGGCTGGAATGAATGCCGCTGCATTCCGGTGCGACAGCCAGGCCGAAGCCGGGCAACTGGAAACTCATGTTGTCGTAATACACTGGCGTCCCGGAGATCTGGAACAGTCCGTAGGCGGTCAGGGCCGATCCTCTCTGGAGCGAGCCTTCCAACCCATTGTGAATCATCAGCGGAAAGGGAATCATGAAAAGGAGGAAGCACAACGGAAACCGCATCGCCTGCAACGTGTCGCGGTCCGCAAACACGCCGCACAAACCGAACAAAAGAAACAAGAACGCCGACGTCGTCCACGCCAGGCCATCCTGGTTGGCAATCGGCCAGCTGCGCCACATCGCCAGCCAGTATCCGGCCAGCAATGCCAGCCCTACTCCGCCCGTCAGCGCGACAAATCGCCATGCCGGCATCGATGCATCCAACACCCGGCGGCGGTTCAACGAGGCCAGATACACGCTCACAAATGGCACCAGAAGAATGTGCGAGTATAGATCGCTCGTTGCGGCGAAATACGCCAGGCGCGCCAGCGGCACGCTGAAACAGGCCACGAGAGCAATCGTTGCCCATGCGAAAGCCTTCGCCGACCCCGGGCGCGCGACCGCCGCAAGATTGCTGCCGGCCGACGACGACGCAGGAAGCGACGTAACCGCCTTAGTATTGGTATCCAAGTTGGAAGCCATACTGATTGCTGCTGAATCCGAAGCCGCCCTGAGTCGACAGGTTCTCGCTGTACTGGTACGTCGCCGATGCCGTGGCGCGTTTGAGGAACACGCAGGTCAGGCTCGCATTGAGCGTGTAATTCTCATCGCGGCGGCTCGTCGTGATCACGCTGGACGCCGACCGGTACGTGTCCCAATGATAACCGCCGCCCGCATTCAGAAAGAGCTTGCCCAACAAACGCTGGTTCAGCATTGCGGTGACGTCGGTCGCTTCGATGACCTCATCCAGAAAGGGTGACACGGTCACGCTACGATCGGCGTCCAGCGCGATGGCCGTGCTGGGGAACGGTGCGTAGCGGATCGTCGCGCCGAAAATCGGGCTCAGCAGATCACTGCCGGAAGAGCCGAGGAATTGACGATCTTCCGCGCCGCCATGGACCACCACGCTCGTGACCTGGGTCGCCCGCCAGCTTACCCGGGCCTGATACTGTTCAAAGGATGAATCGACACCCACGCTCACGTTGTCGTAGCCGCCCCCGATTCCCAGGCTTCCGTCAAGCTCCGGCCAGAATTGGTAGTTCAGCCAATCCGTCGTCGACCACTCGCGGGTGTTGGTGAAGTGCTCCGTGTAGGTGAAATTCTGGCCGGCGCTCAGGTCCATCGACAAAACGGTATTGAACCGGTACGATCCCGTCAACGTGGTGACATAGATTTGCTGCAAGGTTTGACCGCCCGTCACAATCAGGGGTGAATCGGACCGGTTATACGTTTGACTGAATCCGAAAAGCCAGTCGTTGTAACTTGCCACACCGTTCAAGGTGGCGGCATGGTTCCAGGTGTCGTGAAACTCGCGGCTGGAATACGTGGTCCAGGTCGGCGTGTAGTCCAACGCCCAGTTCCGACCGATATCCACGAGCAAGCCCGGGGAAACATTCTGCGTGATCGTGTCCTGAGCAGAGCCGGGCGCGAACTGTACGCCGGTCGCATAGAGAAACTGGTAGGAAAAATGCGGATGGAGATCCAATGGACCAACCTGAAACGGCTTCTCCTGGAGGGCACCAGCGGGCGTGGCGTTTCCGAAGTCGATGAATCCCGAGCTGTTCGACTGGATCTCGGTAACAACGGGCGGTGCTGTCGAGAAGACCACCGGCGCCGGCGCCAAAACATCCTGGGCTCGCGCGCCATTCACAAAGATAAGACAGCCACATGCCGTGATGGACATGACCACTGTCGCCGACCAACTTCCGTTGCATGGGAGGAATCGTCCTGATCGCATTTTCGTCATCGTCTTTCTCGGGTTATTCGCAAGCCTCTAGTGGTGCAGCGGTTGTAGATCCTGCCGAGACGGCCATCCCACCACGCTGCCCGTGCGCCACCGGCGGAGTGATTCTTCGAGGGCATCCTGCACCGGCCGCACATGCACTCCGGTGGCGCGCACTTTGGAAACATCCAAAATGCAGTTCGAGCGCGGCGCCCGGGCGCCTTCGCGGTAAAACTCCTCGTCATCCTTCCAGAACTCAAACGTCCGACCAGATTTGAAGATGCGCTCGATCATGGCGACCACCTGCCCCGTGGTCACCGCGCCGGGATTCGTCACGTTATAGATGCCAAATGCCGCGCCCCGCTCCCAGAGATTCAGACAGGTCTGCACAAAGTCATCCAAATGCGAAAGCGAGTTGACGCTGTCGTGCACTTTCGGATAACGCTGAATCTTCGACAGGAAATTCCGTGGCTGGTCCTGCTCGTTAAACGGGATTCGACAGCGCCAGACATAGCATTCCCGGACAGTTCGCAGCGCCTCTTCCGCCAGAGCGATGGTGCCGCTGTAAAAGCTGCAGGGCGGTTTCAGGAACGAACAATTTGGTTCATCCAGCTCGGTAAATCCAGCGAACCGTTCCGGGTGATGCTCGAACAGCCGGCGAATCTCCTGGCGGCTCAGGTCGGTTTCAATATGGGTGCCATCACCGTCCAGTATTTTCGCCCCGTTGTAAATGGAGCCGGACGACACGTGTCCCCACGGCGTGTTCGTCACGAGGCAGACGCGCGCAATGGTCTGCGGCAGCAACGCGTTCGCCGCCAGCGTCTCTGCACGGGCCGATTCACATCCATCAACATTCGGGCGGCCCGTGTATCCCGCCGCATTGATGATGAAGCTCGGCTTCATCTTGCGCACGTAATCGAAGAGGATGTCGAACTGAGTATAGTCGATTGCCATCCTCGCCAGAGGGACAAACGGATAGCGTCGCCGTCGCAATTCGGCCGCGAAGGCCTGCCCAATATAACCGCTGGCTCCCAGGAGCAGGATCATGACATACCACCTTGCGTATCGTTGGCGTCGTCGCCCGAATCCCCCTCGGCGTCCACGCCAATCAGGGCGGACGGCTCACCGCGAATGCGGGCGTAATGGGTCGGCAGGAAACCGCGCAACACCAGTTTGGTGGCTGGATTCAACCACGTGTACGCGGGTTTGGTAACGACCTGGCAACCACGCCGGATCAGGAAATCGTCGATCCCATGCGCCTCCGATGTCTTCGGCATTCCCGCGTAGACCCGGGCAATGCCGCCGTCTTCACTCGCCTTCGACCGCACGGTATGCAACAGCAGACTGGAAACATGGTCGCGCAATGCCTCGCTCGTCGCGAACACGGTGGAATATATCAGCGTGTCCTCAATCGCGTGAGCGATGCTGACAGCGCACAGTTGAGGCTCCCGGTACGCCCCCAGAACCAAGGAAGACTGGTGCTGGAAGATGGCGTCCGCCCACTTGTCAAAATGCTCGCGTTCCGATCGCTCCGCCAGGTAGTGATACTGGGTTCGTTGGTGAAACTCACGATACACCGGGAAGGCGTGTTCCTTGAATGCTGGGCAGTCGGTTATCGGGCGGACGGCAAACCGCTCCGCGGCGCAGCGAACCTGCCGCCGGGGCTTTGAGCGGAGTGAATCGATGGAGTAGTCTCCGCCGTCCCGGAACATCAGGAAGCTCATCGTCGAATTGGCCTGCTGGCCGCACGGCACCACGTGTTGGGCACCTCCCAGCCAGGCCGAAAGAGGGAACTCCCGCGAGCTGGCGACAAACTCCTCGAACGGCAGCACCGGACGAAAGAAACACGGACGAACCTGTCGCCACCAATGTCCTCCCACGCACACGACCTTCTCGCCAAATGCCTCCTGCAATCTGGCGTATTCCTCCAGCGACATTCGATGGATTCGGCGAGTGGCATCTTCTGTCAGGGCCGGGGGGCGCCTCACGCTGGTTCCCACAATCACCGGCGCGTCATATTGGCAGGGATAGCGGCCGTCGGCCTGCTGGTACGGAAACGTCGTCGGTACCTCGTCGACAACCGGCTGGGGCGAGCGGCCCGCGTTTGGGCCCACCTTGTTCAACCATGTCTGCTTCCAGCACAAGACACAGGCCTTCTTGCAGGCGTCATGGCCCGACCCATCGCAACGCACATCGCGCAAGAGTACGACGTCGCGAACTACCCGCGCGCCATCAAATGGCCCTCCGTAATCCCCCGCGATCCGCTTACTAACGACAAAGCGACGGCCGCAGTGCTTCAGCATTTCGGGCATAAACGCCAGGTCCTCGGACATGCCGTTATCGTCCAGCGTCGACTGTATTTCGGCCCAGGGGCGCACTTCGACCACGTCGCCCGGGCGCAGTTTGTACGATGTACTACTCATGGTGTGTTTGATCCCTATTCTCCCGTTAATCCCCACCCCTCGTCACGAAACGCGCACCGGGGGTAATTGTCCCCTCCGCACGCGCACCCAAACCTTTTTCCAAGCACCGGCGACGAACATCGGCGTGCAATAGATCATATACTTGCCCACAATGGGTAACCGCCGGGCAGCCAGCGCATATTTGAACCAGCACCACGCGACGCCGCCGATGCATGCATATCGCGCAAATCGACGGGCTCGTCCGCCGGGGTATTGGCCTCGGCGTTCGGCCTCAATGATCGGAAACACGGAGTTGGCCATCGCCTCGATATTGCGGATGGAATTGGTCGCATGCACTCGATACGCCACCGTGACGGGCTGTTTGACCACGACGCAGGGGCCGTACACGCCAATGCGCAGCATCGTATCCAGCAAGTCCATATAGAACGTCGTCGGCGTGCTATGGCGGAGACCACCGGCCTGTTCGATCACCGACTTCCTTGCCACCACGTTGCTGCCATACAAGCCAACGGAAACCTGCTTGGCCAGATAATCATCGTACTGCCACACCTCGATCCCGACCGGCTGGGCATTGCGGAGTTCAGGCACCTGGTTGTTACTGAAATAGCATGTCGCCCCCAGGATCAGCGCCGGTGACTGGCACGAATTGATAATCCGATCATACGTCGCCAGCGCCTGGGGAAGCCAAAGGTCATCGCTATCCAGCAGGGCGATGTACTCGCCCGCCGCCTCGCGGATCCCGCGGTCACGGGCAACTTCCGGCCCCTGGTTCTCCTGACGGATAACCCGGATCTTTGAGCCGTAAGCCCGCAACACCTCGGGCGTCCCGTCTGTTGATCCGTCGTCAACGACAACGATCTCATAATCGGCGAACGTCTGGGCCAGCACGGAGTCGATGGTCGGGCCAATGAGCTCCCGGCGGTTAAAGGTGGGAATCACTACGCTAAAGCGAGTTTTCATCGAGATTTGTCCGGTTTCTTTGTCCTGGCGAAATCACCGACCGATGGTAGCGCCGGCTCCCCGCGACTCCGGATGATCCGAGGAGAGCCGATGACCGGGAGCAATGCCCTCCGTGAGCAAAGCTCGAAGACATGCGCTCGCCTTTCGCATGCGGTCTCGACTGTCCGATACCGCGGAACGCCCCAGCAGCCTCGAGGCAAAGGCCAACAGATACCTCAGGACCAACCGACAACATAGAATGGCCAGTATGCACCAACGGCCCATGATCCCGTGGTGCTTCCGCCAGTAACGCAACAGCGCACGATTCTGTTCCACCGCAAATCGGATAGGGTCATTCACCGAGCTGCCGCCCCCATGGTGAATGGCCTGCGCCTCCGGACAAAAAACAACCTGCCAGCCTGCGTTCCAACAGCGTCGGCACCAATCCACGTCCTCGGCGTAAATATAGAACCCCTGGTCGAGCAGTCCCACCGCCTCCAGCGCCTCGCGACGGATGATCCAGAAGCAACCGGCGAGAACCTCAACGGGACGGACTTGATCATGGCCGAAATCGAGCATTTGTTCCCCACTGAAAAAACGGTGCCGGCCGAGCAACCGCACCAATCCCGTCGCCGCACAGAAATTGTTCCAAGGGCTCGGGAATCGGCGGCAGTTGTTCTGCGTCGTGAGGTCGGTGTTGAGCACCTTTGGCCCCGCCAGACCCACTCGGGGATGCCGGTCCATAAAGGCTACGAGTGTATCGAAACAACTTCCGAGGACTTTCACGTCCGAATTGACCAATGCGACGTGCCGGCCATGAGTCTCCTTGATCCCGATGTTGTTAGCCTTGGCGAACCCGAGATTCTCAGAACATCGAATCAGCATGGCTTGCGGAAAGCGTTGTTCAACCATTTCCGGGGACCCGTCGGTGGAGGCGTTATCCACCACGATAACCTCTGGGATCTTCGCAGCGGTGGAATCGTACACACTCGCCAGACATTCTTCCAGGTACTGCCGCGCGTTCCAGCTAACGATGACGATGGACACATCACCGGCTACATCACAAAATCGACTGCTTTTCAGTTTCTCACCCATCACGAAGCTCCCGGGCCACGGCGAGGGATCCTCAACCACGAGTAGTTGAACGAAGAGGTTCCCGATGCGGTTCACGCGGGCTGTGGACAGATTGCTGTTTGCCGTACCATTTTCTTTGAAACCACGGACGAAATACCCTTGGGCTGAGGTACAGCCCCAGACACCTGACAAAATCGCGCAGACACCCTGTCATAAGCAGTCCGTCTCGAGCGAGATCATGGGCTAGGCGCAGCTGGTTTGCCGCGCAGGCCAGCTCCGCCCACCGCGAGATAAAGTAGCCCAGTCTCCGGCGCACGATGACAGCCCTCTCGGGATCAATCTCCAACAAGCGCCAGTAGGCCTCGGCTTGAACCCGGGCACGACAAGCGTAGCGCCGCCCCGCAGATTCGGGCTTCATATCACCCAACAAACTGTTGGAGGCGTCACGATGAATCACAACCAACGGTTCGTCGACATACACAAGCCCTGTGAGGAAAGCCAGATTGTAGATCAACCGCGTGTCTTCGGCTCCGAAGAGCGATTCATCAAATAGTCCCACCTGTTCGATGAGGTGCTTGTCAACGACCAAGGACTGAATCTGGGGATGGGAGATTCCGCAACAGATCACATCAATCGCGTCGTCGACTCGATACACGTGTGATTCGAGAGCGCTTGTCCGATAATCATCGATATCCCGCACCGGTTCGCCGCCTTTTCTGACGCACCGAGTGAAGCACACCTCGGCGCTGGACCGGTTAAGACAATCCACCTGGCGTTCAAGCTTCCGAGGATGCCACTCATCGTCAGAGTCCAGAAATGCCAGCCACTTCCCAGAGGCAGCGCGAATACCGGTGTTGCGAGCGGAACTAACCCCGCGATTCTCCTGCCGGATCAGGCGAATGCGATTACCAAAACGCGACAGAACATTCGTGGTACTGTCTGTCGAGCCGTCGTCAACGACAATCACCTCGATGTCCTGGAACGTCTGCGCCAGGACGCTGTCGACGGCGCGTCCAACACACCGCTCGCGGTTAAACGTGGGAATGATGACGGAAACAGATGGCGTGCACATGATTGACCTTATTCCTCAATCAGAACCCATTTTCCCCTGCTAGTCGGTCGTTGATTCGGGCACCACGGGGGCGGATCGGGCGAAGGGAAAACCTCGCTGCTGCAGGAACTCCCACGCGTCGGCAAGCGCGCTCACGCGGAATACGATGCCGCCGACCGCATACGCGGCAATGCCCACGGTTATCTGCAGCAGAAGGACCGCGATGGAATTGCCGATACCCAGCATCTTCACCCCGATCACGGGAATCGCCATGGAAACGGAAAGAACAAAATACGGAAGCAAGTCCCGGATTTGCTCCCGCCACGGGTAGGAAATGAACCTGACAATGCAGTACCCAGTAATAAAGAAACACAACAGGGTCGTCAGTGCATCTCCCCACACGAGACCCGTAACACCAAAGCGATACGTCAGAGCAATCGCGGTGACGCCCAAGACCTTCTTTGCGACCTCCAGACGGAAGAACAGGTCGGCCCTCCCCAGCGCCATCAGTGCGTAGGTATGAATGGTCTGCAATGGGTACAACGCTCCGGCCAGACAGAAAATCTGTAGCAGCGGGACACATGGCCGCCACTTGTCCGTGAGGAGTACCCGAACCAACGAATCCGCGACGCAGGCCAAACCCGTCATTAGGGGGAAGACCAGGAACACCATCAGGATGACCGCCCGACGAACGGCTCGCTTCAGCTTCGCGGGGTCGTGCTGCAACGCCGAAAATAACGGAAATGAAACACGGGCCACCGTGTTGATCAGGTTCTCCGCCGGCGCCGACTGTAACTGTTGGGCGCGGGTAAAGTATCCCAGGGAAGCCGGCGAGAACAGTTTTCCAATGGTCAATGGATAGAGGCTCTGAAAGGCCGCGTTTACCAAGGCCGATGCAAAAATACGGGAGCCAAAGGAAAATAGTCGTCGCACCGACTTCAGACTGAGTGCGGCCAGCGGTCTCCAATCATCCATTCTCCACACCAGGACTGTCCGCAAGGTGTCGCGAATCAGCAGTTGGCTCACGAGGCTGATCACACCCATTCCACGCACGGCCATGATGATTGCGATAATTCCTGAAACGGCGTTGGCTGTGACGCTAATCTTAAGTTGCGTCTTGAAATCCATCCTCTTGGTCAGCAACGCCACTTGCACCACGCCGAACGAGTTGATCAACACGTCCACCGCCATGATCTTCGTTAATAATTCCAACGAGGATTGCTTGTAGAACGCGGCGATCCCTGGCGCGGCCAGAAACAAGCTGACTGAAGCAATTACACCCAGGAATACGTTAACGTAGAAGACGGAGCTTTCGTCCACCCGGGTCGTATCCTGCCGTTGAATGAGCGCCTGCCCGAAACCGCAACTCGCAAACACCTGGCCAAGCCCCAGGAATACACCGATCATCCCGAGCAAGCCAAACTGCTGAGGTTGCAGTAGCCGTGCGAGGAAAATCCCAATGACAAAACCCACACCTTGCGTGGTGAATTGCTCCGCCGCGCTCCACACCACCGCGCCGAGTGCTTTTTTCTTTAGGGTACTACTCATCGATCGACCCGCTCGGGGGGGAGGGGCTGCCCCCAGTAGTCGCAATGGCTTACGATCCGTCCGCTCAAACTGATTGCGCCCAAAACCAGATAAGGAAACGCCAGCGTCATCCTACAGGCGGTTGCGGGCTCCTTGACCCAGCAGGCCGAAAGGAGCGTGTACAGTCTCGTCACAACTCTCGATCGAATGTGATCGAGCCGCTCTATGGTTCCCATTCCCATTGCCTCCTCGTCAGTGGCTCAGTCTACTCGGTCGATCGAGAACCGTCCCCCTCGAGACCAATCTCCACGCTGCACACCGCTGCAGAGATCGCTATGGATGAGTTACGATATCGCCCGCGCCAGGTCCGTTAGCAGACCGGGCTAGTATGTGGTCAGGAACCGCCAGCGGTTGTGGTCGCCAAACTGCGCCACACCATTGGTGCCGCCATTCGATTCCGAATCGGACTTGACGATGATCAGATTGTTCTGCGTGCTGACGGCTGTCCCACCGGGACCGCTGACAACCAGTTGGACGGAGTCCGTGCCAGGCGTCGTGTATTCGTGTACGACGCTGCCGCCCGACGTGTTCATCGAGCTTCCATCTCCGAAATCCCAGAATCGGTTCGCGATCGTACCCGTGGACGCGTCGGCAAACGTCACCACCAGCGGCGCCGTGCCGCTCGTCGGCGCGGCGCTGAATGACGCCACGGGAATGGGGACATTGTTGGTATCGTCGCTTCCGGAGCCGACCGCAATCAGGTTGGGCTGCACGTTCGTGCTGGAGCCACCCGGGCCGTTCACGACCAATTGCACCGTGTCGATGCCCGGCGTGTTGTATTGATAGATCATAGTCGTCGCCGTCGTATTGGTCACGGTGCCGTCCCCGAATTGCCAGGATCGGCTGTTGATCGTTCCGGTCGACGTATCCGTGAAGGTTACGAGCAACGGGGCCGTTCCGCTCGTTGGCGCCGCGCCGAACGAAGCCACGGGCGGCGGGACTGAGTTGGTACTGTCTGCCGGTGCGACAAAAATCAAATCCGGCTTCACGAGGCCGTTCGCTCCGCCGGGACCATACACGCTCAAGCGCACCGAATTGGTGCCCGACGCCGCGTATTGGTGGACAACTGCCGCCGCCACGGTGTTGGTAGAAGTTCCGTCGCCGAAATGCCACAGTCGGTTTGTAATCGTGCCGGTCGATGTATCAAGGAACGTGACAGTCAACGGCGCAATTCCATTCGTCGGCGTTGCATCGAATGATGCCACGGGTGGCGGAATGCTGTTCGTACTAACGGCGGAGTTCACGGTAATCAGATTCGTCCGAATGCTACTACCAGATCCTCCGGGACCGGCCGCGATCAACTGCACTGTATTCGTGCCGGGCGCATTGTATTGGTACACAACCGTCGTCGCTGATGTGTTCGTCGAGGTGCCATCACCGAAATCCCAGAACCGGTTGGTAATCGTGCCGCTGGATGTATCTACAAAGGTCACCGGCAGCGGGACCGTCCCGCTCGCGGGTGACGCGATGAACGACGCCACGGGCGCCGAGGGAGCCACGCTGTTCGTATTGTACTCGCAGGCTCCGATATCCCACGGACCCGTGGACGGCCGCGCAATACCATCCTGATCGAGATTCAATCCGGGCAGATTCAGACTTCCGAGATTGGCTCCTGCTCCGGCGCACGGTGAGTTGGTCCCGATACGGTAATTGTTCTGCCAGGAACTCGTTCCACTACCATAAGCCAGGCTGAGGAATGCGGGATCGTTGGTGATGCCGTGCGTTTCGTAGCCGAGCGATCGCAGCGCCGTGATGCCCATCTCGCCGCCGCCGCCGGACCAGTTCCATAGCGCGTTGGGCTGGGCCAGGCTGCGGTAGTCGTTGTCATCGATCGTCCACGAGGTCGGCCGGTTGTTGATCGTGTCG
>DATJWQ010000084.1:0-172056 GCA_035501175.1 Verrucomicrobiia bacterium | reverse complement strand
GCACTCGGGCGATTCGATGATGCCCTCGGCTCATTTGAGCACCTCGTACGGAGGTTCCCCGATACGCGCTTTGCTCCGCTTGCCTTCTTTGAGATAGCCCGGTGTTATGGAGCCGAGAACAAGAACACGGACATGGTCATGCAGCTCCACGAGTTCGTGGCTCGTTATCCCACGCAATCGCTCGTTGGCACGGCGCTGTACGCCATCGGACGGCAATTGGAGCACGAATCAAGGACAGATCAGGCGATTACGGCGTACCGCGATGTGATCGCCCGGGCTGCATCTGTCGGAGGTACGGCAACGCAGCTTCGTCAGGCAGCCATCGATTCCGAGGTTCGCATAGCCAGTATTCTGGTGGACCGGGGCGATACTGAGAAAGCGGTCACCGATTGCGAAGCTTTCCTTACGCAATTTGGCGATGATCCCGCAGCCGCCAAGGCCATGGTTGCGCAGATTGCAGGCATATACCAATCGGCGCAACACTTTGACGATGGATATGTACGTCTCGACCGTCTTGCCGCTGCCTATTCGCACAACGACGCGGTTCGCGTGGCTGCGATTACAGGCACGATCGAACTTGCCCTGGCAGCAGGCGACCGGCAACGCGCGTACACCGGAGCGTCGCAGTTGCTTGCCGATCCTGAAAAGGATCACCTCTCAGCGCGCAGCTACGTTGCCGTGGGCAACGTCCTTCTCCAACGCGGACAGGCCGCGCAGGCGCGCGAGGAGTACAAAGAATCACTACGCCTCGATCCTGGCGACACGCAACTGACCCCGCTGGCTCGACTGGGTATCGGACGGGCAGATCTCGCCCTGAATCGCCTCGATGAGGCCGATCAAATCTTTCGTCAGATGGTCAATGCGCAGCCGCCGGGCAGTCTGCATGACCGGGCCAATCTGGGGCTTGCAGAAGTTTATCTCGCTCGCGGTGGCGTCGACCCCCAGAGCCCTCATGTCGCGACAGCGATTGAGCTTCTGGCTTCGCTCGTCGCGAATGCGAAGGGCGAAGACTCCGGCGAAGCCGCCTATTTATTGGGCAACTGCTATTTCGCGCTCGGCGGCGCCACGATAACCAACAAGAAGACCGCCCTCGCGTACTATCTCCGGGCATCGCTCGTACTCAGCGGTCCGCACGGCGAAGAAGCAGCATTCCGTAGTGGCGTATGCCAAAAGGCCCTTGGCAATCCGGGCATCGCGCGGCGTGCGTTCGAGGCGTATCTGCGGCGGTTTCCACACGGCCAGTTCGTCGCGGACGCGAAGAAAGAATTGGAATCCCTGCCCGCGCGGTCGCCCGGCTCCTGAGCCATGAGATCGATCATCAAATTACTTTCATGGCTCGCTGCGAATACACGGCTTCTCTATTGTTTCCTTCTCGCTCTGCTGATCCATGTCGTGTTGATTGCTGCGTTCGGCTGGATGAGCTTTGGTGCCGTCCGTTCGAGGACGGTCGCCCTATTCGATGCGAGCACGGTCCCTCTCCCATCGCCAAACCAGGGCCCAGCCACCCCCACCACCGCCGATCGTGACGGCGATAACTCGATTGTCGGCGCTGGCGGCGGAGCGGGCGGGCAAGGGCCCGGAGGCATGCCCACCACGGCTGGCGGCAGTTCGCTCGAAGCCTACCAAGCCCACCTGGCTGCGTTGTCGTCACAACCCGGTCCGGACTCCGTCAATGATGTCATCGGCATCGTGCATGGCGAAGCCGCCGCGCTCGAGCGACCCGAGGGTGGTCCCTCCGACATCGGTATGACAACCGGTAGCGGACTTGGTGGCACCGGGATCGGCGCGGCGGGAGTCAAAGGACCCGGGGGTGGTATGCTTGGTTTCAGAATGGGTGTCAAGCCCGGCGGCAATCTCAACCAATCCAGCAGCAGTGACACCGAACGCGCGATCCTGACGGCGTTGCGATGGCTCGCGGCGCACCAAGCGGAGAACGGTTCCTGGAACTGCGGCAGAAGCGCCTTGGCAGGCACGGCATTGGCAACGCTCGCGTTCCTTGGACACGGCGAGACGCCCGATTCCCCCGAATTCGGCGGCGTAATCGGCAAAGCGCTCGAGTATCTGGCCTCACACGTCGGAAGCGACGGTCTGATCTCCGAGTCCTCAGCCGACTACATCGGCAGTGACGCGCAAGGCATGGTGACTCTCGCGATGGCGGAGGCTTATAGGGTAACGCCGTCGCCGGCGCTGCGCGATCCATTGGAACGCTCGGTCCGCGCGATCATCCGCGCGCAATCCGCTCCCAAGGCCCGCGAACAGCACGTCGGCGGATGGCGCTATCGTCCCACCTCCGACGACGCGGATGTCTCGGTCACTGGTTGGATGATCCTGGCATTGACGTCCGCCAAAGCGGTTGGCGTTGCGGTCCCGCCGGAGGTGGGCGACAAGGCCGCACAGTTCCTGTGGAACATGTACGACACGCAGAACCCGGGTTTCGGTTATCAGAGCCCGGAGCGTTCGCCCTCCATGACGGCCATTGGGGTGCTTTGCGAACAGCTCCTCGGAAACGGGAACGACCCGCGAATCACAACTTCACGTGACTATCTCCGCGAGCAGAAGGCCGAGTGGGACAAGACCCGGGGCGACTATGTTCTTTACGGCTGGTTTTACATCACGCAGGCAATGTCCCAGGCTGGCGGTTCCTATTGGAAACCGTGGGAGGAGCAAATCCGCGATGTGCTTCTCAAAGAGCAACGCAGTGACGGGCGTTGGATGCCTCCCCCGAACAGCACGATGGAAATGAGAGACCTCGCGGCCACCCCAGCGTACGCTACTGCGCTTGGAGCACTAATCCTGGAAACGACACCTGCCGCCCCGCCGGGGGTGCCAGCAGACGGGAAGACCGCGTCGCCGAGATAGATCTTGCGAAGGTAGCGCCTAGGGTTTGCGCGCACCCGGCTGGCAATCGGGCTTGTCCTTGCCGAGAGGATCTTTTTTCACGGTAATGTTCGCGGCACCGGAAACTTTTTCGCGGTTCTCCGCGATGAACGGCTTCCACTTCTCAGGGACATCGCTTTCCGTAAAGATCGCCTCCACGGGGCAGACCGGCACACACGCGGTGCAGTCGATGCATTCGTCCGGATGAATGTACAACCGATCATCGACTTCGTAGAAACAATTCACAGGACAAACTTCCACGCAATCGGTGTATTTGCAGCCGACACAAGGTTCACACACTATGTGTGCCATATTCTATCTCCTCTTCTTCTTTGAAACCGCGGCGGTGAAACTGAGCACTTCCTTGGTGATATGCTATACTGCGACCGGTGAACATTGCCAAGAGTAAATTGATGGCGCGGTGTCGCACGGTTTTGCAGCGATTGCGCGCCGCCTACCCCGACGCGCGCTGCGCCCTCGACCACAAGAACCCGTTGCAGCTTCTCGTCGCCACCATTCTCAGCGCCCAATGCACCGACCGACGCGTCAACCTCGTTACTCCCGCGCTGTTTCGGCGCTACCGCACGGCGGCGGAATTCGCCGCAGCGAAACCCGCGGAACTTGAAGGCATGATTCGTAGTACCGGGTTCTTTCGCAACAAGGCGCGGTCCATCAAGAAATGCTGCGAAAGCCTCGTCGGGAAACATCAAGGCAAAGTCCCGCAGACGCTCGATGAACTAGTTCAGCTGGACGGCATCGGGCGGAAAACGGCGAACGTGGTGCTCGGCGTCGCGTACCATATGGCGGAGGGCATCGTGGTGGACACCCACGTCTCGCGGCTCTCGCGCCGCATGGGTTTGACGCGACAGACAACGCCGGAAAAGATCGAGCAGGTTCTCATGACGATCGTGCCACGCGCGGATTGGATCGATTTTTCGCATCTGTTGATCTGGCACGGACGCAATCGTTGCACCGCGCGCAAGCCGGACTGCATCCAATGTGAAGTTGCAGATGTTTGTCCAAAGATCGGAGTGAAATTATGAAAGAACTCAGCGAAGGCGACCGGGCGCCGGCATTCAAGGAACTCGGCGAGAACAAAGGTAAAGTTGCTGTCGTCTATTTTTATCCGAAGGACGACACCCCCGGCTGCACGACGGAGGCTTGCGAACTACGCGACGCGCACAAGAAAATCGTCAACAAGAACGCCGTAGTGCTCGGCGTAAGCCCTGATTCGGCAAAGTCACACGAGAAATTCTCCACGAAGTTCGACCTGCCCTTCACGCTCGTGCCGGATGAAAACCACAAGATTTGCGAGGCATATGGTGTCTGGAAAGAAAAGTCGATGTACGGTCGCAAGTACATGGGCGTGGAACGGGCGACTTTCATCGTTGGCGCGGATGGCACCATCAAGAAGATCTTCCGCAAGGTCAAACCGGCCGGTCATGCGGAGGAAGTGCTTGCGGCGATCCCAGGCATGTAGCTGCAGTTGGAGAACGGCGCAAGTTGGTTCTCCTGGCTTACGGCGATCGGTGCGCGTCCTTTACCAGCTTCGCGAACATCTGGGTCTTGCGGAGGAGTTGCGGATCCTTGTCGAGTTCGCTCACGGTTTCCTCGAGACGATACGACCAATTGCCTTCGCTGACGGCGCCGGGGACGTTGAAACGCGCCTCTGAGCCGAAGACGTCGGTGATCATGAACACGGCGAGCCACGAATTTGAATCGAGCACGCCGCGCAGGATGATCCGGTGGATTTCGTCATTGAACGTGCGCGGTGGATCCAGCTTCTCCACGCCGCAATACTTCATCCAGCGCTTCAGTTCCTTGGAGGCCTCCTCGGATGCATGGCGGGCCTTCTCGTCGGCACTGGATTTCCCGGCATCGACCTTTTCCCACAACTCGCGCCACATTTTGGCCAGGGGATCATGGTCATGGGTTGCGGGCGTCGCGAGCGACAGACGCGGATAGGTCTTCCCGTCCACGAATGAATTGTCTTTTTCGCGCAGGAAATGAGGAATTTTGTAGCCCGGGATTTTCAGGCGTTCGAGCGAGACGGGCACGTACGGTGGCACCACACCGAGGTCCTCGGCGACCACGGCGGTTTCGCCCGCCGCTTCCACCACCATCGCCAGCAATTCTTCGCCCTGCTTCTGATTGAACGCCGCGCCTTCGGGCGTGTCGTCGGCATAGGTCTGGAAATGCGGCAAGCGTCCGCCCGTGAGTTTCGCGGCTTCCGACTCGGTCAGTGGCAGGAACCGGGCGTTGTACTTCGGCTGCCAGGGAAACGAGTAGATGCGGAAAAAGCCGAGCACGTGGTCGATGCGGAAGAGATGAAACGCCTTGTGGATGTTGCCGCAACGAATGCGCCACCAATCGTGTTTGCGGGCGCGCGAGACATCCCATTTGTAGAGCGGGATGCCCCAGTTCTGCCCCCATTTCTCGGTGAACGGATCGACCTTGAACGTCTTTTCGGGCGGGGCCCCGCCGCTCCACTCGAGATCGAAGATGGCGCGGTTGGCCCAGACGTCGGAACTGTAGCGATTGACGCCGAAGGGGATGTCGCCCATCAGGAGGACCTTCTTTTGCGTGCCGTACTCCTTGAGATTTGTCCACTGATCGTAGGCGATCCATTGGATGTACGCCCAGAACAGAATCCGCTCAGCGTACTCGTCGCGCTGTTTGGCCGGCAGTGAGAGGAACCACGACCAGGCTTTCTTCGGGTCCTGTCGGTCGAGCGGCCATTCATCCCAGGTCGGCCAGTTGTGATAGTCCTCCATCAGCACGCGGAACATCGCGTAATCGGAAATCCAGTCGCCGTTCTCCACGAGAAACGAGCGGAACGCCTGGCTGCGCTCGGTCGTCTTCTCCCAGTGCTTGGCGAGAAACGAATCGAATGCCGTGCGCAACAAGGCGCGCTTCAATTCCTTGACCTTGGTGTATTTCACGGCGCCGGCGCGCAGGTCTTTCAGCAATGCTGGTGTGACGACTTCTTTGAATTTCGCCGGGGACAAATCCGGGACGTGCGCGGGAGAAACCGCGATGGTCGTTGGCTCAAGCGCCAGCGAACTGATGGCGTTGTAGGGCGAATTATCGTCGCTGGTTTCGTTGATCGGCAGCACCTGGAGCAGGCCGATGCCGTGTTTGTGGCACCAGTCGATCATCTGGCGCACGCCTTCCGTGTCGCCAATGCCGAGATCATCTTCGGTTCGAATCGAGAATACAGGGCAGAGAATGCCGGCCAGTTTTTTGTCAGGAGACAGTTTCATTCGAGGGTCATCGGTATACTTCACGTCGATGCCCGACTGCAAGGATTTCGATTAGCCGCGCGTTGCTCCACTTCAGCAGCAGTTAACGGCCGAGGCCAAGTACAAAGGGCGTCGAACCACCTCATAACGGACCTGAATAAAGGGCTTCGGCAAGTGGAGGAATCGGGCCGTCGTCTCCACTACCAAACGCATTGAACCGGATGCCGGTATCGCCAAAGATCGCACCGAATCGTCTAACAACCTCGGGATTCCGATCTGCCACGTATACCTCCTGGTCATGCCGTCGAGAATTGGAAGCCAAAAAATAGCGCATCTCAAGGTCGGTAGGGGGAAGGGAGTATCCTAAAACGAACACTCTGTCTGCAGCGTGCAGTGCTTCCGCTGCCAGACTCCACAAGCTGTGCATCGTTTGGTGCCCAAGGTATATCGCCTTGTTGAATCGAGGCGGAACGATAAAGTCGTTCATATTCTTGATCATGTCCTGGACGTACAGTGCCTCGTCGATCCAGCTCGCGAAAGAAACGCAGTGGATGCCTTCCGCTTGCGAGGATCCCGCTCTTTCCGCAAACCAGCTTGCCGACCCGTGGAGTTTGAAGAAACTAAATGTTTGTTCTTCTTCGGCGACCATGCGAATGGACTGAAGGGGAATCAACCGCACCGGGTACAGGTTCTCGGAACGTATGTCAAATGACGCCGCGCACCTTTCTATCAGCGTGTCGTAGTTGAGCGTAAGAACAGACGCGCGTGTTGCGTGCCACCAGGTAACCAGACGCCAGAACCACTCAGGTGGCCTCGCCACCATTCGCTCACTAACAAAGAGACGATTTCGGATGGTGCTCAGCATTAGAAGCCCCGTCTGTTTGTTCTTCTCGTTCTCCGCAGTCGTTAACCACGGGTGGTCATCCAACAAGAACGACAGCCAGAGCTCCAAATCTCTCGGAAATAGGCCACACACCGGATGAGATGTGTTATTGGCGATAAGGACTTCTTCAACCTTATCTGCTAATTCGACGAGCAACGGCATTTCCAACTTCATGCCGAGTGAGACAGCCCTCGAAAATCCGGCACCCAAGATGAATACGTCACTCATCTATTTGAGACTGCCAATTGGCCTACATCTTCGCGACTTTCACGTCGAAGATGTCTTTGTCGGCTTTGATCTCGGCGAGGGTGGCGTCGCTCGGGGCACTGTCGAGGTTGAGGACGGTGAGGGCCTGACCGCCGGCCTTGTCGCGGCCGAGGGACATGTTGGCGATGTTGACGCCGGATTTGCCCATGATCGTGCCGATCCACCCGACGATGCCGGGGCGGTCCTTGTTGCGCATCATGAACAGCACGCCCGCAGGCACGGCTTCGGTCGGCATATTGTCGATGCGCACGATCCGGGGATTGTTGGGCGAACCGTAGAACGTGCCGGACAAGCTGGCAACCTGGCCGTCGACGAACGCCCGCACATTGATCAATTCCGCGTAATCGATTGGTTCGGTGCTCTTGACCTCGCTCACGGTGATGCCGAGCGTTTGCGCGATCACGGGGGCATTGACGTAATTCACCTCGCTGCCCTGGGCGTTCTCGAGGAAACCTTTCAAAACGGCGCGGCTGACCGGGCCGCTTTCGATTTCGCCGGCCTTGCCGCAGAACTCGACGATCAGGCGCTCGATGCGCGCGGGGGCGATCTGGGCGAGCAACCGGCCCATTTTCTCGCCGAACGCGAGGTACGGCTGGAGCGCGGCGAGCACTTTCGCATCGAGGGACGGCATATTGACCGCGTTGCGGATCGTGCCGCCGGCCAACACATCGGCCACCTGCTCGGCGACCTCGACGCCGACAGACTCCTGCGCTTCCGTGGTGGAGGCGGCGAGGTGCGGGGTCATCACGACGTGATCGAGTTCGCGCAACGGCAGTTCTTTGGGCGGTTCCTGTTCGTACACGTCGAGCGCGGCGCCGGCGACCTTTCCGCTTTTGACGGCGTCGTACAAATCCTTTTCGCTGATGATGCCGCCGCGCGCGCAATTGATCAGGCGGACGCCATTCTTCATCTTGGCGATGGTGTCCTTGTTGATCATGCCGCGGGTCTGATCGGTCATCGGCACGTGGACGGTGATGAAATCGGAGCGCGCGTAGATTTCGTCGAGTTCGACGACCTCGACCTGCAGGGCCTTGGCGCGGCTCAGGCTGAGGAACGGATCGTAGGCCAGCACGCGCATGCCGAAGGCGATCGCGCGGCGGGCGACCTCGGTCCCAATGCGGCCCATGCCGATCACACCGAGCGTCTTGTTGTAGAGCTCGACGCCCTCGAACGCTTTGCGGTCCCACTTCCCCGCTTTCATCGTCGCGTGGGCCTGCGGAATGCTGCGGGCCAGCGCCATCATCATCGAGAATGAATGCTCGGCGGTGGAGATCGTGTTGCCGCCGGGCGTATTCATCACGATGATGCCGCGGCGTGTGGCGGCGTCCACGTCCACGTTATCGACGCCGACGCCGGCGCGGCCGATGACGCGGAGTTTTTTGGCGGCCTCGATGACGCGCTTGGTGACCTTGGTCGCGCTGCGGACGATCAGGGCATCGTACTCGCCAATGATTTCGCAGAGCTGGTCCTCTTTGAGGCCGATTTTGACGTCGACTTGAAAGGAAGGATTCTGGCGCAAGAGTTCCACGCCGCGTTCGGACACAGAGTCAGCAACAAGTATTTTCATGGTCGGTCCCTGCCCGTGGTTACGGAAACTTGGGTCTCGCTTTTGGCATCCAATTTGCGATGTTAGCGGGCGATGCACAAGGAAAAATCATGCGCGACGTGAAGCTGTACACGCGCAAGTGGTGCGGATGGTGTGTGGATGCCAAGGAATATTTGAAAGGCCATGGCATTGCGTACCAGGAGATCGACGTGGGGCTTGATCCCGCCGCCGATGAGGAGATGCAGCGACTTTCGGGGCAGCGTTACGTGCCGACGATTGTCATCGACGGGCATGTCCTGGCCAATTTCGACACCGGTCAGCTTGAGCAGTTTCTGGCGAAGCTGGACTCCGGAGGTTCCTAAGCAGGCTTGCGCATTACGAGACGCCAGGCCGCGCATTACTTCCCCCGTCTTCTCTAGGTGTGACTCTCCAGAACGCATGGCGCGCCACAATACATACAGGTGAACTGCCTGCGCCGAACGACATCGACGACGATGGCGGCCCATCCGCCCACCCCCCTTACCACCCGTGCTTGCGGGTGAAGTCGGCGAAAAGTCTGAATGAGAATAAACCGGTTACACGACGGGCAACGAAGGAAGAAGGCCAGTGCCAATTCCAAATAAGCAACTGGAAAGAAAAAGAAGAAGAAAGCCAGTGCCAGGTACGGCCAGTGCAGCCAGGCTACAAGCACCAACCCGATAACGAACAGCGCCAGCCAGGCCCAAAGGTAAACTACAAGCCAGCAGGTGAATGTAAGCAGACGAGCTCTTGGACGAGGGATTACTCGCGTGATCGGATGGACAATCTGAGCATCTCCCGGCTGTTTCTGATACTCCCTCTCCATCAAGCGCCAGAATAGACGACCGATTGCGAGCCCGGACATCACGGACGTAAACGCGCACCCCGAAGCCCACAACCAAAAAGGCGTTCTGAAAGTGCGTGTACTACGGCCAAGCAGGCAGACAAAACTTGTGGCAATCACGCCGAGCAAAATCCCACGCCTGAGGATCCCCTCGAAAATGACGAAATGGGTACGACCTTTAGCGCGTGTCTTTTCCCACCTTCGCTTCTCCGAATCGGTCACAAACGCGAAGACTAGAACTCCTGGCTCAGACCGTCAATCGCCTTTTCCTCCACGCGCGACGCACGCCTCCTTGCAACCATCTTGCCCTCGACAACCGACACCCTCAACCGCCGCGTGGGGGCTCGCGGCCTACAACATCTCCTCGGAAATCGGCGGGTATTGTAGGCCTACTGCCCTAAGTGGCCGACTTTTTCAACGGGCTCTCGGGCGGATCAGTGTTTCATTCCGGCGATGAGCCAGAGGACGCCGTGCGAGGCGAGGCAGGCGTAGGAGGCGGCCAAGAGATCGTCGAGAACGATGCCGATTCCGCCGGAGAAATCCTGGGCTTCGCGGCAGGGCGTGGGTTTCCAGACATCGAACAGGCGAAACATCGCGAAGCCCAAGGCCACGTGCCACCAGGTTGTGCCCAAGCCGATCATCACCATTGGCATGGCGACAATCTCGTCGATGACGACGCTGGGGGGGTCGGGATGGTGCATGATATCGGAGGCTTCCCCGGCACACCAGATGGCGAAGCAGATGGCCAGGACCAACAGCACGGCGCGGAGCCAGAGGTGGTGTTGCTGATTGAGAGCCCACCAGAAGCCGATGCCGACGACCGAGCCGGCGGTGCCTGGCGCGACCGGCGAGTAGCCGACACCGAATCCTGTTGCCAGGAACCTGATCAGTCGCTCACGCATCGCGGAAGAAGAACTGGCCGTTCTTGAAGAAGTAGATGACGCCCGAGATCAGCGTGAGGCTGACCGTAATGAGCATCAAGGTGAACGCGACGCGGGAGAATGAGATATTGAATTGCTGGTAATCGACGCCGAAGCAATTCCAGTCTTCACGGATGGCCAAGCCGATGAGGATGACGATGATCGTGACCATTTGCGAGACGGTCTTGTGTTTGCCGAGGCCTTCGGCGCGGAGGACGATGCCCTGTTGGCTGGCGATGAGACGGAGGCCTGTGACGAGGAAATCCCGGGAAACGATCACCAGGGTCATCCACGCCTGGACCAAGGGCACGTCGGCGCCACGATAGCTCGGCTGCTCGATGAAGCAGATGAAGGCGGCGGTGGTCAGAATCTTGTCGGCCAGCGGATCCATCAACGCGCCGAACGACGTTTCGAGGTTGCGGCGGCGGGCGTACCATCCATCCCACCAATCCGTCAGGCTGGCGACGATGAAGATGGCCAGGGCGGCGGTCTTGCCGTACGGGAAATGCGACAGGAGACGGCCATGGGGAGGCAACAGCAGTGCCATGACGAAGAACACAGTCAGAACGACACGCCCCACAGTGAGCCGGTTCGGCAGGTTCATTGGCCGGGCATTTTAATCGGATTCCCCCGGCCAAAACAAGCCCCATACGGTCGTTGGATATGCACTTGACCGATGTGGCGGGATTACCTATATTTGCGCGTCAGAATTTGGCGACATGGAACGAGTGGGTCGAAGAACCCACTTTTTTGTTCCCCGGATGGGGTCTGCCGCCAGAACGACGAAAAGAAGCTTATGAACGGCGAACTGATAGTAGCAGTGGAATATTTCCACCGCGAGAAAGGCATCGACAGGGAAGTCCTGTTTCAGGCCGTCGAGCAGGCTTTGTTGCAGGCTTCGAAGCGGAGCGTTGGGCCGGCCAACGATCTGCGGATCGAGATCGATCGCAAGACGGGCGTCATTCGCGCGCTGGCGAAGCAATTGGTGGTCGAGAACGTCGTCAACAAACACGATGAGATTTCGCTGACGGACGCGCGGAAGCGGGTGCCGAACGTGCAGCTTGGGGAGAGCATCGAAATCGAAGTCACTCCGCAGAACTTTGGCCGTATCGCCGCGCAGACTGCCAAACAGGCGATGCTCCAGCGCATTCGGCAGGTCGAAAAGAACATGGTGTTCGAGGAATTCAAAGGGCGGGCCGGGGACATTTTGTCCGGTACCGTCCGCCGGTTCGAGCGCAGTGATGTGATCGTCGATCTCGGCAAGATCGAAGGGGTCATGCCCAGCCGCGAGCGCGTGCCGACCGAAGAATACCAGCCCGGCGACCGGATTCGCGCGTATACGCTGAGCGTCGATAACGCGATTCACGGACCCGAGATCATTCTTTCCCGCAGCCATCCTGATTTCGTCCGCAAACTGTTCGAACTGGAAGTTTCGGAAATCGCCGACAAGACGGTCGAGATCAAGGGAATCGCGCGCGAGGCGGGCTACCGCACCAAGATTGCGGTGTTATCGCACGACGAGAAGGTCGATCCCGTTGGCGCGTGCGTCGGGATGCGCGGGATGCGCGTGAAGAACATCGTGCGCGAACTCAGTGGGGAAAAGATCGACATCATTCGCTGGGACCCAAATGTCCGGCAGTTTGTAACCAACGCCCTCGCCCCCGCCAAGCTGAAGAACCTCGTCATCGATGAAGCCCGCCATTCCGTAAAGATCATCGTGGATCCCGACCAGTTGTCGCTGGCGATTGGCAAGAAAGGGCAGAACGCCCGGCTGACGGCCAAGCTGACGAGTTGGAACATCGAGATCGAGAAGGAGGAATCCGCCGAGCTCGGGTTCGAGGAGAAAGTCGCGCGCGCGGTCGAGGAGATGGCCACGATCCCGGGGATTGCGCGCGTGGATGCCGAGAACCTGGTCAAGGGCGGCTTCCATTCGCTGGAGGGTCTGCTCTCGGCGGATTTGAATGATTTGACGGAGATACTGGGCGCCGAGAAAGCTGCGGCGGTGCAGAAGGCCGCCAACACAGAGCAGGAACGCCGTGAAGCCGCCCAAGCATCGGAAGGTGACAAACCAGCAGAATGAGTATTCGGGTACACGAACTGGCCAAGCGCTGCGGCCTGTCGAACAAGGAGATGATCGACAAGCTGCACGCGATGAATTATCCCGTGAAGAGCCATTCCAGCACGGTCGACAAGATCACTGCCGAGTCGATCGAAAAGGAATTTGGCTACGTTCCGCCACCCCCACCGCCACCGGCGCCGCCCGAACCGGTCGTGTCGCCGACGCCTCCCCCTGCTGCGGCACCCGCGCCTCCCGCGACGGTGCTCGCCGAGAAAATCGAAGCTCCGGTGGCGGCACCGACGTTACCGCCCCCCGCTGCGGTTGTTGAACCGCCGAAAGCTGTCGTGGAGCCGCCCAAGCCGCCGGTGGCCAAAGTTGCGCCGGCTCCGGTCGTTGCGCCCCAACCGCCGCCCATCGTTCCGCCGAAGGCGCCGGCTGTTACCATGCCGCCCAAACCGCCTGCGACGGCCCAACCGACCGTCAAGATAACGACCGCGCCGCGTCCGTCTCCGGCTCCTGCGCCAGCGCCGAAGCCCGCGCCGGCTCCGTTAACACCGGCCCATCCCCCATTCATTGTCGACGACAAGGGCAACAAGGTCATCCAGATGAAACCGCCTGTCGTTGTGCGGGACCTGGCCCAGCGGATCGGCGTCAAATCGCACGTGCTCCTGGCGGAGATGATGGAAATGAACGTTTTCGCCAACCTGACGGAGACGATTCCGGAGGACATCGCGCGCAAGATTTGCGAGCGGCATGGGTTCCTGTTCGAGCTTGAGAAACGCGAGCGCGGCGCCGGCATGGTTCACGCCCCGCCGAAAAAGGTCGAACCTCTCGAAGTGGGCGAACAGGCCACTGATTTGAAGCCACGGCCGCCCGTGGTGACGGTCATGGGTCACGTCGATCATGGCAAGACGTCGCTGTTGGATGCGATCCGCAAGACGGATGTCGCGGCTCATGAGAGCGGCGGCATCACCCAGCACATTGGCGCGAGCGTCGTGTCCCTTCCCGGGGGCAAATCGATTACCTTTCTCGACACGCCGGGTCACGAGGCATTCACGAAGATGCGGGCGCGCGGCGCGAACGTCACGGATATCGCGGTGTTGGTCGTGGCGGCGGACGACGGATTCATGCCGCAGACGGTCGAGGCGATGAACCACGCCAAGGCGGCCCAGGTGCCGATTATCGTTGCCATCAACAAATGCGACCTACCCACGGCGAACGTCGATCGCGTGAAGAAGCAATTGCAGGAGCACGGTCTGAGCCCGGAATCCTGGGGTGGCGAAACGATCACGGTTGACGTCTCGGCGACGACGAAGAAGGGCATCGATTCGTTGCTGGAGATGATTCTGTTGCAGGCCGAGATCATGGAACTGAAAGCGAGTCCGAAAGTGCCGGCCCGGGGCAATGTGGTCGAGGCCCAGATCGAGCCAGGCATGGGACCGACCGCGACGGTCCTCGTACGCAAGGGGACGCTGCGCGTCGGGGACAGCATCGTGTGCGGCCCGTTCTGGGCGAAGATTCGCGCCCTGATCAACGACAAGGGCCAACGAATCAAGGAAGCGCCTCCCTCGACGCCCGTGAAGATCGTCGGGCTCTCCGGCCTGCCGGAGGCGGGCTCGGAATTCAACGTCATGAAGTCCGATAAAGAAGCGCGCGCACTCAGTGAACAGCGCCTCCAGGAAGCCCGCGGAGCCACGGCGGTCCAACCGCGAGGGTCCCGCCTCGAAGACCTCCTCAATCAGCTCAAGGAAGGCGAAATGAAGAAGCTGCACATCGTGCTGAAGGCCGACGTGCAGGGCTCGCTGGAAGCGATTGCGGATTCGCTCGCCAAACTCAAGAGCGACAAGATCGAACTAGACGTGATTCACGGCGCGGTCGGGAGCATTACGGAGAACGACGTTCTGCTTGCCAGCGCGTCGGAGGCCGTCATCATCGGATTTCGCGTCAAGACTGAAAGCGGCGTGACCGACGCCGCCAAGAACGCCGATGTGCAGATCCGGTTGTACACAATCATTTACGAACTGATCGAGCAGGTCGAAGAATCCATGGAAGGCCTGCTGGAACCCGAATCGAAGGAGGCCGTGATCGGCCACGCCGAGGTACGGAAGGTGTTTGCCCTGTCCAAGGGTCCGCCCGTAGCGGGGTGTGTGGTCACGGACGGTCGCATTGCGCGCAGTGCGCGCGTGCGGTTGTTGCGGCGCAAAGCGGTGCAGTACGAGGGGCGCATTGCCAGCCTGAAGCATTTCCAGGACGACGTGCGCGAGGCGAAGGCCGGGTCGGAATGCGGGCTGCGTTTGGAGAATTTTACGGCAGTCCAGGAGGGCGACGTCCTGGAGTGCTATACGGTCGAAAAGGTCGCTGCGAGTTTGTAACCCAATAATCAATCGCCCAGCGGAGGACGAACACGGAATGATTTCGGTCGTGCCGACGGCTTTGTTTTTTTCCTGGGCCCCCATCATCATGAGCAGCCATCGAATGGAACGCGTTTCCGAACTGGTCAAGCGCGAGGTCAGCGAGATCGTACAGGGACTGAACCTGACCGATTGCGGGTTCATCACGATCACCGGCGCGGAAATCGCCCCCGACCTTAAAGAGGGACGGATCTACACGAGCGTGATCGGTTCGGCGGAGCAGAAGCAGCGCGCGTTGGTGACGCTCGAACGCCAACACGGGCACATCCAGCACGAGCTGGCCCGGCGGGTCGTATTGAAGTACACGCCACGGCTGACATTCGTTCTGGATGAAACCGAAGCGCGAGCCACGCACATCGAACACCTGCTCGACGAACTCGATACCGAACATGCCGATGAGTGATGTCGTCCAACAGATCGCCGAACTGATCCGCAGCCAGAACACGTTTCTGGTACTCACCCACTATCGGCCCGACGGGGACGCCGTCGGGTCGCAACTGGCGCTCGTCCTGATGTTGCAGGGGCTGGGGAAGACGGTTGAAGCCTGGAACGACGACGACGTGCCGTCGAAATTCCGGTTTCTTCCCGGGAGCGGACAGATCATCCGCCCGCCCACGGAGCCGAAAGACTTCGACGTGGTGATTGCCATCGACACATCGACGTGGCAACGGGTCGGCACCGCATCCCAACGCATCGGCAAACGGAAGCATTTCGTCAACATCGACCATCACGTCAGCAACGAGAAGTTCGCCGAACTCAACTGGATTGTCCCGGAAGCACCCGCGTCGGGGCAGATCGCGTTCGACTTGATCAAGCGCGGTGGATTTGCGTTGACGCGCGACATCGCCACGTGCCTGTTTGCGGCGATTTCGACCGACACGGGTTCGTTCAGTTACGGCAGCACGACGGCGGAGTCGCTACGCGTGGCCGCGGAACTGGTCGATACGGGGATCAACGTGGGCGAGATTTGCCGGCAGGTGTACGAAAGCTATCCCTATGCGCGACTGATGCTCCTGCAGAAGGCCCTGGCACAACTCCAGTTGGCCGACGGGAAACGGATCGCCTACACATGGGTCACCGTGGAAATGTTCGAAGAATCGGGCGCCAAACGCGAGGACACCGAGGGGCTGATCGATTACGCGCGGGCGATCGAGGGAGTCGTGGTGGCCCTGCTGTTTGAAGAATTGGCGGAGGCGGGGAAGTTCCGCGTGAGCCTGCGTTCCAAGAATCCGAAGGTGGATGTCAATTCGGTTGCCCGTCGTTTTGGCGGCGGCGGCCATCGCGAGGCGGCGGGTGCGCGGTTTACTGGTGAATCCCACGAGATCGAGCGCAAAGTCCTGGCGGCGGTGAGCGAGGCGCTGGCTGCGGCGAACCTGTAGATTCCCTTCATGCAACCACAACTCAGCCCGTTCGACGGCGTGCTGCTGGTGGACAAACCATCGGGCATGACCTCCCACGACGTGGTGGATCGGGTGCGCCGTCATTTTGGATTCAAGAAGGTCGGCCATTGCGGGACGTTGGACCCGGCGGCAACGGGGCTGCTCATTCTGGTACTGGAACGGGCGACGAAACTGCAGGCGCGATTGATGTCGGACGACAAGGCTTATGAAGGGACCATGTGGCTGGGCGTTTCGACCGATTCGCAGGATGCCGATGGCGACGTCATCGCCGAGAAACCGGTGCCGCCGTTGACCGAGAGCAATATCGAGGAAGCGTTCGCGAAGTTTCGCGGTGACCTCCAGCAGGTTCCGCCGATGGTCAGCGCGGTCAAGCATCAGGGCACGCCGTTGTACAAGCTTGCGCGCAAGGGCAAGACGGTGGAGCGGGAAGCGCGGCTGATACACATTTTTGATTTGCGGGTGATGGGGCTGGATTTGCCTCGAATCCAATTCCGTGTGGCCTGCACAAAAGGGACGTATGTGCGGACGCTGTGCTCGGATATTGGCGACCTGCTCGGCTGCGGAGCGCATCTGCACGACCTGCGGCGAACGCGGTCGGGCAATTTTGACATACAGGACGCTCACTCTTTGGAAGAGATTCTCAATCAATCACGGGAACAGTTGAAGGCGTTCATTATACCGATCTTGAAGCTCGTCGGCTCGCACGCGGCCTAATGCAGGTGTTTCGCACATTCGAAGAGTTCAGCGGGCATTCCGACAAGGTGTGCCTGGCCATTGGCGTGTTTGACGGCGTTCATCTCGGGCATCAACGAGTGATTGGCCAGGCGCGCGACGACGCGCGGGCCAGCGGCGGGATGTCGGTGGTCCTGACGTTCGATCCTCATCCCATGAGTGTGCTCCAACCGAACAAGGCGCCCCGGTTGTTGACCTCCACGGAACACAAGCTGGTCCTGCTGGAAACGCTCGGCGTGAGCGGCTGCCTGCTCGTCAGATTCGACAAAGCGTTCTCGCTCACGCCCGCCGAACAATTCATCGAGATCGTCGCGCGCCACATTCCGCATCTTCAGGAGATTTGCGTCGGCACACGGTTTCGATTCGGACGGGATCGCGCGGGCGATGTGCGCTTGATGGAGGCGCTCGCACCGAAGTATGGTTACGTCGCCCGGGAGATCCAGTCGGTCAAGCTCGATGGCGAGATGATCAGTTCGACATCGGTTCGGCAACATGTTCTCCAAGGCCGTCTCGACCGCGCGGCGGCAATGTTGGGTCGTCGGTTCTCGATCCTCGGCAGGGTTGAACCGGGCGACCGCCGCGGACGCGAACTGGGATTCCCGACAGCCAATCTCAACTCCCGCGACGAGGTGCTGCCACCGGATGGCGTGTATGCTGTGCGCGCGGTCATTGGCTCGGAGCAATTCAGCGCGGTGGCGAACGTCGGCATGCGTCCCACGTTTCCCGGGACAGAACCACGTCGCGTGCTGGAGGTCCACATTCTGGATTTCGCCCGTGACTTGTACGGGAAGACCGTTGAAGTTGTCTTCCTGACGAAACTGCGTGACGAGCGGAAGTTCGCGTCGGTCGAGGCGCTCAAGGCGCAAATCGCCGTGGATATCCAGGCGGCGCGGCGATTGACCTAGCGGGTCCTGCCGGTCATCGCGCCGGGGAAAGGAGCGACCGCATGACCATCACGAAAGCGACCCGGAAATATGAGGCCTGGCTCGCCAAACAACTGACGATCCTTCCCCGCGACCTGCGTCTGAAACATGCCACGATGCGCGAGGGAGTCTTCCCGTTCCTGCGCGCCACATTTTATCGCTGGTGCCAGTGCTGGCCACAGATCTGCCCGAAGCAAGCGAAAGCCGTGGACGTGCTGGCCGTCGGCGATTTGCACGTTGAGAATTTCGGGACCTGGCGCGACCTGGAGGGTCGACTGGTCTGGGGCATCAACGATTTCGATGAAGCCATGTTCATGCCGTACACGATCGATCTGGTCCGGCTGGCGACGAGTGCGCGGTTGGCGATTCAGGCAGATCATCTATCGCTCGCGTTCCGTACGGCGTGCGATTCTGTTTTGGAAGGGTACATGGCAAGTTTGAAGTCGGGCGGGCAGCCGATTGTGCTGGGGGAGCACCATCATTGGTTGCGAGAGCTGGCCACGAGCGATCTTCGGGACCCGGCGAGGTTTTGGGAGAAGCTGACCGCGTTACCGACCTGGAAGAAGCGGGTGCCGAGGAGCGCGATACGCGGATTGGAGCGACTTCTGCCGGAACCTGGAGTGGAGTACCGGGTTGTGCATCGTGTCGCGGGTCTTGGCAGTCTCGGGCGCGAGCGGTACGTGGCGATCGCCGATTGGCACGGCGGCATGATCGCCCGCGAAGCCAAGGCGCTACGGACGTCCGCATACGTTTGGGCAACCGGGCAGAAGCCCCGGCGCGGGATTCTGTATCAGAGGGTGCTCGATCAAGCGGTGCGCTGCCGCGACCCATACGTGCGGCTGCAGGACCGGTGGATTATCCGGCGGCTGGCGCCCGATTGTTCCCGTGTGGAGCTGGAATCATTGCCGAGCCGTCGGGATGAGTCGCGATTGCTCTACGAAATGGGCTGGGAAACCGCCAATGTGCATCTGGGTTCGAAGAAGGCCGCGCCGAAGATCCTGAAGGACTTGAGCAAGCGACCGGCCGATTGGTTGCGCCATGCCGCGGAGGCAATGGCCAGGGCGACGGAGTCGGACTCGAAGGAGTGGAAGAACGTCGGCGCGAGCTGACGGTTGATGGCCGAGCCTATTGCAGCAGCAAGTTGAGTAGCGATAACGCCGGGGCGACCATGGAGCCGGAACCTGGCCCCATGTTGAGCCAAAAAGCGCCGCTCGTTTGTTGATTCGGGTCTTTCCCCTGCCCTCCCGCGACGGGCAACTCGATGTGCTCACGCACGGCGCGTTCCCAGTTGGTTTCGCTGCGGTAATTGGATTTGGCGAGGGCCAAGACCATGTTCTGCAATTCGTCGGTGTCGAGCCAGATTTCGGCGCAGGGATCGCAGCGATTGATCTGGATCGCGGCGAGACCCATATAACCGTATTTTTCCATGGTCCGATGACAATCCGGGCAGCGTAACGCCGGCTGGTTCTGCCAGCCTTCGGGAGCGCGGAAGGAAACCTCCTCGATTTTGTCCCGGGGCACGGCGTGCCAACTGTTGTCGAGCACGCCGATCAGGTCGGAGTGGAGAATGAGCATGCCGCGGCAATCGCGACAGCAGCGGAAGGCGACATTGTCCAGTTGCTGGTCTTCGAGCGGTTTGGCGCACCGCGGACAGTTCGCGCTCACACTTTTCTCCCGAATTTCTTTTCCAGTTCGGCGTAGGAGATTTGGATCATCGTGGGGCGGCCGTGCGGGCAGGTGTAGGGCAGTTCACACTGGTGGAGTTGCTGGAGCAAGGCCCGCAATTCCTCGCCGCGCAACGGGTCGTGGGCCTTCACGGCGTGACGGCAGACGGTCGTGGCGATCCTGTCCTCGGTCAGTCGGCGGGCGTGGACCTCCTCGCCTGTTTGCCTCAGCTCGTCGATGATATCGCGAAATGTCTGGGCGAGATTCGCCGTGGGAAAATACGGCGGCAGGGCATCGACGAGAAACGTCCTCTCGCCGAATTCATTGATGCCAATGCCCAGCTTGTGGAGCGTTTTCTGGTTGGCGTGCAGGAACGCGGCATCGCGGGCGTCCAATTCGAGTGTGAGCGGAAGAAGCAGTTTTTGCGCGGGAGCGGAATCCGATTCGAGTTCCCTGAGCATCTTCTCGAACAACACCCGCTCATGCGCGGCGTGCTGGTCCATCAGGACCAGTCCTTCGGGTGATTCGATCAAAACATAGAGCTGGCCAACCGCGCCGAGAACGCGCCACGTGCCTTCGTCGGTGCGAACTTCGGCTGGCGGCCCGGCGGGAGCTTCGCCCTCGACTGGGCTTCGCGGGACATCGATCAAACTGGATTGTTGTGCAGGAGGAAGGGGAGTTGCTTCTCCCCGCAACGCCAGGGGCGGAGCAAACGGGGCGTGTGGACGCGGGCCAACGAAGCGTTGTTGAGTTTGGGGCCAGCCCTCGCGCTGAACGGGATGGAAACCCGCGGTTTCCGGTTCCAATGCGGCGCGAACGGCATCGATCACACACTGGCGCACGACGGATTCGTCACGGAATCGCACCTCGCGTTTGGCCGGATGAATGTTCACGTCGACGAGCTCGGGATCGATGTCGATGAACAGAAACGTCACGGGAAATTTCCCCTTCATCAACGCGGTGTGATAGCCCTCGAGCAAGGCGTAGTTGATGCCTTTGCTTTCCACGGGACGCTGATTCACGAAGAGATGCTGCTGACGGCGGTCGGCGCGGCTGACGCCGGGCTTGCCGATGTACCCCGTGGTACGCACGTCGCCCTGCGACAACTCGATGGCGATGAGTTCCTCAACGAGTTGCGTGCCGTACAGCTCGCGCAATCGGCCGCGGAGATCACTGGTTGGCGCGAGATGGAACACCTCGCGGCCATCGACCACGAGTTTGAAGGCGACGTTCGGATGCGCCAGCGCGCAGAGCGTGACGGTGTGTTCGATGTGGGCGGTCTCGGTGGGGATCGAGCGGAGGAACTTGCGGCGGGCGGGCAGATTGAAGAACAGGTTGCGGACTTCGACGATCGTTCCTTCGGCCGCGCCCACGTCCGTGACCGACAGGATTTTCCCGCCGGCGATCTCGATTAGCGTGCCGCCCAACGCTCCGCGTTCCCGGCTCGTCAGCGTGAATCGCGACACGGCGGCGATGCTCGGAATCGCTTCGCCGCGGAACCCGAGCGACGTGATGGTGTGCAGGTCCTCGGCTTTGGCGATCTTGCTGGTCGCGTGGCGTTCGAGCGCAAGGAGTGCGTCGTCGCGGCTCATGCCGAACCCGTCGTCGGCGACGTTGATCAGCGAGCGTCCGCCGTTCTTGATGGTGACGGTAATGCGGCGGGCTTCGGCATCGAGCGAGTTCTCGACCAACTCCTTCACGACGGAGGCGGGGCGCTCGACCACTTCGCCCGCGGCGATCTGGTTGGCGACCTGCTCGGGAAGGAGCCGAATTCGGTTCACGGGGCGTAATTGTAACAGACGGTCAACCCGTTAACAGCGCTAAAACCGGCGAGAGAGAGCGGTCACGCCCGCTGGCGGAAGTACCTCTTCACGAAGAGCAGGTACACCAGGAAGGGCATGGAACTGATGGCGATGAAGACGAGCATGTTCTGGTTGGTAAAATAGTTGTAGCGCTGGAGCAACTCGATTTGGCGCTCGGAGTATCCCATCTGCCGGTACACCTCCATCAGGTCCACGCGTGAGAAGGTCAGCACGGTGGAAATGAGCAGCAGCGCGATGGCGGCAAAAGCGGTCCACCAGCCGGTGGGATTGAGGTGATACGTGGCCCACGCGCAGTACAGCCAGACGGCGATGAGGAGCAGGATCAATGCGCCACCGGGCAGGCCGCTGCACAGGTATCCAAAGAACGGCATCACACCGCGGTAGCAAAGCAGGATAACGCCCATCCAGACGGCCCCGTACACGAACAGGAGGCTCAGCGCGAGCACGGGCAGCGGGCAGGCGTCGGTCCAGCGTGGGACGGGATCGCGGGCTTCGCACGTGGCCTTGACATGCGGGCTGCGGTAGAACAACAGGAGGATGCCTGGCAGGATGAGGAAGAACACGCTCAAGAAGCCAAGCATGAAGAGCATAACCACAACCATCGCGGCGGGTCCTCCGCTGGACGGTACGCGGACAAACGCAGCAGGCAGAAATATGGCCATGGCGAGCATGGTCAGGACGCCGACGATCAACCATGCCCACGACAAAATGAGCAACAGCGCGCGGGCCCAGCGACGAGCCATGGTCGAACCGATTCCCAGCGACACGAACAGGACGGCCAATCCCGCATACATAAGGATGGCTGGCAATATCGGACGAAACTCGGGTGAGGCTCCGTTTCGCGTAGCCGACATGGTCTGGCCGACAATCATCAACGGGACGAGGACGGCGCAGGCACATCCGATGAGGATCACAAGGACACCGAATCCGATGAGACCGTTGGAGCGATCTTTGAAAGCGGCAGCCGGCGCTGCGGACGTGTCAGGCGCGGACGGGACGGGTGCTGATTCGTTCATGATGAACTCCTCCACATAATGCGTTCTCCCAGTCGCTAACCCTGATGGATCGTAGCGTATGAACATGGATTTGTCACGCTCGGGGTTTCGAAACACGAGACTTCAACAAAGAGATGAATTTCCCGTACACAGACGACTGTGGGGGCAAACCGTTCCTGCGCTTCAATTCTCCACGGCAGCCCCAAGTAGAATCGCGCGTGCCAAAGGATTATGGTTGTGGCCTGGCGAGATTCTGGAAATGGTGCTGGTCGGCTTCGTCGAGGTTTTGGGCGAGCTTGTCCGGCTCCGGCTGGCCGCTCCACCAATGGATCATAACCGGACTGAAGGGCGGTTGGCCGGGCTGCGCGCTCCACCAGTTGCCCCATGCCTTCCAGTCCTTGCCGAAATTCTGCCCGGTCAGCTCGACCAGTGAAATCTGCGCCCACCAGCGGGTGTCCAGGTTGCGGTGATACAGCAAGTGGATCATGTCGGGAACGACCGAGGTGTCGCCGATGATTCCGAGCGCGCGAACGGCCAACCAACGGTCGCGATTGTCCCCTTCCCCGCGGCGGAAGGCCAACTTGCACAGCGCGGGGACGGCATTGGTCGACCGCAAGGCGGCCAGTGTGCTGATGGCCTGATCATACTCGATGGTGTGGGGCCCGTTGAGTGTCTCCAGCGAACGGCGTTCCAGCACGGCGCGACGTCCGGCCGACCAACCGTCAAACGTGCGCGAATCGAGAAGGTTGCGGAATTGCCGCCCGGTCGATTGCACGACAGAACGTTGCTCGTCGTTCAGCAGATTCCAAAAGGCATTTGACGTGACCAAGTCGATCAGCGCCGCGCGCGAGATTGGTTTCGGCCCAGACGGAGACGGTGTTGGCTTGGTTTCGAGGTTCGACACCGGGGAAGATGAGGTTGCGTCGATTTTGTCAGCGGTCTTGCCATCCTGAATTACGGTCATGAAGACGTGCATGCCGGGGCGCAGGCCAGACAGTTTGGCTGGCTGGCCGTTGATCGTGACGGTGGTCAGTGAGGTCACCGCGTAGGTTGCGGGGTTGTTGCCCGTAGCATCGGCGACAGTGATGTTATTGCCGGTAAGGTCGACGGCGACCAGTTCCATGGTCGCGCCGGGTTTTCCCTGTTTGGCCGGGGCTGAATAACATAGAAGAGCGACCAGAACCCCGATGATGATGGACGGATAACGAATGTGTTGATTCATCCCGATCCTCTGGGCAGACGAGCAGCGTTGAGGCCAGTAGCCGGCCCCAAACGGGGTGATGTGGTTTTTGTACTCCCCCAGGTAAGAAGAAGCAAGGTTCGTTTTTGGGCCGGCATCCACAAGCGGAAGGAAGCTACGGCAGAGCCGATAGAGGGTGTAGAAGCGGGGCACGGTCTTCGCAGAAAGTCGCGAGGATGATAACGGGCGCAGCGATGCTGACGAGGGCGTAGGGCGGTTTGCCCCGGAATGATGACGCCCGTTTCTCGTTTCCTTCGGCGTGGTCACGGGCTATATTGGGGCAGGCGGACGTCCGCTGATGGAAACGGCATGATCGAATACACGGTTGATGCGGCCAAGCGTTTGATCCGGGTGCGGATGAGTGGAGGGAACACGACCACGGACATGGTACGACATCTCTCCGCTCTCGCCAACGACCCTCAGTTCGACCCGACCTTCAACGCGCTGTTCTACATCACGGATGATGCGCGGATGCAAACGACACTGTTCGACACCCTGCTGAAGAGGATTCTCGAGCAATGGCAGCAACGCCGGAAGGGCGTGAAATGGGCGGTGGTGTCGGCCAGCCACATTCAACTGGCGCTCACCAAGCTGGTCACGGACAGCATCAAGTTCGAGCTTGTCCAATTGCGACTCTTTGATGACGAAGCCAGCGCGTTGAAGTGGCTGGACTCCGGACCTCCGGGGTGAGCGCAGCGACGACGTGGCCGCCGCGCGCATGATTTTAGAGCGCCGACGGCACTCGATCGTCGGACGCGTGCGTCCATCTCCGGCCAGTCCACATCAGCGATTCCTCGCGACTCTACACCAGCCAGTGGCCGAGGATGACGAGGCAGAGGCAGGCGTAGGCGCTGGTGGCGGCTTCGAGGGCTGCGGAGGCAATGAGGAGCCAGCCGCCCGCTCGAATGCTCCTGAGAAACGGACAGTCTGGGTGGCGGGGAGCAATCAAGGCGCCGATGAGAAAGGCGAGGCAGAAGAGGGGCGCACCGAGGATTCTCGGAATACCGACGAATCCGACGAAAGCGGCACCGCTACGCACCGTGAGAGCGGCGACGGGACCGGTGACGGCGAAGGCCAGAGCGAGGATGGAAAACAGCGTCCAGAATGTCCTCGATTTCCGCAGGAAGAACAGGCCCAGTCCAGTGGGAACGAGCGACAGGGTGCCGAACATCCCGAGAAAGAGTATCAGATCGCCGAATGCCTGCATGCCGGCGGAGGCTTGAGAGGCGTCGGCGGGAATGAAGAAACTACGGACGTAGAAGAACGCAGCGGTCAAGACGAGCGCCGTGACGTAGCCGGCGAGGACGAGGGCGAGTTTGAGGAGCACGGAGCGCGAGGAGGAGATGATTCCCGGTGACGGTGTGGTCTCCGATGACGCGACCGGGGCAGGCTCGTTCATGACGGAGTCATCGTAGACGGAGGAGAGCGGACGGGCAAGACAAAGCGACCAGACAACTTGCAGCAACCCGGAGCATACGGGTTACACCGAGATACCAAACAGAATTCGCGACAGATGGGTCAGCCAGCCGGCGCGTGGAGTAATCGCATTTCGGTTGACACTACTATTGTTGTACGATATGCTATCGGCGGTTCTTTGACAGGAGCGGGCACCGCTGATCCGCTCGCTGGTCCGTTATGCCAGGGAGTACGACAGAGCACGACAACATACCCCCCCTATTTCTGCGAAACGAAGCCAGTTTTCCGGGCAGTCAGCAGTTTCCCAACTGATTGTCTGCCAGACTGTTCGGTGTGCGATAGTGCCATTTTGTCACTTGGCTTCGTTTTGCCGGAAATGGCTTCGTTTTGGGTCCGGTGCCCCTGCCGGAGCCCGGATCGGGTCTGGATTCGGTCTTTCCCAGAGGGGGCTGAGACAACTTGGACTCTATGCCGCCGTTCCCATGCGGGTGGCGTCGACGAATTGTTCGGTGGGATCATCGATGGCGCGACCGCGTCGGCCCTGCGGCGGGTGGACGTAGAGAAGCTGCGGGTCGGGTTTCCCGTGCGGGGCGGACGCGGGCGGCAGGCCGATTTCGTATTGCACGGGCATTTTGTGGTCGGCCAATTGCAGTCGGGGATCGTACACGCTATTGAACTTCCAGATCGACTTGAGGAAGTTGGTCTGGCCGCGGAGGAGATGGCCGGCGATGATGCCCGCGATATCTTTGACGCACGCCCAGCCGAGGTGTTTCCTGTTCAGGACCTGCTGGGTTTCGACCAGCTCGGCGTAGAATCGGTCGAGAGGCAGACGCGTGGGCAGGACGGCGTGCTGGATATCGAACAACCGGTAGTCGCGCGTAGTCAGCCGGCGGGATTCCGTGTGCCAGGTCTCGGTACCGGGGTACGGGGTGTTGACGCTGATATTGACGATCTCGGGGACCTCGAGGCACCACTGGCGAACGACCGCGAAGCGATGTTCGTCCCAATCGGGGTCGGCGATGAGATTGATGGCGACCATCAGGCCGAGGGAGCGGGCGTACTCGAGGGCCTCGAAATTCTGGCTGAGGCTGACGCGCTTGCGGTATTTCTGGAGACCCTCGGCGTCGATGGCTTCCAAACCGAGGAACATGTATTCGAGGCCGATGCTCTTCCAGAATTGGAAAACCTCCTTGTTGCGCAGGAGGACGTCGCCGCGGGTCTCGAGGTAATAATGCTTGTGAATGCCTTTGCGGGCGATGGCCTCGCCGATCTGCAGGCCGTGCTCGGCGTGAATGAACGCGACGTCGTCGACGATAAAGATGCCCGGCTCACGGACGCGGGCGAGTTCCTCGACGGCGCGGTCGGGGCTGACGGTGCGGTAGTTTCGGCCGTAGAACGTCCAGGCACTGCAGAACGAGCAATCCCACGGGCACCCGCGGGAGAATTCGACGGACGCGCACGGATCGAGCACGCCGAGGAAGTATTTGCGTCGATGCGGCAGCAGATCGCGGGCGGGCATGATGTCGTCGAGGTTCCTGACGAATTGCGGGGGCGGACCCGAGTCATCACGGGTCACGGCGCCCGGCACGCGGGACACGGAGCGGGCATCATGTTCGATCGCTTCGAGGAGAAGAGGGATGGCCGCCTCCCCCTCCCCTTTGAGGACGCAGTCGATTGCGCCGTCGGCGTGTTCGAGAAACTCGCTGGCGATGAAGGACGCACTATGACCGCCGACACAGATGAACCCGTTGGGCTGACGCAACGCGGCAAGTTTGGAGAGGTCGATGATCTCGGGGACGTTGGCGAGGTAGTTGCAGGAGAATGCGATGACATCGGGATGCCAGCGGTCGATGAGCGTGGCGAGGTCCTCATGCGTGGCGACCTGGAGATCGATGAGACGGACTTCGTGGCCGCAGCGGCGAACGGCTTCGGCGACCAGTTCGAGCCCGAGGGGTTCCAGACGGAGGAACACCTTGGTGTACATCAGGGCGCTTGGATGAACGGCCAGGAATCTCACAATTGTCAGCCTTTCTCGTTTGTGACGGCGCCTGCGACCCCGAAGAATAGACCGACATCCGCGAGATTCCCATTGGGCAAAGTTCGCAAGATGCCATAGGAAACAATCCTAGGGCGGAACGCGGAACGGAACAAATGTTAGAACTGTTTCTGCAGCGCGAGGCCGACTTCGTGGCCGCCGTTATGGCCATCGCGGACGGCATTGATGCCGTAGCCGTAGCTAATGAGCCAGTACGTATTCCAGACCGCGCGGAAGCTGACCGCCGTGCCGACACCGAGGATGTTATGCCAGTCGGGCGTGTCCGGAGGGACTGGTTTCAAGATCGCCCAATCGCCGTAGAGGTGGAGGGCGACGGCATGCCAGTCCGTGAGCTGCTGGCGGAGTTCGGTGTTGGCGGCGGTGAAATCGCCGGCGAGAAATTCGCGGGTGTAATAGCCGTGGACGGTGACAGTGAACGGCTCGACGCCGAGGAGGTTGCCGCCGATTTTGTAGGCGCTGATTTCGTCGAGGTCATGGCCGTAGCCGCCGGCGAGATGGGCGTAGAACGTGGTTTGCTGCAACGGAAACCTGGCCGTGAGCGCACCGTAGGCGCGCTGGTACTCGGAATGCGCAGGCAACAGCGCGCCGTCGGGGCCAAATGCCTCGAAGTCGCCGCGGTAATTGGCGTCGGCAGCGAGGTAGAGCTCGGCGGCGCGGCGCGCGGTCAGGCCGGGCGGAGCCCCGCCGTATCGGAACTCGGCGAGCGCTGTTTGCGTGAGGAAATTGGAGGGAAGAGTGAAATCGCTGGTGCTGGCGGTATCGCGGAAGAACGAGCCGGAGATCATGTATGTGGCGCGGAGATTAAGGGGCAACGGGGAAGGATTGGGGATGGTTTCGTTGAGGAAGACGCGGGCGTCGGCGATGTCACCATAGAATTCATCATTTTCAAGCTGGCCACCATTTTTGTAGGGCGTGACGCTATTGATGAACAGGCCGCCACCGAGGCCGAAGCCGGCGGCGATGTTGGTATTTGCCGGCAGGAACCAGCTGAACTCGGAGTCGGCGTAGACGCCCGAGAAAATGATGCGCAGGGCGGTATTTGTCCACGGATAGTCGTTCTGATTGAACCAGTAGTAGCCGAAAGCGCTCGGCTGCTCGTTGCCTTTGAGGGCGAGGCTGGTTTCCACGAGGAGGGTACGGCGCGATTCCGTATCAACCTGGGCGACCGCGGCCTGCACGAAGAGCAATATGCCGAGGCATGATATGAGTTTCCTTGTGGTCATCCGATGGATTCCCCCGTCCCGGGAGCCACACGATAACTTGACCCTTGCGGTGCGGCAATGTTAAATTTGCACGCTTTCGCCGACAAATTGGGTGGTGGCTGTAGCTCAGCCTGGTTAGAGCCCCAGATTGTGGATCTGGTTGTCGCGGGTTCAAATCCCGTCAGCCACCCCATTTTGCCTGGGATGGGCGACGGCCGGAGGCAACCTGGCAGAAAAGAAATCTCGCCAACCACAGACGCGATTGGTATAAGGGAATGACGGGTCGAGGATGAAGAATCAGGCAGCCAATCTCACAGCCGCCGAGTTACGGGCCATCGAAGAGCACAAGTATTATCTGTCACAGCAGCGCGGCGCCGAGGTGACCATCGAAGAAGCCATCGAAGATTTTCTGAAGAACATCGCCGAAGCGTGGCGGCGAGAGAAGCTGCGGCGGGACAACCTCGAGCAGCGTGACGAAATCGAGAAGCACAAGTACCTACGCTCGATGGCTGAGGGTCGGGACATTGGGGGTTCATCGGCGGCGGAAGAATGGTGCCAGAAATATGCGCACATCTGGCGTAGCGAACGGGAATCGCTCGAACGAAACGGGTTCAAGCGGATTGTGGTGACAATCCAGCATCGGGACGGATTGCACCTGCGGCCCGTTTCGGCCGTGTCGGCGCTGGCGGCGCAGTTTGATTGCGACATCTACGTGCACAAGGACGGCATGACCTATTACAATTTTCTTTTGGAGGGCCGGCCGTACATGAACGTGCGGTCGGTTCTCGGGCTGTTGTCCGTCGGAACAGAGCGTGGCGACCAGTTGGAGTTCATCGCCACGGGTTTGCAGGCGGAGGCCGCGCTGAAGGCGCTGGCCGAACTGCTGGCGAAAGGGCCAACGGAAGCGGACGTGGTCCGTCGTTAGCGTGGTGGGCGAGGACCCGGCATGGCGCGCACCAAGCGGCCGGTCATTGTTGACGCCACGGTCACGGAGGAATACGTTGTCTGCAGCGTCTGCCTGACCAGGAACCGGGTCAGGGGCCACGCCACGGCACTTCGTCCCCTGTGCGGCCGTTGTGGCTATCCCCTGCCCGATCCATTCAGCTCGCAACCGCGAAGGCGCTCCCCTTGGGAATGGCTCAGGCGACATCGGGCTCTCGGTATTGGCCTCGGAGTCTTGTTCGCTGCAGCGTTCGCCCGGGTGGTGACCCTGTATGAGGATGACTCCGGACCGGTATCGGAATTCTCGCCAAAGCCAGCTCGTGCCGAGCGCTCCACCGAGCTGGGGCCTCCACGGGACGCCATCACAATCGTGATTCGTCCGGTGACCTCGACGTTTTTTGCTGACCAGCCCGACCACAGACCTGCCCAGTTGGCCGCCATCCGGATGGAGTCACCCTCGGACGATCGGCCGGAGGAGGAATCCGTGGTGATCGTCGTTGATCTTTCGGCAAACAACGACGCAGTTCATTCGTCGTCTGACTCCGATGATGGCTCGGAACTGTCCGTCGTCTCCGTTGTATCCCGCCTCCAAAAGCGGGCCGACGATGACGACACACCGACGGATATGCCTTCCGTGGTCGAACGAATCCGCCTCAACAACGGGAAAGATTTCAGCGACTAGTGACGGCCAGGGTCGTCAACCTCGCTTGTCCTGCGCAGACCCTTGTCCGACGGCACACGGTGCGGCGGGAGGGTTTGCGTTTGCAATACGGCCCGCAGTTCGTTACCCTTGGCGCCGGATGATTGGTTCCACTTTTGCTGACTTCACGGTGCTCGACAAGATAAACAAGGGCGGAATGGCAACCATTTATCTGGTCGCGGACCGGCAGGGCCAGCGACTCATCCTCCGCATGCTCCTGCCCGAGCATCGATTTCATTGGAGTCGCCTGCGCCAGTTCAAATGGGGCTGCCAGGTAATGGAGCATCTCGACCATCCCAATATCGTTCGCTATTACGGGAGCGGGAAATTCAACAGCCTGCGGTACGCGATTATCGAATACATTGAGGGGCCGAACTTGAAGGAGGCAATTCTGCGGAACGATCCCGGCCTGCGCTCCAATCAACGCATGATGCTGACCGGCATGGCTGCCGCATTGGCGCACGTCCACGACCGCGGCTTTCTCCATCTGGATTTCAAGCCGGAAAACGTCCTCGTGCCGAAGACTTACGAAGCCAAGCTGATCGATTTCGATCTCTCGATTCCGCGACCCGTAAAACCGCGACGCGAGCCCAAGTTGTCCGGCACGCCGTTCTATCTTGCCCCGGAACAACTTGCCCGCCAGCCGGTTGATGAACGTGCGGACATTTTTGCATTTGGGATAACAGCATACGAAATGATCACAGGGAAAAAACCGATTTCCGGGGATACCCGCGAAGAAATCCTGCAGAAGTATGCCAACTTCAACGAGCACCTGCGGACACCACGCGCACTGATCCCGGACATTCCCCATTCCATCGAACGGGTCATCCTCAAATGTCTTGAAAAGAACCCCGCCGACCGCTACCCTGCCATGAGTTTGGTTGTTCGCGACTTGCAAATATGAAACTGTGGCTCAGTTTGGTCGTGCTGACATTCTGGCTTGCGGGTTGTGACCGACTCCCAAGTTCGAACTCCTCCACGCCTTCAACCACGTCCCAAACTTCGACAGTTGCTGCCGCTGCCGCGACGGACACGATCGCGAACGTCAGTCGTCCTCCTGCACCACCCGTGTCGGACACTGAGACGTACCAGCGAGCGCGCGATCTGGCAGGCGAAGGAAAACTTGCTGAGGCGCGGGCGCTCCTGCAACCCACTGCGGACGACGGCAGCGCGACGGACAAGGCGCTGGATCTGTTGAGCGACATCGACACGAAGATCCTATTCACCCCAGTGCCCGCCGACGAAAAGACCAATTACACCATTGTCGCGGGAGATTCCCTGGGCAAGCTCGCCCAGAAGTTCGGCACTACCATCGATCTGATCAAGAAGTCGAACAATCTCAACCGCGATATGATCCGCGTCGGTGATCGGTTGCGGATCTATCAGGGCCATTTTGCTGTCAGTGTCAACAAGACCACCAACGAACTTCGGTTGACTGATAATGGCGAGTTTTTCAAGCGCTACCGCGTCGGCACGGGCGAATACAGTAAAACGCCCGTCGGTGAATTCAAAATCACGGCGCGGATTGCCAACCCGCCCTGGTGGCGCGCCGATGGGAAGACGATTCCGTTTGGCGACCCTGAGAACATTCTGGGAACCCGCTGGCTCGGTATCAACGTACCGGGCTACGGGATTCACGGCACTTGGGATACCAACTCGATCGGTAAGCAGGCCACGGCGGGTTGCATTCGCCTGCTAAACGATGATATTGAGGAGTTGTACACCATCTTACCCGTCGGCACCACGGTGGTCATTCACGAGTAGGAAGGAGTCAGTTCACAGATGAAGATTTATACATTGGAGTTTGAGAAGCCGATTACCGAGCTCGAGCAAACCCTCGAAGCCCTGCAGAAGCAGGCCACAGAACAGAAGATCGATCTCTCGGCGCAGATCCACGCCATTGAGGAGAAACTCGAAGCCACCAAGAAAGAGGTCTTCACCAATCTCACTCCCTGGCAACGCGTCCAGCTCGCCCGTCACCCGAAACGGCCCTACATGCTCGATTACCTGCAGCGTATCTCCACCAATTTTATCGAACTCCACGGCGACCGCCGTTTCGCCGACGATCATGCGATCGTGGGCGGACTGGCGGAGGTCGACGACCGGCGGGTAATGGTCATCGGTCAGCAGAAGGGCCGGGACACGAAGGAAAACTTGATGCGTAACTTTGGCAGCCCCCATCCCGAAGGCTACCGTAAGGCGCTCCGACTCATGCAACTGGCCGAGAAGTTCGATGTTCCGGTCATCTGTTTCATCGATACGCCCGGCGCGTATCCGGGTGTCGGCGCCGAGGAACGTCACATCGCCGAAGCCATCGCCGTGAATCTCCGCGAGATGATGGTGCTCAGAACGCCGTTGCTTGCGGTGGTCATCGGCGAAGGCGGCTCCGGCGGCGCCCTCGGCATCGGAGTCTGTGACCGCGTCCTCATTCTCGAAAACGCCTATTACTCCGTGATCTCCCCGGAGGGATGCGCCGCGATTCTCTGGAAGGATCGCGCCAACGCCGCCCAAGCGGCGGCGGCCCTCAAGCTCACCGCGAAGGACCTGCTGGAGTTGGATGTGGTTGATGAGGTTGTGCCCGAACCGCTCGGCGGAGCACACCGCAACTACGATGAAATTGCCGGCACCCTCAAGAAATCAATCGTCAAGAACCTCGACAAGCTTTGCGAGATGAAGATGGCGGAGTTGCTGGAGGCGCGCTACAAGAAGTATCGAAGAATGGGTGTGTTCGCGCGCACCGAGCCGAAGAAGCGCGGCCGTGCCAAGAAGGACGCTACTTCGGTTACAACGGCTCCGAGCGTCGCCTGAGAGGGTCCTCATCCCGCGCTGAGTCAGTGATTTTGGGCTTCACAAGTCCATTCGATCTCATTACTATAGTGCGAGCGGCTGCGGATAACGTTCGCTTCAACACGTGTCTGCTTAACGTGAGGGGAGAAGATATGAAACGATGCTTTTGCGTGATTGGACTGGCTCTGTCTCTCGGTTGTGCTTCTGCAGTCGTTCGTCCGTACGTCGGCGATCAGCAGGCCTGGCCCACCGCCAGTGGCAGTATCGTCAGCACCAATTACAGCCTGCCCGTCTTCACCTCATTGCCGCCGGCGCCCTATGATGTGATCGCGGAATTGCGCATCAGCAGCCTGTTCTACGGTCAGCCGCAAGAGCAGCATTTGCCCCTGCTGGCGCAAAAGGCCAAGCAACTCGGAGCGGATGCGCTCGTATTTGTTCAGGGCAAGATCTTTTTCGCCACCAATTACGGGCCTCGCAATGGAGCTGCGCCCGAGAGTGGTGAGCAGAAACCACCTACGTTGACGACGGTCAACACGTTCAATCCGGATTCGTTCGCCACCGACGTGAACATCCTCGCAGTCCGTTGGACGGGCGATGCCCCGACGGGTTTGCCATCGCACCGCAGAGCGGCACCGGTCGTGGCCTCGCCTGCCGTAGAAGCCCCTGCGCCAGCCCCGACGCCAGCGACCGCGGACGCTACGAACGCTAATCCAGCAGCTTCCCCTCCGGCGACCGCACCAAATCAATAGGCCCGGTTTCGGCCGTTGGTGGGTTCCAAGCTCAGCGATCAAGCGTCGTCTTCCACATCCAACTTGATGTGCAAGTCGCGCAACTGCTTCGATTCGACCTCACTCGGCGAACTGGTCATCAAGTCAACCGCTTTGGCTGTCTTCGGGAACGCAATCACGTCACGGATGTTCGTTGATCCGCAGAGAATGGCACACAGCCGGTCGAACCCGAGTGCGATACCACCATGTGGTGGCGCGCCATACCGAAACGCCTGGAGCATATAGCCGAATCTTGATTCGGCTACTTCGGACGGAATCTTCAATACATCGTGAAACATCTTTTTCTGGACCGACGGCTGGTGAATACGAATCGAGCCGCCGGCCATTTCCTGGCCGTTCAACACGAGGTCATACTGCAGCCCGCGAACCTTCAGCGGGTTCGTGTCCAACATTGGCACATCTTCCGGCACCGCGGCGGTGAACGGATGTTGCCGCGCGAAATACTTCTGGTCCTCGGCGCGGTATTCCAACAACGGGAAATCAATGATCCAAAGGAAATTCCACTGGTCGTCCTTCACGGAGACTTTGCCGTCCTTCTTCAGAATGTCGGCGACGATCAACCGCAGCCGCCCCAGTACTTCCCACACCGTCTCGCGCTTGTCCGCGCCGAACAGAATCAGGTCGCCCTCCTCAATCTTCAGTTTCTCGACAAGGGCCTTCTTTTCGCCATCGTTGAAGAACTTCACGATCGGGGATTTCCACTCGCCACCTTCGACCTTGATGAACGCAAGCCCTTTCGCCCCAAAACTCTTGGCCGTTTCGGTCAACGTCTCAATCTGACCTTGGGTCGCCGAAGCCAGCCCCTTCGCGTTGATGGCCTTCACCACCCCGCCGGAGTCCACGGCGCCCCGAAACACCTTGAACTGGCTTTGCGCGAAATCCCTGGTGAGATCAACCAGTTCGATTCCAAAACGGGTATCCGGCTTGTCGCTGCCAAAACGCTCCATCGCCTCCTGGTAGGCCATCCGCGGAAATGGCGTCGGCAATGTTTCGTCACGGGCCACTTTCCAGACGTACGCCACAAGTCCCTCGATCATCGCCAGTACGTCTTCGCGAGTCACAAACGACATTTCCACGTCAACCTGCGTGAACTCCGGCTGACGATCCGCCCGCAGATCTTCGTCACGGAAGCATTTCGCGATTTGGAAATAACGGTCCACGCCCGCCACCATCAGCATCTGCTTGAACTGCTGCGGTGACTGCGGGAGCGCGAAGAATTTTCCCGGGTTTACGCGTGACGGCACGAGGTATTCGCGCGCGCCCTCGGGCGTGCTCTTGAACAGGATTGGCGTCTCGACTTCCAAGAATCCGTTACTGTCGAAATAATCCCGCACAGCCTTGGCGACGCGATGACGCAGCACCAGGTTACGCGCCATTGCCGGACGCCGCAGATCCAGGTACCGATATTGCAGCCGCAGATCCTCGCCGGCCTGCGCGCCGCCCGACTCGTCGATTTGAAACGGCGGCGTTTCACTCGGGTTGAGAATCTCCAGGTGATGCACCAGCACCTCGATCTCACCCGTCGCCATCTTCGCGTTTTCCGTCCCCGCCGGCCGCTTCCTCACCGAGCCTTCCACGCCGATAACGAATTCATTGCGCAGCGACTGCCCCAGTTCCCACGACGGCTTGTTGTGTTGCGGATCAAACACCACCTGCGTGTTGCCGCCGCGATCCCGAAGTTCGATGAAGACAATTCCTCCGAGATCACGACGGACGTGCACCCAGCCCGTCAGCGTGACCTTCTGCCCAATCTGCGCCGCGCGCAGCTCCCCGCAATGATGTGTCCGTTTCATGAATTCCTTCGCAGGATATCCTTCAGCCTCGATACGCCAACCCGCTCTTCGGTCTGCGCCGCGAGGTTCTTGACTTTTACTTCGCCGCCTTTCCACTCCTCCGGTCCGACGACAACTGCATACCGGGCTCCGGAAGCGGATGCCGCCTGGAATTGCTTGCCGACTTTCGCCGGCGTGAGGCTGTAGTCTACCGCAATTCCTCCGTCACGCAACTGGTGAATCAGCGCGTGCGCCAAATCACGAAGCGCCTCATCAGCGATGACCACATAGCAGTCCAGTCCCGAGTCGATCTTCGGGATCAATCCGCGATCTTTCAGCAGTTCTCCGAGCACGACGTCGCCCATCCCGAAGCCAAGGGCGGGCAGGTCCACCCCGCCGACTTGCTTCAGAAGATTGTCGTATCGACCGCCGCCCGCTATCGCGCGCAACTCGCCTTTGCAGTCGTGAATCTCCCACACAATACCCGTGTAGTAGGCCAGCCCGCGTACAATCCTGAGATCGACCTTGCAGTACGCCGCCAGATCGCCCAGCTTGCCCAGGACTTCGTTCAGTTCCGGCGCGGGCGCCTGCGTCTTTCCTTCCGCAATGGCCAGAACCTCGTCGGTCTTCTCCGCCGAAAGCCCGGCGGAACCCAATTTCTCCCGAGTCTTCTCCAAGGGCTCGCGCTCCAGCTTGTCGATGGCCTGAAACGCCGCGTACTGTTTATCTTCCGGAATGCCGACCGCACTCAAATGCCGTTGCCACGCGCGTCGGTCGGAGATGCGCACCACGAAATCGTCCTTTGTCAGGCCGAAACTCCGCAACATGTCGATTGCCAGCGCAATCAATTCAGCATCGGCGCCCAGGTCGGTCTCCCCAATAATATCCGCATTAAACTGGAAATGCTCGCGGAGCCGCCCGCGCTGCTGTTTCTCGTAGCGGAACAGTTGCGGGACGGCGAACCACTTGATCGGCTTCTTGTAGTCGCGGTGATGGGTGCCGACCATGCGGGCCAGCGTCGGCGTCATCTCCGGCCGCAATGCCACGGCGCGGTCGCCTTTGTCCACAAAATTGAAAAGCTGTCCGACAATCTCTTCGCCCGATTTTTGCGTGTACAATTCAAGCGGCTCGAGGGGTGGACCATCGTACTCGCGGAAGCCGTAGCGCCGTGCGGCGTCGCGCCACTTGTCAAAGATGTAGCGCCGAATCGCCAGCGTCTCGGGATAAAAATCTCTGAAACCGGGTAATGGATTCATGAAAGCCATTCCAAAAGTCAGCCGACGCGAATCCCGTAAGGTTCGCGCCGTCGATGTCAATGGCGGGAACCCATCGGGAGCCCCGCCCGGCAAGCGTTCAGGCCTGCGCTGGCGGTGCACCCTGCGGACCGCTATTGTATTTCTCGGTCAGCCGCAGCACCTGCTCGCGCATTTCCTTTCCGGGCTTGAATTTGACAACCGCGCGCGCGGGGATCTCCACATCCTTGCCGGGGTCGTTCGGATTGCGCCCCACGCGGGGCTTGCGCAATTTGACCTCGAAGACGCCAAAGTTGCGCAGCTCGACAGTCTCGCCCTTGATGAGGGCCTCCGTGATGTAATCGAGCGTCTTCTGCACAACCGTCAACACGTCCTGCTGGATGAGGTTCGTGTCGTTGCTGATCCGAATCACCAGGTCTCGCTTGGTCATTATCTCTTCTCCATTTGTTCCGTCAACTGTGTCAATTTTGGAATCCACTCTTCCGCAAATCGGTACACCCCGTATGCCGCGGCGATCATGACCAACAAAATCACAATCGGGTTGGCGAACACATTCCGCATCCCGACGGCAAACGTGCTGACGTTCCGCAATTGCTCCTGCCGTCCGTGCAACCTCCCCAACAACGCCTGTAGCCGCAAATACGTCGCATGCCAGTCCGTGGCCATCTTCTTGGCCATCCCCTCGGGCAAGTCCTTGAACGACGCCAAACTCGGCACATTGCTAAACAGCCGCAGCGCCCGCTCGTCCCGTTCCGCTTCCGAGGCCAGCATAACCATCAACGCTTCATGCTCTTGCGTAATCTGGCTCTTCAACGCCAGAAACGCCGCCTCTTCTTCGCCCGTAAACGGATCGCCCTTGAACCCCCGATCCAGGAACTGGCTCAACTGCTTCCACAACTCAACAAATGCCTCGACTCTGCGTATATTCCGTTCCAGATTACGGTCGCGCATCGCTCTTCTTCGTTACCTTCCTTGCTCGCAATCGCTTACGAGTCTTTCCACCGTACTGGCTCTGTGTCTCAATTTAGTGTCAGCCTCGACTCACGTCAAGCCAAATGGCTTGTGTACCAAGCACTTCAGCAACTATCGCGCCGATTGGCCCAGAATTCCTCAATTGCACCCAGTACTCCGGCCACGTCGTTATCGCAAAATCGCACCACCCGGACGCGTTCTCCACGTGGTTCCCAGATCGTTGGCGAGGCGCTCCCGAACGCCGCGACGACAGGGATTCCTACCGCAGCGGCCAGATGGGTAACACCAGAATCGTTGCCCAAAAACAGCGCGCATCGCTCCAATACCGCCGCCAGTTCAACCAGCTTCAACCCTGTCGCCCGCGTCACCGTGCGCGGCTCGAGCAGCTTCGCGAGCTTCTTCACCACCCGCTCGTCGGCTTCCCCCTCGACAATCAGCAGTTGCGCCGCCAGCTCGTCCGCCACCCACCGCGCCACCGCCGCAAAATTCTCCACCGGCCAGTTCTTCTTCTCGCCGCCGCTACCAGGATGAATCGCCACAATCGGCTCGCGCCCCATCATCTTCAAGAATCTCGACGCCGCCTCACGATCCTCTTCGCTCGGATGAACCTTGGGGCGTGGCTCCTCCACATAGATCGCCAGCGCCTCCAGCGGACGGCAATAATGCTTTGCCGCGTGCAGTTCCTTGGGCCTCGGCGACGCCTCGATCACCTGCTTGACCCCGCACCGGCGCACGTTATTGGCGAACAGACTGTCGGGATCGAACAGGTACGAGACCACCACGTTGAAGCTGCCGAAGTACTCCATCAAATCCGGATCGAGCACGGAATTGGGAATGAAAAAGCCCGCCATCGGCTTGGCGTCAATCGACCGCGTCCCGTCGGCGTAATACCGCCCGTTGGCCAGCTCGATGATGTGCGGATAGCCGAGTATATCGATGTGCCCGTCCGGCCAGCGCTCCCGCAACGCGCCAATCGCCGGCAGGGTCATGATGAAATCCCCAATCGCCCCACCCCGTATCACCAGTATCCGGGGAGTTTTCATGAAGGAAGATGTCGTACTCGTCGGTTCGCCAACATTCAATACACGCGCACACCGAGCACCAGCAGCAGCGCGCCGACGCACATCCCGAAGAAGCACGCGAGCCGGCACCGGCCCGTGTTGCTCGTGACGAATCCGATCACGTCGCGCACTTGATGCGGCGCCGACGCCATCCAGATCGCGATGCACACCCAAATGTATGCCAGCACGGTGACAACCAGCCGCAACGGCAGTTCGCTCCGGTCCGCCGCGTCGACCATGATCTTCGCGATCAGCAGCAGCAACGCCGCCACAGCACGCACCGCCAGAAACTGGTCAGCAAATTGAATCACCAGCCAGTACGCAACCGGCACGCCGATCGCCACAAACGGCCGCGCCCACGCCCAGTCGTCCGTCGCCGCGTTGAACATGACCACCCCCGCCCACACCGCGCACACGCCCATCAGCACACGCCCCCAGAATGTCGACCGTGGAAATTTCCGCAGCGCCTCGCCGAATTTTTCGGGCGCAACAATCCCCGGCACCCGCCCCGCAATACCCACCACGCCCAGGATCGTCGATGTAATCGCTAATCGTGTCATAAATTGTGTATGCCCGCCTCTCCGTACAACGTAATATGCGTCGCGCGCTCAATGCGCACCGGCAGCAACTCGCCCTTGTGACGTTCGCTGCCGTCGAAAAATACCAGCTTGTTCGTGCGCGTCCGCCCAAACATCCGTTTCCCCGCCTTCTCGCTCCGGCCTTCGACGAGAATTTCCACCGCCTGGCCCACAAGCTTCTGGTTCGCGCGCGCCATGCCCGCGTTGAGGATTTCCAGAATCACCTGGTTGCGCCGTTCCTTTTCCCGTTCGCTCACCTGCTCGGCCATGTCCGCCGCGGGCGTGTCCTGTCGCTTGGAATACTTGAAAATGTACGCCTGGTCAAACCCCACGTCCCGCATCAACGCCGCCGTCTCCTCAAAATCGTCCTCCATCTCGCCGGGGAAACCGACAATCACATCCGTGCTGATGGCGATCTTCGGCTGCGCCGCGCGTAACTTGTCCACGATCTTCAAATACCATTCGCGCGTGTACCCGCGATTCATCGCTTTCAGGATGCGGTTCGAGCCGCTCTGGATCGGCAGGTGCGCAATCTCGCACAGCTTCGGCAGGTCCGCGTACGCCCGCACGAGATCGTCGCCGAAACCCTTCGGGTGCGGCGCGGTAAACCGGATGCGCTCCAGTCCGTTCACCTCGTGCACCGCTTCCAGCAATTGCACGAACGCCGATTTGCCGTTCTTCTTGCGAATGTCTTTGCGTCCGTAACTGGTCACGATCTGGCCGAGCAACGTCACTTCTTTCACGCCCTGATCGACCAGCCGACGAACCTCATCGACGATCTCCGCAATCGGCCGGCTCCGCTCGCTCCCCCGCGTGTACGGCACAATGCAGAACGTGCAAAACATCTCGCACCCCTGCATGATGCTCACGTATCCCACGACCTGACGGTCGCCGTTCGTGCCGACCACGTGATCTCTGATCGTCGATTCGCTCCCCGGCTCTGCCGCGACGTCCACGATCGCATCAACCTCGTCGTCGTCGTCATCACGCGCGGCAAAAATCTGGTCCAAATACTCCGGCACGTGATGAAATCGCTGCGTCCCAACCACGAGGTCCACTGCCTTCTGCTTCTTCGTCAGCGTCTCGCCCCGACTCTGCGCCATGCAGCCCATGTAACCGAGCACGAGTTCGGGTTTGCGTTTTTTCCGATGGGCCAGTGTGTCCATCTTGCCGATGGCCTTGCGCTCCGCCAGGTCACGGACGCTGCACGTGTTCAACAGCACGACATCCGCGTCGGTCTCGGACGCGGTAATCTCGTATCCACGCTCGCGCAGCATCGCCGCAACGGCTTCGCTGTCACGCTCGTTCATCTGGCAACCGTAGGTCTTGATGTAAACGCGCTTCATCAAACGTTCGACCGGCCAAATATCAGCGCCATGATCTCCGTGCGGCTCGTGACGTTCTTCTCAAACGCCCCGCGCATCGCCGACGTGATCACGGTCGAGCCGGGCTTCTTCACCCCGCGCATGGTCATGCACGTGTGCATCGCCTCGCACACCACCGCCACGCCCTTGGGTTGAAGCTCGGCATTGATGATGTCCGCGACCTGGCTCGTCAACCGCTCCTGCACCTGTGGCCGCCGCGCGAATGATTCAACCACGCGCGCCAGCTTCGAGATGCCCACGACGTGCCCGTTGGGGATGTACGCCACGTGCGCCTTGCCAAAAAACGGCATCAGATGATGTTCGCACATCGAGAAAAACGGGATGTCCTTCACCAGCACCACCTCGTGATGCTGTTCGTCGAACTTCTTGCTCAGCGCGACCGCGGGTTCCTCGTCGCCCTGGCCGAAGATCTCTTCGTACATCCGCGCCACGCGGTCCGGCGTCTCCCGCAACCCCTCGCGGTCGGGATCTTCTCCGATCCCCTCCAGCAACAGCCGCACCGCTTCCCGAATCTTCTTCTTGTCTATCATTGGATGATGATCTGCCATCGCAACCCTCTCAGCCTCAGCGAGCATAGCCCATCACCCCGGACAGGTCAATGCGCCCGCCTCAGCCCTCGTTCTCTGGCTCTTGCTCGCTCTCTTTCTCCCTTCAACACCCCCAAACGAAGCCATTTTTTGGCCGAACGAAGCCAAACGAAGCCAATGCGTTTTCCCGATTTCTGCCATTTCCAACAAGCTCTCCATCAATGACATCAGGAGATCAACCCCCTCAAAAACCGTTGGCTTCGTTTCGCAGTCCTATACCCCCCCGCCCCAGGCTCCGCCAAGGTTACCACACCCCCGTTGGGCCGAGCCGCGACAGCAGCCCCCAATCCTGCCGATCCACAACCCATCCTATTTCAAAGAACAACCCCCACCCTATATCACACCCCGATACTCATGTCAATTCGTAACCGGATAGGTGGCTGCCCGGTGGTTACCACCTCGCTCATCAAAGTCCCCGCCCTCATCGTGCTGGTCAATGTCGCCCTGTACTTCCAGCGTAAATACTTCGGCGATTCAGTCATAACCACGCCGCCCCTCTGCCCTGCCTGCGGCCCCGTGAGTTGGCAAAGGGGCCACCGGTGCCGCTACGTTCCATTAGGAAGCACACGATGAGCTCGGCCAACGGTAACATCGCTTGCTCGCGAAGTACCTACGCTTGGATATTCGGGCTGTCCAGCTTTGGGATATACGCCGACGCGCCAAAGAACCTCGCGAATCGCAGTGACCAGCAAAGGCAAACCACTGTCTCGCACTCACTTCCCCTTCAATTCATAAATCAATTGCCATTCCGCATTGGTCTGTTGCACATCCCGCTCCCACAATTGCCACACCGTGCGCGCCATGTAGTCGATCTCGGGAACGATGCACACCAGACGCGTGGCGTCGGGTGAGAGGTCCACATCGCGCGTGGCGCTGCTCCACTCATGCTTCCACGTGCTCACGCGGACCGGCGGCCTCACATGCCCCGCATCCACATAGGACAGATCCGTCAGATCACCACGCGCATCACCGAAATACAGTCGCCTCCCCCGCCAACCCCAAAAGCGTGACGGACAGCTTTCGGTAATGAGCGTCGGGTCGCCGGAATCACGATTCATCACCGACAACGACTGACCGTCCAACAATGCCACGAACCGGTCATCAGGCGACCACCGCGCCAATACGGAATCATGCGACAGCGCGACCGCTCGGGCATGCGCCCAGTCATCCAGCGCGCCCATGCGCAGCGTGTTGCCATCCAGGAGAGCCAGGAATTTGTCGTCGTGTGACAGTTGCCACTGATAAGGTTCCGCTGGACCGGGTTTGGTGACGGGCTGAGGTGCGGCGTTGCTGTCGATGACTGATTCGCGCATCAGCTGCCAATCGCTGCCTCCCACGGCGCGTGGGTACAGAACGAATTGGCCATCGCCCGAAATCAGGCTCGCCTCCCCTTCCCGCACGACGGGAATCAGATGAATCTCCCGCGGATTCTCAAAGAGCACCTGCTTCACAAAGACACCGTTCAATGTCTGTACGCCCAGGAGGTAGCTCGTGGGACGGTTGGATTTCGCGTTGAGGAGGAGCTCGAACGCCACGTGAAGTTCTCCCGTTTTGCGCCACGGCAATGGCTCCCAGGCCGCCAATTGACGCGTTACCGAGTTGTTGACCACCGAGAAGATCGCGTTGGATTGCGCCGAGGTGCGATAGGCGAACTGGGTGCTGTCGGGCGACCATTCCAGCAGCGCGAGTGGGCCGCGACCCGGGCTGGCAACGGTCCGTGTGGTGTGGCGCAAATCAATGCCGCCCGGGGAGCCTTGCGTCGCGAACACCTGCCCGCCATCGAGCGGGATGTCGCCGGACGGCCGCAACGTGAAGCTCACCCCTGATTTCGCCGAGATAACGAACAACTCCGGCCGCTCCGGCCAGTTCAGCGCCACCCACTCATTATCCGGCGACCATCGCCATCCGCTCAGAAGATCTGTCGCGTCAGCCCGGGCAACAGCGCTAATGGTCAGGTGGAATAAACTCAAGCCAAATCCAAGAAGAAACACCGAAGAAACCCTCACCCTGACCCTCTCCCTTGGGAAGGGCAAGGGAAGCCGCCCCGGTCTCCTCGCCCCGCTTGCGGGGAGAGGATTAAGGGGAAAGGTCAGTCTGCCGACCGGACGCGACAAACCCCTAATTGGTCTTCCGAGCCTCATGGGCCGATTCCCACAGCTCGATAAACGACGGTTCGGACGATTGCACAATCGTCACGTGTTTGCCCTCGCGACGAATCCGCAAATTCGCCGCAAACGGTCCGCCCCGCGCGGCCTCCACCTTCTTGTACGCGTCGGCAAACTCACCCGCCTGCTGGTCGTCCTCCCACGCCGTTGCCCACACCAGCGCCGTCGGGCCGTTCGTGCCGTGCTCGTACACGTGGTAGCGGTCGCCGTTCCAGCCATCGGCCAGCACCTGCGCGTCGTACGCGCCCATCCCCTGCTTCAACAAAAACCCCGTGCCGAATTCGCCCAGGTTGTTGTCCCCAATCAGCCGCCAGTCCTTCGAATCGAACGCGGGCGGTTCGACCTTCTCGGGCGTCGCGCGATGCTGCAAAAACGTGTCAGGATGCAAAATGTCTTTCGTGCACGTCGGCGGATTGCGAAATGCCGCGTCGATCGCCGCCGTCCCGCCCGCGACAAACAACGACATCGCAAATTGCTGTCCTTGCTGATACGGGAACACGAGCAGTTCCTGCAGATACGGCGGCGCGGCGCGCAGCTTGGTCGTGTCCTGGCCAAACATCGCGCTCAAATCACCCAGCATCTTGCTCGGGTCGATGTTCTCGACGTACCACCGCGTCATCAGCACCGTCGCATCGCCCTCCACCAGCGCCGACGTCGCCAGCGCCAGGTCGTCGTTGTCCTTGATCTTGAGCGGGAACTTCCGGAGATCGAAATTCTGGTCCTGAAGGGCGTGCGTCAATTCATGTGACAGCAGCATCTTGTCGAGGTTGCTGGAAAACACCAGGTCCTTGAAGGTGTACAGCGACCGTTCTTCCGGCACGTAAAACGCCGCCACCTGTTCCCCATACAAACTCACCAGCACCTTCAGCAGGTCCGTCCCCTCGGGGATCAGCCCGAACGCCGCCAGCGACCGGCTGTAGTCGCGCAGTTGCTGCTCGGTGTATTGCTCCTTGACCTTGTTGGCGAGCACCTGCCGCAGCTCGGCGCGCTCGATGATCTTGTAGTTGACCGGGCTTTTGAAGGGCAGGCCGCGCAATTGACTGGTCTGCTGCTCGATCTGCTGGCGATCGACCGTTTTCTCTTCGGGCTTGGCCGCCCGCTGCGTCGTCGTCACCTGCTGCTGCAATTCGCGCCGCTGGTGTTCGAGCTGCGCAATCTCCCCGCGCAACTCGTTGACGCTCTGCCGCAACCGAAAATTGTCCCACCCAGCCAGGCCGAGCGCGATGAGCGCGGCCAGGATGATCAGGGTCGGAAAGGACTTTTTCATTGGTGGGCTCAATCAGCCCGTGATATTGTGGCCCGAACTCTAATGGACATCCGCCAGAAAATCCAGACGCTTCTCGCTGCACCAAACTACCACCCACTCCGTCGCGCCGAGCTGGCCTCCCGCCTCCGCCTCAACGCCGCCGAACGCCGCGATTTCCGCCGCGTGCTCGCCGATATGCTCGCCAGAGGCGACGTCGTCCGCGTCCGCACCGATCGTTTCGTTCTCCCGCAGGATGCCGACCTCGTCGTGGGCACCATCCAGTTTCACCCCAACGGCTTCGCCTTTCTTCGCCTCGAAGTCAGCGCCGACACCCCGCCGGGAACCGAGCCGCGCCCCGATGTCTATGTCGCCGGCGAGGATACCTCCGTTGCCATGAATGGCGACAAGGTGGTCGTCCGCCTCCACCGCGACCGCCGGAAATTCAAATCCGACGACAAACCCTCCGGCCGCGTGATCCGCATTCTCGAACGCGCCAGCGACACGATCGTCGGCACCCTGCAAAAGGGCCACCACGTCCATTATGTGATTCCCGACGATCCGCGCCTGCCGAACGACGTGTACACCAAGCCCGCCCGCAACGCCCAGGTCGGCGACAAGGTCGTCGTCAAACTGGCCGAATGGACCTCGCGACACGTCAATCCCGAGGGCGAAATCGTCGAGGTCCTCGGCAAAGCGGATGCGCCGGGTGTCGACATTCTCGCCATCATCCGCGCCTATCGGTTGCCCACGAAATTCGCCGACGCGACCCTGGCCGAAGTGGCCCGCATTCCCGACAAAATCTCCGCCGCCGACCTTCCGCAACGCGTCGACCTGCGCAAATCGTTCATCGTCACCATCGATCCCGACGACGCGAAGGATTTCGACGATGCCGTCAACGTGGACGAATTGCCCGATGGCGGCTGGCGGCTCGGCGTGCACATCGCCGATGTCTCGCACTACGTTCAGCCCGAAGGCGCGCTCGACCGCGAAGCGCGCGCGCGCGGCAACAGCGTCTATCTCGTCGATCGCGTGCTGCCGATGTTGCCCGAGAAACTCTCCAACAATCTCTGCAGCCTGCGCCCCAACGAGGACCGGCTGACCCAATCCGTTTTTATCGAGTTCACCCCGAAACTGACGGTCCGCAAAACCGACTTCGCCCTCAGCGTGATCCGGTCGCGCCATCGCCTCACGTACAAAGAGGCCTTCGCCCACCTGCAATCGAAAGACAACAAGGACGAATTGGCCCGCGAACTGAAAAAGATGTGGCGCCTCGCCTCCCGCCTCCGCGAACAGCGGTTTGCCCGCGGCTCACTAAACCTCGAATTCCCGGAAGTAAAGGTCCGCCTCGACAAACACGGGCGCCCCATCAACATCGAGAAGATCTACTACGATATCTCCCACCAGCTCATCGAGGAATTCATGCTCGCCGCCAATGAAGCGGTCGCCCGCCACATTTGCCAGTTGCAGGTCCCGTGCGTGTACCGCGTCCACGAGGACCCGGATTTGGAGAAATTGCGCGACTTCCGCGTTTACGCCCAGACCTTCGGCTACAAGGTCGGTGACGTGACTCATCGCCAGGAATTGCAGAAGCTGCTCAAGCAGGTCGAGGACAAACCCGAAGAGTACGCCATCAACCTCGCGCTGCTCCGTTCGCTGAAGCAGGCGCGTTATTCGGTCAATCCCCTCGGCCACTACGGCCTCGCGAAGAAGTTCTACACCCACTTCACCTCGCCCATCCGCCGCTATGCCGATCTCGTGGTGCATCGAACCCTGTTCTCTGTTCTGCGCGCCACCGATGGCCCATCCCGCCGCTATAGCGTGCAGGAATTGGCTCGCACCGCCGATCACATCTCCCAAACCGAGCGCGTGGCCGCCGACGCCGAGAAGGAATCCGTCGAACTCAAAAAGCTCGAGTATTTCCAGATGCAACTCGCCCGCGGCCAGCTCGACGAGATGGAGGCCGTGGTTTGCGGTGTGAAGAATTTCGGATTCTTCGTCGAGCTGCCGGACAGTTTGGTGCAGGGGCTCGTCCACGTCTCGACGCTCGGCGACGATTTCTACACCTACGATCAGCGACAGGAACGATTCGTCGGCCGCCGGAACAAGCGCGTGATCAAGGTTGGCGACAAACTTCGGGTCAAAGTCGAGCGGGTCGATCTCATCAAGCGCCAGATCGATTTCAGGGTGGTTTAGGAGCGGCAGCTTCTATCGCAGTATCTTGCACCAGCCCTAAAACGCCCTCGTGGGACACGCAGTCGAATTCGCTATCTGTTTGTACCCAATGTCTTGGGTATTTCGCCCACCCCCCCCACGGACAGTCGCCGCGCATCAGGTTCGCAATTTTGCACAGGAAAACGTCTTGGTAAGTGGTTCAGCGGCATAATCATTTATATCCGCTAAGAACTTGACATGGCAGGCGGGTTTCCGTAGTATCGAGCCTAGCGGTGTGGAATTCTCTTGGCTTGGAGTCGTAGCGATTACGATGTGGACGATTGTGGAGTCGAACGTAATGGGTAGGGTAATTATGAGGCTAATCAAGGGTCACGAGGGCAGATTGCTGGGATTGGCGCTGCTGGCTGTTGCTTTTGTCGCCTTCGCTTCTCCTGCTCGTGCGATCTCGAGCGTTACCAATATCTCCAACGGAGGCTCGGTCAGTTACGCCGACCTCGTGGGCACGAACGTGCTTTCCGTGCAGGTCGGCGACAAGCTCTTCAGCAATTTCACCTTCCAATTCCTGTCCACCGACATGAGCCTCGGAAATAACGTCGTTCCCTCTGACCTCGCCGTGTCGGCGCTCTTCAACCAGTTCGGTGAAGGCCTTTCCATCCAGTTGGTGGGCTTCAACGTGTCGAACATGAATTCCCAGGACATCGCGCTGACCTTCAGCGCGCAGGTGGTGGGCACTGGCAACCTGATTTCTGGCCTGGACCTGAGCGTCAACGGCGGCGCAACCGTTGGCGGACTCGCCGACGTTTCGGAAAATGTTTACACACACGGAATCGGCGCCGGCAACATCGCGAACCTGGCGGTGGCGATCACCTCCAGTTCCGCTTCTTACGCCGAGAGCGTCGTGACCTTCGCCCCGCAACCCATCATTTATATCGAGAAGGATTTGGGCCTCTCCGCCAACGCCGGCGGTGGATGCGGGACCGCGTTCATTTCGATCGTGAATCAAACCTTCGCCCAGGTTCCCGAACCCAGTACGATCTTCCTCCTGGCTATGGGAATCACCGGCCTGTGGGTTGCCCGACGCCGCAAATAAGGAATCACATTTTTCACGGATGCCCGGCCAGTTCCCTGACCGGGCATTTGTTTTTCTCCCGACGCCAGCGTCCTGCACGAATCCCTTCGGCGGTTGGCTTGACCCCCACCCCCGCCTGCGGCACTATACCACCCGCATGTGGCAATGGACTGAAAGCGTCGAGCAATACCTTCTCGACGTCATTTTCGAGCGCCGCCGGGACCTGCCGGCGCGCCTGACGAGTGCAGTCCTGCTCGGCCTCTCCAAGATCTACGAGCTCTGCATCCAAATCCGCTTGCGACTCTGGCATCTTCGCATTTTCCGCGATCACACCCTCGGCTGCCAGGTCGTCAGCATCGGCAACCTGAGCGTGGGAGGAACCGGCAAGACGCCCGTGGTCGAAGTCTTCGCCCGTGCCCTCCAACAGCGGGGCCGTCGTGTGGCCATCCTCTCGCGCGGCTACAAAAGCGTTCCGCGACCGCTCTGGCAGCGGATACTCTCCAAGCTCGCGTTTCGCGAAGACAAGGTGCCGCCCAAGGTGGTGTCCGATGGCCGCTCGTTGCTCCTGGACAGCGAACAGGCCGGCGACGAACCGTACATGCTCGCCTCCAATCTCAAGGACGTCGTCGTTCTCGTGGACAAAGACCGCGTCAAGAGCGGGCGCTACGCGATCTCAAAGTTCGGTTGCGACACGCTGCTGCTCGATGACGGGTTTCAGTACCTCGCGTTGAAGAGCCGCCTCGACATCTGTCTCATCGACCGCAACAACCCGTTCGGCAACCATTACCTCCTTCCCCGCGGCACACTGCGGGAACCAATCACCAACCTCAAACGCGCCCATTACATTTTCATCACGAAATCCAGCGAACTCGGCGCCAAGAAGCTCCGCAAAGCCATCCGCCAGTTCAACGACAAGGCGGAGATTATCGAGTGCGCCCATCAACCCCTGTACCTGCAGGACGTCTTCACCGGCGAACGCCATCCGCTGGAAGCGCTGCGGGATGTCCCCGTCGCGGCCATCTCGGGCATCGCCGTTCCCGAGAGCTTCGAGGAGGGACTCGCCCACCTCGGCGCCAGGCTTGTCTACGCCAAACGCTACGCCGACCACCATCGCTATACGCAGCAGGAAATCATCAACATGATCAATCGCAGCCTCAAACGCGGCGCCTCCGCGATCCTCACCACGGAAAAGGATGCCGTGCGCTTCCCGAAGATTGACCGCCGCGACATTCCCGTCTACTACTTGCGGGTGGAAATCCGGATTATCTCCGGAGCCAAGGACTTCGACGATGCAGTCGCCAACATTTGTCACGGATAACCAGCACACGCGCATCCTCATCCGCGCGACGAACTGGATCGGTGATTCCGTCATGACGATGCCGGCCGTCCAGCGCGTCCGCGAACTCGCCCCCGGTGCCCACATCGCCGTGCTCTGCCCGGGCAAACTCACCGACCTCTGGCGTCACAATCCGTACATCAACGAACTCATCCCGTTCGGCCAGAAGCTCGACATCCACGAAATCCGCCGCCGCGACTTCGACATCGCCATCATCTTTCCCAATTCGTTTCGATCGGCCTGGGAATGCAAACGCGCGGGCATCCCCCGCCGCATCGGCTTCGGCGGACACTGGCGGCGGTTCCTGCTCACGGACGTGGTGCACGAACCGCGGACGGAGAAGCCCCGCTACGAGAACCGATCGGTCGATGGCAAAACCTTTCGGGTGAAAACATTCCGGTCCCTGCGGCACCAGTCGGAACGGTATCTCGACATCGTCGCCCATCTCGGCGGCAATCGCACCCCCGCCCCGCCGCGAATCCGCCTGGCCATCGAAGAGATGCCGGCCCTCAACAAATTCCTGCGCGACGATGGCCGCCCCGTGATCGCGATTAACGCCGGCGCCGAGTACGGCCCGGCAAAGCGCTGGCCCGCGGAACGCTTCGCTCAAACCGTGGTCAAGGTCACCGAAGTTGCCGACGTGCGCTGGCTGATTACCGGCGGTCGCGACGGAATCGACATCTCCCGGGAAATCGAGACGCGGTTGCATGACGCCAAATTGGACGACAACACGGTGATCAACGTCGCCGGCAAGACGACGTTGCTCGACCTGTGCGCGCTCTTGCGGTTTTGCAAGCTGCTTGTGACGAACGATACCGGGCCCATGCACATCGCCGCCGCGCTCGGCACGCCCACCGTCAGCATCTGGGGCTCGACCTCGCCCGAGCTCACCGGACCGTTGTCCCCGCGGAGCGTGATCATCCGCGAACCCGTCGAATGCAGTCCCTGTTTCCTGCGCAAATGTCCGATTGATTTTCGGTGCATGGACCGCATTCAGGTCGGGGCCGTCGCTCAGGCTGTCCTGAAACAATTGGGCGTGGAGGACAAGACCGCCCCCCAATCATGAGCGAAGGCTACAGCGTCACCCGCTCGGCGCGCACGGTGAGCCTGGCGGTGCTGGGCAGCCGTGTGCTCGGATTGGTTCGCGAACAGGTTCTGGCAGCCCTCTTTGGGGCTCACCAGGAATTCGACGCCTTCGTCACGGCGTTTCGTATCCCCAACCTGTTGCGCGACCTCTTTGCCGAGGGCGCGTTGTCGGCGGCGTTCGTTACGACGTTCTCGCAGAAGCTGTCGGCGGAGGGCGACAAGGCGGCCTGGCGCCTGGCGAACCTGGTGTTGAACGCCCTGATCGTTGTCCTGGGTGTCATTACCGTGGTTGGCATCGTGATCTCGCCATGGCTGGTGCGGATCATCGCGCCCGGGTTTGCCGCGACGCCCGGTAAAGTGGAACTGACCACCACGCTGACGCGGATCATGTTTCCATTTCTCCTCATGGTGGCCCTGGCGGCGCTGGCCATGGGGATGCTCAACGCCAAACATCGATTCGGCGTCCCGGCCAGCGCGTCGATGATGTTCAATATCGGTTCGATCGTCGGCGGACTCGCGTTCGCCTTCCTGCTGGCTCCGGGGTTTCTCCACGATCCCTCCCTGGCGGGACGGGCGATGATCGGGATGAGCATCGGCACGCTCATCGGCGGCGCCGCGCAATGGCTGATCCAGATCCCGAGCCTGCGCGGCGTGGGGTACCGCTATGAAGTCGCGTTCGACCGGAATGACCCGGGGTTCCGCCAGGTCCTGAATTTGCTCGGGCCATCGGTCATCGGGACGGCGGTCGTGCCGATCAACATTTTCGTGGACCAGTGGTTCGCTTCGTATTTCGGCAATGGCGCGGTGACATGGCTCAATTGCGCGTTTCGGCTCATGCAGTTCCCGATCGGCCTGTTCGGCGTCGCGATTGGTGTGGCGATGCTGCCGACGGTCAGCGCCCACGCGGGACGCGGCGACATGGTCGAGTTCCGTAAAGTCCTCGCCCGCTCGATTCGTCTCGCCTTCTTTCTGTGTGTTCCGGCGGCCTGCGGTTTGTCCGTATTGGCCATGCCGATCATCTCGACGATTTACCAGCACGGCAAATTTGACCTGTTTGCGACGCAACAAACCGTCGCGTGCGTGCAGGCGTTCTCGGTGGGTCTCGTGGCTTACGCCGCCATCAAGATCATCGCCCCGTCGTTCTACGCGCTGGGCGATTCCCGCACGCCCATGTATGTCGGTTTCGTGTCCGTCGGCGTCAATGCCGGTACCGATTATCTGTTTGCCATCACCTGCCACATGAAAACGGCGGGGCTGGCGCTGTCGACATCGACCGTTGCGCTGTTCAACTTTTTCCTGCTGCTCGGCCTCATGCGTCGCAAGATCGGGCGGGTCGAGGCGACCGTGCTGCTGCGATCGTTCCTCCGTGTGGCGACCGCCGCCGCCGTGATGACCGCCGCGGCCTACGGCGTCCACCGATTCTGTGAGTTCAACCGCTACCTCGACATGTTGTTGTCGATGACCGTGGCGGTCCTGGTCTTCGGCGCGGCCTGTTACGTGCTCGGCGTGGAGGAACTTGCGGAATTGCTCGCGGTGATGAAGTTTGGTTCCAGGAACGTTTCCGAAACCGTTGGATGAGCGCGCCGCCCAATCTCAAGTCCAAAGTTCGGGACCTCCCGAACAAGCCCGGCGTGTACCTCATGCGCGACCAGCTTGGCCGGGTGATCTACGTCGGCAAGGCGCGGTCGTTGCGCAAGCGCGTGAGTCAGTATTTTCATCCGTCGCGGGCGATGCGCTGGGACCCGAAGACGCGGGCGTTGATCGACTCCATCGCCGATTTCGAGACGTTTGTCGTGAAGAGCGAACCGGAAGCGCTGCTCCTCGAAGGCAAGCTCATCAAGGAATACAAACCGCGCTACAACGCGATGTTCAAGGACGACAAACGCTTCCTGATGGTGAAGATCCAGATGAACGAGCCGTACCCGCGGTTCAAGTTCGCGCGATTGAAGAAAGACGACGGCGCGCGCTATTTCGGGCCGTTCGCGCATGCGGGCGCGGTGCGGCAGGCGATGCAGTGGATTCGCAAGAAGTACGGCGTGCTCGTCCAGGGCACAGGCGCGCCCACCGAGAAGGACCTGAAATACTCGACGTATCTCGTTCCCGTCCCGCTCGCTGAAATGCCGCACGAAGAATACCTGCGTCGGGTCGATCTGGCGTGCGAATTCCTCGAAGGCCGCAACAAGGAAGCCATCGGCCAACTCGAGGAGGAGATGCGCGATGCCGCGAAAACAATGAGGTTCGAGGCCGCCGCCGGCTTGCGCGACGTCATCAACAGCCTCCGCGAAATCGGACGGGCCGCCCGCGAGCGCAAGTTTGCCCGCGATCTTGCGCCGCACATCGATCTCCGAAAGGAAATGGATGACCTCCAACAGGTGCTGGGTTTGAAAGCCTCGCCGCAGCACGTCGAAGGATTCGATATCTCGAACATCAGCGGAACATTATCCGTCGCCTCGACGGTCTGTTTTCGCGATGGCCGGCCGCACAAGGAGCATTATCGCCATTATCGGATCAAGACCGTGGAAGGCAGCGACGATTTTGCGTCGATGGCGGAGGTGGTGGGACGCCGCTACGCGCGGGTGCGCGCCGAAGGCGGTGCGTTGCCGGATCTCGTGATGGTCGATGGCGGCAAAGGGCAATTGATGGCGGCGTTACGGGCCCTGTGGAAACTGGACATCCGCGAGCTGCCCGTAATCGGCCTGGCCAAACAAATGGAAGAGATCCACGTGCCCGACCAGACGCTGCCGATTCAGTTGCCGCGCAATTCCCCTGCCCTGCACCTGATTCAACGGCTGCGGGACGAAGCGCATCGGTTTGCCAATGCCTATCACCAGAAACTCCGCAAACGCCGCGTCCAGGAATCCGTCCTCGACGAATTTCCCGGTCTTGGCGACAAGCGCAAGCTCGCGCTCTTGCAGCACTTCGGCTCGATCCAACGTCTCCGCGAAGCCAGCGCCGAAGCGATCGCCGAAGTCTCCGGGATCGGGCCGAAGATGGCGGCGGCGCTGCAAGCGTTTCTCGCCAATCGACAAGACATGCGCTAAGTTCGGCTGCATGGGCTGGGAGGCGGTCCGTGCATTCTTGCTACTCGCATTCATCAGCGCGCCCGTCGTGTCGGCAGGCGGCGAGACGGCTGCGTCGGCGTTGATCCCCTTCGAGGCGATCACCGGGACAAACCTGCCCCTGGTGCGCGGCGTGACGGATCATTACACCTTGCGGAGAGAATATCCCTCGGAGACATTTTCGGCGCGCCTCGATGTGTTCGAGTATCTCTTCGACCACATGGACGCCTGTTCCGTGCTGGCGCAAATGACAGGGCTGACGAAATATCGGGCCAGCCTCCATGTCGATGGCCGGCTCAAAGCCGACGACCATGAGGGCGCGTCGGGGTACATCCTCCGGGTGTATGCGGGCGGCGGGAAACGGGTGCTGTATGTCGAGGGCACGGAACGCGGCGTATTCAACGTGCAGGGCCGCGGCGTGGCGGTGGTGGATTACCGCGAGGGCGCCGGCGGCAACATCGAATACACGCGGGGGATATTTGTGAAAGTGGACAATGCGATGCTGGCCGCGCTGGCACAGTTGTTCTCCGTGTTCTTGCGGGGCACGGTCGACGGCCATTTCGCCCACGTGATTCGCAATCCGGTGATCCTCAGCGAGCAGGCGCAGCAAAACCCGGACAGGCTGCTCCGACAAATCAAACAATTCTCCGCGGCGGACCAGCAATTGCTCGCGCCGTTCGCTGCCCTGCTTCGCTCGGATTATTCCGCTCGACTCGCACCGGACAACCACTCGCCCTGAGGGGCCTGAGGCGGGTGCCGTCTAAAGCTCCGAGTAGATGGTGAGGGCTTGTCCGCGCCTGGGTCTCTCACGTTCGCTCAGATCACCGAGGTGAGCGGCCTGCGATCTGCAGTTCGCGGCACGTCAGCTCCCGGGTCGCCAGGACTTCATAGATGACCTTTGTCCGTGGATCATGAAAGATGTTCTTCACAGATGGCGCTTGCATGAGTTGATGAGTTCCCGGGTGTATTGTCGAGAGGCGGCGTACATGGGCGCGAACATTGTCATCTGCCAGGTGAGATGCGGGAGCGTCCGATTATGTTCCCGAACTGCACGCTCCTGTTGCGCCGTAACCGCCTTCTGCTCCTGCATAATGCAAACGGGATGAAACTGCCGACAGGGTAAGCGGGAGTGGACGAACAGGCAATCCAAATAAACGCAAGGCGTCCAAACAATCGGGCAGGCGAAAGCGGGTTGAGGAGGGCGTCCTCGTGAACGGGTGAGGACTCACGCGCTCCGTGGGAGAACGTCGGGCCCCTGAGTTCAGAGCGGGTTTGACAGGCTGCCGGCTGACGGTTATGATGTCGGCCACAGTGCAGACGCTGAGAGTTTTCGTCCCCAAGTCGCAAGACATTGGGGTGGGAAGCGTATGAGAGGGGTGTGAATCAAGATTGTCGGAAGTCAGACTAAAAAAAGGCGAGCCCGTGGAAAAGGCCTTGCGGCGGCTGAAGAAAAAGCTGGATCGCGAGGGGACGTTGCGTGAAGCGCGGGCGCATCGCCATTACGAAAAGCCGAGTGAAAAACGCCGGCGAAAGGCGCGAGGGCCTCGTACCTTCATGGGTTTTTAGGCACACGCACGAACCATTCACGGGGCCAGCGACGCGACGCGACCGCTGGCCCCGAATGCATTTGGGGTTGTCCCTGCTTTCATGTTTGCATTCTCGACCTGCTGGAATTCGGAGCGGCACTTCGATGGGCGCGCCATGGTCAATGAGGTGCGCGCGCTCGGATTTGATTATGTCGAGCTCGGCCACAGCACGCGGATGTCCCTGCTCCCGGGTGTGCAGGAAGCCGTGGCGGCTCGCGAAATCAAGATCAGTTCCCTCCACAATTTCTGTCCCACCCCGATCGGAGTCATGGGTCCCGCGCCGAATTATTACCTGCCCAGTTCGTCGGACGAGGACGAACGCCGGTACGCGGTGCGGCATACCTTGCGGACGATCGATTGCGCCGCGGCGCTCGGAGCGAAGGCGGTCGTCATGCATTTGGGACGGGTGCGAATGCGCCACTACACGACGCGCCTGCTGAACTTTCACCTGGAGGGACGCGCGGAAAGCCCCCGCTATCATCGGTTGGCCGAGAAGGCCATCACGGTCCGCGACAAGAAACGCCAAAAACCTCTCGATCAGGTGTACCGCACGCTCGATGAGGTGTTGCCCCGCGCGAAAGAGATGGGGGTCAAAATCGGCATGGAAACGCGGCTCGGCATCGAGGAAATCCCCAACGAGCGCGAGGCGGATCAGATTCTCCGTCATTTCGGCACGGACACGATCCTGTACTGGCACGACGTCGGCCATGCCGCCGTGAAGGAAGTCCTGGGTCTGATGAGCGTCGACGGCATCTTGAATCGATTTCGAGGTCGCACGGCAGGCATGCACTTGCAGGATTTCCACCCGCCGGTCGAAGACCATCTGCCGGCCGGTTTCGGGACGATTGATTTTGCCCGGCTGGCGCCGTTTGTGACGGACGACATGATTCTGGCATGGGAAATTCATCCCCACTGGAAGGCGGAAGAGATTACGGAAGGCATCAAACGGGTGCACGACTTGCTACGAAAACCGGTCACCGCATGAGAAAACACCTGGGCGCGATATTGCGTGTATTCGTGAGCGTGGGCATCCTCGCCTACCTGTTCAACGGGATTTTTCACAAGGAAGCGCTGGAGTATTTTCAGGCGCGCAACATCGATCCGGACACGCTGGACTGGATGGCGCGGGCACGGATCGTCTGGAGCGTGGGTCCGAGCGTGTTGTGGCGCGAATTTCAGAAGATCAATCCGACGTGGCTGGCGGCCGCCGTCGTTTCCGCCGGGCTACCGGCCATCCTTGGGATCACCCGCTGGCGCTGGATTCTGCACGTGCAGGGATTGGACGTGAAATACTCGCGGCTGTTTTCGATTTCGTTCATTGGCCTGTTTTTCAACGCGTTCATGCTCGGATCGACGGGCGGCGACGTGGTCAAGGCGTGGTACGTGGCGCACGAGACGCACCACAAGAAAGCCGAGGCCATCGCCACGGTGGTGGTGGATCGTTTGATCGGGCTACTGGCGTTGTTTGTGATTGCGCTGGTCATGATGGCGATCTATCACGAACGCGTCTACCGCGATCCAAAACTGTTTTGGTTCTCCATGGCCACGCTGGGTGTGATCGTGTTCACGGTCATTGGCACGATCGTCGGGATGTGGCGCGGATTCGTCGACAAGTTGCCGGGGGTGCGGCCATGGCTCCAGCGGATGCCCCGGTACGACGCCCTGCGGCGGATGGTGGAAGCGTATCGGGTCTACGCGTCTCATCCGGTGATTCTGACGCAGACGATCCTGATCTCATTCGTCGTCCACTTCTTCTCGATGTTGAGCATCTGGTGCATCGGCATGGGTCTGGCAGTCCGGTCCGCGGCGTTTGCCGACTACTTCTTGTATCTGCCGATTATCAATTCCGTCACATCCGTGCCGATTACGATCTCGGGGTTCGGCGTGCGCGAGGGGATGTATGTGAAGATGTTCCATGAGGTTGGCGTGGCAGGCTCGGCGGCGCTGGTGATGTCTCTCGTGGGCTACCTGGCGTCGTTGTTCTGGAGCATTGTGGGTGGCGGGTTCTTCCTGACTCATCGCAAGGAACTTCCGCCGACGGGTCAAATGGTCACGGGCGAAGCCGGGTAGCGGGAGGCGATCAGGCCAGCACGGTCAGCGTGCCGCTGGTGACGCCCAACTGTTTGACCACATTCAGGCGACGGAACAGGGCTGATGAGTCTGCCGCCGTTCCCTCGATCACATCCTGGTAGGCCTGCACAATCGCGCGGGTCTTCGCGGCATCCTCGTCGAGCAATTCCACACGGAAGACGCGGGCGCCTGCCTCGGCGAACGACCGAATGAACTCGCCCCCGCTTTGGGCCTTGGCGTGATAGACCGTGTTGCGACAACCCACGTCGGCTTTGAGAGGATGGTCCGCGCCGACGCGGTCACGCAATTTGACGTTGTGGCGATCGCACGGGCGGCCGCAATTCGTCGCGTCGGTGCCGTTGGACAGGAACGCGGCAAACACGCAGTGCTCCATGTGAAACATCGGAATGTGCTGGTGGATCGTCAGCTCGAACCATTGTGGCGGCGCCGCGCGCAACAAATCGAGCACCTGCTCGGCATTGAGGTCGTAGCAGACCGTCAGGCGTTCGAGTCCCTCGCGCATGAGGAGCTCGGCGGACAGCGGATTGGCCACGTTCAACGAGAAATCACCGATTTTCCGCAGGGGGGTATTGCGAAAGTAATCCAGCCCGCCCAGATTGCGGATGAGCACACCGTCGGGCTTGAAACCCTCGATCAATTTGAAGAAGCCCTGTTCGCCGGCCTTTTGAATTCGCGGCGTCGCGAGATAGATTTGCGCCGAGCCACGTTCTCGGACACAGGCGACGGCATCGCGATAGCGGCGGATATCCTCGAAATCGACGTAGACGGTGGAACAACGGGCCTCCAGTGCGGCCGCGAGTTGATCCAGCGTGCGGCAGAGGGCCACCAATTGGCGAGGCGCATCGCGGCGCTCGCGGGGAATCTGCGCCAACAATTCCGGCAGCACCGGCGAGACGGCGGCTCGCGCCTCTGGATCGGTTTGGCCGGCGGACTTGATTTTGTCCACGAGTTCCCGGCGCAACCGATTCAGTTCGCTGACGGGGAGGATGGTTTGGCCGATGAGTTTGTTATGGATTTCACCGAGGACGAAATCTGTTTCACCGAGCCGGCTGAGTTGATCGCGCAACCCCTTCTCGGTCAGCGGCCGTTTGAAGGCGGTCTGCAGCGGCATTGAGGAACTGACGCGCACGCCCCTGGATTCCACCGTCAACGGTTTGCCGACGGCACCGGTCACGGTGAGGTCGATGGAGGTCTTCGGACGCGGGATCTGGCCCTTGTACGTTCGCCGCAGTTCGCGTTCGAGTTGCGGGTCACTCGTCTTCCAGACTTTGTCGCCGGGTTTCAGGCGGGCGAAATCGATATGGCCACGCTCGAAGAACAAGCAGCCGTCGCGGACCTGCCAAACCCGCCCGCCCTGTTCGTGGTCGGGATCTCCGCCCGTGTCAAACACCACGCCATCGCCGGCGGTCGGTGGCGTTTGCGCGTCGACCTGGACGTGGTCGGCGCCGACGTTGCGGATTGAACCGACGAACGGACCGCGCTTCTTGCCGAAACGCGCGCGGACCAGTTCCTGATGGTTCACGCCGTGCAACCAGCCAGAGTACAGGCCGCGGGAGAAAGTCATCTCGAGCTTGTACTTGTCGGCGGTGGCGACATCGGCGGACTGCTCGGCCAGCGCCGCGTCGATGGCTTTGCGGTAGACCTGACATGTCGCGGCGACGTACTCGGGAGATTTGAGGCGTCCTTCGATTTTGAAGCCGGTGACGCCCAGCCGAATCAGTTCCGGGATCTCGTTCACCGCCATGAGGTCCTGGGGCGAAAGCAGGTATCGACGGTCGCCCAACTCCTTCACGGCTCCATCGACGATCAGTTCGTAGGGCAAGCGACAGGCCTGGGCGCACTCGCCGCGATTGGCGCTGCGTTGTCCGAGCGCTTCGCTGGTCAGGCACTGGCCGGAGTACGCCACGCAAAGCGCGCCGTGCACGAATACTTCGAGAGACGGCAGGCCATTCGCGGCGGTGGCGAATTTCGCCATTTCCGGCATCGAAGCTTCGCGGGCCAGCACGATGCGTGTGACGCCGAGCCCCGCGGCAAACTTCGCCCCTTCGGGCGACGTGATCGTCATCTGCGTCGAGGCATGGACCTCCATCTTCACTCCCAGTTCGCGGGCCAGCACCGCCAAGCCGAGGTCCTGAACCAGCACGGCATCCACGCCAGCCGTATCGAGCAGGATCAGCTCGCGTTCGGCGTCGGGCAGTTCGTCGGTGAAGATGAGCGTGTTGACCGTGCAAAACGCGCGGACGTTATGCTCGTGAAGAAAACGGACCAGTTCGGGGAGTTGCTCTTCGGTGAAATTGTCGGCGCGCATCCGGGCGTTGAAACGCGGCAGGCCGAAATAGACCGCGTCGGCGCCGTTGGCGACGGCGGCTCGCGCGCAGTCCATGTTGCCCGCCGGGGCGATCAGCTCTGGCTTGGTTCTCACGCGGGGGAAAGATAGCAGAAAAGCCGGGACACTCAAAGAACTTCGGACCTTGGTGATGCTTGCGCCTGCCAACCCGCTCCGTTAGTGTGTGTTAGCGATGAAGGAAGCAGCGATCAGTATTGTTCAACGGATGCGCGATGCGGGGCACACGGCGTATTTCGTTGGCGGGTGCGTGCGTGACATGGTGCGAGGCGTTGAGCCGCACGACTACGACATTGCGACGAGCGCGCGGCCCGAGCAGGTCCAGGCGCTGTTTCCGAAGACGGTGGCGGTGGGCGCGCAATTTGGCGTGGTGATCGTGGTGATGGGCGAGTATCAATTTGAGGTCGCCACCTTTCGCAGCGACGAGGCCTACCTGGATGGACGGCGTCCGACGGGCGTGCGGTTCGGGTCGCCCGAGGAAGACGCGAAGCGGCGCGATTTCACCATCAACGGGTTGTTTTTGGATCCCCTCACCCGTGCGTGGGACCCGCTGTCGCCGCTGCAACGGCGGGACAAGGCGGTGGGCGGGCGCGTCATTGATTTCGTCAATGGCCGGGCGGACATCCAGCGGAAAGTGGTGCGGACGATTGGCGATGCGCGGGAACGATTTACCGAGGACAAACTGCGGCTGCTGCGGTGTGTGCGGTTTGCGGCGAACCTCGGATTCGAGATCGAGCCGGCGACGTTTACGGTTGTGAAAAGCATGGCGTCGCAGATTGGGGCGGTCAGCGCCGAGCGGATTCGCGATGAGTTGATCAAGATTTTCACGAGGCCACACGCGGGGCGCGGGCTCGCGTTGCTGGATGAAAGCGGACTGCTGGCGCAGGTATTGCCGGAGATTGCCGCGATGAAGGGCGTCGAGCAACCGCCGGAGTTTCATCCCGAGGGCGATGTGTTCCAGCACACGAAATTGATGCTGGAGATGATGTCGGATGCGGCCTCACAGGAGCTGGGCCCTCCAAGAGACAAGACGGTGCTGGCGTTTGCCGTGTTGCTGCATGACGTGGGCAAACCGCCGACGTTCGAGCGGGCGCCGGATCGGATTCGGTTCAACGACCACGACCGGATCGGTGCGGAGATGGCGGAATCGATGTTGCGTCGGCTGCGGTTCTCGAACGAACAGATCGAGAAGATCGCGTTGTGCGTGCGCGAGCACATGCGGTTTCAATTCGTCAAGGAGATGCGGCCGGCGAAGCTGAAGCGGATCCTGGCGCGGGAGACGTTTCCCGAGGAACTGGAACTGCATCGGATCGATTGCGCGTCGAGCCATCGCAACATGGAGAACTACGAATTCCTCAGGGCGAAGGCGGCGGAGTTGCCGCCCGAGGTTGTGAAGCCCGAACCACTGCTGAACGGGCACGATTTGCTGGCGCTGGGGCTTACACCAGGCCCGATGGTGGGACAGATCCTCCGCGAGGTTGAGGAACTACAATTGGAGGAACGCCTGCGATCGCGGGAGGAGGCGCTGGAGTTCGCGAAGTCGCGAGCCGCGGCGGCGCCGGCGCGGCCCGACGCGACGACTTGATGCTGGCGTGGACGGACAGGTAGCGATTGATGTTTTCCGCGGAGACCATGCCGACGAGCCGTCCGTCTTCCACCACCAACACGGCGGTCGGCGCGGTGCCATTGATGATGCCGTCGCAGGTTGGCATCAACATTTCCCGGGGCGAAAAGACAGCGATGTGGCGATCCATAATCGTCATGACGGGCGCATTGTCGGCGCCGGTATTGATCGCGTCGACGAGGGCGGCGCGCGTTACGAGACCGACGAGGGCGCCGTTGTCGAGCACCGGGAAATCGTCCTGGGCGGTTTGATAGACCCGCTCGATGGCGTGTGAGAGCGGATCGAGCGGAGTGAGGAAAGCGACCTCGCGGGTCATCACGTCGGCCAGGGTGAGGCCGCGCAATTCGCCGCGCATGCGGACGACGCGTTCCTCGCCTTCCGCGCCGATGAAGATGAACGCCCCGATGAGGATCAACCAGAGTGAGATTTTCAATCCGACGACGACGAAGAGGATGGCCAACCCCTGCCCCACCATGGCGGCGACGGTGGTGGCCTGGCGATAGGGGACGACCAGCGCGAGCACGGCGCGCAGGAGCCGGCCGCCGTCCATCGGAAAGGCCGGGATGAGGTTGAAGAGGAAGAGCGTTGTGTTCGCCTGGACGAGGGTGACGAGCAGTCCGTGCAAATCGCGCGGCATGGTGATGATGAGCCAATGGGACGGCAGGCCCGTGAGCGGGATCAGCATGCAGGCGATGGCGGCGTTGACCATCGGGCCGGCGACGGTGATGGCGATTTCGTGCCAGGGATTTTCGGGGATGGTGCGCAGGGCGGCGACGCCGCCGATGGGCAGCAAGGTGATGCTTTTGACCTGCACGCCGAGCTGTTGGGCGACGAGGCTGTGGCCGAGTTCGTGGAGGATGACGCAGGCGAAGATCGAGGTGAACATCGCCACGGCCCAGCCCGAGCCGGCGAGGCCTTCCTCGGCGAAGCCGGCGTAGGCGACGAACGCGAGGAAAATGAGGAACGTGACATGCAGCCGCAAGCTGATGCCCGAGACACGACCAATGGGGAGCGACCATCTCATGCCAAATACCGGTAACACTGAACCGGGATGGAAGCAAGGAACAGCGGGGCAGGGAAAATCGCGACGCACATTCCGGGGAATTTTGGGCTTTTCTTTTGGAGGTCGCGGGTGTTTAATCCAGCAATTAGCTCGGTTCCGGGCGAATCGTCCCCGGCCCAGGAAACCGGGTTGTGAGGTTGGGAGAAACCGACGGCAGCGGGTTGGAAAGGAACAAACCATGAGAACCCTCCAAGCACCACGATTCCGGACCATTGAATCCCCGGGAAGCGCCCGAGAATCCGCGAGCCCCTTCTTCTTCGCCTTGTGCGGCATCGGCCTCGCGTTTCTCCTGGGCGCTCACACCTGTACGGCGGCGGCGTGGCAGATTGAGACGAGCATCGCCCTGGGCTCGTCGAACGTGGTTCAAGTGCTGGCCGATCCTGCCCGCCCGTATGTCTACGCGATTGACCGGGGCAACAGCCAGGTATTGTTCATCGATCTCAACGCCGGTGTCGTCAGCAAGCGGTTGTATGTGGGCCAGGATCCGACGAGCTGCGATATTGACGCGACGACGAACAGTCTGTACGTGGCCAACAAGAGCGTCGGCACCGGCTTGCCGGGTTCCTACCAGATCGCGGTGGTCGATCTGGGGACCCAGACGAAGACCACGGCCTATGTCATTGCCACGGACTACATCAACAGCAGCCTGGTTGACGCGGTCAATGTAACGGCGGGTCGCCAAGGGCGGCTGTATTACAACTCGGGAAACGACATTTGGAATTACGGGGCGGTCGGCTCGATCGATACGACATCGGGCACGGACCTGGGGATTTTCAACGCGATCAAGACGAGGATGGTAATCTCGTCGGACAAGACGCGGCTGTACGGGCAACATATTTACGAGGGTAATTTGGGGGAGATGGGGGTTTTTGATGTGTCGACGGACAGCAACCAGCTCGTCGACCATCTCGAATATCCGCCGTATGGAAGCAACTACGGTTGGGGGCCGGACAATTATTGCCTGTCGGGAGACAACCAGTATCTGGCCTTTGGAGACATCTACTTCGATGCGACGAATCTCTCGATGCAGTACGGGGTATTCGACGAATACATTTACGCGTTGAACTATGAGGGCACGGTAGCGTTTGGTGAATCGGCGATCTGGGACACAACAAGCTTTGCGGTGAACGGGGCCGCCACGAAGATACAGGATCTGCCGTTCACCACGACCGTGATGACCTATGATTACGCGCACGACCTGCTGTACGCGATGAACCCCGCCGATTCCAAGCTGTACATTCTATTCCAGTCCAACTGCACTCTGGTCCCCACGTCGGCGAACTGCACGGCCGCGGGGACGACGGGAAGTTTCACCGTGGAAGGCGGCAGCAGTTGTTGCTGGACCGCGAGCACGGCCGAGGCGTGGATTCAGCTGACCGGCGTCACGAACGGCTGCGGGACGAGCACGGTGAGCTACAACGTGTCCGCCAACAGCGACACGAGCGCCCGTTCGGGGACGATCCTGGTGAATAACCAGGCGTTTACGATTAGCCAGGCTGGATTTAGTTGCAGCTACGGGATCGCGCCGTTGTCGGAGAACTTCCCTGTGTCCGGCGGGACAGACAGTGTGACGGTGAGCACTTCGGATCACTGCGAGTGGACAGCGGCGAGCAACAACGGGTTCATCACGATTCTCTCCACCAATGCCGGCGCGGGCAATGGGACGGTTACGTTTTCCGTGGCCGCCAATCTGAGCAGCAACGCGATCAGCGGCACGATGACGATTGCGGGCCAGACGTTCAAGGTCACGGAGGCCGGGATTGGTCCGAGTGCCAATCTGCAAGGTGCGTGGGAGGGAGTGGTCCAGACCTGTGCGATGAAGAAGGACGGTCAGCATTGCAAAGTAAAGGGCCAGCTCTACGCGGTGAACCGCGGCGGCGCGACGGCAACGGGTTGTCTGGTCGCGTACTATCTTTCCAACGACGGCAGCGTGAGCCTGACGGACACGCGTCTGAAGTTGCAGGGGATGGGCACGATCAAGCCCAACAAGGTCAAGAAGGCAAATCTGAGCGTCAATCTGCCTGTCGGCGTCTCCGCGTCAGGGCAGTACCTGATTGCGGTGCTTGGCACCAGCGGCACCATCCCCTACGGCAACGGTTCGGATAACATGGTTGTCTTTGGCCCGTTGCCATAACGCGGGGGATTGGCCGGATTCTTTGATGATGCTGGGAATACGAGCCAACGAGTGGGCGCGGTACGATGTCAGGTGTTGCGTGAGCGACAAGATCGGCGTCTCACAGTTCGATCGGTTTGTCTTCTCATCGAACTACTCATCCTGCAGTCCTTTACCCTTGAGGATTTGCGGCAGAGATTTTTCAATCCGTGACTCGCGGGTTTTGGATTGTTTGGCGGCGGAGAAATAGAGGAGGTAGCCTCGCTGGCGTCCCGGGGTCAAGGCCTTAAAGGCCGATTTCACGGCAGGGTTTTTAGCCAGTGTCGTGCGAAATTCGTCGGGCATTTTGAATGCGGATGTCGGTTTTAACTTCACTTCCAGACCGGCTTTTTCCACGTCGATGGCTTCACGAATATAGGCTTTCAAGACGGGTTCCAGCCCGACGATTTCCCGCAGAGTGGTGAACCGAATCTGGCGTCCGGCCTGCACGTTCTCGGTTTGTTGGATGAGAATACCCTTGGGATCTTTTAGCAGAGCGCCTTTCATGAACAGAATCGCGCAGTATTCCTTGAATCCGTGGATGAGGACAACGTTTCGGTCGTCCAGCGTGTAACACGGCTGATACCACTTCAATTCTTCGGTGAGTCCGCAGTCGAGAATGATCCTTCGCAGTCTCTGCAGTTCGTCCTGCCATTTCTCGGCTTTCCGCAACACGGCATCGACCTTGGGATTGGTTTTGCGTTTTTTCATTGTTGATTCCGATTGAGTGAACCTACCATTCCACAGGTTGCGGCAGGGTGCAATGGGTCGGCGACCAAAGCGAAGGGCGGCGACAGTAGCCGAGTAGCCGAAAGGGGATGGAGGGAATGGAGAAATGGAGTGATGGAGTAATGGAGTATTGGGGTGGCGGCGAAGGGTTAGCCGGGTTTTTTGATGAGGCCGGTGAGGCCGGCGACCCAGATGGTACCCAGTTGCAGCCCTTCAGCTTTGGACGGGGGATGAAACGGCTGGATTCTTCACGGCCCACCACAAGGGGAGAGCGGCGCTGGCGGTCAGGAGAATGATGTACACCAACGAGTGGCTGGGAATTGGGTCGGCAAACCCGAAGTCCGGTCCCTGAACCAAGGTGCGATAGGCAATGTGATGTTCGGCCAGCAGGGCCAGCGTCGATTCATCGGCGGGCGCGACGAAAATCGGAGGACGGCGGTTCCCGGGCAGCGTGATATGGAGATCGCTCGAACCGTTCTTGTATTGGTCGATCTCGATTTGCGCGTCTTTGTGTTCGAGAATGATTTGTTGCGCTTCGACGGAGGAGATGAACCGGGTTTGCCAGCGTGTCGTCAACCCGAGCCACACTGCTGCCGCGGCCAGCGCCAAGGCGAGACCCACAGCGAATGATTTCGCGGCCACTCTCTCGATTGTTGGCACCTCGGTCTCGGGTTGACCGGACGCGTTCCTCCAAGGTCGGCCCAACAGGATGACGATGCCGATCGGCGTAAGGAACAGGGAGAGCAAGGCCAGCCATCGCATGGGGAGCAAGTGTTCGTAGAATTCGAAGGATGTATAGGTGCGTCCGCTCCTGGTGAGCGCCGAGAGCGTGGGTTCCTCGGCTGGGGTCCAGAATTCGACGCGGCGGCGGTTCTCGGGCAGGCGGATCCAGATTGTCTTCGGAGCACCTTTGTACGTCTGCAGCCGGATTTGCGCGTCGCTGCGCTCGGCAATGATCTTCTGCGCTTCCTCCCCGGGGATACGCTGAGCGGTCAGAGGTCCACGGAAAAGTGCGAGCGCGAAGAGGACGGAGAGAAGGGTCGGGATGACCATTCCGAGGCCGAGCCAGGTGAAGAAGGACTTGTTGGATGTCATCAAGGGCGGCTTCGCGCTGGTTTCCTGACGGAACGAGTCACGCCACCACCGAAACGCCCAGATCGCCAGGGCAACTCCCACAAAAGGATAGAGCAGGCCGAGCCAGGTCCACCAGCCTTCCTTGAGCCCAAAGCCGTGGCAATAACCCGGAACGACAAACACCAGGAAACCTGCGGACACCATGCGCCAGAAGCGGACAACGTTGCCGCGCTGTCGGGCGGATCGTCTGGCAGCCCGGCTCATCACGTATCCGATGCAGACGCCTGAGAACAGCAAGAAGGCGAGGACCGAGAATAAGAACAGAACACCGGCGGTCAGGATTGCGCCCAGAGCGGCCAACCAACCCGCGGACTTGGCTGTCGCGCCGCTCTTGGTGGCCGCCGCGCCCACGGCGGCAGTTGTGGCCGAAACGGCGGCGAACGGCAGCGCCGCGAGCACGCCCGCCGTGAAGGCCGGTGTTGGGCCGGTGTCCCTCAGTGTGGATTCGACGATGCGGTTGACGCGCTCGGCGAGCATGGCGCGGCCGCGAGACAATCGCTGCCGGACGACGTCCTCGGACACGTCGAGCGCCCCGGCCACCGCCGCGACAGATTGATGTTGGCGATAGAACAACACCAGCGGCTCGCGATAGATTGGCGGCATCTCGCCCAACGAGTGCCACAAGATCGCTTCCTCCTCCTGGCTGATAGCGTGGTCGCGCGGGGTCGTCTGCTCGACGGATTCCTCGGGGAGATTCTCCGGCGTCTCGGGCTGGGCGGTCAGTGTATCCGAGCCGCGGCGTCGGGAATTGTGGGCGACGTTGCGGGCGATGCCGCACAGCCAGGACTTGAGTTTGGAGGGTTCCTGGAGTTTGCGGAGTTCGCACCAGGCGGTGATGAAGGTGACCTGGGCCAGGTCTTCGCTGACCAGGAAATTGCCGCAGGCGCTATAGGTCAGGGCGCAAACGAGGGCCTGATAGCGGGCGACGATTTGAGCGAAGGCGTCGCGGTTGCCGGACAACGTGTCGGCCACCAATTCGGCGTCGGTGCGGGCGGTGACGGTAGCGGGCATGGGCTTGATTCTGGTCGCAATCATATCACTCATTACGTGGCAGTTAGAGGCGAAAAGGTGACAGGGAAGGCTGCCTTTTCACCACAAAGAGGGAGGAGCCAAGGAGCCGAGGGATGACACGAAAGACACGAAGGAGACACGAATGGCACGAAAGCGGACAAGTTCCGCCCTAAGCGGACAAGTGGGCACGAATGTCCCCTGCCCTCGAACACGAAGGCGGAGGGTTAACCGGATTCTTTGATGATGCCGGTGAGGCCGGCGACCCAGATGGTGGTGAGGGTTCGGCCGAGGGCGATAATGCTCCCTGCTTCCGTAGTATTGGAACTTTCGGTGAGATTCGCTATACTGGCCGCAGCATGCCATCGAATAACAGTCTACGGGAGATGGACTCCAGAACACGGCGGGCCGTGACACACTATTGGCAAACGCGTCTTTCGCAGCGCCGCCGACAGGAGGAAATAGGCAAAGCCGACCAAGGTCTGCGCAGCGCCGTGACAGGTGGTGCGCAAATGGACGGATTTGTTGATTTGTTCTCTGACTTGATCGCGGATGCTGGCGTTCCAAGAGAGTTTATCTTCCGCAAGAGGGCCATCGAGTTGCCCGGGTTCTTCCGTCCGACAAAGGAGTGGGATCTTCTTGTGGTAAAGGAGCGCACGCTGATTGCCGCCATCGAGGCCAAGTCACAAGTCGGCCCTTCCTTCGGCAACAACTTTAACAATCGCACCGAAGAGGCGATGGGTAGCGCCTTGGATTTGTGGACCGCGTTTCGTGAGCGCGCCTTTTTGGACAGCCCACAACCGTTCCTTGGTTACTTCTTCATGCTGGAAGACTGTGAGGCGTCGAAGCGGCCAGTCAGTGTGCAGGAGCCGCATTTCAAGGTATTCACGGAGTTTCGCGGCGCGTCGTATATGCGCCGATACGAGCTATTCTGCAGGAAACTGGTGCTTGAACGCCATTACACGTCATCGGCGTTTATCACTTCCGATAGCCGCACGGGTCTCAGAGGGAGCTTCCACTCCCCGGCAGACGACCTCTCAATGGAACGATTCGCGAAAACGTTAGTCGCCCACGTCGGAGGAGCGGTCTGACTCCATGGAACAGACCGTTCACAGGCTTGTCAACGGGGATGCCCGAGACCTGTCGTTTTTGCCCGACGAGTCGACACACCTCGTTGTAACGTCACCGCCTTACTGGAACTTGAAACGTTACGCCGAGAATCCCAACCAGCTTGGCCACATTCAGGACTATGAAGCTTTTCTTGGCGAGTTAGACAAAGTCTGGCGGCATCTCTTCCGTGTCCTTGTCCCAGGTGGGCGGCTTGTTTGCGTTGTCGGCGACGTGTGTGTGTCGCGCAAGCGTTTTGGCAGGCACCTAGTGTTCCCTCTCCATGCAGACATCTGTGTCCTGTGCCGTCGAATCGGATTCGACAACCTGAATCCGATCATATGGCACAAGATATCCAATGCCTCGTATGAGGTTTCCAACGGCTCGAAGTTCCTCGGTAAGCCGTACGAGCCGAATGCAATCATCAAGAATGACATGGAGTTCATCCTGATGCAGCGCAAACCGGGAGGGTACCGCCAGCCGACCAATGGCCAGCGTGAGGCCAGCCGTATCAACAAGAAGGAGTTCGATACCTGGTTTCAGCAAATATGGAACCTAACCGGCGCCTCCACCAAACACCATCCGGCCCCATTTCCACTCGAACTGGCGCGACGCCTCGTTCGAATGTTCTCGTTTACCGGTGACACTGTCCTCGACCCGTTCTGCGGCTCAGGCACCACGCTGGTGGCTGCCCTTAAGACGGGCCGCAACAGCGTTGGCGTGGAAATTGAGTCGGAGTATTGCCGTATGGCAGCTCGCTACCTCAAAGCTGAGAATTCCGACCTCTTCTCTCCTGCACGGCTAGCATTTGAAAAGGTGATCCTGACCAGGAACGCGTGCACGGTCGCGGAGGACCAGACGCTTTACACCGTGCATCCTGCGCGCAAGCGCCTGCGGTAGGTCGAGACGGTCGCCGCACCCCTTCAAGACGAGCAACCCCTAGCCTTCTCTGCGGACCTTGACCAGTTGGTCGGCACGCGATCCGCCTTCGCCAAGGCTATGGCGGACAAGTTCCGCCTTCGCTCCACGAGCTTCGGCGGACGAGGGCGGGACATCGGACATGGGGGATTAGTAGCATGGGAGAGCAGAGGGGAAAAGGAAATTGGGGAAGGAAAACCGGGGCATGGATTGATGGAGTATTGGAGTAACGGAGTGTTGGGGGGACAGGGAAGACGGCCGCAAGTGGGACGCTCGCGCAACCAAGGAGGACGGAGACATTCGGCCGGGTCGAGTGCGCGCGGTCGGGAGACCGGCGCTCCACAACCAGATATACAGCCACCCCCTCACCTTAATCCTCTCCCCCAAGGGGGCGAGGAGATATATACAGGCACCCCCTCACCCTGACCCTCTCCATCAAGGGCGAGGGGATCGAAGGAGTGGCGAGGAGGAATGTGGGCAGGCACCCCCTTCACCTTAATCCTCTCCCCCGCCGGCAGGGCGGGCGGGCTCGGGGTGCCGGTGTCCGTTTAGCGGAAGCCGCCGTTGATGTGGAGGGTTTGGCCGGTCATCCATTCGGATTCGGGTGAAGCGAGGAAGACGGCGGCGGCGGCGATGTCGCTGGGATGGCCGATGCGGCCCAGGGGTGTTTGGGATTCGACGGACTTGCGCATGTCGCTTTCGGCGACGCCGGCGGCGCGGAGTCCTTCGGTTTCGACCATGCCGGGGTTGATGGCGTTGACGCGGATTTTGCGGGGACCGAGTTCGACGGCGAGCCCGCGGGTCAGCGCGTCGACCGCGCCTTTGGTGGCGCTGTAGACGGAAGCGTTGGGGACGCCGTACCGGCTGACGAGGGAGCTGATGTTGATGATGCTGCCGCCGCTGTCCCGGAAATGGCGGACGGCCTGCTGGGTCGCGAGGAGCAGGCCGAGGACATTGAGGTCGAATTGTTTGCGGAAATGATCCTCGGTGATGTCGGCGAGGGGCCGGAACTCGTACGTGCCGGCGTTGTTGACGAGGATGTCGATTTTGCCGAGGGCTTTTTCGGTTTCGGCGAAGAGGCGGTTGATGTCGGATTGTCTGGCAAGATTGGCGTGGATGGCGACGGCTTGGCCGCCATGTTTGGCGATCTCATCGACGACGCGGTCGGCGTCCTCCTTGCTGGACGAATAATTGACGACGACGGCGGCGCCCTCGTGGGCGAGGTGTTTGGCGATGGCGGCGCCGATGCCTTTGGATGCGCCCGTGACGACGGCGGTTTTGTTGGCGAGTGATTTGGCGGATGTAGTCATGATGATGTGCTCCCTTTTTGGGTTGGATGATGCTCGGACGGTTTGGTTGCGTGGAAATTTGGTGGTCGGCGAAATTGCCACTGGGCAGCCCCCTCACCCTGACCCTCTCCCCCAAGGGGGCGAGGAGACGGGTGCGGAAAGGAAACGACAGAGACCCTTCGACAAGCTCAGGGTGACACCTTCTCGGGCAGGCGGACGGATCGGTGGAACCAATAGGACGGATGGGCTGGTTTGGATGGAGTATCATCTCTTTTGGGATTTATGAGTTGACATGGATATCGTTACAGGATAGGATGCGGGGTGTTGTTCTTTGACATAGGCTTGGTTACCAGTCCGGCGGGAGGGGAGGGGTGGGGCCCTATATACTACGAAACGAAGCCAATGGTTTTCGCAGGGTACTGCTCATGGAACGCGCGATCTGCCAATTGGTTATGAGGACGCGGGACGCGAAAAACGCATTGGCTTCGTTTGGCTTCGTTCGGGGTAAAAATGGCTTCGTTTGGCCTCGGAGCACGAGGAAGAGCAACGGTTTTTGGGGGGGTGGGACTGCAAAACGAAGCCAATTCCGGCGAGCCCGGTGTTGAAGGGTTACCAAAACGAACCCAAAAACGAAGCCAATTCCGTGATGGCCGCCGCGCCGTACCTCCCCTTGCCCGTTTCCGCGGACGGCGGGCGGTCGAGCGACGCTACACCAGCCCCTGCGGAACGGCAAAGCGCCGACTCCGGATACAACTCGCGAGCAGGCAAGTCGGCGCATCTCCAAATTGGTGCAGGCGGGGGGCTTGAACACGGGGGTTGAGGGGACTATGATGCGCGGCGATATGGATAAGCTCCTGGTTGTAGACGACGAGGCCGACATTCGGCGAGCGTTTCAGCGCAATCTCACCAGCGAGACGTTGCAGGTGGTGGAAGCGGGGAACGGCGAAGAGGCCATCCGCATGGTGGCCAAAGAGCGGCCGAACCTGGTGGTGATGGATATTCGCATGGGCGGGACGAGCGGGTTGGATGTGTTGCGCAAGCTGCGCGAGCTTGACCCGAAGCTGCTGATCATCATGATGACGGCGTTCGGGACGACGCAGACGGCGATCGAGGCGATGAAGCTCGGGGCGTACGACTACGTGCTCAAACCGCTGGAGGTGCCGAAGCTGAAGGCGTTGATCGAGTCGGCGCTGAAAGCGGCGCGGGACATGCGGGAGGTGGTGAGTTATCAGCCGCTGCTGGGGAGTGAAGACCACGCCGAAGGGATCGTGGGCAAGAGCGACGCGATGCAGCAGGTGTTCAAGCTGATCGGGCAGGTCTCGCAGTCGGAAGCGACGGTGTTGATTACCGGCGAGAGCGGGACGGGCAAGGAGCTGGTGGCGCGGGCGATTTACCATCACAGTTTGCGGGCGGACAAACCGTTCATGGCGATCAACTGCGCGGCGATCCCGGAGAATCTGCTGGAGAGCGAATTATTCGGGCACGAGAAAGGCGCGTTCACGGGCGCGGCGGACCGGCGGATTGGGAAATTCGAGCAGTGCGATCACGGCACGATTTTTCTCGATGAGATCGGCGACATGCCGCTGGCGACGCAGACGAAGATTTTGCGGGTCTTGCAGAACGGCGAATTCCAGCGTGTGGGCGGCAACCAGACATTTCACTGCGACGTGCGGGTGATCGCGGCGACGAATCGGGCGCCCGAGCAGCTCGTATCGGCGAAGAAATTCCGCGAAGACCTGTATTATCGGTTGAACGTGGTGCGGATCCATCTGCCGCCGTTGCGGGAGCGGAAGGAAGACGTGCGGTTGCTGGTGCATTATTTTCTGCAGCGGCTGGTGAAGTCGGGGACGGGCGGCGGACGCGTGACGAAGATTTCGTCGGAAGCGCTGAAGATCCTCGAGCGATCGCCATGGCCCGGGAACGTGCGTGAATTGGAGAACGTGATCGAGCGGTCGGCGGTGGTGGCGCGGGGCGATTCGATACTGCCGAAGGATTTGCCGTCGGAAGTGCGGGAGATGCGGACGGCGGCGGTGCCGGCGGAGGACCTGGTGGCGGCGATCGACGCAGCGGTGCGGCCGTTGTACGCGCTGGCGAAGAAAGATCGGAGCCTGAAGATCATGGCGTTGGTGGAACGGGAGTTGATCACGCGGGCGTTGACGGAGACGAACGGGAATCAGGTGCAGGCGGCGAAGCTGCTGGGGATCACGCGGGCGACGTTGCGGAAGCGGATCGAGAAATTCGGGATCGCGAAGCGGCTGGAAGTGACGTGAGACGGGGAGCGTGGAGGGCCTATTCGATGAGGACTCCTTTCTTTTCCATGTCATCAACCTGTTCCTTTGTCAGTTTGCCGAAGCCCTGCGGGAGTTTGCCCTGGGAGATGAGGTCGCGGAGGTAGCCGGCCTGATGCTGCACGGCTTTCGCGTGGGCCACGGGATCGTGCGCGGCGGCGTCCCTGGCTTCCGCGGCGTACTGGGCGGCGAACGGGTCAGGTCGGGTGGCGGCGGACTCGACCAACGGCGTGGAGGCCGGAGTGGCATTCCAGTCCGGCTCGGCGCGCGTGACGGGCGTGTCGGCGGGCGGCGGGGCTGGTTTCTGCGACGCCACCACGGTCGGCTCGGCTGGCGACAATGTCTTCAGGAACGAGTAGGTGATGAAGACGATCGAGACAGCGACGGCCGCGGCCAGAACCGCGAGCCAGCGTTTCGAATCAGTGTCCAGAAGGGAAGCGATTCGGCTCATATCGGATTAGTGGCTCTCCTGCCATTGGCTGAAGTTGATTTGTCCCGAGACCACCGGGTAATCGGGAGGCGGTTTTGTGAGGAAGCGCGCGTCGTAGCTGTAATTCTTGACGTAGCCGGTCCCGATGTCTCCCGAGCGGTTGAGTGTGCCCACGGCGCCGCGCGACTGCTGAACGATTCCGCCGTAAACGGTGAGGGTGCCGGTGGGGGTTCTCGAGTCGTAGTTGACCACGCCGAAGGAGCCGGGGCTGGTATCACTGGTGAGAGTAGAAGTGCCGGCGGCGATCATGGCAGCGTCAATTGTCAGGGCGGCGGGTGCGCCCGTATCGACCCAAATATCGTCCTGCGAAATCAGTCCCAAGGCGTCGGTGGTGGTGGGATTGTTGACGGGATTGTGGGTGTAGGTGATGCTATTCTCGATGTACATGTCATTTTCGCTGACAACGCTCAAAGGGCCGGTGATATTACCTCCTTCGAGGTAGACGGTGCCGGATTTGGATCCCGAGGTATAGGTACCGACATTGGCGACGTAGATCACGCCGCCGGCGGACGGGATCGAGTAACTGTGATTCGTCCATCCCTGGTTTGGATTGGTAATCGAGACGGTGCCGCCATTGAAGGTGAGGGTCGTGGTGCCACTGATGACGACATTCAGCGTACCACCGGCGGTCGCGAGGGTCTTCAGAGACGCGGAGCCGTTCTGAGTGCCGTTGTTGAAATCTATATCGGCCATCTGTCCCTGATACGAGTTCAGGGCGAGGCCATCTTGGAGGTATACGCTGGAGATGCTCCCGGAATAGGTACCGTACTCGGACGTCAGCGGGGCGTAGAATGACGCATTGCCATCGAAGTACAGTTCCGTATTGGAGTGCACATGGCCGTAGAAGGTGTCTCCGCCGCCAAAGTTGATGGCCGCGTTGTTACTGCTCCAGAGCGCGAATTCGGCGTACGTCGGCTGGTAGACATCGAGCAAGCTGACGACGCGCGACAGAGATTTGCTGCTCCCGCTTCCATTGATGACCCCCTGGACTGTCCCTGTCGAAATAATGCAGTACGTGCTGGTGTTAGTCCGAAAAATGAACCAGTTGTACGTACCCGAACCGACGTTCCCGCTGCCATTGGTCGCGCCGGTGGACGAATTGACCATGACCGTGAGATTCGATTCCATGAACCGGGCGCCAACTTCGACCCCGGCTTCGGCCACGTACATGGCTTGATCCAGATTCAACTGCCGCACGGCGACCGTCCGGTGATCGCTGGCCACGTCGAGGATTGTCAGCACCAAGCCGACGACAATGAACAACAGGCACAACACAACAATCAAGACAGACCCTTCGGGTCCCAGGCGCACTGGCTTGCTTTTATTCATAACCGAACTTCCTTATGAATGATTTCATCGACGGTTCTGGCATGGGCTAATTCCTGAATTGCACAAACGTCGCCATCGTGTTGGTCACTGTTTTTCCGCCACAACTCTGGGCAACCGAGAGGGAAATCTGAACGCCGTTGGTCAGATTGGCGATCGTCGACGCGACCAGGTTGGTCACAATGCATTTGCCCGATTGGTCGACGATCGTGTGTTTGTTTGTGGAATAGGTGAACGAAAGGCTGCCATCATACGATAGCACCCAATTGGAACTTGTTGACGAAGTGGTAACGGTGCTCTGCTGGGCTTCGCGCAAGCCGGCGTTGGTGCCGATACCGATAACCATGCGGTCCAGTCCGAGGCTGGCCTGTTTCGCGGTCGCGCTCATCAGAGTTGTCTCGTTGTAGAACTTGCAGACCTGACAGAAGACATCGAACATGGCAATGGTAAGTATGGCGACGATACCCATCGAAATGGACATTTCGATAAGCGTGAAACCGCGTGCCGATCGCGCTGGCGTGGTAGGCGGAGTCTTCATGGGTGCAGTGTCGACGTCAGCGTCGTCGTCAAGGTGTTTGTTCCGATGCAGGCTCGGGGAGCTTGATTGATATAATTCAGGTAGGCAACGCTCACGGACAGATTCCTCGTACAGGAGTTTATGTTGCTGACCGTGTATATCCCCGTGACGGTACCATTGGTGAACACGTGCGTGCCCGCATTCAACGAGGAAGAATTGGTCAGGCTCAGCGTGCGCAGAGTCTCCAGTTCCAAACGGACGGAATGCAGGGCGGCCATCTGGTTGGCCCCGGTCTTGACCGCCTCCATGGACAAGTCAAAGCTGATCACGCAGGCGCTGAGCGAAACGGCAAGAATCCCGAGGGCCAACATGGACTCCACCAGCGTGAACCCCGCTTCCCCCTTGAATGACCTGCGCGTCATCATATCTCCTTGTCCTCGACCGCATACGACTACCGTTTTTAGCAGCAAATGACATACCCGGAATGCTTCCCAAACAATATCGTGCTGGTCCCGCGGTTTCCGAGAATTCCACAGGAGCCCTCCCTGGATTGTCCACGCGGGACTGAGAAACATTCGCAATGGTGCGAGGGGCGTCCGTATCGGACGCCCCTCCCCACCCCGGGCTCCCGCCCTCACCTCTCGGGAACCCTGTGATCTTCCATCGACCGATTACTTCGGACCGAAATTCTGTGCTGGCACCATGCTATTGGTCTTGCTGGAGCCATTGCCGAATAATCCGAAGAATTTCCGCGGTTCCGAGTTGTCCTTCGGCATCCATTTGTCGTTTGTGTAAACGGGCTCGTTCGGCAATCCATTGACGTATTTCTCGTACCCGGTTTGCTGGTCCGGATGCACAATCGTCGGTGTTAAAAAGATTAACAGGTCGCGTTTCGTCTTGCTCAGGCTTCGGTTGCGGAACAAGGGGCCAAGCAATGGCGCATCGCCCATGATCGGCACCTTGCTGTAATTGTCACTGGTGTCTACACGCATCAGGCCGCCAATGGCCAGTGTATTGCCGCTCTTGATGAGGACCGTCGTCTGCGCGGTGCGCGTGTTGATAATGGGAATCTGCACGGCATTACCTCCGCCGCTTTGCAGTGTCGCGTTCTGCGTCGAGCTGCTCGCTTCCGGCTGGACGTCCAGCGTCACGTAGTCGTTGCGATTGACCCGTGGTGTCACGGTCAGGATGATGCCAATGTCCTTGTAGTCAAAACCGGAGATTTGCAGCGACGCTGTCTGCTCGCTAAACGCGAAGTTTGGAATCGGATACTGCTCGGCGATGGAAATGCGCGTCTTGACGTTGTCCGTCGCGACAACACGGGGATTGGCCAGCAATTCAGAGTCCGTATCCTGATTGAGGTAATTGAACACGATCGCAGCGTTGCCGGGGTTCAGAAGTGCATACGGTGCGCTCCATGGGCCGCCGTTCAGGTTCTTCTGCAAGGTAAAGCCGGTCAGATTCCCGCCGCTGTTGGGGTCGGTCGCGTACGAGGTTGGACCTGTGGGGTCAGTCCCGGGAGCAACGCGATAGCCCGTTGCCGACAGTTGGTGGCCGAGCAGTGTGCCGCTCCAATCGATCCCCAGGTTTTTCTGCGGGTTCTTTGTGGTCTCCACAAACTTCGCCTCGATCAACACTTGGGGAGTCTCCGTATCGAGAGCCTTGATCAGCGGCATGATCTTCGAGAGGCTGGATGGCGTATCGGAAAGCACCAGAGTATTGCTTCGTGGATCCACCTCGATTTTGCCCTGCCTGGTCAGAACGGGATCGAGGGTCTTCTTGACGTCCTCGGCCTTGGCATAGGCCAGCGTGTATAGTCGCAACTCGATGGGCTCAACATCGAGAGACTCCCGCGATTTGATTTTTACCACGTTATTGTCGTTGACGTAGGCATACCCCTTCGATTCGGCGATCAACTGCATTGCCTGTTCGTAGGAAATGCCCTTCAAATTGACGGTGACTTTGCCGGTGACTTCGTCACCCAGGATCAAATTGACGCCTGCTTTGGCCGCCAGAGTGCGCAACACGTTTTGGATGTCGGCTTCGATGTACCCGATTTCGATGGGCTCACTGGCCACGGGAGCAGGGGTGTTCGTTGATGTGGTCACAACAGGCGGGGCGGCAGTCGAGGTTGCCGTCGTGGTGAGGGCCATCGGCGCAGTCACTACCTGAATGGTATTCGAAGGTACCGTGCCTCCCGCAAAGCAAAGGGAGCACAGCATGGTCCCCAACAAACACATGCTCAACAGTCGCGGCGTTTTCATTTCGTCCTCCTCCTAAACTAGCAGCATCTGCGCCAGTCCGTGCACGCTCCGGTGCCGGCATTCCCCGGGGACACCCGTGGCGCGCCTAATTGGGGTCCCCGCCCCCGAGCCTCAATTCAACTTTTTGTCCCCCCACCTGCAGCACAACACGCTCGCGAGTGATGGACAATGCCTTGACCTCCACTTCCCCTTGCGCGGTGGGCATTCGCACGGCCCGGTTCAACTCGAGAAGCTGGTCGTTGACCAGTGCGGACGGACGGACCGCGTCATAGAGAATGCCCGTCAACTTCAGCGTACTGGTATCCACAGAGGCAACGGTCGGAGTTCCGTTCGTCACCGGTGCGCCAACCGCCTGCGCCCCAAATGGGTCGCGAGTGCTTTGAATCGTATAAGTCGATGGGATCAATTCAAGACCGTGCTCGGACTTGTTCTCGGTGGCAGCCCCGGCCCGAGCGCACAGAAAGAGAAACAGAACCAAAAAGAAGATCGCCTGGCAAAACGCCAGCACCCCGACCACTCTGAGAGAGGCTGATATCCCGCCGCTCGAGGAAGATTGGCACCCGGTCGAAGCCACGCGGGCCCGCTTCCTCCGCGCGCGTCCCGCGACGAGCGAGCGCCGATTCGTCGCCGCCCCGTCGTTCGGGATGGAGCTACGGATCCAGGCAGGAGAATGTGAATAGGGCTTCATGCCGACTTTTTAACCTCCGTTTTCCTAACTGGTTCGGGCGGACGGACGCGCAAGACGATGGTCAATGACGCATTATGTTGTCCCTGATCTTCAGCGCTTCCGCTCATCGAAAGAGCCCGAATTTCGGCCGTGGGAAACTTGTTTTCCAGGTCCCTGACGAATGTTCCAATCTGATCGTAGGTGCCCGACAAATCGATCCCCGCGGTATACGTGCGATTTTTCGAGTTCGCGGCGGTCTCGATCTTCGCTCCCGGATGCAGCCCACTGACCTGTACGGGGTGCTGCTGAGCCAACAATGTGAACTCGCGCACCACCCAGGCGAATGGATCCCCCGAAACCATCGTGCCCTTTTGGGCCTCGACAAACGACTTCACTTCGGCGCGATGGGCAACGTCCGACTGCGCTCCACGGGTGCGCCGCTCAGCGGCCACGATGTCGTCGTTAATCTTGTCGATGTTGGCGTTGATCTCCGTGAGCGCGCTCCAGTTCTTGAGAACGTAGAAATTCACGACGCCCACAATCGTGGCCAGCATTACAACGCAGATGAACACGACCTGTTGAAGCTTCTCTTTCGGCAGTTTCTTGATGAAGGAGGTCTTCACTTCGTCTTCTTCTCCTTGAACCAACACTCGATGGAAAAGTTCGCCGCCTCTCGCTTGACGCCCGCCTTGTCGGCGTCCGTTACGCGTCCGATGGCTCGCAACTCGATATCCTCGACAAGCGGGCCAAATCGCGGATCGCTGTGAAGCGCCTTCAAGAACCGGTCCACTTCCAATTCGGGCTCGGCGCCGAACGCCTTGCCGTTTAGTCGCAAGACGAGCCGCTGAACCTTCTTCGGGTGGCGGCCACTGTCGTCGTCGCCACTGTTGCCCGAGGCATTGTCGTCAATGCTCAAGGCGAAATCGATCTGCGTCAGCTGAACCGTCGGCAAGACCACGTCTTTCACCAGCGCAAGCTGCGGAGCAATCAATACCCGCGAGTGATTCGCCGCCAGGATTTCTTCCGCGTATGCATTGAGCCGCTGAAAATCACTCTCCGCCGCGCTGTCGTTGATCTTGTCCCATTTCGCTTGGAGGCCGCCGAGCTCGGAACGCTTCTGCATCAGAATCGCCGAAAGGACGCCGCCCCAGGCCACAATGGCGGTGAGCACGCCAAGGCCAATGGCGATGAACAATTTGACCGGGTCCCTGGCGCGCGCCTCTTGCGCCAGTTGTTCCTCGGCCAGCAGGTTCAGTGTGATCGCCGTCATCGTTGTACTCGTGGCCTATGAGAGCCGCGACACCGCCACGCCCACGGCCCCGGCCAGGGATGGTCCGATGGAGTGCACCCGTCGCGTGCCTCCGTTGAACTGGCTTACATCAAGACTGTCCACGGTATTCCAGCATTCGACGGTCGTGCCAACCGCTTCTCCGAGAATGGCCAGCACGGGCGCCGAGCAGGCGGAGCCACCACAAGCGTAAATCCGCTGGACGTGCAGATCATTCTGGCGCTCGAAAAAGTCGATGGAGGATCGGATCTCCCGCGCCAGAGGCGAGATCGCGGTTTTCACCAGCTCCTGCACGGGCGGGGACATCTTGCGCTTTTCCTCCTCCGCCTCCTGGGGCTTGAGCATGAGCACCTGGCCGATATACTCGGTCAATTGCAAGCCGCCGAAATGCATGATCCGTGTGATCAGCGGCAGTCCGCCCTGCAGAAAATTGACGCTCGTCATGCGCGCGCCGATATCCACGAGGACCACGACATCGTCCTTGATCTCGGGATGACCGACCTGAAACGCATTGATGACGGAGATCGCCGCCAGCTCAATGACTTGAGGTTTGATTTTTGCCGTGGTAAGCGCCTCACGGCAGGCATCCACTTCCTCTTTGTTCGCCCCGCCGACCAGCACGGTCTTCTTGGCCGTATCCTTCTCCTTCGGCTTGTTCTCTGCGTCCTTTGCCCTGGCGCCGTCCTTGGTTTTTGCCGCGTCCTTGCTCTTATCCGGTTCCTTCGGTCTGCCTTTGGAATCCTGCGGGCCCTTCTTCAGTTCGAAAGCGTCGAGGTAGTACGAGGAGAAATCACGCCGCAAATAACCCGCGCTGTTGAGCTTCAGCGCGCTCTTGATTTCCTCCAAGGGGACAGGCGGGAACTCCGCCTGGCACACCATGGCGGAACTACAGCTGATCGTAACGTAGGCGTGGCGCTCGGAGGTCTTCATGCCATCGATGGTTTTCTGTAGTTCCGTGGCAAATTCGGGTCCCCGGTAGGCTTTGGCGGCAGTGGATGGCACGTTGTGAACGGCGTACTCCAGAAGCTCGAACCCATCTCGTTCACGACGAATAACGGCCGCCTTGATCTGGCTGGCCCCGATATCAATGCCGAGCGCGACTTCTGGTTTACGCCGTTTATTAAGGCTAAAAAACATGATTACTTGCCACACTCCCTCCAATTACTAAGCATCTGATGTGCCACTACTTCCGTCGCCTCTCGTTCTTCCAAGAGGAGGCGTTGTGCGCCACCGCGTTGACTTCGCCGAGTTCCGAAGTGCTGCACCGCCTCCTGCAAAAGCCCTTCAGAAGGCTCAATCACACGGGCCGCTCTCGGACCCACGAAAACGCCCGACGCCGTTCCTCCTTCCTTCAGTCAGCGGTTGAAACGAGGCTGGTTTATACGGCGCTGCCAATCACGCGAACACGACTTCCGTATGTGATTTCCAGGACCTCAACGGGAATCTCCAACAGGAATGCTCCTCGGATTCAAGTACCCCACTCCACCGTAACGATCGATCCCCTGCTTTCAATAGCAGAGGCAGGAGGTATGACCCTCCTGCCTCTGGCGAGTTCTCACATCAAGCGCAGATGCGCTTGCGTCGGGATTCCGTGCTTAGTACGGACCCCAATCGATGCCAACTCCCTGCAACGCGGTCTTCGTGGTCGCGGCAATCGTGATCTGCCCTGTCCCCACGCCACTTACGGCGAAGGAGTTCCCGAGCAAATCCGTTGTCTTCCACTGCGTCTTCAGATATGTCGCAGCGCCAGTCGAGTTGACGGTCGCACCGTCAGTCTGACCGGTTTCAAGCGCCCATTGGTCAATGGCTGCGTCCATCTGACGGCAGTCATTGAGAATGCGCCGGCCTTGAGACTGTTTGCGGGCTTTGACGAAACCCGGGACCGCGAGTGCGGCGAGCAACCCAATGATGGCAACCACAATCATGATTTCAACCAGGGTGAACGCCGAACGGTCATTACGGATGTTACGGATCATTTTGATTCACCTCACCTTCTTTGGAGTTTGTGTTTCCACGGCGGTCGATTTCAGCAGAATTAGTGCCATTGCGCCGCCGCATGCTCCGGACGCGGTTTTCGCGCGTTCATTTTTGAATAATTGCCGCCATTTCCGGTTCAGACGTGAGAATTCTTGCAGTTCTGTAGACCGGGCTGGTCGACGCGATGCTGGTGTGGACACAAACGTGCGGACAAACGAACACGTCTGTACCGTTCGTCCATATTCGTGTACACCTCACCCTTATGCCGGTCTCCAGATCTGCGTTGCTGTATCAGACCTGGGACTGAACCTTCTCGGCTTCGACTTGCTCGTCAGCGCACGGCGCGGCCAGCTTGCGATACAAAGTCGCCATGCTAATCCCGAGCATCTCCGCAGCCTTCTCTTTGTCCCCTCCGGCAGCTTGGATCACCTGCTCGATGTAATCGACTTCCTGGCGATGCAGAAACTCCTTGAGCGGGATCGGCGGCAACCCTCGACTCCATTGCGCGGCGCCAGCGGCTTTCTCGGCCAGCGATGGACTGATTATCGGCCCGAGAACCTCGCGAGGAACCGCGGGGGCTTGTGTGGCCAGCGTTGGCGCATCGTCCTCCCTCGACGTTGTCGCGCGGCGTCCCGATACCGCGTCCAGTACGCGTTCCGGCAGGTCCTTGAGCAGCACGACACCTCCATCACACAGCGCGGTCGCTCGTTCCACGGCGTTCTGCAGTTCCCGCACGTTTCCGGGCCACCGATAACCCTTCATCACCTCCATCACTTCATCGCTGAAACGAGGTGTCACTGTGCCCTGCCGCTGGCAGATGAGCTGGACGAAATGCGTCACCAGCAGGGGAATGTCTTCGGTTCGCTCCCGTAGCGCGGGAAGTTGAATCGGAATGACGCTGATGCGGTAGTAGAGATCTTCGCGAAATGACTTGTCGAGCATCTTCTGTTGAAGGGGCTCGTTCGTTGAGGCCAGGACACGCACGTCCACTTTGATTGTGTCGGTGTCTCCCACCCGTCGCAGCTCCTTGTCCTGAAGGAAACGCAAGAGCTTGCTTTGCAGGCTCGATGCCATCGACCCGATTTCATCCAGCAGGATCGTGCCGCCATCAGCATGCTGGAACAAGCCCACCTTGTCGAACGCGGCTCCAGTGAAAGCACCTTTGCGATGGCCGAAGAGTTCCGACTCGAGTAAATGTTCCGGCAACGCGCTGCAATTCACCGCGACAAACGGCATTGCCGCCCGGCGGCTGTTATAGTGAAGCGCCCGGGCCACCAATTCTTTGCCTGTGCCGCTCTCGCCGAGGATCAGAACCGTGGAGTCTGTATTCGCCACGCGCTCGATCAGCCGATACACCGATTCCATGCAGGGGGTGGTCCCAATCATCGAGTCGAAACGAAACTTCTCCTGGAGTTGCCGGCGAAGTTCGACGTTCTCCTCCAACGCGTGCACGGCCTTTTGCTGAACCAGAGCATTGTCAACGCGCTTAACCAACTCATCGATTTGAAAGGGCTTTTCGACAAAGTCCTGGGCTCCGGCCCGGAGCGCCTGGACGGCCCGCTCTTTCGTGCCCTGACCGGTGATCATGACCACGGGAATCGAACGGTTGTGCTCCTTTACCTGCTGCAGCAGCTTCAGTCCCAGTGGCTTGCCTTCGGGCATTTCGACATCCGCCAATACCAGGTCCGGCGCCTCTCCCTGAACCAATTGGAACGCTCGCTCGGGCGTGCTGGCCGGAATCACTTCGTGACGGTGCTCGCGCAGAACTTCCGAGAGCACGGCCACCATCGCCGGGTCATCATCGACTATAATTATCTTCGCCATCGAATTCCTCCAGTTGCTTTCCATTGCGGCCGCTCGACCGCATCCGGCCCCGCCGGCGCTGTTTTTAGAATTGCACGATCTGGTTCAATTTAAAGATCGGCAGGAACATGCACACCACAATGCTGCCGACCACGACACCCAGGAACACGATCAGCAAGGGTTCGATCAACGAGGTCAACCCTGCCAAGGTCGCTTCGATTTCTTCGTCATAAAAATCGGATATCTTTTCCAGCATAACGTCCACCTTGCCGGTTTGCTCGCCGGCCGAAATCATCCTCACCAGCATCGGCGGAAACACCGGATTTTGGCCGAGGGCCACGGCGAGATTGTCACCGTGCTCGATGCTGGCGGCCGCCCTGGCAACCGCCGACTCAATCACCGTGTTGCCCGAGGACTGACCGACAATGTGCAGCGTCTCCAAAATCGGCACGCCACTCCGCAGAAGAGCGGCGAACGTTCGAGAGAATCGCGAAATGCAAATCTTGTGAACCAACTTCCCGAATACGGGCAACCGCAGTTTCAGGCGATCCCACAACGCCGTGCCCCGGCGGGACCGTTTGAACTTGACCAGGGCGAAAATGACCGCTCCCACCGTCACCAACGTCAGCAGGAAATACGTCCGCACCGCATCACTGATATCGATAAGGATCTGGGTCGGCATCGGTAGCTGAGCGCCGAAATCCTTGTAGATATTGCCAAAGATCGGTATCACCTTGATGATCAAGAACAGGGCGATGCCCAGCGCCACGCAACAGACAATCACCGGGTAGGTCATGGCTGATTTCACCTTTTTCTTCAGCCGTGCGCTGGCTTCCAAGTAGCAGGCCAATCGATCCATGATCTCCGACAGCAATCCGCCGGTTTCTCCCGCTTCCACCATGCTGACATACAATTTGTTGAACACTTTGGGATGGTCCGCCAACGCTTCGGAGAACGCATGCCCCTGTTCGACCTTCTCCGTCACGTGGCGCAACACCGGCTTGAAGGTCTGACTCTCGGTTTGCTCTTCCAGCGCGGTGAGCGATTGAACCAGTGGCAGACCGGCATCGATCATGGTCGCCAACTGTCGCGTAAACACGACCAGATCCTGGGCTTTGACCTTGCCCTGACGTCGCTTGCGGCCTGACTTCCGGCTCGCCCCCGCGCGGATGGAAATCACCATCAGCCCGCGATCCATCAGTGTCGAAGCCGCCGCCTGCGGGTCGGACGCTTCCAGATCGCCATTGATAAGACGCCCAGAGGCGTCGCGCGCTTGGTATATAAAACTGGCCATAGCCCGCTCGTCAGTTCCTTGTTGCCATCGACTAAAATCCTGCAACAGATCGAGCAGCTAATATGCCACGCGCTCCTGACAAGACTTGGCCGTCAAGTTTTTTCCTTGCGCGGAGAATCGTTCGCTGAAACTATTCACTCAGCGTGGCGCGAAGGATGCCCTCCGCACCCACTGGAGGAACGGAAATATGCAACGATCGAGGATTGCCGATGGTCCGCCAAGCAACGGAATCACTTTTGCGGCAAATAATGTCGGCAGAGGTTCCTTGGTCATTTTTGTCGCTTTCCTCTGTACGATTTTGGTGTGTCTGCTGACATCGACTCCATCCGAAGGCGCTACCTCCCTCGCACACATTGAGCTTTCCATGACGAATCGTACGGTTCACGTCGAGGCAACCATCTCGGCAATTCGGGAACCCTCCGGTAACGGCCGCATTCCCTACGTCGTCAGCCTCACGGAAGGCGGTACGACCATTCCGCTGGTTTACTGGCCTGAGATACAGCCGGAATTAACCGCGAAGATCAGGGTGGGCAACGTTATCCAGGTTAAGGCCAAAGTTGCCGCCTACAGGGGTCGCCTGGAACTGGTCATTTCCAGGGCCGAGTCTGTTGAACTCGTGAGTGCCCCCCCCGAAGCTTCTTCGTCGGCCAACTCGACGCCCGCTCCAACAACGGCTCCTCCAACACCGACGGCTTCGGCAGCGCCGACTCCTTCCCCGGCACCTCCGCCGACGCCCCCCAGCGCGACGTCTTCGACCCCGGCCGAGCGGACTCTCATTGGAAAGATTAAGGAGGACTGGGTCGGACGGAATGTGGCCATCCTCGGCACCATCTCGGGCATCGACAACGGCGTCAAGTCTCGCCACCTCAGCGTTCAGGACCGGACCGGCGAAATCGAGGTCGTGTTGGACGACCAAGTACTCGGTGGCCTCGAAGTCAATCGATTGGTGCCTGGTCGTGCCCTGACCATTACCGGGCCTGTCAAGCTTGTCGACGGGAAATTGGTTATCGTCCCAGAAGGTGCTTCCGCTGTCACAATGAGTCCCTAGCGGCTCGGTCACTCGATTCGGTCTTTGGTTGGGTTGCCAGGCTTGCCCAGACTCTTTCACTTCGCGCCGTCGAACTTGACGTAAGTACTCGGGGATAGTACAAACGATAGGGAGAGTCACCCCCCGGCAGCTGACAATGAGAAAGCCTCGTGCGCCAATCTGTGGGGTGAGACAACTGGATGGACCTTGCCCTCTCGTTCTTTCTTTCCGGATGGCCGTTACTCGTATCTTTCGTGCTCCGCCGCACCCGAATAGCTTTTCATTCGGGCAGAGCACTCGAATGTGGGGCCGATGACTTCAGAGCAGTCCTCTGCCTCGAGTAGGCTGATAGCACGACTGACTCTTGTGCTAATGGCCTGTTGCGCACTCTATGTGAGCTATCGTATCATTCATTTGGCGATCACAGGCGACGAAATCGACGCCATACATTCCGCCCGCGCTGATAGCTGCGCAGATCTCCTCTTGGGCCGCGACTGGAATTCCCAAGCCCATTTCCTCAACGTTTTGCTGGCGAAACCTTGTGTCCAATTGTTTCCCCTGAACGAGATCGTTGCCGTCCGTCTGCCCAGTCTCCTGGGTTTGGGTCTGTTCCTGTGGGGTGTCTGGAGAGCCGGCGCACAATTCCCCACGGCAACCACACGGTTACTGATCACGCTGGCTCTGCTCTCGAATCCTTTCGTACTGGATTACTTGGGGTTGTCGCGTGGATACGGATTGGGCCTGGGATTCACGATGCTGTCGCTGTCGTTCGTTCTGCAGGCCGCCGTCGCAGCACCATCGGACGAGGAATCCGCGGGACGGTCCGTCAACCTTTCGCTATGGCTCGCATTCGGTGCCGCGATTTCGACCATGGCTTTCGTGCATTTCTATGTCGCCTTGGTGTTGGTGATTCTCTGGCTGAGGCCGCGGGATGGACTCAAACACTTCGGGTGGACGAGCGCCATTGCCCTCGGCGCGTTTTATCTTCGCCGCGTTCTGGTGACCCGCAGCCAGAACGCGTTGTACTTCGGTGGCGATCTCGGCTTCGTCCACGACACCGTTGGCTCGCTGGTGCGCTGTAGTTTGTATGATTCCCAAGTACCGGCGTACCTCGTGACGGGATTGGCTGTGGCCACTGCGTTGCTTGTGCTACTGCTTGCGTTTTGGAGTTATCGCGAGCGGATCCGCGCCGGGTTTGCCCTGTCCATGATTTGCATCGGCGTGGCTGCGATCTGCTATCCGGCACATGCACTCTTGAATGTGAAATACCCCGTGGAACGAGTGGCCTTGTACTTGGTGCCGTTGTTCACCCTCGACATCGGAGTGGTAGCGGCCTGGTCGCGATACCGCTGGGCCCGCCGCCTGCTGCAGGGACTGCTTCTGGTATTCACCGTCGTCGGGCTGCAGCGGGTCAATTTCACCCACACGTTCACCTCTCGCAACGGCGCGGACATGCCTTCAATACTGCTGGCGTTGCGAGACGTCCACGAACGGACGGGTCTACACGTGATGCTCGCACATAGCGACGGCATCAAATGGGGTATCTGGTATTATGCCGAGCATCTGCTGGCGCTGAATCCCAAACCGGCCACAGCCGACGCTGGCTACTTGCGGACTTACGGTTGGCTCACGGTCTACGAGTGGCGCGGCTTGCGGTATGGCCTGCGCAATTCACCGAGCCCTCTGCTCCCCGGGACAACCTTGTTGCTACTTGACCGCGAGGACAAGGGCTGGTTAGCCAATCAACCGGTGGGAAAGACCACGCCGCTCAAGTATTATCCCATATCGGGCTTGGCCCTTTGTGGGCTGGAATCACCCGGAAATGTCGGAATATTCACCGACGCGGACGGTTCGCAGTACCTTGGTGAGTTCAAGGAGGGCCTGTTCGACGGCCAAGGAACGCTCACATGGCCAACCGGACGCAAGTACGTGGGTGAATTCAAAGATGGAATTGGGACGGGTCAAGGGATGGAAACATTTCCCGATGGATCCAAGTACGTAGGCATGTTCGCAAAGGGTAACCCGAATGGTCGCGGAGAGCTCACATTGCTGGACGGAACAAAGTACGTGGGCGAATTCAAAGACGGCAAGTCCAATGGTCGTGGGATACTCACATCGACCGATGGAACACACTATGAAGGCGATTTTCGGAGTGGCGTCGGCACCGGCCAGGGAACCGAAACGTTTCCCGATGGATCAAAGTACGTGGGCGAGTTCATGAACGGGAAACCCAATGGTCACGGAATGCTTACGTTTCCAGATGGAACAAAGTATGTGGGCGTTTTCCAGGATGGCACCGGCACGGGCCGAGGCTTGGAAACGTTCACGGACGGAACAACGTATGAAGGCGAGTTTCGGAATGGCGTCGGTACCGGCCAAGGGACCGAGACGTTTCCCGATGGGTCGAAGTACGTGGGCGAGATAAAGAACGGACGAATGGACGGCAAAGGGAAAATGACTCATCCGAATGGTAAAATCGAAGACGGGGTTTGGAAGGAGGGCAGCTTCGTGGGTCCGTCAGCGTCGCCTTAGCGGCTGCTTCGATCCGCAACAAAGCTAGTCGCCGCAACTTCACTTCGATCCTGGCACGATCGTCCACCAGCCGCCAACCCCGGGGCTGACTTTCCCCTCTTTACGAATGTAGTCGATGACTGCTTCCCGCGTCTGAAAATCGTATTCCACAAGCTTCGACGACGGTTGGTTCGCCAGTTCGCGCACCCGTTTCCACCGCTCCCCTCCGCTGGCCAGGTCGTAGCTGTTAAACGCGACGGCCAATCGCTGGGTCTCGTCCAATGCTGATCCGTCCTCATGAACCAGCCGCACCGTTCGCTCACCCTTCTTCGCGGCAGGGTTAAAAGTCCACTTCAATCCCCAGATTCCCCGAAAGGCGGAGTTGTTGAACATGCTGCAATCCTCTTCGAGCACTTCACGCAATTCCGCCGGAGTCAATTGGACAACCCCGATCGTGTTCTCTATTGGTAAATAAGACTTTCCTTGCTACATGCCTTGTAGTACCATTGTTGCTCCATGAAGGGCAAGCTTGCCGCAATCTACGTTCGCCGTAGCCTGGAACGCACGGGCGAAGACTCTGTGAGTATATCCCAACAACTCGCAGATGCCAACAAGCTCGCCAAAGGGGAAGGTTGTCGTGTCGATGACCGGCATACCTACATCGACGCCAATCTCTCAGGAAAGCTTCCGCCCACTTGTTGGGCACAAGGGAAGAGCAAATCCCGCCCCGCCCTCTCGAAACTGATCGACGACATCGAAAAGGGTGAGCCTGTTGTTGTGGTGATTTGCCGAAAGAGAGATCGCCTGGCCCGTAATCTTGTTTTGGCAATGCGCCTTTACGAATTCTTCGCGGAGCACAAGGTGAGGCTGCTCTGTACACATGAGTCGCTTCCTGCATCCACTGATGCCAGCGGCAAGTTTACGCTGGCAGTTTTGGCGGCGGCGGCGGAACTGACGCTCCAACAGATCAGTGAAAACTATCTGGCGACTAAAAAATACATGAAGTCCGAAGGGAGGAAGATCGGGCCATCGTATTGTTTAGGCTACTACGAGCTTGGCAACGGCAAGGTGAAGGTCGATGAAGCGGAAGCGGAGATAGTACGCGAGGTGTTCCGTCGTTTTGCGGGTGGAGCCGGTAAGCTGGCATTGGTTCGCTTTCTGAACGAGCACCATAGAGATAAAAGAAAGAAAAAAGGGAGGCGGTGGTGGTCAAGTTCCGTGGATCGATTGCTCACCAATGTTCGATATATCGGACTGCAACAATACGGCGACGGGAGCCTGGTGAAGTCAGCCGCGTATCCCCCTATTGTTGACGCAGCCCTTTTCCATCAAGTTCAACAACTGTTCAAAGCACGGCGCGGTATGCGACCGAGATTTGAGAAGCACCCTCATTTGTTGAGTGGCTTTTTGCGATGTGGGGATTGCGGGAGACCATTACGTGCCCGAACCGTGTTGAATAAACAAAAGAAGGTCGTCGGCATGACGTATCTCTGTACGAACTCGGAGCATCAACACAATTTCAAGCCATTCCAGATGATGGAGGCCCAATGGATCGAATGGTTTGATCGCTTTTCTTCGGCATTCATTCATTCGCTCTTTCACTTGTCAGACAACAAGGAAAAACAAGAGGAAAGCCAAATCAAGGCACGCCTCGCGAAAATCGAAGAGAACTTGGAGCGCGTAGCAGCGCAAGTGGCCCGTGGAGAAACCGATGCTGATGTTCTAGTAGGCATCAACCGCCGAGCACGAGAGGAACGATTGAAATTGGAGGGGACGCTCGCAACGATGGTGCGCGGGCAGTCGGGCTTTCAGACATTCGTTGCTTGGGGCGGCATGAATTTCCAGCAAAAGAGAATTGCACTGACTTCGGCGGTTGATCGTATAGACGTGTTCGAGCGCGAGGTCGTGGTTCACTTGCTGAGCGGAAGGTCAATTCAGTTCCCGCTGATGGCTCGGCGACAGTTGGATTGCTGGACTCCTAGTGGACAACTGTGCCTTACGCCTCCGCGTCATATTCGCGAGCAGGCCGTGATCGACTTAAAGACAAACCGCATGAATTGGAAGCCATACGTCCAACAAGGCTATTTCTGGCCGGTGAACGAAACTGCCCTGAGTAAAGGCGCGAGCAAAACGCTCGACTTAACCCGAATGTGGCAGCCATTTGATGAAACTGAACTTGATGACGTGATTACGAAGGAAATTGGCAAGGGATGGATTAAGCGGCGCGATGGAAATGTGGTGACTTGGATTAAGGGTGATGTTCGCCGGACAGCGGTGGTTGATCCTAGAGTGAGGACGCGAAGACTTTCGGCGAAACGGGAGAAAATAGACGATAGGATATGGGCAGACCATAAAAAAAATCGTACTGAGAACGAGATTACCTATACCAGTCCCGATGGGCGTAAGAAGATTACGGCGCTTCTGCGGCAACCGCTTTCGCCAAAGGATTACTACAACCGTTATTTCACCGCCCTGACGCGTAAGCGGCTTTCAGGCGATTGACGGCTTTTTTGAAAGTGTTCTTGCCTGATTGATCGTTCTCGGCCCCGCAAAACCGCCGACGACCATCGGAAGTCAGGCAGGCGATCCCAGTCGTTCCACTGCCCATACAAGGATCACAAACCAACTCGCCCTTAAAGCTAAAGAGTTTCACGAGTTCCTGAAATGTTTCTACATCCTGTTGATCCTTGTGTTGCGCGTATTCGACGCGCTCCCCTGCCTTGAACGCATCCCGATATATCATGTGCTTCTTGTTGTCTCGACGCAAAAGCCGGTCGCCGTTCCTCACAAAAACCAATACGGGCTTATAGAATGTATTGACTCGTGGATTTTTTATCTTGGAAAATCGGTCATACAGGACAACGCATGTCCACCAGAGCTTGAAGCCGTTTCGGACGATTACACTTTCAATTTGTCTCGCCGACAAACTTCCGAGCATCAACACCAAGGGACGGTTGGGCTTTAAGTGTTTGTCCGCAAACTTTGCCAAGTCCTCGAACAGCTTCCAATTAGTCTTGTCCAGTTCTGCATCAGTTTTGCGGTATGGCGGGTCGGCGTCGATAACAACTTCACGACTGCCGGTGTTGGAAGTCTTCTGGACTGGCTTCGCCTTAGCGTCAAGTTGGACGACCTTCCGCCACTGACGGAAACCGTTGACGATCATGGAGCCACCCCAAAGGAAACCACCAATCCAAATAACAGGCACATTCGGAATTAGAAAAGTCAAACACGTTCCGACAATCAGCCCAATACCACAAAGGACTTTTGGCCAGGGATTGAAGGACTGGGCAATCCGAGGACTATCGCCGCCGCCACCATCATCATCAGGTGCAACAAGTTTCTAACGATGTACGTCATTCGCCCAATTCTCCCCGTGACCAAGAAGTAGTCAGGCATGGCCCATTTTGTATTAACCGTTCCAATTGGATGAGGCTCGGTGGCGACAGGTTCCATCGCTTTCAGCAGGTCTGACAACGGCCTCCACGCCTTCTGGGAAGTGGAGCGTGCTATGGCGGACTCGGCGACATCACCTTGCGACAACATTTGGTGGATTTCTGCTAGCGTATATGTGCGGGCTTGTTCGTCCCGAAAAAGCTCGAATCTCATCTGGGGGTCTCCAGGGCCAAGGTCGGGTGCTTTGGGCAGATTTACAGCAGGGCGCTCTCGATCCTGAGCATGGGCCAAAGGCGCGGGGACAACAGACGCATTTTGCGATGACGTGTCGCCAGACTCCTCAAAAGCCTTCGAGTTTCGATTCAACCACAGATGTTGCGTTGTGGTGGACTCCGCTGGCCGTACCCCAATTCAAAATATGGGTTCCCTACCGGGGTTGTCCCTTCGTGCGCCAGCCGTCCCAAACCCTTTGGGCCAGGAACATGGCCAATGAAAGGAGAAGTACACCTCCATGAAAATCGTCAAGCTCGCAAACACCGACAAACGTAGTCAGCAACGTAAACTCTTGGTCGCTCGGTTGGCCCAAATACTTCTGGAACTGCTCGACACTACGGAAGAGATCGAGCGGCTTCGTCGTGACGATGGGGATCGCGACCAAACCAGCTACGATTAGCGCGTGCTCCATACTTCCGGCTCCAGTGATCGCGTTGAAGCGGATTTCTATCCATCTAGCAGGAGGGTTCCCTGGCCGCTCGGTATAATTGACGTGGGGGCGAAATGCCCTCGGTGAAAAATAATGATGCAGTACCATACAGTTTCGAGTCTGTCCCGTGCGCCCAGCAAGCCCTGGCGAGCTTTCAAATCATTTGCTCGATCACCCGTCCGTGACAGGCTCAATTTCCTACTTCCCACGTTCCAGGCACAAAAAAGTCCGCGCTCCATCGCACATACTGATTGTTTCGGAAAAAAGGGAGGTCACATGGAGTGCTAGGTGGATCGTTCCATTGTCGCCGGACGCCTCTACGACGAACACCTGAAATCTCTCTCGCGCCGATCTGAGCCTCGCCTTCCTTGTCTATATAAGAACAACTCAAACGAACCTGTTCTCAACGCTGCTGCCAAATCCGCGTTCGCCCTCAAACTGAACGTCCTGGCACTCATTCAGCGATTTGGGATCAATCAGGTTGGCTTTCTGACATTCACTTTCAAAGTTCCTGTCTTGGACATGAAGGAAGCGCAAAGACGCTTCAACTGCCTTGCAACGAGAGTTTTGCGTGACCGTTATCAGGAATACATCTGCGTCGTTGGCAGAATGAAGAATGGACGCATCCACTTCCACCTACTCCTAGTATCGCAGAAGGACATTCGCGACGGAGCCAATACCCAGGAGTTTGATCAAAAGAAATATACCTCTGCCAACAGCGCGTTGAGGGACGAATGGGCTTTCTGGAGGGCGACCGCTCGCGAATACGAGCTTGGCCGCACTGAACTATTGCCAATCAAAAAGAACGCGCAGGCCATTGCTTGTTATATGGCGCGGCATCTGAAAAGCCGCTGGACTCAGGATCGTGGCGCGAGGCTTGTCAGGTACTCGAAGGGTGCCAAGACCAGCAGCACCCGCTTCTGCTGGTATTCGCCCAGGGCAATCACTTTCCAGCAAAAGAAGGCCAAACTTCGGAAGACACTTCGCTTTGACTCAGATGATGATTTCGCACGAATGTTCGGGCCTCGGTGGATGTACTTCTTGTTCGGCATCATCACTGAGATTGATCTTGATGAAGACGGTTCCACCGAAGCAGTAAGCCAGGCGGACGCCTCCTTTGTTGTCTTCCTAATCCCGATTGCTGAACACGATCCGGTCTTGGAGTCTTGCCAGTCTAGCCTGATCCCCGATTACGCACGCGCTCCTCCTGGATGCTTCACGGTAGCTATTTCGATTTGGGGACGGTCTTCCACCAGTCGCCAATGGTAGGGCTGATTTTGCCTTGTTTGCGGATGTAGTCGATGACGGCTTGGCGGGTCTGGAAATCGTACTCCACCAGCTTGCTCTCCGGTCGATCAGCGTATTCCCGAACCTTCTTCCACCGCTGTCCTCCGCTCGCCAAGTCGTAGCTATTGAGCGCAACGGTCAAGATTTCATCGTCGCCAATGGGTGAACCATCGGCGCGTGTCAAAGAAACCGTTCTGTGGCCAGGGGGCGCGTTTGGATCGAACGTCCATTTCAACCCCCAAATACCACGGAAGTCGCCTGGGCTACCGGCGGCGTCTTCTTCAAGAATATCGAGCAGCCTTGCCTTAGATAAGTCCAATTTCCCAATAGTATTCTCGTACGGAACAACCTTCCACACATCGCCGACCGTAATCGGCCCCTTCTTCAGCCCGTAATGATTCTCCACAATCCCGTGAACGATCGCATCCACTTTCACTCCTCGTTCACGCAGCGCGTCGGCAATCGCCTCAAAAATCAAATCGTGAACGGGAGTTTCTTTGTGTGGAAGCGCTCGGACCCAAAAGTCATCCGTTGCCTCGCCAATTACGGCACTCGATGCTTTGGCCGCACGGTCGAGGTCTTCCCCGGCGAGCTTCAGGATTGCTGGATCAAACGGGATGTGGTCGTCCATCAGGAATGTGTTGGATTGCCGACGAATCACCCGCCCTTTGTCCGTGTCGAATACAAGGTCCACACGCCCCAGATAAATGCCATAGTAATCGGCCTGAGTGTACAGTACACCGCTGACTTTGAATTCCGGGAAATTGCGGTGCGTATGCGCGCCAATAATCACGTCGATCTCGGGAAACTCGCGCGCAATTGCGTTGATCTGGTTGGCGTGATCGTCACCCGCCTCGCGATATCCCTGATGACAAACCAGGACGAGCACCTGCGCGCCAGCCGCCCGTGCTTCCGGGACTACCTTCCGCAACGTCTCGACCGAATCCGCAAATCCCAGCCCTGAGATCAGCCGCGGCCGGCTCCAACTCGGAACCCCCGGCGTGTCGAGGCCGATGATCCCCACTTTCACGCCATCGACATCTCGAATCACATAGGGTTTCAAGTGCGAGAGGATCCGTTGCGATACTGCGTTCTCGCCGTTTGTCACCCTGTAAATATCGCCAACGACAATCGGGATCTCTGCCTGTTCGGCGTCGGCCGCAAGTTTCTCCAGCCCCCAGTCGAACTCGTGATTCCCCCACGTCCACGAATCGTAATGCAATGCATTGAGGCACTTCACCATCACCTCGCCACCGGAGAAGAAACTGACCGGTGTGCCTTGCATCGTATCGCCGGCGTCCACCAGCAGGACATTCTTTTCGTGCGCGCGGATTTGGCCGATGACCGTGGCGCAACGCGCAATGCCTCCCACGTTGGTCTCACCTTCATAACTTTCCGTCGGCAGGATATTCCCGTGAAGATCGCAGGTGTGGAGGATCACGATGGGAACTTCCCGCGCGACCGCTTCTGGCGCCAATAAAGCCAGGAGGATCGCTGCTCTGACAATCAGTGGTCGCAGCACAGTCTACTTTCCCGGGCGATTTGCCGAGCCTGCCCACCCTTGCGCCATCAATCCCAGCAAATGCTGCAATGCCGACTCGTACGAGACGCCCCGTCGTGCCGCATCCATCAGCGCCCGACGATCGAGCTGCTTCGCCATCGCCTCACATTTGTCCGGGGGACAGCCCGCCCGCTGCAACGCGCGGGCAATGTCGGATCGAGTCATCCCCACCCAATGCTACTTCTTGAGCGCCTCCGCCCGCGTAGCAATCGAAACCTTCATCTCCACTCGGTCCAGCGGGTTGTCCCGCTCGTCTCGCGGCACGTTCGCGATCTTGTCCGCGACATCCATCCCAGCGATGACGTTCCCAAATACCGTATACCCGCCATTGAGAAACACGTTGTCCTTGACGTTGATGAAGAACTGGCTGCCGCTTGACCGCTTTTCGGGATTTACCTGGTCGCCGAGCCGTGCCGTCGCCACGGTGCCCCGCAAGTGATCGCGTTTGATCTCCGCCTCGATGGTGTAGCCGGGCCCGCCCGTGCCGTACGTGCTGCGGTCTTCGCCCTTGCTGTTTGGATCTCCGCCCTGGATCATAAACCCGGGAATCACCCGATGGAACGTTGTCCCATTGTAGAAGCCCTGCTTGGCGAGCTTGATAAAGTTGGCCACCGTCTTCGGCGCATCCTTGTCGTAAAACTCAATCACAATCTTTCCGAATTTGGTTTCCACGACCGCGACCTGATCCGTGTCCGCTGCCATAACATTGGTTCCTTTCCAAAGAAGTACCGCTCCCACCACGCCCACCATCCACATCATTCGCCGCATACTATCCGAACCTCCGCAGGTTGATTGTTCCAGTTGAGAGTGGCGCCCGGCCTTGCCAACTCGCGCCGAACATAACCGAGCGCCAGCGGTTTGCCAAGTCGCGAGGAAAACACCGCACTGGTCACCTCCCCCACTCCGCGCCCGTCCGCCGAAAGCTTGTCGCCCTTCCGGGGGATATCCTGCCCGAATAGCGCCAACTGCACGAGCCGTCGATTCACATGCCCATATGTCCTGATTCGTGCGATCGTCTCCTGTCCGATATAACAGCCCTTGTCGTAACGGATCGCTCGCTTTTCCAAACCGGCCTCATTCGGAATCGTATCTTGATCCATATCGCTTCCCCACTGCGGTACGGCGGTTTCCACGCGCAGCACTTCCAAGGCGCTCGGGTCGACGGTCTCTTCCATCCCGCCGATGCCGATGACCCCCAAGCCGAGAGCATGATGAAATGTGACGGCATCCGCAGGTGGCGTTGCTGGATTGTCGGCAATCACCAGCCATTCTCCAAACAACGCGCTCACGTCTTCGATCAGGACATCTTCCGTGATGATGAATTTCTCCAGAGATTGTTGCATCCCGGGGCTCGTCTCCAACAGGAACGCATCCGTCTGGCAGATCACGTACCCGTCCCCGCGCATTTTCCCTTTCGCGTTGAGGAAAGCAACGTAACAATCTTCTCCCAACGATAAACGTTTGATGTCGTTCGTGCACTGCCCGTGCAGAAACTCCACCCGGTCCGCGCCGGTGACTCGCAGCCGGGTCCGTAGAGCCGAAATGTTGGCTATCAATCTTTGCCCGCCCACGATCCAATCCTGCACCGGATCGTCCGGTCCGGCAAATCAATCCTTTCTCCTGCCTTGGCGCTTGTCGGTCCATCCGCAACTGTGTTAAAAGCATCGCCGATGAGAATGCGCGGATCACGCGTCGTCGAGTACAAGATCGTCATCGCTTCCAATCCCGAAACATTGGTTGCCGAAGTCAACAAACTCATCGACCAACAGTGGCAGCCTTTCGGCGGGCTCGTCGTCACCCGCGAAGCGCTCTCTGGCCTGATGCAATCCTTCATGCAGCCGATGGTCCGGGAACCGCGAAGACGGGCCGGCAACCTCAAAGCTCAGGCCAGCGCCCCTCCCAATCTGGTCTGAAGCTTCGAAGGCGTTCCTCAACCAAATCGCTTGCTCGAGCGCGACGGACTGGTTAGCCTTCGGACGTGACTGCGCCGCAACAACCTGAGGGAAGCTCCAGTCCGATCGACCTTACAAGTGACGATTATTTCATGGGTGAGGCGCTGCGGTTGGCCCACATCGGCTACGAAGCCGACGAAGTTCCCGTTGGCGCCGTCATCGTTCGGAACGGGCGGATCATCGCCCGCGCCCACAATCAGGTCGAACTTCTCAAGGATGCCACCGCCCACGCCGAGATCCTCGCGATCACGCAGGCGGCCAACGCTCTCGGTGATTGGCGGCTCGAAGGTTGCACGCTCTTCGTCACGAAAGAACCCTGTCCGATGTGTGCGGGCGCGATCATGTTATCACGAGTGAAACGGCTTGTGTTCGGCGTGCGCGATGAGCGGGCGGGTGGCGCCGGCTCCGTCTTCCCCATCACCTCTGCCACCGGGCTCAATCACGTGCTCGAAGTTGAGTCCGGCGTGAAGGAGATTGAAGCCCGCGATCTTCTGCGAAGCTTTTTTCGCGCCCGCCGGTCCGAGACGTAACTCACGCCCGGGCATTCGCGGCGTCCAATGCGCGGCGAGCGGCCGTCGACCCCGGCTCCAGCTCCAGCGTCCGTCGCAATTCCCGAATCCCCTCGGAGCGGCGTCCACTCTGCAGCAGTGCCATGCCCCTCGCATAATGCGCCGCCGCGTACTCCGGATTCAAATCCAGCGCTGCCTGGTAATGCGAAATCGCACCAGCCAAATCCCCCTGTTTGGCGAGAGCAAACCCCCAGTTGTATTCGGCATTGACTGATCCGGGGGCGTACCGCACGACCTCCGCAAATTGCCGGCATGCCTCGTCAAGCCGCCCCCGCTTCGCCAATGCCAGGCCCAAATTGTAGTGGGCGTCGACCTCGTCGGGCTTCATCTCCACGACAATCCGATACTGAGTGATGGCCTCATCGGTTCGCCCCAGATGGCTCAACGCCACGGCCAGATCGTAGCGCCCAAGTGTGTATCCCGGCTCGGTCCGCAGGGCCTTCCAGTACTCGGACACGGCATCCGCTGCTCGCGATTGCTGCATGAAGAGATTCCCCAGATTCGCGTAGGTTTCGTACGAACTCGGGTTGATCCGCAACGCTTCATGGTATTCAGCTCGCGCTCCTGCAATATCGTTGCGGTGCGCCAACAAGATGCCGAGGTTGTTGTGGGCCATCCAACAACCCGGGTTCTTGGCCAGCGTGTCGCGCCAGAGTGTCTCCGGGTTCTGGTATGTGCGGCCCTGCAGCCATGTCAATGTCGCTAGACACGCCAACGCCACCGTCGCTGCGATCCTTCTCAATCTCGGGTCGCGAATAACAACGCCGAAAGCTGCAACAGCCGCCACAATCAGCCCGATGCTCGCAAGATATTGAAAGTGATCCGCCACGAACGAATACCGCATTGGATAAATGTTGATGAACCCCAATGCCGGGGCCAGCGTGATCCCAAAAAACGCCGCCGCCATGATCGGTCCGCGTCCAATCCTTGTCCGCATCGCCCATAGAAGCGCCGCCACGAGAACTGCTCCCAGCGGAAACATCCATTGCCCCCACTGGCTCACATCGATATTCCATCGCGGGTAAATGAATGTCAGATTTGTCGGCCATACCAGCTTCGCTGCGTAAAACCAAAGCGCCCGTCCGGCAATCAACATTCGGTCGAATAAGGTAAACGACCAATCCACTCCGCGCGCGCCTGTGTGATAAGTCTCAACCCACACGGTCACCAATCCCAACGCAATTCCGGCCACCACAAATGGGACCAGCAGCCATACATCACGCTTGGTGATCGATCCCTGCTTCCACCAAATCGTCAGCACGATTGTCATCGGTAACGTGCAGGCGACCGTCTTGCTCAGCAGCGCCGCAACGAAAAACACGAGCGCCAGCCAGTACCATCTCGCATAACCGCTCTCCGTCGGCTGTTTTGCGCATGGCAAACGAAATCGGAGGTACGACCAGACTGATGACAGGTAAAATGTGCCGCAGAGAACGTTTTTCCGTTCCGAGATCCACGCGACGGATTCGACGTGCACGGGATGAATCGCAAAGACCGCTGCCGCCAGCCATGCGCCACCGATTTCGAGTTGCTCCAGCACCAGCCACAACAGGATGGCGTTGCCTGCTTGCAACAGCACGTTCACCAAGTGATACCCAAATGGGTTCAGTTGCCAGAGATGATACTCGAGCCAGAAGCTCGTGTGCACCAGCGGATAATATTGCATTACTGCGCCGGGCCTGGTCCAGATCGTTGCCAGCCCATGCAGCGTGCGCAGTGCCTGACTGTCGGTTACGTGGGCGTCATCATCCCAAATAAACCCGCCATGTACTGCCGGCCAATACGCCAGCAGCGTGATCAGCACAATCACACCACCAGCGAGAAACCGTCGTTCTCTAACTGTCAGGCTCATCGGGCACAGGGTATGGAAACGCGCTCAGACAAAACAAATTCCTTTCCCCCACGCTTTACCGCAGCAAGTGTCTTGCCATGAACCCCTTCGAACCTGATCGTCTAGTTCAATCCCGTGCACTTGGGCAGAAGCGCAATCAGCTTTCGCCATCGCTGATCTTTCCCCACAAATGCCTCCCACATTGCCGCGGGGACCGGCTGCTCCAGCATCGCCGTATGCGGACGACACACCACCCACGAGTGCTGTTCCAGTTCCCGCTCCAACTGGCCTTCGCCCCACCCGGCATAGCCCGCAAACGCCCGAACCCAACCCCGTCGGCGCGGTTCGAGAAGCTCGAATGGGTCGGCAACGATCTGACAACGCAGGTCCTCGTCCGTCTTGCCTCGCTGAAATCGCGCCAGCAACAGGGCCGTCGGTCTCACCGGCCCGCCCTGAAGCACTGGCGTCCCGCGTAACGCCTCCGGCAACTCCGGCGACTGCGCCACTTCGCCCAGCGTCTTGTTGATCGGCCGGTTCATCACCAACCCCAGCGCGCCTGACGGGCTGTGTTCGGTGATATATACCAGCGTGCGATGGAAATTCGGATCGAGCAATTCGTCGGACGCCGCCAGCACAAGCCCCGCCAGCGATTCGCCCTGTGGAAACGCAAATGGCATATGCTCACATTACCACAACCCTGCGTCGCGTGCGTACTTCACCAAGCCCCCGCGGAACGGCGGGAACCCCGTACCGAAAATCATCCCCACGTCGATATCCTCCTCCGACGCCACCACGCCCTCACTGAGACACCGTTTGGCTTCTTCAATCATTACGCTTAGCAACCGACGCTGAATCTCACCCGCGGACCGCGGCTCCTTCTTCTTGCCGTCCCGGGACTCGACCTCCCGACGAATCGCCTTCGCAAGCTTCCGATTGACCCGCTCCTTCCCCTTCTTCTTCGCGTGTACATCGAACCCGTAAACGTAAAATCCGACCCCGCCTTTCCGACCCTTCAGCCCCCGCTCGTGTACCTGCCGTAAAATCTTCGCTACCGCCATCCGGTCCTTGAATGCCTCGCCCAGTTCGATCGCCACATCATACGCGACATCAATCCCCACCTCATCGATCAGACGCAACGGCCCCATCGGCATCCCAAAATCCAGCATGGCCTCGTCGATCGACTCGATCGTCTCCCCTTCCCCGAGCAGAACGCCGGCTTCGTTCAGATAGGGCATCAACAGCCGATTCACCAAAAAGCCGGGCGTGCCTTTCACCACCACGGGAATCTTCTTCAGCCGTTTGGCAAATTCAACCGCCGCCGAAACCACTTCCGGGGCCGTCTTCGTCCCGCGCACGATCTCCACCAGCGGCATCATGTGGACCGGATTGAAAAAGTGAATCCCCACAAATCGCTTCGGCCGACCGCTCGCCTCGGCCAGTTCGTCGATCGGGATCGCCGAGGTATTGGAAGCAATGATGGCATCGGTGCGCAACACCGCCGCCAGGTCCGTGTACGCCTGCCGTTTGACTTCGATCTTCTCCAGCACGGCCTCGATCACAAGATCGCAATCGCCAAACCCGTTGTACTCGGTCGTCGGATGCACCCGCGCAAATCCATGTCCCGCATCCAGCTCGGACATCTTCCGCCGCTTGACGCCCTCGCGATATGCGTCCGCGACGCGTTTGATGCCCGCCGCGACAAACTCCGGCTTGATATCCCTCAGCCGCACCGTCAGACCGCGAGCGCTGCACCATTGCGCAATCCCCGCGCCCATCACGCCGGCGCCGAGCACGCCCACCTTTTCCACGGGCGCGGTCATCACCTTCGCGGTGATCGGCCCCGTCCGTTCCACCGTCTCGGGGTTGAATACCAGCTTCGAATACTTCTCGCGCAGGAAGAACAGCCGAATCAGGTGGCGGCATTGCGATGTGACGCTCACTTCCCCAAAAATCTTCGACTCGAGTTCCAACCCCTCGGCGAGTGATCCACGCAAACCCTCCTCTATCGCGTCGATTGCCCGCAATGGCGCCGGGTACCGGCCCTCCGTCTTCAATAACACCCGTTTGCGCGCCACGCGGCAAATGAACCGCCGCATCGGCCACCAGTTTTGCCGCCACGTGGACCTCCGCTTGGTGCGTTGCTCACCGACCGCCAACCGCATCGCCGTCTCGCGCAGGACCACGCTCGGCACTGCGGCGTCCACCAGCCCGATCCGGCGCGCCTTGTTCGCATCGACGCTCTTCCCTGCGCAGATGATGTCGAGCGCTGCTCCCAATCCGATCAGGCGCGGAAGCCGTTGCGACCCGCCCCACCCCGGGATGATGCCGAGCTGCGTTTCGGGCAATCCGATCTGCGTCTTCGCGCCGTCTGCCGCCACGCGATACTGGCACGCCAGCGCCAGTTCGCATCCGCCGCCGAGACACGCGCCGTCGATCGCCGCCACCGTCGGCACGCCCAAGAGCGCAATCTTCCCGAGAATCCGATGCCCCTCCTGCGACAAGTGCTGACCGTGCGAGGCAGCCCGGATCTTCTCCAACTCTTTGATGTCCGCGCCCGCGATGAAAATGCCGGGTTTTGCGCTGATGAATACCGCCGCTTTCGGCTTGCGCTTGTACAGCTCATCCAGAATCACGTCGAGTCCGCACATCTGTTCCATGCCGAGAACGTTGATCTTCGAATCGGGGTCGTCGAACACCACCCACGCAATGCCCCCGGCGTCATATTCAATTCGCGGTGATTGCATCATGCCCGCTCCAAAATCAGCGCGCCGCCCTGCCCTCCGCCCACACATGCCGATACGATGCCTGTCTTCAAGTTGCGCCGCTTCATTTCCTTCAATAACGTCAGCACCAGCCGCGCCCCGCTCGCTCCCACGGGATGCCCCAACGCGATCGCCCCGCCATTGACATTCAACAGGTCGTGGTTGATTTCCATCCCGAATTGCTTCCGCAAGACCAGGTCCACCGCCAACACCTGCATGGCAAATGCCTCATTGATCTCGATCAACTGCACTTCGTTCCAGCGCACTCCCGACGCTTCCAGCACCTTCGGGATCGCATACGCCGGTCCGAGCCCCATCCGTTTCGGATCCACGCCGATGTAGTTGTACCCGCGAAGAAAACCCAGTGGTTTGAAGTCCAGCCGACGCGCCTTCTCCTCTTCCATCACCAGCAACGCTACGGCGCCATCCGTGATCTGGGATGCATTGCCCGCTGTGACCGTGCCGTTGCGCTTGTCGAACACCGGGCGCAATTTCGCGAGCGCTTCTGTCGTCTGGTTCTCGCGCACCCCGTTGTCCTTGTCCACAAACTTGCCATTCGCCAGATAGACCGGACAAATCTCCTCCGCCAGCTTCGCCCGCGCCTTGGTCGCCTTCTGATGCGATTCGAGGGCGAACACATCCTGTCGTTCGCGCGGAATCCCGTAATCGCGGTAGAGGACTTCCGCCGTTTCTCCCATGTTCAATCCGCACACGGGATCGGTCAGGCCCATCATCACGCCGATGCGCGGTTTGAAGTCGCCCGGACGAAACGCCAGCATCGCCCCGAGTCTCTTGGGAAATGATTTCGCCCGCGCCAGCGCCGCAAACTTGTCCGCCGCCTTCGTCGAGAACAGCAACGGGATGTTCGACATGCTCTCGGTGCCGCCCACCACAAACGTGTCGCCCTGGCCCGCCACCATCTTTTCGTACGCGCTCGTGATCGATTCGAATCCGCTCGCGCAGTTTCGATGCACGGTGTAGGCGGGAATCTCCTCGGGAATACCGGCGTTGAGCGCAATCACCCGCGCCACGTTGGCCGCTTCCGCCGGCTGCGCGACACAGCCAAAAATCACTTGCGAAATCTTGTGGGAATCGAGCCCCGTGCGTTCCAGCAGTTCGCTGACAACAATCCGCCCGAGGTCCTGCGCGGGAAGCGACTTTAGTTCCGTTCCCGCTTTCGTGAACGGAGTCCGAATCCCGTCAATGATGGCCAGCCGCGTCATCGTTCACCAAATATTCAGATGCGCACCTGCCCGCAACGGCGCGCCGCCCCTTTCCAGAGCAGCTTTCCTGCCCCAAAATCATGCCCGGAACACAAAACGAACCCATTCCCCCCCCCGAAATTGGCTTCGTTTTGACAAACGAAGCCAATACATAAAAACCAGCCAAATCCTTCGTAACTGCTTCTCATTCAACGATACCACAGCCTATCCTCTGTCAAGTTTATCTGGCTTCGTTTCGCAGAATGCTATATATAGCCCCCCCTTCCCCCCGAAGAACCGGGGAGACGGTGGTAACCCGGGCCGTCATACCGCCCCTTGCCGTCAAAGAACAACGCCAACAACGCACCACAGCCTATCCGATAGCGATTCTAATGTCAACTATGATTCGATACGCCATCGCCATAACACACCCGTCGACACGCCGCCACCCTTACTTGAATATCTCGGCAAAGAACTCTTTCATCGCTTCCCATGACCGCTTATCCGCTTTCTCGTTGTACGCCGCGCCCTTGGAGTTGTCGCTGCCGGCATCGGGCCGCGTAAAGGCGTGCACCGCGCCGCTGTAATAAATCATCTGCCAATCCACTCCGGCCTTGCGCAATTCGTCCTGCAACGCCGCCACATCTGTCGCCGGTACATACGGATCATCCGCGCCGTGGCAAATCAGCACCTTGCATTTGATGTTCTTGGCGTCTCGTGTCGGTGTGTCCAGTCCTCCATGAAATGTCACAATCCCCGCAATCTCCGCCCCGCTCCGCGCCAGCTCCAGCACCGTCGTGCCGCCGAAACAATATCCAATCGCCGCCACCCGCTTCGTGTCGCATTGCGGCTGCTTTTCCAAAACATCCAGCGCCGCATTCACCCGCGCCCGCAACAACGCCCGATCACCCTTGAACTTCCCCGCCTGCGCCCCGGCTTCCTGCCGATTCGACGGACGCACACCCTTGCCGTAAATGTCGGCAGCGAACGCGACGTACCCGAGCTTCGCCAGCATGTCCGCCCGCATCTTCGCGTAACCTTCCAACCCCATCCAGTCATGGACGACCAGCACACCCGGCCGCGGCCCCTTGACCGCGTCATCGTACACGAGATACCCCTCACAGGTCGCATCACCCTGTTTGTAGTCGATCGTCTCCGAGTGCAATGCCGCTCTCGAGTTCACACCGCAAAGTAATCCAACCAGCGCCACCGCGCAAAACCGGTTTCTCATCGCGACCCTCCTCCTGTTTGACGGCTAGAATATCACGCCCACGCTGCCGAGGCAACGCCCCCACCTGCTGCTATGGTTGCTCCATCAGCCTCGCACCCAAAGCGCGTCACGGCGCGGTTCCCGTCTTGTGGCCCCCCGAATCTCCAGGCCTTGGCCCGGATGACAATGGCGAGTTCGTCGCGCCGGAGGCATCGACCGACTTCGCGCCCGGACCGTTTACCTTCTTCTCGATGTACTCCAGGAGTTCCACCGCCGCCCGACGGTCAAGCTTTCGGAGCGTTCGCTGTTGTTCGTCAGCCGCCGGGATATTGCCAAGGTTCGCGTAAACACGGCCCAACAAAAGATGGGCGGAGATGTCGGAAGGAGCCAGATGGACGGATTCTTCGAGCTCGACGCGGGCTTCTTCGTTCCGATTGAGATTCGCGTAGCAGTAGCCCACGTTGTACCGGGCACTCGCGTTGCCAGGTTCCTCGAGGATGCTCTGCCGATACGCGTCTATGGCGTTGGTTATACGCTTCGTTTGAGCATAGACGCATCCGAGGACGTAGTACGCTCCTGCACTATTGGGTTTGAAGCGTAAGGTCGCCTCAGCGAGGTCCTCCGCCCCGGCGTATTCACCAAGACCCAGCTGTGTATAGGCCAGGAGCAGGAGTGTATCCGGTTGGTTAAAATCGATGGATACCGCCTTCTTCAGCGCCGACGAAGCTCCTCGCAGATCACCCATCTTCACTCGCGCGAGTCCGAGATTGTACCAGGGCTGGGGTGAGTCGTCGCTGTACTGCGCCGCCTTCTCAAACAATCGCGCCGCCTCCGCCCATCGCTCGTCCTGAAACGCCGCCAGGCCCTGCTTCTCCAGACTGGATCCCCGCCAGCTTCGCCATATCGGAGGGATCACCACATAACCGACAAGCAGCACCAGTGCGAAGAGAAGAAGGCGCTTCACCCGTTCATCGTAACAAGGAGTCAGACGACCAACAAGCCGGGACTCCGATCACTCCTTCGGCCGCGCATCGACAATCCGCACTTCCTTCAGTGCACTCTCCAGCTTGATGCGCTTGAGCATGTCCTCCATGGGATGGACCTCAATGCGATTCGGAGTCACCTCCATCTCCCGTTGGAAACGCTTGCGGATGGATTCCTTGAGCTGTTCGATGTCGGCCCCGTTCGATGGCGCGAGGTGCAAAATCAACTCATCCACGTCATGTGGATCGTCGTGGGCCTTGCGAATCTCCAACTGCCATTCGCCGATCTCGGTCGTGTCATCGAGCATGTTCTGCAAATTGTCGAAGTTGACCAGCGTGCCCTTCAACTTCCCAAACTGAAGCTCTTTCGTGTTTGATTCGCGGCCGATCTTGCCGACAATCCGCGGCATCGTCCGCCCGCAATACGGGCACGGCTCCCACGTCAGACCGCCGTCGACGTAATCCCCCGTCCGATACCGCATCACCACCGTCCCCCGCGCATCGAGCGGCGTGTACACCAATTCACCCGGCTCGCCCTCGCCCCTGACCTCGCCGGTCTCCGGATCGATCACTTCGAAAATCCCGAGGTCGGGAAACAGGTGATACCCACTGTACTGGCCAGGCGGCGTCGGGCATTCGCCCCACGCCATCCGCGCTTCGGTAAATCCGTACGTCCCGCACGCGCGCACTTCCCCCGCGCCCATCTCCTGCAATAGCGCCACCATCTTCCGCCGGATGCCCACCGGGCTCTTCTCGCCGCCCAGCACGATATGACTGACCTGCGGCCACTTCCTCCCCTGGTCGTGCGCTTCGCGAATCACGTGATACACAAAGGTCGGTATCCCGATCAGCGCTTCGGGTTTGATTTTGTCAACCAAGCCGATATTGCCGTCCGTCCCCATGAACTTTCCGCCGCCGGAACTGACCAGCAACATGCCGAATTCCAACCCGGCGTACACGACCTGCCAGAACGCCAGATGCGGCGCGTAGGGAAACATGTTCACCCCGCGCATCTTCGTCGTCGCCCCGAATGTCTGGATGAGCCGCGTGCCCGCAACGCGCAGGTTGTTCAGATCATGGTCGGTGTACGCGAACGCAATCGGCATCGAGCTTCGCCCCGTGGTCGCCGTGAGAAAAATCGGTCGAAACTCCCGCTCGAATCGCCGTTCCACGATGCTGCGTCCGCGCAGCAACGCTTCCGCCACCACCCGCGGGCGGCGCGTCAGCACCGTCAAATCCGGCGTGATGATGAATTCGCGGAATTTCTCCGGCTCCTCCATGGTCGGCAATAGATCGGCCTTGCTCGTGAACGGTACATGCCGCAGGTCTTCGACTGTCTTGATGAGACGCGCGTCGATTTTGTGCTGCGCAAAGAGCTTCTTGTAGTACGGACTGAACGGCGCGATGACTTCCGTCAGGTACCGATGCAGCCGCTCATGCTGCATCTGCCGCTGCTCGGAAATCGTTTGTCGCCCCCAGTTCACGCGCGCACCAACTCCTTCAATTGCGGCAGCACCGCCTCCGCCGCTTCCTCGCCGCAGCGAATGTAGCGCTCGGGATGATAAAAGTCGTACCACACGCTGCCCGCCAGCAACGGTCGAATCACCACGTCGGCATTGTTGCAGGCCATTTCCGCCATCCGCGATTGCATCGCGTGCATCGACCGCATGTAGATGTTGATGATGCTCGTCGGCGTCTCGACCAATGGCCCCGTCTCGTGCAATACGCCGTTCCGCTCCTTCGGCGCGGCCTTCGCCATCTCGTGCCGGTTTCGCTCCCGCTGCTTCATCTCCTCCGTGTTGGGAATCGTGTTCACCGCAATGATCTTCGATACGCCCGCCCATGCCAGGACCTGCACGGGCACGGGATCGGTAATGCCGCCATCGATCAGCGTGCGCCCGTCGTTGACCACGGGCCGGAAAATCCCCGGAATCGTAATGCTCGCGCGGATCGCATCGATCAGCTTGCCCTCCTCGTAAACCACTTCTTCCAGCGTGTTCAAATCGCTGGCCACGATCTTCAGCGGAATCAGTGTGTCGGCGAATGTCAGCCCGTTCACGATCGAATCCAAAAACTTGTAGACCTTGATCCCGCGAAATACTCCCGCGCCGGGAAACATCGGATCGAGCAGCTTCAAAAACGTCCGCTTGTTGCGAATCTGTTTGGCGATCTCCTGCATTTCGTCGGCGGATTTGCCCACCGCCCACGCCGCCGCAATCAGCGACCCCATCGAGCTTCCCGCCACCACGTCGATGCCGATCCCCTCGCGTTCCAACACGCGGATCACGCCGATGTGCGCCAACCCGCGCGCGCCGCCCGTGCCCAGCGCCAGGCCAACCAGCACGTTCCCCAGCTCCCGCGCCATCCGTCGCACGACAAGGCTGTACGGATCCATCGGCTGCCGAATCACGTACGGCGTCCCATCCACCGCCTGCACCACTTCCTTGTCCGGAATCCAGCGCAACAGATACGAGATCGGTTGGCCGATTTTTCGCTCGGCCTCCTCCACATACGGCGTGCCGGCCTCACCGACCGCTGTGAGAATCAATCGTACCTCGGGTTCCCGCGCCCCCGCGCGCGAGCGAAAATCCTCCACCAACAGCCGCGTCCGGTACAAATGGTCGTCATCGTTTCGGGCGAGCACGAACACCTTGTCGGATTGCACCAGGCACTCGAAGACAGACTGCGACACTTCGTTCGGAACATCGCAAATCACGTAGTCGTACTGCTTCACCAAATGACCGAAGACCGGCGCGATCAACGCGATCTCCCGTTCGTCCCCCACCAGATCGAGATTCAGGCGGTCGTAGCCGAGCGGCGAATGCACCATGATGTCCTGCAACCCGAGCCCGCTGCGGAAATCCAGCCGCTCGCATTTCAGCAGGGGTATCCCGCGCTGTTTGCCGGTCAGGTCGAGCAACAACACCGGCTCCCCCGTCTCGCGAGCGAGGCTCGACACCAGGTTGTGCGCCAGCGTCGTCTTGCCGGTCCCCGAAATCGAACTGTACACCGAGATGATCGTGCTCCACTTCGCTCGATGCTTCTCTTCGCGGAGCTCCTTCATCCGATGCCCCATCCGCTGGCTGAAGCTCACCGCCACCCGTGGATCGCGATTCACCAGCGACTCGAAATCATCACGGGGGATTTTCAGAAGTACGGAATCATTCAGCGCGCGCACGTTGGCCCAGTGCGTCTCCCCGCTGAGCAGGGGCATCTCGCCAAAACACTCGCCGTCGCAATAGGTGGCAAATACGCGGTCGCGCCCGCTCTTCAAGCTCGTGTACGCCTGCAACCGTCCCGAAACAACCACGTATAACGCGTCGCCCGGGTCATTTTCGCGCACGACAAGTTCGCCCTTCTTGACCGCGACAAACTCCGCGCGCTCCGCCAGGCTCTTCATCAACTCGGTGCCGAGACTGGCCAGAACCGCCACATTCTCAAGAACTTGGAGCTTGTCCTCCATGCGGCCTGCCCCTTATCGACCCGTCGCGCTCAAGCGAGCGATGACGCTCACTAAGATCATAACCTAATCTAAAGCAAGCCGTGGGCCGAATCAATGGGGAGCCGGTTGATTCTGAAGGAGTTCGATCAGCCGCAACGTCGTTTGCCCGACAACCTCCAGACTGTGCGGCGCGATCTTGTCGAGCGTGTCCCGCTCGGTATGCCAGTATTCCCGTGGACCGGGCGGATTGCCGTAATTAAACCGGATCAGATCAGCGTCAATCAGATCCACGGCGGGGATGCCCGCCCGCTCGAATGGCACGTGATCGTCCAGGATCGCATTCGCCCCGTAGGTGAAATAGTCCCGAAACCCGGCCGCCCGCGCCGCGTCGAAAACCTGCTGCCCGAAGGTGCCCGCAACCGTGACCTTCAGGTTCTTGTCACCGACCATGTCCAGCAGAACCATGGCTTTGATGTCCTTAAGCTGGTCCTTGTTCTTGAGATTCTCCACGAAGAACTTGCTCCCCCACAACCCGTCCGTGTCGGTGAACTGCACCATCGCTTCTTCGCCGTCGAAGAATACGAACCACAGGTTCGGCTGGTCCGCCGCCACGCGCGCGATCTCCAGCAGCGTCCCTGTACTCGACCCGCCGTCGTTCGCGCCGACGAACGTCACATTCGTAAACAACTTCGTGTCGTAATGCGACGCGATGATGATCACGCGACCCGGCTCGTCCTGTTGGACGCGCGTCTTGGCAATGATGTTGCGGAACTGCTTCGTGCCGAACGGCGTCTGGCCGATGAACACCTGCTCCTCCGCGTTCAATCCATAGTCCTGCAGTTGCGTCGTAATGTAGGATGCCGCCCGCCCCAGGGCTTCACTCCCGCTGGGATGCGGCCCGTATCCCACCAGCTTGGCCACTTGCTCGTAGGCGCGCTCGCCGCTGAACTGCTGCCACTGAATCGGTTGCGGCGCCGTCGAGCCGCCGCACCCCGTCGCCAGCAACAAGACAACGACGACCGTAATCAGGTTCCCTGCCATCGTTCGGCCCAGGCAATGCGTCGCGCCAGCGACGGATGATCGTGCAGTAGAAATTCCACGGCGGGATGCGGCGAGAGATCGGCCAGGTTTTGCTCCGCCAGCTTGCGCATGGCGCGGATAAACGCGTCGCGATTCGATGTCAGCTCCAGAGCGGTAGCATCGGCCTTCCATTCGCGCGACCGTGAGAATGCGTTGTTGAGCGGCGTCACCACGAGCCCGAACACGTACAGGCACAAGGCCAGCAGCGGGAATGCCTCAATGTCCCAGATGTTGGCGAATTGGAACACGTGCCTCATTCCCCAATGCAACCCGAGGTCCGCCACCTTCAACCCGATGAACGTCGTTAGCGCTCCCCAGAGCAGCATCTTGGTAATGTCACCGTGCTTGTAGTGCGCCATTTCGTGCGCCATCACCACTTCGATCTCGTCCTCCGCAAATTTGTCCAGCAGGGTGTCGCCGAGAATGATCCGTTTGGTGCGCCCCAGCCCGGCAAACGCGGCGTTGGCCTTCTTTGTCTTTTCGCTCATGTCCATCCGATACACGCCAAGAACTTTCGCGCCGACACGTTGCGCCAGGGCCGTAAGCTTCGTCCGCAACGATTCATTCTCAAGCGGCTGTAGTTTGTAGAACAACGGCAGAATGACCACCGGGAACACGGCCGACATCACCACCCCAAACACCAGGAAGAACAAGCCTGCCCCCACCCACCACCAGTCTCCGGCGTGCCGCAGGAAATAGTACAGCACGTCCAGAATCAGCACCCCGAGCAAAAGATTCAATCCGAGCGATTTCAGTTCATCGACCGCCCACGCGCCGAGCGATTCATTCGACAGCCCGAATCGGTGCTCCAGATGGTAGTCGCCAAAGAAATTCAGCGGCAGGAACAACAGCTTCGTGGCAATGACCACAACCGCCCCGTAAATTGCCACGTAAATCCATGGGTTGTGCGATTGCGACCGCGAAAAATCCGCCAGTCGTTCCGAACCCTTCCAGCAAAGGAATGCCAGCAGCAGCAGGATCGTATACACGGTTTCCACAACGAACATCACGTTGTGGATTGCTTCGTACCGTTTGGCGCGGCGTTGCCGGTCCGGGTCGTTTGTGTCGGCAATCATGAGACGCCGATACAGTGGCCCGACCCGCTACAGGTTGTCAATGCCGAGGATGTCGAGTAGCCGTGACAGGTCGTCGTTGCCGTAATACTCAATCTCGATTCGGCCCTTCTTCTTGCCGTGGTGGATATTGACGTGCGTGCCGAGCTTCTGCTTCAGGCGCTCCTCGATCGCCAGCACGTGGGCCGATTTCACCGTCGCGGTCAGGACCCGTGAGCGCACCTTGCTCTCGCCCTTGAGTTGCTCGACCAACTGTTCCGTCTCCCGCACGGTCAGGCTCCGTTTGAGCACGCGCTCCGCAACGAGTCGTTGCTCGGTGGGACCGGGCAAACCCAGAATCGCTTTGGCGTGGCCGACGCTCAGGCGGTCGTCCGCAATCCACGATTGCACTTCCTCCGGCAGCCCGAGCAGCCGTGTCGCATTGGCCACCGCCGCGCGGCTGCGGCCCACTTTTTCCGCGATCTGTTCCTGTGTGAGTTTGAATTGTGTCGCCAGTTGGTCGTACGCGTGCGCCTCTTCAATCGCGTTGAGGTCTTCGCGCTGCAGGTTTTCAATCAGCGCAATCTCCAGCGCTTCCTCGTCGCTGGCTTCGCGGACGATCGCGGGCACCGTCGTCAACCCGGCTTCGCGCGCCGCGCGCCAACGACGTTCCCCCGCGATCAATTCGTAGCGCACGGCGCTTTCCGGCTGCGGTGTCGCGGTTTTGATCGCCCGCACCACCAACGGCTGGATCACGCCGCGTTGCTTGATGGACTCCGCCAACTCACGAAGTTGCTCCGGGTCGAATTCGGTACGCGGTTGAAATGGGCTGCGGTCGATGGTGTCGATGCCAAGGTGGCGAACACCGTTGCCCGGCGCGACGGGTGGCTGGGCGCCGAGCGGTTGCGCCACTGGTGCGGTGGGAGCGGGAGGCGTGATGGCAACTTCTACGTGAGGCGGTTCGATCGCGACGCTGCGCACGCCGCCGCCATTGATGAGTGCATCCAATCCCCTGCCCAACGCCTTCTTTGTCATGGTGGAATTCCCACCTCCTTCTGGCCGCCGTATTTAGCTGCAAACCAGCGATTTGTCGAGGAAAAATGTGCTTGCCGCGCCAGCACCCCATCACCGACACTCAACCTCGAATTACCCATTTGCGCGGTTCTCAGAAAGGATGGTTGTATCGGGACATGATTACTCGAAGAGATCTTCTTGTGGCCGCCTTGGCCGCGTGCGTGACAGGAGCCCTTGTTACCTGGGCCGAGGTGCCCGCCAAACCAATGATGCACTCGTCGATATTCAACTGGACTGACCTCAAAGTCCAAACCACAAAGTACGGCGCTCGACGCGAGGGATTCGATGGGCGCACCACCACCCTCGACGAACTCAGCTGTCACATCACCACCTTGAACGCGGGGCAAATCCCGCACGCCGCCCACCATCATCCCGAAGAAGAACTGCTCGTCGTCAAGGAAGGCATCCTTCAGGTCATGCAGAACGGCGTGACGAATCAGGCCGGGCCGGGCTCGATCATCTTCCAGGCGTCAAATGAGGAACACGGTCTGCGTAACGCAGGTGATGTTCCCGTAACGTATTACGTCTTCAAATGGTTTACGCCAGCCACCCCCAAAACTCCACGGGGACCCTAATGATCACGCGCCGAGACATCTTCATCGCTTCGTTCGCCATTTCCGCCACGCTCGTCGCCGTCGCGCTCGCTCAATCCGCCGCCAAGCCTGCGATGCCGTCATCCGCATGGGACTGGACTTCATTGAAAGTGGTGCCCCAGAAATACGGCGAGCGCCGTGATGTATTCAAGGGACGCACGCCGATGCTTGATCAGTTGGATTGCCACATCACGACGCTCAATCCGGGCGAAGCGCCGCATTCTCCGAAACCCCACGATGGAGAAGAACTGATCATTGTCAAAGAGGGCACGGTCGAAGCAATCCAGGGCGTCAAGACCAACCAACTCGGCGCCGGCTCGGTCCTGTTCGAGCTCCCCAACGAAGTGCAGGGCATGCGTAACATCGGCCAGACCCCCGCCAGCTACTACGTAATCCGCTGGTTGGCCCCCGGTACGTCGAAGAATCCCTAGCACATCGCTCGTGGCTGCGTCTCGACCGCCCGTCAGACGGGATCCGTCCCCGCTCCGGTCGGACTTTCTGTCTCTGGTTATCCACCATGGATGGTTTTCGCCACGCCGTCACGCTCATCCCCGCACAAAATCCCCTGCGGCACGAAAAATGTTGGTGTCTATTGGCAAGGAGGAAGGTCGCTCAAGGAGACGTTGTACCAAACACTAACCATGGGGGTTTACCATGAAAATACTGGCTGAAAGAACCCGTACTGCTGATGAGATGGACAAGATGTTGAAGGATATGTTCGGTAGTCCCGCGCCGCCGAAGGAGGAAATCCTCCGGCATAAATGGCTGGAAAGCGAAAAGGCCGGCCGCGACATCGGCGTGGTGGCCGCGGCCCACGATTGGCGAATCAAATACTACGCCCACTGGAAAGAATTCCAGTTTTCGCCCGAGAGCATGATCGTGCCCTCGGTTCGACCGGCCTCACGCCGCCAGCTTGAGGTGCTCACCGCCTACGTCGTGCTGCCGTTGGCGCTGGCGCTCTTTGGCCTCGCGTTGCTGCAATGGACCACCGGCTTCGATTACACCGACTACATCAGCCCTCCGCTGACAGCCGGAATTCCCGGTTACGGCGTTTGGCCGTCCCAGTGAGGGCGGGTGGAAGCGGATCTCGCTACGGTTGGTTAACGGGCGGCGGCACGGCAAGCTTGTGCCGCCGATGCACCTTTAGGCCGTCGAGGACCGGTGAATTCCGAATCACCAGGTCGTCGACGCCGTCGAATCGCGCCGCTGGCACACCCTTGGCGACCTGCGCCTTGTAATTGTCGATCTCCAGACCGCCCACGTCGGTGCAGATCATCGATGGGCGTTGGTCTTCCTTGTCAACGCCAACGTGGAAGTCGGCAATCTCCAAATCGCGGACGTGTCGCGCATACAATCCATAGGCCGGCATGACGCCGAATCGTCTCGGCTCAGGGTACCCCGTCTCCAATTCCGGCGGAACGCGTTTGGCGTCGTCCTTCGTGCCACCGCCGTTGAATTGCAACCGGATGTTCTGCAGCCTCACGCCCTCGATGTCATACCCCGGCAAACCCAAAATCTCCACGCCGCTCCTGGCATCGATACCCGTCGCGATGACGTTTGAGATGGATATGTTCCGAACCGTGCCGACCCTTGTGCCAGCAGGCCCGCGGTTGCGTCGGCCAAGCCGAATGAAAATCGGATAATCCGCCACGTCCATCATCGTGATGTTGTCGACGGTGATGTTCTCGAGGTTTCCGCCGTCGACCTCCTCCAACGCCAGGCCGCGGCACTGGCGGAATGTGCAATTCGCGATCGTGATGTTGCGGAATCCGCCGTTGGACTCTGTCCCGCATTTGATCCGTCCCGTCCGGCTCCGGCTCGGGATCATCCGTCCGTCAAGAAGCGTCCCCTCCTCGAAGCCGGACACCTGACAATTGACGATGGTCATGTTCTCCGTGATCCGCGCCTCGCCCAATCCATACGAACTCTTCGGGCACAGACCATCATCCGTGGGCGAATTGATCCGACAATTCGATACCATCGTGTTACGGCAACAATCCAAATCCATTCCATCGCGGTTGGTGTCGACGGTCACATTGTCGATCGTCATGTTGTCACAGCCGGTGACGATGATCGCGAAATGTCCGCCGTGAAAGATCGTGATGTCGCGAAACAGCACGTTGCGGCATCGCCGCAACGCAATCGCTTTGTCTCCCAACACAATCGGTCCCTTGCCGGGTTCGTTGTCCTTCCGCGTGAGCCCGCCGCCGTTGATCATTCCCTGTCCGGTAATCCAGACGTTCGTGAGGTCCTCACCCCAGATGAGGCTGTTGTGGAAATAGGTGTGCCCGCCGTCCTGGTAAGCTGTTCCCGTAAACGGCTCGGGTGGATCATAGGCGTTCATCTCCTGCGGCGCGCCGAGAATCGTGGCCCCAGCGTCGATATACAGATGGATGTTGCTCTTCATCCGAATCGAACCACACAAATAAATCCCCGGCGGCACGTACACGGTCCCGCCGCCCGCTTGCGCGCACGCTTCAATGGTATGATTGATCGTGGGACTATCGAGGTTCTTTCCGTCGCCCGCCGCGCCATAAGCGCGAACATTCCAGCCTTGCTGGGTAACAAGCGACGTCGCAGGCGCCGTGGACGCGCTCGCGGATGCATTTGTTGCGTTGTCCTGCGCCAACAACGTATGCGCAGAGAAAAGGCAGATGAGGAACAGTGCCAGCGATTGAAAACGATCAGAACAAAATGGAGTATTCATGGCGTCGGTAAATCGCAGGCTATAATCTACGACGCTCGTCTCGCAAGGTCTTTCTCTCGCGGCCATCCGCAAAACCGGTGCGGAATTCGTGTCTGTTTGATCCGGCTACATCCGCAGGCACGGCCTTGCTTTCTGCACCGTCAGCCTCTACTTTCCAGGCGTACCGCGACATGGAAACGAGCGACAAGAACCTGATCCGATGCCACTGGTGTCTTGGCCATCCCATCATGACGCAGTATCACGACACGGAATGGGGCCTGCCACTGCACGATGACCGCAAACTGTTTGAGTTCCTCGTGCTCGACGCCGCACAGGCCGGCCTGAGCTGGCAGACCGTGTTGCTCAAGCGCGAGAATTACCGAAGGGCCTTCGACAATTTCGACGCCGAAAAGGTCGCGCGTTACTCGGCGAAACACATTGAGAAGCTTCTGCTCGATCCCGGCATCGTTCGCAATCGGCTCAAAGTCAACTCGGCCGTCACCAATGCCCAAGCCTTTCTCAAGGTGCGTGACGAGTTCGGTTCGTTCGACCGTTACATCTGGCAATTCGTCGGCGGCAAGCCGTTGGTCAACCGCCTCCAATCACTCAAGAATATCCCGGCCACTTCGAAGGAATCGGAGGCCATGAGCAAGGATATGAAGCGGCGCGGGTTCACCTTCTGCGGCTCAACCATCTGCTATGCCTTCATGCAGGCAGCAGGATTGGTCAACGATCACCTGGTTGCCTGCTTCCGCCACGGCGAGGTGTTGGAAACCACTTCCCGTAAATGATTCCCCGACCTGGAATCAGGGTAGCACGGAAGCGCGATAATACCGGGCTGGCTGGTTGGCGGCCGCGCCGGGATCGGTGACCACCACAACACCCCCACTGCCCGGGACATTGTTCGTGAGCGCCGTCCAAACCGCGTTGACGAGATTGGTCGTATAGTCGACCTCGTACAAGCGATTGGATCCTGTGATCACACCGATTTGCACGTCGCTGCCGACAATTTGGACGCTCTTGATTCCCAGATCATTTCCCAGATTGTAGTTGATGATGCTATTAATCCACGGAATCCGCGCCGATACTCGGGTGCAATAAAAGCCCGTGGGAACTGCCGTGGGATAATTGGTGGGGACCAGTTGCCACGCCGCGCCATTGTAGAAATAGAATCCACGCAAATCCATCAACGCGGCTATAAACTGATGGCTGCCGGACGAATCGTAACTGAACGGCCCGTCGACCGTGTAGTTGATACCGGCGAGCTTCCAGGTTCCTGTGCTTCCTCCGTCCTGGATAAACAGAGCGCCACCGGAATCGTTATAGGACAGATCGCACTCGTTGCTGCCTGCGCCTGGTTGAAAGAGCTGATACAGCAGCTGTGCCGCCGGGTAATCAACCGTATCCGTGTAAATGCTGGAGACTGCGCTTTGCCCCCACCGCTCGATATTGTTGGTGGTCCCCCACTGCCAGCCATTGGTTCTTCCCGCAACCGTGATCACGCTGCCGCGATCCGTGCCACGGCCAATCAGGACGCAGGCGCTCCCCAGTTCGTTCGACTTGGTGTACAACGGCGCGTAATAGGGAAACGTCTGAGCCACTTGCCAGATCCGCAGGTCAGTGCTCGGATCATCATAATTTCCGGTCGTTGTGTAGGACAATCCGTTGAGGACGATGTTGCTGCCGTAGTAGCCTCCAATATGTTTCGCCGTAAGAAAAAACGTCGGAGCAATGGGGGTACCCAGGAAGTTCTCCGACCACAGGCCCTCGTACTGCCAGCCGCTATTGGTTAGCGAGCCGGTCGGAGCATTGGTGTTGTAGGACGGGTCGCCCGTGCCCTCCAAAATCACTGCATGGATGGACGGTGCTAGCGCGAGAGCAAGTACCCCGACAACGGTTGTCAGGGTGAACCACGCATCTTTTCTTCCCTCTTGACCCTTCATGCCGACCCGCACCCATGGTATTCGGAGCCGCGACCAAAAACAAGCCCAAACCTGTTACGATTCGCCGCGCCGGTGCGCATTTCTGATTACAGCTTCACAGACCGGCATCGCCAACGCTTGTCACCTCACTTGGTTCTGCTACACTGCGTGGATGCAACGAGGTGGCGCGGCATGAAGGTACGCACGTTGGGGGTGATTCCCGCACGGTTCGGAGCGCAGCGGTTTCCCGGAAAACCGCTGGCCATGATCGCGGGAAAACCTCTCATCCAGCGCGTCTACGAGCGGGCCTCCAGGGCCGAACAGCTCGACAAAGTCATCGTCGCCACCGAGGACACTCGCATCCTTGAATCCGTCGAGGCCTTTGGCGGCGATGCGATGCTCACCTCGCCCGATTGCGCCACCGGCACCGACCGCGTGGCGGAAATCGCCCGCACCTACGACTGCGAGCTGGTCGTGAATATTCAGGGCGACGAACCCCTCATGCGCCCCGAGATGATCGACCAACTCGTCGACGGAATGCGGTCCGATCCGCAGTGTGTCATGGGCACGCTGGCTCGCAAACTCGAATCGCCAGCCAACCTCGATAACCCGAATGTCGTGAAGGTCGCCATCGCCCAAAACGGGACCGCGCTGTATTTCTCACGCAGTCGCGTGCCGTTCGTGCGCGATGCAAAGACCGGCGATGCCCAGGAGTGGCTGCGATTGGCCAGGTTCTACAAGCACCTCGGCATCTACGCCTATCGGCGCGAGTTTCTCCTGAAGTTTGTCCAATTGCCCCAAGCGGAACTCGAGCAAACCGAGAAACTGGAGCAATTGCGCGCCCTCGAGAATGGGTTTCCAGTCAAAGTGTGGATCACACCCCACGATTCCATCGGTGTGGACCGGCCCGAAGACATCGAGTTGGTGGAAGAGATTTTGAAAAGTCAGCTATGAAATATATCTTCGTCACTGGGGGCGTGATCAGTTCCCTCGGCAAAGGGTTGTCGGCGGCGTCGCTGGGCACCCTGCTCGAAAACCGCGGTCTCAAGGTCACGTTGGCCAAGTTCGATCCGTACCTGAACGTTGACCCCGGCACCATGAATCCGTTCCAGCACGGCGAGGTCTACGTGACCGACGACGGCGCGGAAACCGATCTCGATCTCGGACACTACGAGCGGTTCACCCACGCCAAACTCTCGCGCCTGAACAACCTCACCAGCGGCCAGGTCTACGCGTCCATCATCGAAAAGGAACGCCGCGGCGACTACCTCGGCAAAACGGTCCAGGTGATCCCGCACGTGACCAACGAAATCAAGGACCGTATCCGCGATGTGGGCAAGAAGAGCGGCGCGGACATTGTCGTTATCGAAATTGGCGGGACGATCGGTGATATCGAAGGGCTCCCCTTCTTGGAGGCGATTCGACAGTTCGCGCTCGAAGCCGGCCCGCAGAATTCGCTATTCATCCATGTCACGCTCGTCCCGTTCATCCGCGTGGCCGGCGAGATCAAAACAAAGCCGACCCAGCAGAGCGTCGCCAAGCTCCGCGAGATCGGTATCGTGCCGCAGATCCTGATTTGTCGCAGCGAACGGACGCTCGGCCGGGAAGTCCGCCAGAAAATCTCGCTGTTCTGCAATGTCCCCGTCGAGTGCGTCATTGAGGAGCTCGACGTGGCCCACTCCATTTACGAGGTCCCGCTCGACTTGCGCGCCGAGAATGTCGACGAACTCGTGTGTCGCTATCTCGGCCTCAACGCGCCCGCGAAACCACTGACGGAATGGGAAGAGATGCTGCAGCGGATGATCAATCCGTCGCGCAAGGTCCAGATCGCCGTCGTCGGCAAATACATCCAGCTCATCGACGCGTACAAGAGCATGTACGAGGCGCTCAAGCACGCCGGTGCCGCCAACGATTGCGCGGTCGACATTCTTCGCGTCGACGCGGAACACATCGAGAAGGATGGCGCGGAGAAACATCTGAAAGGTGTCGCTGGCATCCTCGTGCCCGGCGGCTTCGGCAACCGTGGTATCGAAGGGAAAATCGAGGCGGCCCAGTACGCCCGAGAGAACAATATTCCCTACCTCGGCCTGTGTCTCGGAATGCAAATTGCCGTGATCGAGTTCGCCCGTAACGTCTGCGGAATGAAGGACGCCAATTCCACGGAGTTCGACGTGAAGACGCCCCACCCCGTCATCTGCCTGCTGGAGGAACAGCAGGGCGTCCAGGCCAAGGGCGGCACGATGCGGCTCGGCGCCCAACCGTGCAAGCTCGTCGAGAGCACCCGGGCGCGCAAGCTGTATGGCACCGATGAAATCTCCGAACGACACCGGCACCGGTACGAATTCAACAACACCTACCGAGAGAAGTTGACCCAGGCGGGCCTCGTCGTGGCCGGGCGCTACACGAAGCTCGACCTTGTTGAGGTCATCGAACTGCGCGACCATCCCTGGTTTATCGCCTGCCAGTTTCATCCCGAATTCCTCTCGAAGCCCAATAAACCCCACCCGCTCTTCCGCGGATTCATCGAAGCGGCACTGAGACACAGCCCACGAAATCCTTGAGAATCCGCTCAACTGCGAGTGCGCGATTGGAGCTTCCGTCCCGGCAGTTTCCCCAGCGCTTCACCTTGTGTCTCACTTCGTCCATCGTTCTCATCATGGCAGCTTGTTCGACGCCTTCCGAGACCCTGGAACCCTCCTTCGTTCAGACAATCGCCACTGGTCAGTCCCGTGACGAGGTACGCAAACTTCTTGGTCAACCAAATTGGTCACGAGGCCTGACTGGCTCCGGCTCGGCCGACACATTTCTCTATACCGAGCTTGTCAACAGCAGTACGTCGCCGTTTCCGTCGGCTCGTGATCTAAAAGCTCGCGCATTTTCGGTCCGCTACGACGCTTCGGGACGCGTGCAGAAAACCCTGTTTTACGAAAGCCGGACACCGGCGACCATGTACCATTCCTCCTGCTTTGCGGGGCCACAGATTAACGATCAGGCTCCTTCCAACATTCACATCGGGGTAACGACGCGTGAGGATTTGGAGAGGATGTTCCCGAAGCCTCTCGTGATCAATCTGCATCCGGTCCAAGGCTTGGAATTACACTGGTTTCAGATCGCCATTGGCGCGTCGTTTACGCATTTCGAAGACGAGCAGGGGCTGCATATCCTCGTCGATGACGGCGGTGTCGTTCGCGATGTCGCGTTCCACAGCACCGCCGAGCGATAATAATTCATCCGCGTGACCAGTTACTCTGGGCCTCCGCTCAACGGGTTGTCCAGCATCGCCTCCAGCGTCAACGTGCTCACGCAAGTCCTTGAGTCCACAGCCCAACCGATCCTCGGGCAGTGAGCCTTGCCAGCGCGGGTTGTTTTGGTACACTGCGAGGAAGAATGAGAACGATTCGCGTCGGTAAACTCACCTTGGGAGGCAGGCGCGCGCCCCTGTTCGTCATCGCCGGACCGTGCGTCATCGAGAACGAGAAGATGGCGTTGCAGACCGCGGCGACGTTGGCCGAGATTTGCGATGCCCTCGATCTCCCGCTTATTTTCAAGGCCAGCTACGACAAGGCCAATCGCACCGCCCGTGACAGTTTCCGCGGTCCCGGCCTGACGCGCGGCCTCGCGGTTCTGTCAAAGGTCAGGAAACGGTTGGGCCTGACGATTCTCACGGACGTTCATGAGATTTCGCATTGCAAACCGGTCGCAGAAATTGCCGATGTGTTGCAGATTCCGGCGTTCCTCTGCCGACAAACGGATTTGGTCCAGGCGGCCGCGCGCACAAAGCGTTGCGTCAATGTGAAGAAGGGACAGTTCCTCGCCCCGTGGGACATGCGCAACGTGATCGACAAAATCACCTCGGTTGGCGGGCGAAGTATTCTCCTGACCGAACGCGGCTCGTCTTTCGGATACAACAATCTCGTTTCTGACATGCGCTCGCTGGCGATTATGCGCGAGTTCGGCTGGCCCGTCGTCTTCGATGCCACCCACAGCGTCCAGATGCCCGGGGGCGGTCCCGGCGGCAAACAGACGGGTGGAGATCGGCGCATGGCTCCCGTGCTGGCGCGTGCGGCAGTCGCGGCCGGTTGCGACGGCGTGTTCTTCGAAGCGCATCCAAATCCTGATCGCGCCCGTAGCGATGCCGCCAACCAATTGCCATTGCGCGAGGTCAAAGCGTTGCTGCAAACGCTCCGCGATATTCACGCGGTCACACCCCGGACCGTCATGCCAGCTTGAAAGCTGCCCCAATATCGGCTACTAAGCCGATATGAAGAAGATACTTGTCTGGACCGCGACTGGTCTCGTCATCCTCGGAATTGTCCTGTTCTTCTCACGAAATGTCATCGCGCGCTGGTCCGTCGAATACGGCGCTAAAAAAGTCACCGGCTTCCCGCTGACACTCGGCTCGGTTGACCTGGAGCCATTTTCCAGCAAGGTGGACGTCCACGACCTCAAGCTGATGAATCCACCAGAGTTTACCGAGCCGATGTTTGTCGATATGCCGGAGCTCTATGTCAGTTACCGCCTCCCCTCTTTCTTCACCGGCGCGCCCCACATCAACGACATGCTCATCAACATCAAGCAGCTCGTCATCGTCAAAAACAAGACCGACTCCAACGTCCAGAAGCTCAAAGGCATTCTCGAGCCGCCGGGAAACACCAATTCCACCAAATACGCCGTGGACAAGTTGCGGATCCACGTCGGCACGGTCACGATCAAGGATTACAGCCGCCCCAAGCCTTCCGAGCGCGACATCAAGCTCAACCTCGATCGCACCTACAACAACATCACCGATTCCACAGACATCTCGAAACTCGTGCTTCTCACCGTGCTCGGAAACGTCCACCTGCCGGATATCGGCGTCAACGCGAATGACCTGAAAAAGAACCTCGGCGACGTGACCAATCAGGCCGGTCAGGCTCTCCAGGGCGCCGGCGAAGCCCTCGGCGGACTGTTCGACAACCTCCAAAAGGATTTGTCATCGAAAGAGAAGAATAAATGATACAGGATCGATCGCCGTCACGCGGCAGGCAGCCCGTCTAAAACCCCTTCACCTGCCGCACCGCCTCGTAGAGCACGATCGCGACCGCCGTCGCCAAATTCAAACTGCGGGCCTTCGGGTTGAACATGGGGATCGTGATCGTTGAGTCTGCATTGGCATCCAAGAGCGCTTTGGGTAATCCCGCCGTCTCCCGACCGAACACCAGATAATCGGCCGATTGATAGCGGGGCTGTGTGTAAGGCCGCTTCGATTTCGTGGTGACATAGTAAAAGCGTGCGCCCGTTGAGGCTGAAGTTCGTAATGCCTCGAGGCTGTCCCAGTACTTCCACGTCACGTGCTCCCAATAATCCATCCCCGCCCGCTTCAGCGTCTTGTCGTCGAGACGAAACCCGAGCGGCCCCACCAGATGCAACACCGCCTGCGTCGCGGCGCAGAGCCGCGCCACGTTTCCCGTGTTCGGTGGTATCTCCGGTTCGACGAGGACGACGTTCATCTCAGTAAAATACCCGCCAGAGAAACAATCCATGCGCCGGCGCGGTCTCGACCAATGCAGTCCGCTTCTTCGCCTTGATCAGCTTCTGTAATTCCTCGACTGTCATCCGCCCTTCCCCGACTTTCACCAGCGCACCCACGATCGACCGCACCATCTTGTACAGAAACCCATCCGCCGCAACCGCGATCGTCAGCAAATCGCCTCGCCTCGTAACGGACAGTCTTGAGATGGTGCGCACGGTCGTTTCCACCTTCCGCATCGGGTTGGCCGATAACGCCGCAAAATCATGCCGGCCCTTTAGCAGGCGCGCCGCGCGGCGTATCGCTGCAGCGTCCAGCGGTCTTGGGTGGTGCCATGTGTACGCGCGCAGGAACGGATCGGCAGCGGCGCCACAGTCGATTTGATAGTGATATTCCTTTCCCCTTGCAGAAAAGCGGGCATGGAATTTCGCGTCCACCTCCTGCACCCGGTACACGCGAATATCCTCGGTGAGATTGGCGTTCAACGCGCGCAGCAATATCGCCGCAGTCAATCGCGTGTCGAAAGAGCAATTCGCCACTTGCGCCCTGGCGTGGACCCCCGCATCCGTTCGACCCGAACCATGAATTCGCACAGCGTGCCCGGCGATCTTTCCCAACGCTCTCTCAACCAGCTCCTGAATCGATGGGCGATTCGGCTGTAACTGCCAGCCGCCGTAGTTGGTCCCGTCGTAGGCGATGGTCAGCTTGAAATGCCTACGATTCTTCGACTGGAGACGGGTTCGTGGCATCGAGATAACTCTGCAGCATGAGTTGCGCGGCCAGCTTGTCAATCTTGTGTTTGCGGTCGCTCCGCCGCACATTTCCCTCCAGCAACGCGCGCTCGGCCTGCACACTTGTTAGACGCTCGTCCCATTGCGCCACCGGGATCGTTGTCGCACGGCGCAACTCGGCGATGAAGGCCAGCGTGCGCTCCGTCTGCTCGCTCGGCTTTCCATCCAGCCGCAACGGAACGCCGACAACGATTTTGCCGACCTTCCGTTCCTCGCAGAATCGAGCGAGAGTGCGGCTGACGGACACGTTGGCGCCGCCGTCGATGTAGTCCAGCGGTTGCGCGATCGTGCCGCTCTCATCGCTGAGCGCCAGCCCGATCCGCTTGTGACCAAAATCGACACCGAGAATGCGCATCGCATCACAATAGTCGCTTGTGTCTCTTATCCGCCGCGAGTTTCTTGACGATCTCACGCACCTTCTGCGCATCATGCTTATGGCATACGAGTGTGGCGTCGGGCGTGTGCACGATCACCAAATCCCGCACACCGACCGCGGCGACCATGTGCTTGTTGTCACCCACCACGATACAATCGAACGCGTCGAGCCCCACGAATGCGCCGCGCGCGACGTTGCCGCTTCCATCCTTCTCATAATGACGACCAATCGCCGGCCAATCACCGACGTCGTCCCAATCGAAATCGCCATTGGCCACCACAACGTTGTCGGCTTTCTCCATAATGGCGTAATCAACCGAAATCTTCTCCATCTTCGGATACTCCCGGGCCAGAACGCGTGTGAAGGATTTCGTGCCCGCCGTCGTTTGTATCCGCAAACATGCTTCCCAGATGGCCGGCTGATATTTGCGATAGGCTTCCGAGATTGCCCGTGCCGACCAGACAAACATCCCGGCGTTCCAGCGATATTCGCCGCTGGCAAGAAATTCCTCCGCGGTCTTGCGGTCGGGTTTCTCGACAAATCGTCGGGCCTTCCAGAACTTCGTGGCGCCGGTCCCGGAAAGTTCATCGCCGACCTGGATATATCCATAGCCCGTGTGCGGTGAAGTCGGTTTGATCCCGATGGTGAGCAGGATGTCGTGCGCGCTTGCCAGTTTCAGGGCGTCGCCGACCACGCGCCGATAATCGTCCTGATCCGGGATGTACGAATCGGCTGGTAGTACCGCCATCACGGCATCGGGGTCCTGCGCGCCAATCATTGCCGACGCCAACCCGATGCACGGCGCGGTGTTTCGCCCGATGGGCTCGCCGATGACATGCTTGACGCGCGGAAGTTGTTTGCGCACGAGCGCCGCCTGCTCGTGATTGGTCACAACCATGATCCGCGAGTCGCCCACCAGCGGCCGCACGCGCTCGACCGTTTGCTGGATCATCGTCTTGTCGCCGACGATGGGCAGCAACTGTTTCGGTTGTTTCCGCCGGCTCTTGGGCCAGAAACGTTCTCCGTACCCGCCCGCCATGATGACCGCCCAATTCATTTTCCTCTGCCTTTCTTCGCGCCACGCACCATCGCTCCCACGAATCGCGCCACGCGGTCCGCCATCCGCCGCTCGTTGGCGTGTTTGGCGATCTGATTGACAATCGCGCTGCCGACAACTACCGCGTCTGCCGAGTGTGCCGCGGCACGCGCCTGCGCCGGGTTCGATATCCCGAAGCCAATTGCAATGGGCAACTTCGAGTACTTGCGAATGGTCGCGATATGCGCGGTCACAGCCGGCGCCATCGACTTCTGCATGCCGGTCACGCCTTCGCGCGAGACATAATAAACAAATCCGCTGGCGTGCCGGGCGATCCTGGCAACACGCTCGTCCGGAGTCGTCGGAGCGACGAGATAAATCGGATGGACGCCCCCGCGCTTCATCGCCGTTTCGTAGGCCTCAGCTTCCTCCGGCGGCAAGTCGAGCGCCAACACGCCGTCGACGCCTGCCGCAACCGCATCGCGCACGAACTTCTTCAGCCCGTGATGATGGAGCATGTTGTAGTACGCGTAGAACACGATCGGCATGTGGAGCCCGCCACGCCGAAGCGCTGCCACGGTTTTCAATACTCCCCCAAGCGTCGTCCCCGCGCGCAGTGCTCGCTCGGCGGCCAACTGGTTGACCACGCCATCGGCGAGCGGATCGCTGAACGGCACGCCCAATTCAAGCACGTCCACGCCCACGCGCTCGAAAGCGCGCGCCAGTTGCGCGGTCACCCGCAAATTCGGATCACCCGCGCAGATATAAGCGACAAAACCCTTTTGCCCGGCAGCGCGCAACGAGCGAAATTTGGCATCGATTCGGTTCATGGTGACAACCCGCCGCCTGATTCAGGCAGGACGGTTGCGCAGGTAGATAAACCGCAGACCTTCCAGGGTCAACAACGGATTTACGTGTTCGATTTCGGGGATCTTCTTCGCCATGAGATCGCCGTAACCGCCAGTCGCCACGACGATCGCCCGTTGCATCCCGCGCTCGCGCTTCAAGGCGCGCAAAATTTCCTTCACCAACCCGCGATAGCCGACGACCGCCCCTACTCGCATGGCGTCGACAGTGCTCTTGCCGATGACCGATTTCGGCTCCGCGAGTGTGATCTGTGGCAGTAAGGCGGTGCGCTGGTACAGGTATTCCGTGACGGAGGCCAGTCCCGGGGCGATCACGCCGCCGATGTATTCGCCGTGCGCGCTCAAAATGTCGAAGGTCACTGCGGTGCCAAAATCAACCACAATGGCGGGTGCACCGTAGAGTTGGGCGACGCCGACGGCATTGGCGAGGCGGTCGGCGCCGATTTGCCTCTTGTGCGGATAGCGGACGCCGACGCCGAGATCGATCTTCGCGCTTACCACCAGCGGCGGTTCCGGCAACACGCGGCGCAGGCGCTTCGCGGCGTCGGGGACGACGGAGGACAACACGATTCCAGAAAACCCGGCGCGCGCGAACGGGATTTTGCGGAGCGACACCGTCGGCACTTTCACGATGCGCAGGAGTCGGCGCGAATTCGCCAGCGCGAAACTCGTATTGGTGTTGTTGATATTGACCAGAAGAAATGGTTGCTCGGTCTTCATCGACGTTCCACCGTCAAATCTCCGCCCAGTATTCGTTCCACCTGCCCGCTGTCACAGCGAACCAGCAGCGCGCCGTCACCGTCCAGCGCCTGGGCGAAGCCTTCCACGCGGCACTGGCCCATGGTCACGACAATATGCTGTCCCAACGTCGTGCAGAGGCTCGCCCATTCGTCCGCGATTGTTTCAAAATTGCTCAGAGCCGAAGCATAACATTCATCCAGCGCGGCCAGCAGGCGCGCGGCCAGCGCAACGCGATCCTGGTTCTTGCCCGCCTCCAGCTTGAGCGAGGTGGCGAGCCGCGCCACATCGGGCGGGAAATCATCGCGTTCGCAGTTGACGTCGATGCCAATGCCGAGAATCGCCAACAGGATTTCGTCCGCTTCAGCCCTCAGTTCGGTCAAAATACCCGCCAACTTCCTGCCGTTGATGACCACATCGTTGGGCCATTTGATGCGCGCATCCACGCGGCACACCTCGCGAATGGCGCGCGCCACGGCCACACCGGCCGCCACGGTGATGCGGCTGGCAGCGCTGGGCGGCAGCGGCGGCCGCAACAGGATCGAGCACCATAATCCCTTCCCGCGCGGCGACACCCAGGAACGCCCGTGCCGGCCGCGTCCACGGGTCTGCGACTCGGCAAACACCACCAGACCTTCCCGTGCGCCCGATTTGGCAAGATGTTCGACCACGTCGTTGGTTGACGCGGTTTCCTCAAACACCAGGATTTCGGATCCGATCACCTGCGTCTTTAGCCGGGCCTTGATATCGTCAGCGGTCAGTCGATCCGGCGTCCCGAGCAAGCGATAGCCGAAGTGCGGATGCGAGTCGATGGTGTAGCCAAGTTCTTCGAGATTCTTGATCTCGATCGTGACGGCCGGGGCGGAAAGCTTCAATTGTCGCCCCAAGTGCTCGGAGGACACGAACTGTCCCGCCGCCTGGTAGAACACCTCCAAAATCGCCGTGCCCGTGTTCATCGCCAACCGACTGTAGCGAGCCGATTCGCCGCTCGTCCAGAGAATTGCGAAGCTAGCGCGGAAAAACCAGGGAATTTGTCGCGGCTTCGGACAGATCGGTGTTCCACGGGTTCTTGTTCCAGGGACTGTTGGGATCGCGGCGATTGGTCAAAAGCTCGAACACACCGGCGAATTGCGGATCCCGCCCGCCATTCCAGCGTTCCCGTCCCGCCAAATAGTCCTTCCCCATCTCCCGCCATGACGAATAATTGGCCTGCAAGGCACGTGCGGCCGGCATGATTCTGTCCCAAGCCTCGTCTTCGGTAATATAACCGGCAATGTATGAGACACCCGCAACCCAGATCAACCGGCAGTAATCCCAAGCCAGGTATGGAATTGGGGCGCCTCCATTTCGGCGCGCTCTTCGCTCTCGGTTCTGGTATTCGCCGCGATGCCCTTGGCGCTGCAACCAGTCCAGCATCTCAATCGCACTTCTTCGACTGTTGATGTCCCACCATTCCCGCAGACCGGTTTGCGCCCACGCGTGGTCCGCAGGAGGTCGTGAACCGAGCAATTCATGGTTGTCCCCGTTATACTGAACAAGGAGCGCGGTCGTGGCCAATGCCCACAAACGACTTGGCGGAAGCGGCTTCGCCGGAAGACGGCTCGGGACGATGAATGGCCTTGTCTCCGTCGCGCCGTGGCGTTTCAAGAACCAAACCATGTCGCTGTAACCCCACTGACCAGCCAGAACCAGGACGGTTTCTCCCCGATCGTCTTTCAGGTTCACGTCGGCGCCCTTTTTCACAAGCAGCCGAGCCATCTCCGTCTGCCGGCATTTCATTGAGTAAATCAATGCCGTTTCGCCGGCGTGGTTTTGATGGTTCAACGACGCACCTTTTGAAGCAAGTAATTGCACAACCGGATATCGTCCGTAGCCGGCTGCCCAGATGAGAGCGGTGTTACCGTCCTGGTCGACGGCCTCCAGGTTCGCACCGTGGTTTAGGAGAATCTCGGCGGCGTTCACACGGCCTTTCCAAGCCGCCTGCATGAGCGGGGTGAAACCGCCCTTCATCAGCTGGTTCACATCCTCGCCGCGCCACAGATAGTAGCGGACCATCAGATCGTTACCATCTTCCACGGCGCAGAGCAAACAGTAGCGTCCTGAATAAATGACAAAGGCAGCAAGCGCCAGCACCACGATCGTCAGCCGTACGATGAGCTTGCGTACCCATCGCTTCTTCGGCGCTGGCTCCGCGGGAAGAGGAGGAACTCCGCCAGAAACCTGTTCATACATGGAAATCGCTCTCCGCCATCTCCAGCGAGAAATCCACGGCGCGAGCGGAATGGGTAAGCGCGCCGACGGAGATGTAGTCGACCCCGGTCTGGCCGATGGCGCGGACGGTCTGGAGCGTGACGCCGCCGCTGGCTTCGGTCTTCGCGCGGCCATCGACAATTGTCACCGCTTCACGCAATTCGTCCGGGGTCATGTTATCGAGCAGGATGTGGCTGGCACCCGCTGCCAGTGCTTCCTCGACCTGCTCGAGTGTGTCGGCTTCGATGATGATCGGTGCTGCGGGATGGGCCTTGCGCGCCGCGACAACCGCATCGCCGAGGGCTTTCGGGCCAAGTCGGGCAAGAATGAGGCGATGATTGTCTTTGATCATGACCGCATCGTACAAGCCCATGCGATGATTCGTCCCGCCACCGACCGCGACCGCATATTTCTCCAACACGCGCAACGTAGGCGTGGTCTTGCGGGTGTCGAGGATTCTCGCCTTCGTGCCTTTGACTTCACCGACAAACTGACGCGTCAACGTCGCGATTCCGGAGAGTCGTTGAAGAAAATTGAGGGCCGTGCGTTCACCGGTCAAGATGGCTCGGGCCGAACCGTCGAGGACGCACACGTGCGTCCCCTTCTCCACCATATCGCCTTCGGCGACCAGCAGTTTCGTGGACACTGCGCGGTCAATTTGGGTGAAGACATCTTCCACGAGCGGCAGGCCAGCGACGACGGAACGCTCCTTGGCGACGATGCGCGCCTCCGCTCGTTGATCGTTGGGGATCGCTGTTTCGGTCGTGATGTCGCCCGCGCCGATGTCCTCGGCGAGCGCGGAGCTCACGAGATTGCGGATCAGGTCGGGTGACAGTGAACTCATCTGGTCCTCGCAGGCCGGGACTTTTTTACCACATTCACCTTCAATTTGCGGTCGTATTTCACCTGCCGCTTTGTGGGGGGCGTTCCCTCGCGCCCGGGCTTGCCTTCTCTCTTCAACTCGGCGATCTGGTCGCGGAGGATGGCGGCCTTCTCGAATTGAAGGTTCTCTGCCGCCTCGATCATCTCCGCCTCCAACTCGCGCACCAGCTCGGCGGTCTGGTAATTGCCGCCCGATTCGCGGACCACGGATGCTTCCACGTCGCGGGCCTTGGTCAATTCGGCGAGGCTGAGCTGTAGTTCACGCTTCACCGACTTGGGCGTGATGTGGTTCTCCTGATTGTAGGCGAGCTGTTTGGTGCGGCGGTATTCGGTCGTGGCCAGGAACTTCTTGATCGAATCGGTCATCACATCCGCGTAGAGAATCACCTCGGCATTGACGTGACGGGCGGCGCGGCCGGCAGTCTGGATCAGCGAGGTCGCACTGCGCAGGAAGCCTTCCTTGTCGGCATCGAGGATCGCGACGAGCGAGACTTCGGGAAGATCCAGGCCTTCGCGGAGGAGATTGATGCCGACCAGCACATCGAAATCGGCGGCGCGCAGCCCGCGCAGCACTTCGACACGCTCGATGGCGTCGATTTCGCTGTGCAAGTATTTCACGCGAATGCCCACCTCCCGCAGGTAATCCGCGAGGTCTTCGGAGGTCCGCTTCGTGAGCGTGGTCACGAGAACGCGCTCGCGCTTTTCTGCGCGGGTACGGCACTGCTCGATCAAATCGTCGATCTGGCCTTTAAGGGGCTTGATGGTCACGCTCGGATCAACCAGGCCTGTCGGACGGATGATCTGCTCGGCGACCACCGCGCTGCGCTCCAGTTCGAGCGCTCCCGGAGTGGCGGACATATAGACGCATTGATTGAGCAGGCTGTCGAATTCGGCTGCATTCAAAGGACGATTGTCGAGGGCGGATGGCAGACGGAAGCCGTGTTCGACGAGTGTGACCTTGCGGGAGCGGTCTCCGGCGTACATACCGCCGATTTGCGGGACGGTGACGTGCGACTCGTCGATGAGCAACAGATAATCCTTCGGAAAGAAATCCATCAGCGTGAAGGGGCGCTCACCCGGCGCACGATTGCTCAGGTGGCGGGAATAGTTCTCGATTCCGCCGCAGAAGCCCATTTCCTTGAGCATTTCGAGGTCGTACATCGTGCGGGAATGAATCCGCTGGGCCTCGACGAGTTTGTTCTGAGACTCGAACCACGTGACGCGCTCTTTCATCTCCGCTTTGATCGCATCGAGTGCGCGGGCAATCTTCGAGTACGGCATTACCCAATGCTTGGCGGGATAGATCGAGAATGTATTGACTGATTCGATCTTGTGACCGGTCAGCGGATCGAACCGTGTGATCTGTTCGACGCGGTCGCCGAAGAACTCGACGCGCACGGCCTCTTCCGTATAGCTCGGACACACCTCGACCGTGTCGCCGCGGACGCGGAAGTTGCCACGCGTGAACTCGACGTCGTTGCGGTCGTACTGCATGTCGACCAGCTTGCGGAGGAGATCGTCGCGGGACATTTCGTTGCCGACGGTCACCAGCGCCATCATTTCGAAGTAATCCTCGGGTGACCCCAAACCGTAGATGCACGAGACGCTGGCGACCACAACCACGTCGCGGCGTGAGAGCAAGGAACTCGTGGCCGAAAGCCGCAGCTTTTCGATCTGTTCGTTGATGCTGGCGTCCTTCTCGATATAGGTATCGGTCTGCGGGATGTAGGCTTCGGGCTGGTAGTAATCGTAGTAGCTGACGAAGTATTCGACCGCGTTGTGCGGGAAGAACTGCTTGAATTCGCTGAAGAGCTGGGCGGCGAGCGTTTTGTTGTGCGAGATGACAAGCGTCGGGCGATCCAACTGCTGGATGACGTTGGCCATTGTGAACGTCTTGCCGCTGCCCGTCACGCCCAGCAGTGTTTGGTAGCGATTCCCCGCCCGCAGCGAATCGGCCAGGGCCCGGATCGCCTGGGGCTGGTCGCCACGAGGCTTGTATTTGCTGACGAGGTCGAACGGCATAGCCTGCAAATCTATCACAGAACTGGCGGCCGACGCCACCCGGATGTGCCGCGCTTGACGCCAGTGGGCGAGCCCGTTACCGTGGGCGCTGTTGCTCGAAATGGCAGGACACGAACCGGGTGAGGAGATCATGAGCGAGGACAGCTTTATAGCGTTTACGTGCCCGAAGTGCGGCAATGCGGTGGAGTACTCGGAGGATTGCGCGGGCAGCGCGCAACCCTGTCCATATTGCGGCGAGGATGTTCTGGTCCCGCGAGGCGACAACGCTGAGGGCTCGGCCCTGCCCCTGCCGATTGAGACCCCGCGCCTGAGCCTGCGGAAGCTTCAGCCGGAGGACCTGCCGGACGCGCTGGAAATCCTCTCCGATCCCGAGACGTTTCAATACGAAGAGCGCCCGCCGATGGACGAGGACGAAGCGAAACGCTGGCTGGAACGCGTGGTGAAGGAGAAGCTGTCGGACATCTCGGGCCAGTTAACGCTGGGAATTGCCCTGCACGATGGAGGCAAACTGATCGGCCTGGCATGGATCCGGTACACGGACTCAAACCGCCAGCAGGCGTCGGTTGGCATCCAGATCCACGGTGGTTTCAAGCGCCGCGGGTTCGGCTTCGAAGGGTTCCGCGCGGTGCTTGCCTTTTGCCTGCGAGACATCGGCCTGCATCGGGTGATAACCTCATGCGACAGTCGAAACGCGGGTGCGGTTCGGCTGTTCGGAAAGCTGGGGATGCGGAACGAAGCGGAATGCCTGCGCGACCGGTTCGTGGACGGCGAGTGGGCGGACACGCGCTGGTTCGCCATGCTCGATCAGGAATTGCCACAAACCAATTGAGTGTTTCCGTCGCTTCGCTTCCGACAAGAGAGGATGGGATTGAAAACAGCCATCATAACGGGAGCAAATGGGTTCATCGGTTCGCATATTGTGTATCGCCTCCTGAATCAAGGCTGGCGTGTCCATGCGCTCGGACGAAGCACGGGCGGAACACCATGGACGGACCGGGTATCTGCCGCCTTGCATGAGGTGGGAGCGGTTGCCAATTTTCGTGACTCGTTGCATTGTCACACCATCGATATCACCGCTCGGGACATGACGCTCGATTCCATTTTCCCGGGCGACCATTCACCGTCTGAAACGGTTCTGCTTCATCTGGCGGGAGACACGCGGTTCGTGCCTCCCAATCCGGAGGCGCAGCGACACGTTAATGTCCAGGCGACGCTCAAGGTGGTCAACGCGCTGAAGGGTAGAATTGCCCGAGTGGTGCATGTCAGTACGGCCTATGTCGCCGGCAACCGCACAGGGTTGATTAGAGAAGGCGAGTTGGATTGCGGGCAGGAGTTCCGCAATTCGTACGAGAAGAGCAAGTTCGACGCGGAGCGAGATCTGACGGCGTTGTGTCGCGAGCATGATCTTCCGCTTGTGATTGTCAGACCCAGCATTATCACCAACGACCGGACCACCGGGCGAGCATCCACTTTTACGCATCTCAACACGCTGGTCGAGGTGGTGAGCCGGATCCAGGATCACTATGGAATCTCTGACGGACAGGTGGTTAGTAGTGCGATAAGGCTGATGGCCGACCCCGGGGCAAGACCGAACCTCGCCCCGGTTGATTCGATTGTGCCTCCGTTGTTGAGAATCGCCGAAGCATCGGGGTCGACGGGAATGACATTTCACCTGTGCCACCCAACACCGCAGCTGAATCTTGACGTAATCGATTTGATCTGCGAGACGTTCAAGGTCAAAGGGAAGTTGAAGATCGAATTCGTGGCGAACCTTGTGCGGCCCATGAGCCACACCGAAGAGATGATTCTCCGTTCTTTGAAGGTGTATGCGCCGTATTTGAACAACCGCAGTGAATTCGACTTGAGCAACACCCGGTCCATCGTACCCGACTATGATTCGCACTTCTCACAGATGGATATTGCCTACATCGAAAAGGTGGCGCAGGTCGAACGCCAGAAGCGGAAATGAGATCCGCTGCTCTGGCCTACATGGTTTCGCCGAGCCAGTCGACGGTTTCGGTAATGACGCGGGATTCCCAGATGTGCTTATTGAAGGTGTGGTCGGCGCCGGGGATAACGACCTTTTTGACGACGCGCTTGTGAGTCTGCAACGCGTGCTCGTACATCTCGGTGTGCTGCGGCGGCACGGTCTGATCTTTCGCTCCATGAATCAGTAGCGCGGGACACTGGCATTTGATGACTTCGCGGAGTGGTTTCATGTCGGCGAATTGGCGGATGAACGCCACGCCAACGACGTCGCCGTCGTAGTCGGTGATGCCGGTTTCGGCCAGCGAGGAAACAGCCTCGGGCGTTGACAACTGGTCGAGAATCCCTTCGCCTTCGGCCACGGGGGCCAAAAGCACCAGGGATTTGATGCGGTGTTTCTCGCGCGCCACGACGTGCGCGGCGATCGCGCCGCCCATGCTCATGCCGATGAGAGCGAGGCGCCGGGAATTAACGCGTTTGTGCCGGGCCAGAAATCGGATGGCCTCCAGAGCATCGCCCACCTCGGAGCGAATCGTCATGTCTTCGAAATCGCCGGCGCTATCGCCCGAGCCGCGGAAATCAAACCGCACACTGGCGATGCCGTGCTCGGCGAGCGCGCGGGAGATTTTCACAAACATGCGGTGCGGCTCAACCCTCGTGCCGGTGAAACCGTGCAGCAGCAGCGCGGCCGGAAAACGGCCGTTCCCCTCCGGCAGATGCAACATGCCGACGATCTGCTGGCCCTTCGACTCGAAGACGATGGGAGTTTCCATTCGGCGCGCATACTAGAAGCCGGCAAAGTCATTGTCAACGCGGCGCTCTCCCACTAGAGTCAACTGGCATGGCGATCCAATGCGACTATCACATGCATACGCCGTTGTGCAAACACGCAGCGGGTCCGATGGAGAATTACGTGGAGCGGGCGATCCAACTCGGCCTTCGCGAGGTTGGTTTTTCCGATCACAATCCCCTTCCCGATGGACGCGGGGCCAATGTGCGCATGGACGAAGCCGAACTGGATTACTACGTCGAGCGCGTGACCGAATTGCAATTTCGCTACCGCAGTAAAATCCAAGTGATGCTCGGATTGGAGATGGATTACGTCGAGGGTCTCGAGGACTACCTGGAAGAACAGATCGGGAAGTATCCGTGGGACTATGTGCTTGGCTCGGTGCATTATCTCGACAACGAATGTCGGATCGCGTCGTGGCCGCGGAAATACGCCGGCGACGCGCACGCACTGTACGCGCGGTATTTCGAATTGATGCGCCGCATGGTGGCCAGCGGGTTGTGCGACATCGTTTCACATTTCGACGTGGTGAAACGCTCGGGCCATCTGCCCGGCGAGAGCGAGGCCGAGGATATCGCGCAGACGCTGGAGGCGATCAAGACGGCGGACATCAGCATCGAGATCAATACCTCCGGCTATCGACATTCCGAGCTGCCCGAACCGCAGCCGTATCCCTCATGGAGCATGGCTGAGCAGGCGCTGAATCTCGGGATCCCGCTGACCGTGAACTCCGATGCGCACGCGCCCGAACAAGTCGGATTGAAATTCGCGGAGGTGGAAACGCGCCTGAAAGGGAAAGGGTGCCGGCAATTGGCCAGGTTCCACCGGCGGAAGCGGTCGCTGTACGAATTGTAAGGCGCGGCGACGCGATCTATGAAGAAACCGCGGCGTGACGCTTCTCGCCTGAGTTATCCGCCCCCCACGACAGGAGGATATACAAGCCCACCCCGATGCAGATCGCGCTATCGGCGACATTGAATGCCGGCCAATGATATGACCCGATGGAAAAGTTGAGAAAATCGATGACAGAGCCGAGGCGTATCCGATCGATCAGATTGCCGAAGATGCCGCCGGCGATCAACCCGAGAGCCAGGCGTGCGCCCGGCCGCCGGAGAGGGAAGGAGCGACGGAACCACCAGAGCGCAAGCATGGTTGACACCGAAACCGCAATCAGCAGCAGGTTGTAATGCTGAAACATTCCCCAAGCTGCGCCGGTATTACGCCAGTTGACGAGGCTGAAGAATCCGTCGATCACCACGCGCGTGTCTGCCGGACCGATGGATCGTTGCACGAGCCACTTCGTGAACTGATCCAACGCAGCAATCACGACGGCGATGAGTGCGACCCACACCATGGGGATACCTGCGGGCGATTCCGCGCGTTATTCCTCGGCTTCCTCGGCTTCGCCACCCTCCTCGTCAGCGGACTCGGTGAACATGGGACCCTGTGGGGCGGGACGGCGATGATCCTTCTCGATCGTGGACTGGCAGTTGACGCACAAACGGGCAAACGGCACCGCCTCAAGGCGCGCCTTCAGGATGGGCTTTTCACAATTGCCGCAGATGCCGTAGGTATTCTGATCGAGCCGCTTGAGAGCTTCCTCGATCTCGTACAGGGCTTCCTGCTCGTTGGAGACCAGGCTCAGGGCGAACTCGCGGTCGAAATTGTCCGTGCCGGCATCGGCCATGTGGAGGCTGTAGCCGCTCAACTCACCCGAGGCATCGCGGTGGGAGCGCTTGAGATTGTCACTGGCCAGGAAATTGACACCATCGATGAGGTGATCGCGCAAATCGAGCAAGAGTTTCCGGAACTTGGTCGCGTCCTCCTTGGACAGTTTCAACGTCTTCGGCGGGCGATTCGGTTCGACCTCGGCGACCGTGGTTTCCATCTCGGCACGGCTCTCCGTCGGATGCGGCGCTTTGGCTTTGGCGGCGCCCACGACTCTCGATTTCTGCCCCGTTTTGGCTTTCCCCATGGTTCCCTTCCCTGATTTGATTCCTGGTTTACCCGAGTTGGTTTTCTTCGACTGCTTCTTCATAAAGTCCTTCCGTCTCACTGCAATAATCAGGCCAATGTTCGAAGCACCTCCGTGCAGCGTCCGCACAATTCCGGGTGCGCCGCGTCGGAACCGACATCGTCGGTCCATCGCCAGCACCGCACGCACTTCCTACCGGTCGAGTGGCTGACCGTGGCGCGCAACTCGGCGCCCGCCACCGGCGCAACATGAACCTGTGACACGATCAACACGGTTTCCAGCGTCGGCCCGAGCTTCTGTAACAGCTCGCGGGTCGCTTCATTATCCGGCTCGATCTCCACCCGGGCTTCGAGGGACTTGCCGATCTGTCCCGCCTGCCGCGCCTTTTCCAATTCCAGCGACGCCACGCGGCGGACATTCAGCAGCCGCTCCCAGCGAGCCTCCAAATCAGCATCGCGCCGAGCGGCGTCCGGCACCGGGAAGCTCGTCAGGTGGACTGATTCCTCCTTGCGTCCCGGCAGAAAGCCCCAGACCTCATCCGCCGTAAACGGCATGACCGGGGCAATCAGCTTTGCCAGGGTCGCCACGACCTTAAAAATCGCCGTCTGCGCCGAGCGCCGGTCCGCCGAATTGGGCGCAAGCGTATACAGCGGGTCTTTCATCACGTCAATGTAAAACGACGAAATTTCCACGGCGCAGAAGGCGTTGACGAAGTGGTACACGCGATGGAACTCGCAACTTTCGTACGCGGCGGTCACGTCGGCGATCAGCGCCTGCAATCGGGAGAGCAGCCAGCGGTCGATCTCCGCGAGTTTCTCGTGTGGCACTGCGTGCTTCATCTGATCGAAATCGTTTATGTTCGCGAGCAAAATACGTAGCGTGTTGCGCACCTTGCGGTACGTCTCCGAGACGCGTTCAAATATCTCATCGGAGAGTGGAATGTCCCCCTGATAATCCTCCGACGCGACCCACAGACGCAACACGTCGGCGCCGTACCGCTTGACGTACACCTCGGAATTCGCCGGTTTACCAGCCGATTTGGAGACCTTCTGCTTCTTGCCCGTCTCCTCCACGTGCACCACCAGAAACCCGTGCGTCAGCACCGCCTTGAACGGGGCGCGCTTCTCTGTCGCCATCGCCGTCAGCACCGACGATTGGAACCAACCGCGATGTTGATCGCTGCCTTCCAAATACATGTCCGCGGGAAAAGCCAGTTCCGGCCGCGTCTTCAATACGGCGCGATGACTCAGGCCGGATTCGAACCAGACATCCACGATGTCCGTGCTCTTTCTCAAATTGGCCGAGCCACAGGACGGACATTTCACCTCGCCAAACAATTCGGCCACGCTCCGCTCGAACCAGATATCGACGCCCTCCCTGGCCACCTTCTCCCGAAACCGTAGCATCAGGGTGCGGTCGAGCACCGACTTGCCGCAGTCGTTGCATTCCAGGAATGGCAACGGTACACCCCACGCCCGCTGGCGCGAGATGACCCAGTCCGGCCGCTGCTCAATGGTAGCGGAAAAGCGTGTCTCGCCCCATTGGGGCACCCATGTGACGTTGCGCACCGCGTCGAGCGCACTTTGGCGCAGGCCGCGATGGTCCAGCGCGATGAACCACTGTTCAACCGCGCGAAAGATGACGGGGTCCTTGCTCCTCCAGCAATGCGGATAGGAATGGCTGACCTCGGCATAGCCGGCCAACGCGCCGATCGCCCGCAAATGCTCGACAATCGGTTTGTTGGCTTTGAAGACGAACTGACCGGCAAATTGTCCGGCTTCCTTGGTGAACACACCGCCATCGTCCACTGGCGCGAGTGTATCCAGCTTGTATTTCTGGCCGATCTCGTAGTCCTCGGCGCCGTGACCGGGGGCAGTATGCACCAAACCCGTGCCCTGCTCCAGGGTAACGTACGGCGAGAAGATGATGGGCGAATCACGGTCCATAAATGGATGGCGCGTGACCAATCCCTCGAGGTCGCTGCCTAGAAGCTTCTGTTCGACAGCCAATCCAACCCCACTCGCCTGGGCGACCCGCTCCACAAGTCCTTCGGCGAGGATCCACACTTCGCCTGTCGAGGTCTTCGCCCGGACATACGGAAGATCGGGTTTCACGGCAATCGCGAGGTTCGCCGGCAACGTCCACGGCGTTGTCGTCCAGATGACCGCAAACTCTTTCTCGCGGCCCTTCACGGGGAATTTCACATACACGCTCGGCGAGACGTGGTCGGCGTATTCGACCTCGGCCTCCGCCAACGCGGTGCGGCACGTCGGGCACCAATGGACGGGTTTCTTGCCGCGATACACGAAGCCGTCTCCCACCATGTCGGCCATCGCGCCGATGACCTCCGCTTCGTAGGCCGGGCTCATCGTAATGTACGGGTGATCCCAATCGCCGAACACACCAAGTCGTTTGAACTGCTCGCGCTGAAGATTGATGTATTTCTCAGCGTCGGCGCGGCAACGCTTCCGCAGTTCTGATTGTGAAAGCTTCTCCGCCTCTTTGCCGAGTTCCTTCCGCACCTTGTATTCGATGGGCTGACCGTGACAATCCCAACCTGGCACATACGGCGCGCGGAAGCCGCGCATGGTCTTGTATTTGATGACCATGTCCTTGAGCGTCTTGTTGAGGACATGGCCGATATGGGCGTCGCCGTTGGCAAACGGGGGGCCGTCATGAAGGACGAACAGCGGCGCATCCCGTCGCGAGGCGAGAATCCTGTCGTAAAGGTGCGACTGTTCCCATCGCGCCAGCATCTGCGGCTCACGCTGGGGCAGACTGGCCTTCATCGGGAAGTCCGTCCGCGGAAGGTTTAGCGTATCCTTGTAATTGGCTTGTGTTTCCGTCATGTGTGCCCGGCAAAGCGGGGAAACGTATCACGCATGGTGGGGTGTGTCAACGATGCGTCGACGGCGGGAACGCGCCCATTCTCCCCGAGAGGAAGCGGAAGACACGTACGACTGCAAACTCGCACGTCCTCGGCGATCACGGTTGTTCCTCCGGCTTGCTCGTCGAGGGATCCGATGATAGAGTCATGGCTGACTCAGCAGGAAGGTAAACGCAATGCTTACATTTATATTCGAGAAACTGTGGCTGATTGCCATCCCCATCTGGGCGATGATCGGGTATGTCTTGTACAGCCTGTTCACGGACCATCCAGATTCCAATTAGGACAGCACCCGGCGGCACGGATTAGAGACTACTGGCTGGCTGGGTCACGTCTTCGTCGCTACGGACGAATTTATAGTCACCGTAAAACTTTGCCGTTTCCGTATACTTTCCCAGGCTCGTCGTCGCCGTTACATCGAGGTGGAGATAGGCTTCGACCATGTCGGCGGTGATCTTTCTAATGATAAGGTAGCCAAGGTACGTCTGGCCTTTCGACGGCGGGCCGAAGCGCGTTACGGAGAAATCGGCGGAGACAATATCGGACGGGATGGGCAGGCGCTGGTTGATCCGGAAATCGCGGACCCGCAGGACCAAGAGTTGATCCTCGTCAACATCGGGTCCATGGAGGACGGTGTCCAGATGTCGGCGGATGGCCAGGGTGAGCGGCGCGACCTGCACCTCCAATTGTCCGGCACCCGCCGGCAGTGGCGCGCGATTGAACGCAGCCATCGACGGCCCGACGTGGCTGTAGTTACAGGCACAAGCAAGGGCCAGCAAAGCTGCGGCGACAGTTCGTTTCATGCGCTGGTACTCTAGCGGGACGGTTCGGGTGTTCCCAGCGTCTTCTTGTAAGTCAGGATCCCATCGGCGATGGCGCGGGCGAGGGTGTCACGATAATCCGCGTGAAGAATGCGCTGTTCCTCGTAGGAATTCGTCAGGAAGCCGCCTTCGATGAGGATTGCCGGACAACTCGCGTAGCGGAGCACCCAGAACCGCGCGCGACGGACGCCGCGGTCGACGGCCCCTGTGGCGCGCAACGCGGCGCGCTGAATGCACTGGGCCAGGAAAACGTTCTGCGCATCGAACCGGTTGTTCGTCACAGCGCTGCGATCGCCGCCGGACGTATCGCGGTCGCTACCGTTGCCATTGATGTTCGCGGTGGAGCTTTGACCTGCGGGCGTCGTGCAATAGGTTTCGATTCCTTCGGCCGAGCCGCCCGAGTTGAAGTGGATGCTCACGTAGAGGTCGGCCCCCTTCTGTCGGGCGAAATCGACGCGGTCTTCCAGCGGAACGGTTTCATCGGTGGTGCGCGTCAGGATCACGCGCAATCCGCTTCCCGCGAGGTCGCGCTCGACGCGTTTGGCGACATCAAGGGTCATGGTTTTTTCGTAGCTGGCGCGACCGTGGGTGCCGTGATCGGTGCCGCCGTGCCCCGGATCGATGACCACGGTGCGGACGACGGCACCTGGTTTGCGGAGATGCCCGGGCTGCAACACGGGGTCGACAGTCTTCAGCACGTCGATTTCGGCGATCCACAGGCGATTGCGCTCGGCCAGGATCGGCGTGGAGATCCAATGTGTGACGCCATTCAGCAGAATGTCGCGATGATCGGCCTCGACCTCCAACTGGCCGAAGCTCGTCTTGTACTCGGCACGGGTCAGACCACCGTCACGGGAGTCAGGGTTAAGGCCGTAATAAGTGGCGAGGTCGTTAACCGCGACGTAGTAGGCACCGCCGAAGCGGTAGGCCCGGAGTGTGGATGGTTGCGAGAGTGCCGTGCTGGTCAGAACCAGCCCGACAGCGAGGATTAATGACAGCCACTGTACACGCGCCAGACGCAAAACCGTTCCTCCTTGAAAAGTTCCCGGGGAACCTCTCACAAACCAACCGTAGATTTCAAGGGAAATGGAGCGACGATTGAGGCAACGCGCCATTCGGTCTTGCTTCATTGGGCGGGTGTGGTTGAATTCTCGCACGATATGGCGATACCAGCCAGCATGCTGGGGCTTCTCCGCGATCCGATCGGGCTCGAGCCGTTGGAGCTCGATGACAATTCACTGGTCAACCATGCGAGTCGGCGACGGTACGCGATCCTCGATTCCATTCCTGTGCTGCTCGATGAGGCGGATCTCGGTCCGCAGAACCTGAAGATTCGGAAGATGTACAAATGGATGGCCCGCGGGTTCGATTCATTCGACCGGTTGGCGAACATGATCACTGGCGGCACTCTTGCCAAAGCCCGACGGTTCCTGGCATCGAGGCTCGCGCTCCAACCCGGCCACCAGTGTCTGTACACGTCCATCGGAACCGGGTTGGACCTCCCGTTTCTCGCCGAGCAGGTTTCGTTGGATGCCATCGATCTCGTCGGCCTGGACCTCTCGATGGAAATGCTGCGGAAGTGCCAACCCAAACTTCAGTCTCACGAAGCACATTCCCTGTTGGTGCAGGCCAACGCTGAGCGTCTGCCGTTTGCCGACCGCTCGTTCGACGTCGTCTGGCACGTGGGCGGAATCAATCTGTTTGACCGTCCGGCCGTGGCTGTGGAGGAAATGGTGAGGGTGGCCCGTCCCGGCGCTCGAATCCTGATCGTGGACGAGACCAGGGACGTGATCAAACGTCAGTACCAGAGGAATCCTCTCACCCGTGCCTATTGCAAGGATGCCTCCACCGACTTCCATCCGCAGAGCTGGGTGCCGGCCGAAGTCGCCAGTCCAACGTTTGAAGAGATACTCAAGGGACGGATTTATCTGTTGAGCTTCCGCGCACCGGCCCGGTGACTGCCCGTGGGGAGCCGCACACTCAACCGCGGCCTTCGGCCAACGCATTGTCCGACGAATCAGGCGCCGTCGACCTGCTGCGATCATCAGAGGGGTCGGTCACGGTGACCTTGACGTGCGATGAAACGATCAGGGGCGTGGCCAGCGAGCGGGACCAGAGAGTCGGGTCGCTGCTTACCTGAACAAAACCGTTTCGGCTGAAGAGATGTCGGCAGGCCATATTGGCGTCGGTTGTCAGCAATCTGCCGAGGAGGACGGATTCGCCGCTTGCGGTGAGGCGTTGAGTGAGATGGGCGAGGAATGTCTCCTCGATGCCGAGGCCGAGGGCGCGGCAGCTCATGACGAGATGTTCGATGTAATTGTTCTGCATCGAGACGGTGGGTTCGATGCGACCGAGGTTGTGATCGTGATCGCCGTCGCTCAGCGTGGTGCCGTGAGTGAACGACCAGACCATGTCGTCCTGGCAGAATTTCTTGCCGATGCCGGCCGACAATTGATCCACATCGACCCAGTAGGCGTTGGCGTAGCAGGCAATTTCAGCGGCAAGGAACATGTTGAGTCGCTCGATGAAATGCATCACGTTGCGGAGATCGTAGCGGGGCTGAAATCGGCCCAGCGGGTTTTGTTGCGGGACAAAGAAACCGAGAACGAAGGTCAGCAGGCGCCGTTCGATGTTCCACTTAAGGGCATTGGAGAGATAGCGGGCGAGACGGCCCTGCGTCTGGCGCAACAACTCCTCGTGCTGTGAGCCATCGTCGGGAAGACGAAAATAGGCATTGCCGATGATCGCGCGTAACGGAATGTGGACGATCTGAAAGTCGTACGGCTCGGAGGAAAACGGGAGAGATTCCGGGAGGGGATCGAAATTGTTCAACAACAGCGAGTCACCGCGGAACTGGGGATCGAGCTGTGAGGCGATCTCGGGAAAGACCTGGGCGAGACAACCGCCGACGACGAGGAAGCGCGCGGGCGGCATGGGGGTGACCTGCAAGTCGATGGGAGTGCGGTACAAGGCTCCGTTGTGTTGCGCGAACAGCTCGGGCCCGACGTCGACGAGAGGGAGCCCGGCAGCGGGCGGTGATTGAAGCAGCGGCTGGTCACTGGGGTGCCCAAGCGGACGAACGTCTTCTGTTGAAGCGCGTTCGCCCTGGCCCTTGGCGGTATCTCGTGATGTGCTCACCAAGTGCGAATTGTACTTTGCCCACCCTGCGGGGTGCAAGCGTTTCGGCAGTTATCGGCAGGGCCAACCGCTCGCAGCGTGTGATCGCCGACAGGTCAGGAGAAGGAGACTGCCCAGAGTTGTTATGGCCCTTGTCGGTTGATCGAGGAGGCCTCTGATAACGACGGAGCGCCGCCATCCGGCGTTGGTGCTGATGAAGCGGTACTGGCTCCGCTGGGAGCAGACCCCGGACCTGACGTCTGGTGGCGGGATGGAGTGACCCCATTAGCCACTCCGTCCACGGTCAGGTTCATCGGGGCACTCTGCAGGTTCGTGCTTTCCGCCAACGATCCGCTTCCACTTGTGTCAAGCTTGTAGAAGCGTTTGTTGACGGGGACGGATATATTGAGATTGGTGGCGGTTTCGGGAGCGCGAGGTCGAGGCTTGAGGAGATCGGAACCGGCAGCGAAGGAGGCGGCACCGTTCGTATCGACATGCTCGCTTGCGGTATCACGGCTGGCGTTGATCGCAAAGCCGGCGAAGTCGAGGCCCGAATTCGTACTGACGATGGCTGACACGTTGCTCGCCGAATCACTGACCGGGGTTGCGCTCGGGTTACTCGTCGGCGCGGGAGTCCCCTGCGCATCCGCGCGAGAGGCGGCGAATCCCAGAGCGAGAGACATGGCCAATACGGCATTTGCGAAGATCCGTTTCACGTGACCTAACCTCCTTGTGACATCTTATAGGGGTTCGAAGGAGTTTAGGCAAGTGCAGACGGGCCGCCGGGCGTCTCGTGAAGGCGCCGAGGCCCGAGGGGTCCAACTGCAAGGCAGCAGGAGGCTGACTTTTCCGTTGACGGTGTGGGGGCTCGTCCGTAGATTGGGGTTGCGGCGCGAGACGTGGATGTGTGTGGCAGCAGTTGGTGATGCCCTCCGCGAAATGGTTAACGGCCCTTGGCGAGGAGAAATCATGACGGTGGTCTCAAAAGGTCTGGAAGGAATCGCAGTAGCCCAAACCCGCATTGGCGATGTGCGGGGCGACATCGGACAACTGATTTACCGCGGTTACGATATCAACGAACTGGCCGGCAAGGTCAGCTTCGAGGAAGTGGTCTACCTGCTGTGGGAGGGACGACTTCCGAACCGCAAGGAGCTCGACCAGTTCAGCGGCCAGTTGATTGCGGCGCGGCCGTTGCCGAAGGCGGTGATTGATTTGCTGCGTCTGGTTCCGAAGGACGCGCCGCCGATGCATGTGTTTCGGACGGCGGTGTCGATGCTCGGCACGCTCGATCCCGATGCCGATCTGAATACTCCCGAGGTGAATCGGCGCAAGGCGGTGCAGTTGGTCGCCCAATTCCCCTCGATTGTCGCGAAGTTTCATCGTATCCGCACCGGGAAAGAGATTGTTCCCCCCTCCCCCAAACTGAATTCGGCGGCGAATTTCCTGTACATGCTCAATGGCGAACCGCCGAGCGAGGAGGCGGCGGCGACGATGGACATGGCATTCGTGCTGCATGCCGAGCATGCGTTTAACGCATCGACGTTTGCGGCGCGGGTGACGATCGCGACGTTGTCGGACATGTACTCGGCGATTACGAGCGCGATTGGGACGCTGAAGGGTCCACTCCATGGCGGGGCGAACGAAGGGGTGATTCACATGCTGCAGGAGATCGGCGACGAGAGCCGGGTGGATGATTACGTGCGCAGCGCGCTGGCGAACAAGAAACGGATCATGGGCATCGGCCATCGCGTGTACAAGACGCTCGATCCGCGTGCGCCGCATTTGAAGCGGCTGGCGGAGAAACTTTCCACGAGTCTCGGTGATCCGAAATGGTTGAAGATGAGCGAGCGGATTGCGACGATCATGAAACAGGAAAAGAATCTGAACGCGAACGTGGATTTTTATTCCGCAACGGTGTATTACAGCCTTGGGATTCCGACGGACCTGTTCACGCCGATCTTCGCGATTGCGCGGATGGCCGGATGGACGGCGCACGTGCTGGAGCAACTGGCGGACAATCGGCTGATCCGGCCGCTAAGCGAATACATCGGCGAGGACAACTTGAAGGTGGTTCCGATCGACAAGCGCTGAGCCCGGATCGCCGAGTAGCGTCATGAACATTCACGAATACCAAGCCAAGGAGATCTTCCGCAAATTCGGCGTGCCGGTGGCCGATGGCGGCGTGGCGTTCACGCCCGACGAAGCGGCGAAGATCGCGGGCGAACTGAAGGCCGAGGTCATTGCGGTGAAATCGCAGATTCATGCGGGCGGACGCGGCAAAGCCGGCGGGATCAAGCTCGTCAAGACGGCGGAGGAAGCGGCGAAAGCGGCAAAGGAATTGATCGGGAAAGTGCTCGTGACGCACCAGACCGGAGCGCAGGGCAAGGAAGTGAAGAAGGTGCTGGTTGAAGCCGGGAGCCGGCCGAAGCGGGAGTTGTATCTGAGCGTATTGATCGACCGGTCGATCGGGCGGCCGTCGTTCCTGGCGAGCACCGAGGGCGGAATGGACATCGAGGCGGTCGCGGCGAAGACGCCGGAGAAGATTCTCAAGGAACCGATTGACCCGGCGATCGGGATGCAGCCGTACCAGGCGCGGAAGATTGCGTTTGCGTTGGGGCTTGTCGGGAATCAGTTTCCGCCGGCGGTGAACCTGATTCTGAACGTCTATCGGGCGTTTATCGAGACCGACGCGTCGTTGATCGAGATCAATCCGTTGATTGTGGATCAATCCGATCGGGTGATGGCGCTCGATGCGAAGATGAATTTTGACGACAACGCGCTGTATCGTCACAAGGACATCCAGGCGATGCGCGATCTCAACGAGGAAGACCCGCGCGAGGTCGAGGCCAGCAAGTTCAATCTGAATTACATCGGGCTCGACGGGAACATCGCGTGCATGGTCAACGGCGCGGGCCTGGCGATGGCGACCATGGACATCATCAGGTTTTACGGGGGATCGCCCGCCAATTTCCTCGACGTGGGCGGCGGGGCGAGCACCGAACAGGTGACCGAGGCGTTCAAGATTTTGTGCGCCGACAAGAATGTGAAGGGCATTTTGGTCAACATTTTTGGCGGGATCATGAAATGCGACGTGATTGCCAACGGGATTCTCACAGCGGTCAAGCAGGTCAACGTGCAAATGCCGTTGGTGGTGCGGTTGGAAGGCACCAACGTCGAGCTGGGGAAGAAGATCTTAAAGGACAGCGGCCTGGCCATCATCGCCGCGGATTCGATGGCGGATGCCGCGCAGAAGATCGTGAAAGCGGCAAAGTGAGACCATGAAATTGTATCTCTATTACGAAAATGTGGACCACCCGTTGGTGGTCGAGATTCCCGACAACGAAGTGGACGGGTTTTTGCAGGAATATGAGGAAGCGTTGCATGACACCTCGGTCGAGACGTTTCAGTGGAAGAACTCGAGCTTTCGGATTGCCGGACTGATGGCCGTTGTGCACGAGAAGCACGCGACGGTGAGGAGATGAGCCTTGTACGGCATAGCGTAACGACAGACGGGCGAGACGCCCGCCCCGCTACACCATGAGCATCCTTGTTGACAACAACACGCGGCTGATCGTGCAGGGGATCACGGGGTCGGCGGGGAAATTTCACGCCGAGCAATGCCTGAGGTACGGGACGAAGGTTGTCGGCGGCGTGACACCGGGTCGGGGCGGCGAGTGTGTGGAGTTGGATTCGCAGAAGATTCCCGTGTTCAACACGGTGGCCGACGCCGTGCGCGAGACTGCGGCGAATGTGACGTGCATTTTCGTGCCGGCGCCGTTTGCCGCGGATGCGATTCTCGAAGCGGCGGATGCCGGGATCGAATTGATCGTCGCGATCACGGAAGGAATCCCCGTCGTCGACATGGTTCGTGTGAAACGCGCGCTCAAAGGGAGCAGCGTCAGACTGATCGGGCCGAATTGTCCGGGGATCATCACGCCCGGCGCGTGCAAGATCGGGATCATGCCCGGGTACATTCACAAGACGGGGCCGGTGGGAGTGATTTCGCGGAGCGGCACGCTCACATATGAAGCCGTCTGGCAGCTCAGCTCGCGCGGGATCGGCCAATCCACGTGCATCGGAATCGGCGGCGACCCGGTCAAGGGGCTGGACTTCATCGATCTGCTGGAGATGTTCGAGACCGATCCGCAGACGGAGGCGGTGATGTTCATCGGCGAGATCGGCGGTAGCGCGGAGGAAGACGCGGCGCGGTGGATCAAGGACAATTTTACGAAGCCCGTGGCAGCGTTCATTGCCGGCGCGACCGCGCCGAAGGGTCGGCGGATGGGTCACGCGGGGGCAATTATCAGTGGCGGGAGCGGATCGGCGTCGGACAAGATCAAGGCGCTGGAATCGTGTGGGATTGCGGTGGCGAAGACGCCGGCGGAGATGGGCGAGACGCTGGCAGGACTAATGAAGTAGCCGTTTTGCCCGGCAAAGCTCGCCGGAGCGGCGTGACAGTGTGGGATACCCTTTCACTGCTCACGTAATTCTCCATTACTACTTCGGACTGGAATCTCGATTCAAGATCGGCAGGGTCAACAGGTCGGTGACCTTTTGCAGGACGAGGTTGGCGGCGGTGAGGTATTCTTTCCCGAGAGTGGTCTCGACGGCGACGCAGTACATGCCGGCGTTGCGGGCGGACTCGATGCCGAGCGGGGCGTTTTCGACGACGACGCATTCGTCCGGGCGCAAGCCTAGTTGGCGGGCGGCGGTGAGATAGGGATCTGGGAATGGTTTGGCGCGGGGGACTTCATCACCGGTGATGATGAAATCGAAATGGGCCTGCTGTTCGCGATTGAGGTTGTGCTGCATGTTCTTCAGCGCGCAGGCGGTGACGAGGGCGACTTTGAATCCGCGGCGGCGGAGCTGGTCGATGGTGTCGAAGGCGCCGGGATACTGCGTCACGCGGACGATCGTGCGGAAGTAGGCGCGTTTTTCCTCGATAAAGGCGGCCTGTTGGGCGTCAGGGATGGTGACGCCGGTCTCCTTCATGAGGATCGGGAGGATCTCGCGGGAGTTGCGGCCTTCGTGGAGAAGGACGGTGCGCTCGCTGACAGGGGTACCGCCGAGCTTCCCGAACATGTGCCTCCAGGCGAGATAGTGATAGTGAAGGGTATCGACGATCACACCGTCGAGGTCGAACAGTACACCGCGGATCATATGGTCTCCCATTGTTTCTTTTCCTGCTTCTGGCATTTCCCCACACGCTTCAGGTTATCGGGATCGGCGTTGTGGCGGTCGGTCACTCGTCAGCACGGTACCACGCACTTGCGGGCCGAGGCGAGCATCTTCAGGCCGATTCAGCGGGTGTGCTCGACGCCCTGCACGGCAGAGGATGGGTTACCGCTCGTATGCTCGGCGGATATTGTGGCTTGACACTGCAATCGTTTCAGGATAGTGTTATCGCGTTGTTCTTTGACATGGAATAAAGCCGGTTACCGCTTTGCTCGGGAGGGGGCTGGCCGTACAAAGTATGAAAATACGAAAAACGAACCTGAGAACTGAATGGATGCGCTCTCCACAAGGTTCGTGACTTGAGGGACTTGCGGAAGTTGCGTGTCGGATTTCTTTACACTCTGGCACAAGAAACGAACCCAGAAAATGCGAGAACGAACCCAGGAAATGGGAGAACGAACCCGAGAAATGGGGCGAGACCGGCGCCCGGCGCGACAGGGGTGAAAGTGTCAAGGCGCATTCGCGGGCGGTTGGCGGGAATGGACTCGACGCGCATACGCGGATGAAGTAGGTTGTCTGACTTGGAATTGACACCGACCAGACACACAGAAGTAGACGCGTTGACGCACGAGCCTCACGACTCTCCCCCATCGCCCAACGACGGGACGGCATCGGCGCGTCGGACAATTCCGCATGACGAGCTGATGCAGTTGCCGGTCGTGCGGTACCACGGCCCGATCCACTCCGTGACGACGCCGGAGGATTTGCGGCGGACGGTGCAGGAGATTCGGGCGGAGCGGGTGGTCGGATTCGACACGGAATCGCGGCCGTCGTTTCGCAAGGGGAAATCGCACGCGCCGAGCCTGGTGCAGATTGCCACGAGCACGTCGGTCCACCTGTTTCAACTGAAGCGGCTGGATTATTCGTCCGCGCTGGGCGAGGTGCTGGGGAGTACGGCCATCATCAAGGCGGGCATTGCGCTGGGCCGCGATCTGGCGGAACTGCAGAAGCTGTTTCCGTTCACCCCTGCCAATGTGGTGGATCTGGGCGAAATTGCCAAGCGGCGCGGGATGGGCCAGACGGGATTGCGAAACCTGGCGGGATTATTTCTCGGGGGACGGATTACGAAAGGCCCGCAGACATCGAACTGGGCGCGGGCGACCCTGTCGCCGAACCAATTGTGTTACGCGGCAACGGACGCGTGGGCGTGCCGGGAATTGTATCTGCGATTCGAGTCGCTCGGGCTGCTCGCACGCGGGGACGCGCCGATCACTTGACGAAGTTGTAGGACCGCAGCCAGAAGAGGCAATCCTGTGTCCACGGATGGCCCCCGGCCAGTCCCATGCCGTGTTTCCCGCGCTGATAGATGTGGAGATCGAACGGCACCCCTGCGGCGCGCAGTGCCTCGGCAAACATCAGGCTGTTCTCGGCGGGCACGGTGGTGTCCTCGTCGGTGGCCCAGATGAAACACGGCGGCGTCTGCGCGGTGACGTGGCGCTCATTGGAGAGCGCGTCGACCAATTCGGGGGAAGGATTGTCGCCAAGAAGGAGTTTCCTGGAGCTGGCATGGGATTTTTCGCCCATCGTGATGACGGCATAGCAGAGAATGCCAAGATCGGGACGACTGCTTTGGCGTTCGATGAGATCTGTTGCGTTTGGGTCACCCGCGTCGAAATGCGTAAGCAACGTGGCGGCGAGATGACCGCCCGCGGACGACCCGATGATGCCGACGCGGCGAGAATCGACACCCCACTCGCCGGCTCGGGATCGGACCAATCGGACAGCGCGAGCGGCGTCCTGGAGCATGCGTGGATGATGATAACCGTGCGTGCCGAGCCGGTACTTGAGGACGAAGCATTGGACGCCGTGCCCGTTCAACCAGAGCGCGTAGTCTTTGCCTTCGTGCTCGGCGAGATGGCCGTAACCGCCGCCGGGACAAATGACCATGGCGGCACCGGTGGCGGTGTTGGTGCCGATCCGGTATGGTGTGAGGGTCGGCATGTCCCAGTCGTTCGTGCCGAGAGCGCCGGGCGCGCCGGCAGGCCAGAGGACGATAGGCTCCGCGGATGCAGCACGTGAGTTCATTGATAATGAAAACAGCAGCGAACACGCCGCAACGGCGGAAAAGACCGGACGCATGTGGAAGCTCCTTTCACTGGCACATATTATGGATAGCAAAGAACAGGAATGTTGCAATGAAACTCGTACGGCTTGGGGCGATCCGGGACCCGTCGTTTCTCCCGAAACCACATCCCAAGCCGCCGCATCGAATCGCAGGAGATACTGTTATGAAACCAAAGAATATTCATGCACCTGATCTGACACAACATCCGCCACGCAGTCCACGCGTTCGTCTCGGGGGGTACGCAGTTCTCGCGCGCTGCCTCGACAAGGGCCGCGCGACTCTCGCTGGCAAGCACGGCGAATATCATTTCGCCTGTCCGCTCGACCAGCGGTTGTTTGAGTTCGCGGGCATAACCGCCGATGGCCTGAAGAAGCAACTGGCCAGCGGGAAAGGTGATGGCGAGATTGTGGAGTGGATCGAGAGGACATCGAGAACCAAGCGCGAGCCGTGGGAGGTTGCGCAGTGGAGCGCGCTTCAAGACCAGCGCGGGCCGGCGGATTTGGAATCCCGGGAATACTTCAACGTCATCCTGGCCAAGCTGAGCAAGAAGAGGGAGGACATTCTCTCGTGGTCTGATCTGCTCGACCTCGACGACTACGTGAGTTTCGGCGGGAAGGCTTGAAACGTGAGCGGCCGGGGAATACTGGAAAAGAATACGGGCGCCCGGTGCGACATGCGCGGGGCGCCCGTTATCTCGGAACGAGGAGTTCTAGCTCCCCTTGTCCGTCGGTTCACCAGCCTTGACCCGGCCGGAGATGCCTGCGGGAAGATGCTCGATGTTCGTGTAGCCAAGTTTCTGCGCGGCCTGCACCGCGGCCTTGTAGGCGACGCAGACCACTGCCAACTGGGTCGACTACGGTCAGGCACGACTGCCAGACGGTACGCTTTGGCGACCGACGTCGGGCGACACGATTTGGGCGGATGATCTGTACATGAGCTGTCCGTTTCTCATTCGCTGGTACCAATACACCGGCGACTCCAATTACCTGAATGATGCGGCCACACAGGTTACGAACATGGCCGGTTATCTTCAGGACACAAATGGCATTTGGTTCCATGGCTACTATCATGACATTCACTCGGTGAATTGGGTCAAATGGGGACGCGGCAATGGATGGGCGATGGTGACACAAGTTGAACTCTTGTCTGTAATGCCGACCAATCACCCGGCCTACAGCGCTCTCTTGGATATTCTCCGTCGCCACATCGCCGGTATTGAAGCGGTGCAGGGTGCCGACGGGATGTGGCATCAGGTCCTGGATCATCCCAAATCGTGGGAGGAAACCTCCTGCACCGCGATGTTCTCCTACAGCATCGCCCGGGCGGTCAACCGCGGCTGGATTGACCCCGCCAACATGGCTGTGGCCCGCAAAGGGTTTGCCGGACTTTGCCGGTACATCACCACCAACGGCGTTGTCGATCAGGTTTGTCCCGGCACGAGCCTCAGTTCCAATCTGACCTACTACACAACGACGCAGTAGCCAGCCAAAAATGACCCACACGGTCCCGGTCCTGTGATGCTTGCTGGTGCGGAGATTTTGCTGAATCCGCAATTGGGGATTTCCGCGCCGACGAATACGCCACAGGTGTCCTGGAATACAGGCCTGACTGATTTCATTCTTGAGACGTCGACCGACCTTGTCAGCTGGACGACCTTTGACGATCCCGTGGTGATGAATTCGAATTGGCAAAGCGTGGCGATTGAGACCAACTTGAACCCCGCTTGGCGATTCTACCGTCTCGATTTTCCCCCATCGAGCGCTGCTGATCCCGTGAGCTTCGAGGCGAAATCTCTGCCCTTCGTTGCCAGCGGCGCAACGACTTCAATCGTGAGTGACCCCAATGCCAGCGGGGGTTCGTTGGTGACGCTCAACAGCACGAGCGTCGGAAGCTACGTCGAGTTGACGCTCACGAATGCTCCTGCCGGAACCTATCACTGCCTCCTTGGGTTCAAGGCTGCCAGAGGCTACGGCTCGATGAATCTGACCGTGGATGGCAATCCATTCGGGACAGCTCTCAGCCAATACTGGCCGACCAACTTTTATCCCTTGGTGGACTTTGGCGTGACCAATTTCCCTTTCGCCGGGAATCACAGCTTCCGCCTGACTGTGGCGGGAAAGAGTGCCGGTTCGACAAACTATGCGCTTACCGCCGACCGATTCATACTTCGATCGCCGTAAACCGGGCCGGCCAAAGACAAGGATCGGACACCAGCTCCACCGATCATCTCCCGATTGTTACCCAGCGGTGCGTTCTGGCGGATCTCTCCACCGCCGCGAGGACGATCTGGTTGGCAAGCCCATCCTCGAAGGTCGGCTGCACGGAGCGTTTGTCGACAACAGCGTTGACGAAGTCGGCGATCGTGTGAACGAACGTGTGTTCGTAGCCGATGATGTGGCCCGGCGGCCACCAGTTGCCGACGTATGGATGGACGCCACCGCCCTGCGTGACGAGGATATCGCGAAAGCCACGGCGGTCCGCCGGGTCTGCCTCGTTGTAGTATTTCAGCCGATTCAAGTCCTCCAAATCAAATACGAGCGAGCCTTTGCTGCCGTTGACTTCGATTTGGATGCCATTCTTGCGCCCGAGTGCGAAGCGGGTCGCTTCCAAATTCGCCAGCGCGCCGTTCTGAAAACGGCCGATGAACATGACCGCATCATCGACAGTGACTTTCCCCCTTTTGTCAGGCTCTTCGGGCAGAGGGCGCTCTTTGATGAACGTCTCCATTTGTCCGCAGACCTCCGCGAATTCTCCGACGAGGTAGCGTCCGAGGTCGATAATGTGCGCATCGATGTCGCCGTGGGCGCCCGAGCCTGCGACCTTGCTCTGCAACCGCCACACCAGCGGGAAACCCGGGTCGACGATCCAGTCCTGAGCGTATCGAGCGCGGTAGTGGTAAATCGTCCCCAACTCACCGGCTTCGATCATCCGCTTCGCCAGCACGATCGCGGGAATGCGGCGGTAATTGTGACAGACCATATTGACCACGCCCGCCTTCTTTACCGCGTCAACCATTTGTCGCGCCTGTTTCACATCGAGCGCGAGCGGCTTCTCGCAGAGGATGGCTTTGCCAGCCTTCGCGGCGGCGATGGCAATCTCGGCATGCGAGTCGTTCGGGGTGTTGATGTCGACGATGTCGATCGTCGGGTCCTCAACGACCTCGCGCCAGTCCGTCACAAATTGGCCCCAGCCCCAGCGCGCGCAAGCGTTCATCACGCCGGACTTGTCGCGGCCGCAGATGACCTTCATGACGGGGCGGGCTTTGAGATCGAAGAACTTGTCCGCCTTGAGCCACGCGTTGGCGTGAGCGCGGCCCATGAATTTGTAGCCAATCATGCCGACATTGAGGGTCTTTGGCATCGCTTGTCTCCCGCTCGCAAAAAGGATTGAGATTTCGCGCGAAATATTATATTCGTTAATGCACCCTGTTTGTCACGAGAAAAGAGAGGAATGCGCCCATGAACAAGCCGCATGTTAAGCTGTTTATCCCTGGCCCTGTGGAGGTTAGCGAGGATACGTTCGCAGCCATGAGCCAGCCCATGATCGGCCACCGTGGGTCGGGTTTTCAGGAACTCTATGCCGCGATCCAGCCCAAGCTCCAGGCCGTCCTGTGTACGAAGAATCCCGTGTTCATTTCTACGTCGTCGGCCTGGGGTGTGATGGAAGCGTCGGTGCGCAACCTCGTCGCGAAGAAGGTGCTCAACTGCTGCTGCGGCGCGTTCTCGGACAAATGGTTCGATGTGAGCAAGCGCTGCGGCAAAGAGGCCGAGGCGCTCAAGGTCGAGTGGGGCCAACCCATTCTGCCCGATATGATCGACGCGAAGTTGAGGACCGGCCAATTCGACGCCCTCACCCTCGTCCACAACGAAACGTCCACGGGCCTGATGAATCCGCTCGCCGAAATCGCCCATGTCATGAAGAAGTACCCCGACGTCATGTTCATCGTGGATTCCGTGAGTTCGATGACGGGTGTGAAGATCGAAACGGATGCGCTGGGCATCGACGTGCTGCTCGCGGGCACGCAGAAGGCGTGGGCGATGCCGCCGGGTCTCGCTGTGCTCGCCGTGAGCCAGCGCGCGCTGAAGAAGGCCGAGACCATCCCGGGGCGCGGCTACTATTTTGATTTCCTCGAGTTCAAGGCGAACCACGACAAGAATATGACGCCGTCGACGCCAAGCATCCCGCACATCTACGGCCTGAAATTCAAGCTGGAGCAGTTTGAAAAGGAAGGTCTGGAAAACCGCTACGCGCGGCATCTCAAGATGGCGCTCAAGACTCGTGAGTGGGCGAAGTCGCGCGGCTTCGAGCTGTTCCCCAGGGCCGGCTACGAATCCATCACGCTTACATGCGTGAAGAACAACAAAAACATCGACGTGGCGAAGTTGCAGAAGGCGCTGAAGGACAAGTACAAGGTCCTGATCGATGGCGGCTACGGCCAGATCAAAGGCAAGAGCTTCCGCCTCGCCCACATGGGTGACGAAACGCTCGATACCATTGCGCAGCTTCATGCGATGCTCGATGATTGTCTGAAGTCGCTGTGAAGATTACAAAAGACGCTGTGCTGGACGCCGTCGCATCGCTGATGCGGCGGCGTTTCAATGTCGAGGGCGAACGCGACAAGCACTTCGCTTGGGGCAACGCGACCGTTACCGCTGATCTCTACTTCCCCACCCCGCTCCATTGCATCGTCCAATTCGACGACGCGTCGCATTGCACCCGCGAACGCGCGGCAACTTTCACGAGTTATCCGGCTGACGCACCGCTTAATTTCGACGTGCGTCGCTACTGCGCCGACCAAACCTCCGGTGACAGCGGGCTCGCCGCAGTTGACATGCTCGCCGATCTTCTTCCCCCCAGGCATGGCCTCAACCCGACCGTCCGCGTCCGTTTCGACGAGATTGACGAGCTGACCGGCCCGCTCCCCAACCGCGTCGAGTCGCTGCTCTCGAACCGGTTCGCGTTTCATGCGGGCACTACCTTCCATCTGATGATCGAAAACGCCGGCGCGAAGCCGCACCGGACCCACGGCGGCTAAGCAGCCGAGTTCAAGTGGTCTTCCAGCCAACATGTCCTCTCATCCACTCCACCAGTTGTTTGTCCAGTGATGGCATGATCACTTCCAATGGTGTGCGGCCATCGCGTACGGCGATCCACAGCGTCCACAGAATAAAAGCGAAACCAATCGAGAGATTTTCCCACGAGTAGAATTCCCACGAATGCGGATTTTCCACATACCACCCCGAGAACGGCCACAGATAGTAGAAGCCCCAGAAGGGACCCGACCCAAAATAGTCCATTATGAGATGGAGGTGAAACAATCCAAGGTAGACCCAGAATGATTTCCATCGTCGTCCCGAGAACAACGTAAGAACCTCAGATAATACCAACCCAAACGGCAAATTGTGGCAAAGCTTGTGGTGGTATTCCCAATACGCTTCCTGTCCCGCGAGGATCCCCAGCCCGTCCAAATCCGCCCAGCTCGCCGCCAGCATGCAACAAAATCGCTCGCGCGCCGTGAGCCTCGCGTAATTGCCCAAACACCAGCCAGACAGGACGTGGGTTTGGATTTGCATCGAAACTCCGGCGCTATAGTTTCCCCTTCGTGCTCGGCACGCCTTTCACACGCGGGTCGCGTTGACACGCCTGATCAAGCGCCTTCGCCAGCGCCTTGAAGATCGCTTCCACTACATGATGCGGTTCGTCACCGCGCACCACATCAACATGCAGATTGCACCGCGCTTCGTTGGCAAACCCCTGCAGGAATTCTTTCACCAAACCGACGCGAAATTCCTTCTTTCGCCCCAGCGACACGTTGGCGATGCGGTTCCAACTCTTCGCCTCAAACACCAGGAACGGCCGATTGCTGAAATCGAGCGCGATCCGCGCCTGCGCCAGCGTTTCGTCCATCGGCACCAGCGCCCAGCCGTATCTCTGAATCCCGCGCTTGTCGCCCAACGCCTTGATGAACGCCTGCCCGAGCGCAATGCCGACGTCCTCCACCAGATGATGCGCGTCCACGTCCAGATCGCCTGTCGCCTTCACCGTCACATCGCACAGCGAATGCTTCGCCAGCAACGTCAGCATGTGGTCGAAAAATGGCACGCCCGTCGACACCGTCGCCTTTCCCTTGCCGTCAATCGTCAGGACCAGCGAAATCCGGGTCTCGGCTGTATCGCGAACAATCGTAGCGCTTCGCTTTTTCACAAATCGGACCTTTCCTAAGGTCACCCTGAGCTTGTCGAAGGGTCTCTTCTCGAACCATCCCGACGCTTCGCTTCGTTCACAATGACGCTTGTCTCGTTCAGAAACCTGTCCATCTCCGCATCCGTTCCGATGCTCACGCGCGCAAAATCGCGGATTCGATCCGCATCCCACCAGCGCACGAGGACCTTTCGCTCGCGCAGTCCGTCAAACCACTGTTTCGCCGTTACCGTCGCGGGCGGACGCGCAAACAGGAAATTCGTTTGCGAAGGATACACGAAGAACCCGAGCTCCGCGAGCGCCGACGTCGTTCGCTCCCGCGTCGCGCAGATCTTCTTCACGTTCGCCTGAAAGTAATCCCACTCGTCCAACGTTGCTTCCGCGCCGAGTTGACTCAATCGGCTCACGTTGTAGCTGTCCTTCACCTTGTCGAGAGCGCCGATCAACTCGCGCGGCCCGACCGCCCAGCCCACACGCATCCCGGCAAATGAAAACGCCTTCGAAAACGTTCGCGCCACGATCACGTTGTCGTACTCGCGCACGAGATCGAGACAGTTTTCCGACGCAAAATCCACGTAGGCCTCGTCGATCACCACCACACCCGCCGTCTCTTCGATCACTCGCTGCAACGGAGCGCGCTGCAGCCACACGCCGCTCGGCGCATTCGGCTGCGTAATGAAGATGAGCTTTACCCCCGCCAGCCTTGCCAACATCGACGGATGCGCCTCAATCTGAAACTCTTCATCCAGCGGCAGCTCGATCTGCGTCGCGCCCTGGATGTTTGCCAACACCGGGTATAACGAGTAGCTCGGCCAGAAGTACGCCAGTTTCTCGCATTCGCCGCAGAACGCCCGCACGCACAAATTCAGAATATCGTCACAGCCGTTGCCGATGACGATCTCCTCCGCCTCGAAACCGTGGATCTTCCCGAGCTTCGCGCGCAGACCGGCCGACGTCGGGTCGGGATACAGCCGTAGCCGCCCGTCAATCGCCCCGCGCAATGCGTCCAACACCTTCGGCGACGGCGGATACGGATTTTCGTTCGTGTTGAGTTTGATCAGGTCCGCAACCTTCGGCTGTTCGCCGGGCACATACCCGCTCATCCGCTCGATCTGTCGGCGAACCAGGCTCATGAGAACCGAACCCGCGCCGATGTCACGTGGGCGTCCAGGCCTTCCACTTTCCCAAATGCTTCGATCGCGGCCAATGATTTCTCCAGCCCTCCGCGCGTCAGCTCAACCACGCTCGTCCGCCGCTGAAATTGGTCGACCGTCAGCCCGGCGAACATCGCGCCCGCGCCGCCCGTCGGCAGCTCATGGCTCGGTCCCGCCAGGTAATCACCCACCACCGTCGGCGTCCATGGCCCAACAAAAATCGCGCCCGCCGTCTTCAGCTTCTTCACGACCGCCGGCGCATTCTTCGTCAGCACCTCGCAATGCTCGGGCGCAAACTGATTCGTGATGCCAATCGCCTGGCCCATGTCCTTCGCGAGGACAACCACGCAGCCATTCTCGAGCGCGCGCTGCACAAATTCACGCCGCTTCAGGCCGCCGATCTGCTTTTGGATCTCAACCTCGGTGGCCGACAACACTCTCTCCGAGGTCGTCACCAACCATACGCGCTCATACGTGCTCCCATGTTCCGCCTGCGCCAGCATGTCCGCCGCGATGAACTCCGGCCGCGCGCCGTCGTCCGCCACCACCAGCAGTTCGCTCGGCCCCGATAGCAAATCGACGCCCACAGAACCGAACAACAGCTTCTTTGCCGCCGTCACGTAGGCGTTCCCCGGCCCGAAGATCTTCACGACACGCTTGATCGATTGCGTCCCCAACGCCATTGCGGCAATCGCCTGCGCGCCCCCCAGTTGGTACACCTCCGTCGCCCCGGCCACACGCGCCGCGTACAGCAACGCCGGATTGATCGGCGGCGGCGAGCACACCACGATCTCCGCGCACCCGGCCACTTTCGCCAGCGTCACCGTCATCAAGACCGTCGACACCAGTGGCGCGGTCCCGCCCGGCACGTAAATCCCCACGCGTTGCAGTGGATCGAATTTCTCGCCCACGATCCCGCCCTGCGCGTTCCGCATCGCCCAATCCCTGCGCAACGACCGTTTGGCAAATGTCGCGACGTTCTTGTGCGACGCCGCAATCGCCCGCAGCAATTTCGTCTCGGGTCGTCCCGGCTTGGCCGTCACGCGCAGCTCCGACGGTTTCAGCCGCGCCTTGTCGAAGCGCGCGGTCAATTCCACCAACGCCGCGTCCCCGCGCGTCTGGACCTCGTCGATCACCGCCCGTACCTGGTCTTCAATCTGTGGATCGAACAGGCTCGACGCCGCGCACGCCGCGCGAACAGCCTGCGCGAAATCCGGTTGGTCATATCGCAGGGTTTTCATGTAAATTGGCTTGGAATGGTACTCGACTCTTGCCCTGCCGCGCAAGCACACTGCCCAACCCCGACGAGGCCCGAAACGAACCCAAAACCGACGTCAAACAACGCCCAAACACCCCTCCAAAACCCCAAAACGAAGCCAAACGAAGCCAATGCGTTTTTCGCGGCCCGTGCCGTCGCAACCCACAGCGGCTGTTTATGTTCCATAGGTCCGGCACCTTGAAAACCATTGGCTTCGTTTCGCAGATATATACCCCCCCGCCCTGCCGGGGGCGAGATTCCGGGTGAGGTTGACTCCTGTCGCCCCCTCTTTCGCACTCCTCATCGGCTCGATCTCCTCATTCACGCCCGCATCGTATCGCACGCCGATAAGCCTGTCAATCCCAATCTCGATACACTGGGTGCGCATTCCCCCGCACTTGGGGAAACGCAATGGATTAGGCGGTCGCGCGATTGCCGCGCAGGAACCGTCTCGCCCGACGCCCCCACGGCCGGCTCGCCCGCTGGTGGAACCGCGGCGCGTGCTTGACGTCTTCAACCAGTTCACGGGCCGAAGCAATCGCCTTGTCTCTCTCGCCCAGTCGATCGAGGAGGACGGTATATTCATAGTGCGCTTCGAAATATCCATGCGCCGCAAGCAAGCGCTCGTATAATTCCCGCGCCGCGGCCTGTTGTCCGCGCGCCGCCTGACACCGCGCGCATTGCCAGAGAAGTTCGCCCGACTTGAAACCGGGCTGCTGTTGGAACGCTGGTTCCAGGAACTTCCATGCGTCGTCCGCCCGGTTCTGCGCCAGCAGCACAAACCCGAGGTATGCGCGCGCGTCCAGCATGTCGGGCTCGCGTTCCAGCGCGCTCCGGTACGCCGCTTCGGCCAACGCCCACTTGTGTTGTTCCCGATAGATGTCGCCCAGCTCGGAGAAATGATAGCCCTTGTCCAGATGATAAATCTTGGCCTGCAACTCGCGGATTCGGCGCCGCTGGAGAAACCGTTTGCTCAGCGACCGTTCCGCCCGCGATGTCCGGTACTTGCACGCGAAAAAGTAAATGGCCACGCCCACCGGCCCAAGCATCAGGATCACCAAGATCCAATACCATTCGTTGCCGTTGACGACGCAGTCGATGATCATCCAGATCTGCAGCGCGAATATGACAAAACCCACCGTCGCGCCCAGCCATGGAACGGAATACAGAAGGCCGTATAAGTAGCCCATGGAGTCTCCGGTCCGTCATCCTCCCAGACTTCCGCCCAAAAATCAAAGCCGGTGTTGCCGACCGCGGTCCGCCGAAACGTTACTCCCACTCGATCGTGCTCGGCGGTTTGCTGGAGATATCGAGGCAAACCCGATTGACGCCTTTGACCTCGTTGATGATCCGCGTGGACAGCCGCGCCAGCAGATCGTACGGCAATCGCACCCAATCCGCCGTCATGCCATCCACACTTTCCACCGCGCGGATGGCGACGACGTTGTCGTACGTGCGCTCGTCGCCCATCACCCCAACCGTCTTCACCGGCAACAATACCGCAAACGTCTGCCAGACCTTGTAATACAGGTCCGCCTTCTTCATCTCGTCGATGACCACCCAATCCGCCTCGCGCAAAATCTGCAGCCGTTGCGGCGTGACCGCGCCGAGAATCCGCACCGCCAGCCCCGGCCCGGGGAATGGCTGGCGCCACACGACCTCGCGCGGCAGCCCCAACTGCGTGCCGACCTCGCGCACTTCGTCCTTGAATAGAGCGCGCAGCGGTTCGAGCAGCTCGAACTTCATGTTCCTGGGCAAACCGCCGACGTTGTGGTGCGACTTGATCATCGCCGACGGATTGCCGGCAATCGACACGCTCTCGATCACATCGGGATACGTCGTGCCTTGCGCGAGAAACCGGGCCGCACCCGCCTTCTTCGTCGCCTTCTGAAACACCTCCACAAATGTGCGGCCGATGATCTTGCGCTTGCGCTCGGGATCGGTCACGCCACGCAGCCGGCGCAGGAATGCGCCCGTGGCATCCTCGTAGTGCAGTTTGATGTGCAGGTTCTTGCCAAACACCTGCCGCACTCCCTCCGCTTCGGCCTTGCGCAGCAGTCCGTTATTGACGAATACGCACGCGAGCTGCTCGCCGATGGCTTCATGTATCAGCGCCGCCGCCACACTCGAATCCACCCCGCCCGACAATCCCAAAATCACCCGGTCCTTGCCCACCATCGTCCGGATCTCTTCGATGGCGTGGTCGATGAACGATTTCATCGTCCAATTCCGCCCGCAGCCGCACACGCCATGCACGAAATTGGAGATGATCTGTTTCCCGTGCGGCGTGTGATGGACCTCGGGATGAAACTGCAGGCCGAAGAGCTTGCGCGACGCGTTGGCGATGGCAGCGTAGGGCGAATTGCCGCTGCGCGCGACCGACAGGAAACCCTCGGGCGTCTTCGTCAATTTGTCCCCGTGGCTCATCCACACCCTTTGCTGCGGCTCCATCCCCGAGAACAACAACGAGTCGCCCGTGACTTCCACCTCGGCGTGGCCGTATTCGCGCTTGTCCCCCTTCTCGACGCGGCCGCCCAGTTGATGCGCCATCAACTGCATCCCGTAACAAATCCCAAGAATCGGAATCCCGAGGTTCCAGATCGCCGGATCGCAATGCGGCGCGCCCTTGCCGTACACACTCGCCGGGCCACCGCTGAGGATCAGGCCGCTCGGCTGGAACGCCGCGAGCTTCGCCGCCGACGTGTCGAACCGCAGGATTTGCGAAAACACCTGGCACTCGCGAATCCGCCGCGCAATCACTTGCGTGTATTGCGACCCGAAATCCAGAATGATGATTTGCTCGGTCACTTGCTGCCCATGCCCACGCCCTGCACCGTTTGAAACACCTTGCCCTCGGTCTTGATCGCGGGCGCAATGATGATCTCCGTCTCCTGAAATTCGCGGATGCTGCGCGCCCCGACATTGCCCATGCAGGTCGCCAGCGCGCCCACCAGATTCTGCGAGCCGTCATCGAGTTCGGCCGGCCCGAACAAAATCTGCTTGAGCGTGCCCGTCACGCCCACGCGGATGCGCGTCCCGCGCGGCAGGTTCGCGTGCGGCGTCGCCATGCCCCAGTGGAATCCCCTGCCCGGCGCTTCCTTGGCGCGGGCGAACGCGCTGCCGATCATCACGGCATCCGCCCCGCACGCAAACGCCTTGCAAATGTCTCCTCCCTTGCTCATCCCGCCATCGGTGATGATCTGGACGTATTTTCCCGTCTGCTTGAAATGATAATCGCGCGCCGCTGCGCAATCGACCGTTGCCGTCACCTGCGGCACGCCGAGCCCCAAGACGCCGCGCGTCGTGCAGGCCGCGCCCGGCCCCACCCCGATCAGCAATCCCGCCGGACCGCACGCCATCAGCTCCAGCGTCACACCGTACGTCACGCAATTCCCAATGATCACGGGAATCCGCATCGCCTTGCAGAACGCCGCGAGATCCAGTGTCTTGTATTCGCTGGAAATATGCCGCGCGGTGGACACGGTCGATTGCACCACAAAAATGTCCGCGCCGGCCTCCTGTGCAATCGCCCCGAACCGCTCCGCCCGTTGCGGAATCGAACTCACTGCGCACCATGAGCCCGCATCCTTGATTTCCCGAATCCGCGCCGCCACCAGGTCCTCCTGGATCGGCTCCGTGTAGATCCGCTGAAGCAAATGCGTCGCCTCTTCCTTGCCGGTGTTGACAATCTTATCGAGCACTTCCTCGGGGTTCTTGTACCGGGTCTGCACGCCTTCGAGATTGAGCACCGCCACGCCGCCGAGTTTGCCCATCTCGATCGCGAACCGTACGTCCACGACGCCATCCATCGCGCTGGCCATGATCGGCACGGCGATCTTGTGCGGCCCGAGTCGAAAACTCGTGTCCACTTCGTTCGGGTTGATGGTGACCGAGCCGGGCACCAGCGCGATATCGTCGAATCCGTAGGTGACGCGCGCCTTGCGATTCCTGCCAATCCACATGCCCATGGTGAAAACCTCCGTGATTGTCAAATACTACCAACTCATTTACATTTGATGGGCGTTTCCGCAAGCGGCGGATGGAATTCAGCACGCCCCCCTCGCGATCACATTCATACCGATTACGAGAGGCCGACACAATCCCCAAGTGCGCTGTCGACAGGGAAAAAAAACTGGTCGAGCCCGGGGCACTTCAATGCTGGGCCGCGACGCTCTCGGTATTGGTGGCTGACACTGGCTGCGTAGCCCACATGAACCGCAAGACGCCCCAGCTCAGCGGAGCGGCATTGGCGTCGCCCGCAGCCTCAAAACGAAACTGCCGCGCCAGCTCCAACGCCTTCGCGTCCACCGAATCGTCGCCGCTGGATTGGTTCAACAACGCGTACAGAACAAGCCCCCCGGCATCGACACCCACACGAACCTGCGTCGGCGGCACGGTGCTGTTCATCGCTGGCAATGCCGGCGCATAGGTAATTCGTCGGTCCCCCACCCCGCCGAGCAGCCGAAACACCGATTGGTTGATCGAGATCGGCGGCTCGAGCGCTTCTTGATCGCCCGGCTCTTCGGAAAGCGCCGCTGTCTTCCGGGCCGCCGTGACAACCGCCTCGTCGGGCGGCATGGGCTGCAGCAACGACCTGGGTGTCGACGGAGGCGTGACCCCCAGAAACGCCACCGGCTCATCCCACCCCATCTGCCGCTGGCTGGCCTCGATCTTTCGGCTCCATGCGCGACGGGAAAAACCGTGCGTGCTCGGTAGCGACATCAGACTCGGATCATTCACATCAGCCAGTAGGTACGCCGTCGACGGCACCAGTAACTTGTCTTGCTGTGTCGTCGGCATGAAATTGAACTGCGTAACATCTCGATGGGCGGTCGTGAGTGAAACACCGGAGAAGCGCAGGAACAGGATCATGGCCCCAAACGCTACCATGGATCCGGCCAGAATCCATAACAGCAGTTGCCCTTGCGCGAAGGACAGCTTGGGAACACGCCTCATGGCCACTCAGTTCGCCGCGCCCGCCGCCGCTTCGGGTCGCGCCGCCATGTTGACGGTCGTAATCCCCGCCCGATTCGCGGCGCTCGCGATTTCTGTCCACGTCCCCAGGGACACCTGCGTGTCGGCCTTGATGATCAGGTCGTGCACGTGCGTCCGCTGGACCTCGTCGCGTAGCGCTTGCTCCAGTTTGTCCATGGCGATCGGTTGCTCCTTGAAGAACAGCAAGTCGTCTCGAGCCGCCGTGACCACCAGCGTTGGAAAACTCCTGACCATCGGCGTGGGTCCGACCCCGGGGAGTTTCACACCAACCCCCAATTGCATGACGAATGACGAATTCAGCACGAAGAACAGCAACAGCAAAAACACCACGTTGACCAGTGGCGCGGGATCCACCAGTCCCTTCGACATCTGGCATTGCGTCTTGAACGTCATCGCATCTCCACCACTTTCGCCGATTGTTCCCCGCCCTGCTCGCGGCGCCCAAGATACTGGACGACTTCGTTCGCGGCCTTTTCCATGTCGAGCACGAGATTCTGGACGCGATTGACAAGATAATTGTAGGCAATGTAACTCGGGATGGCGACCACGAGCCCGCCGGCTGTCGTCAGCAGCGCCTGCCACGTCCCCCCGGCCAGTTGTCCGGCCGTCGTCGCCTGGGTGCTCTCAATCACCTTGAACACGCTGATGAACCCGCACACGGTGCCGAGGAAGCCGAACAGTGGAACCACCTGCGCGATGGTCACCAGGATCGGCAGGTTGCGTTCCAACCGTGTCACTTCCGTCCGCGCGGTATCCTGAACCGACTCGCGAATCTCATCGCGCGAGCGGTCGTGATTGACCACGGCCGACATGACGACCTGCGCCACCGGACCGGCCGTTTCCTTGCACGTATTGATGGCTTCGCTGACGTTTCCATGCTTCAGCGAATTCAGGATGCCATTGACGAAGTCGTCGGTGTGAATCTGCGCGCGGTGGTAATGAAACAGGCGTTCGAGGAATATCCCGATGGCCAGTACGGCGCCAATCAGGATGAACCACATCAACGGCCCGCCTTTTGTCATAATCGTCAGCATATCATTCCCCTTGCTTACCGCAGTACGTCCCCGCGTTCAACGATAAATCGAGCAAGTTGCGTGCTCAGAACAGGATAAAGTGTTGCGCGCGCAGTTTGCGGATCCGCTCCTCCGCCATGTTCTTCATTTCCGGGTCCGCACTCAAGTCCGCAACCCTCTGGTAGATAAGAATGGCGTCCCGCCACTGCTGGCGTTGTTCCTTGATCGCGCCCGCTGCCCAGCCGGCTTTGGACATCCAGAAACGTTCCGGCGGCGCGTTCGGGTCCGGCACAGCGGCTGCCTCGTAAACAGCTTTGCTGTACCATTCGAACGCATCCTCCAACTTGTTCGCTTTCTCGAACGACTTCCCAATATCGTAGTACAATTCGTTGCGCAACGACGGATCGCCCTCCCGAGCCAGGTCCAATGCCCGGCGGTAGCTGGCGATCGCTTCGTCATACTGTCCCAGCGTAAACTGCATTCCCCCCTTGCGCCCGTACGCCTCGGCCACGAGCCAGCAGTCCGGAAAATCCTTGGTCAGCGAGTCAAACACCAGCAGCGCATCCGCGAACTTGCCCAACTCGCTCAGCGCGTCGCCCTGGCCAAATCGCGCGTCGCAGCGCCAACTCGATGTCGGAAAGCTCTTCACCAGCGCCTCGTACAAATCGATGGCCGTGGTGTAATCCTGTCGCAAATACGCGGCCCGGCCGGCCCTGAACTGTGCCGCGTCCGCGAGCGAATTGGTGGGGTAGTTCTTCACGAGCAATTGGAATTGTTCCTGCGCCTTGATGTAGTCCTTCTGTTTCGTGTAGTAATCGCCCACCCAGAACCGAACGTCCGGCGCCAGCGCCGACTGCGGGAACCTCTGCAAAAATTCGGTAAACTGCTTGAGCGTTTTGTCGGCCTGGCCCATTCGCGCGTAACACCACCCGCGATTGTAAAACGCCCGCTGGCCCAGCTCGCTCTCCGGCGCCAGGACCATCAGCTTCTCAAACTCAACCGCGGCATCATCGTACTTCCCTTCCCGCTGAAACGATTCGCCAATCGCCAGGCTGGCTTTCGGCGCCCACTCGCTTTTGGGATAGTTCGTCACCACCACGCCGAACGCCGCCCGCGCATCGGCCTCTTTGCCCAGCTCGCCCGCAATCACACCGATCGTAAACTGCGATTCCGCCGCATACTCGCTGTTGGGAAACTGTTGCACGAGTGATTCAAACACGTGGATCGCCGCTTCCCCATCATGCGTGCGTTGATACGATTGCCCAAGCTGAAACATGGCGCGGTCGAGCAGTTTCGTATCGGGGTACGAACTGATCAGCCGCTGATAATCGCCGATCGCCTCCGTGTACTGCCCGAGCGCAAATTCGGTGTCGCCCGCCTTGAACAGCGCCTCGGACACGATGGCGGGATCCCGGGCGAGCGTCGCCGCCTGGCGAAAATAGGGAAGCGCATCCGACAGCTTGTCCAGCTTCCACGCGCACCAGCCCGCATCCAGATTGGCCTTGGCCACCAATCCACTTTGCGGATACTTCTCGATCAAATTGACATATTCCGGCAGCGCATTCGTATAGTCATTGCTGGAGAACAACAGCTCGCCGATCGTCATCTGGATCTCGTCCGCCAGCGGGTCGCTCGGCGTCGATCGCAGGTAGGCCTTGAGTTGGGCAACCCCGTCCGCCAACTGGCCCGCGCGAACATACGATTCGCCCAGCTTGAGCATCGCCTCGCGCTTCAAACCCGCGTCCTGCGCCAGCGCCAGCGCCTGGGCAAACGACTGGGCGGCATCGCTGAATTTCTGCTGGTTCCAGTACACCCAACCTTCTCCACGCCAGGCTTCCGCCGCCAGCTCGCCCGTGACCGGCTTGTTCGGACTCGATTTGTAGGAGTCGATCACGGCCCCGTAACGCTTCAATGCGTCGTCGGGCTGATGCCGCTGCCAAAGAGATTCTCCCAGCCAGATATCGGCGCGAAACGCCGCCCGCGTGTTGGGATACTTGTTGACGACGCCGGCGAGAACCGTTTCCGCCTTGTCGTACTGCTGGAGGGCAAGCTGCACCTGCCCACGGAGAAGTTCTCCTTCCTGCGCCAGTTCGGCGCGCGGGCTGAGTTTGTCAAACTCATCCAGCGCCTGCATCGCGGGATTGAAATGGCCGAGCTTGAACCGCGCAAACGCAAGTCCGTAAAATGCCTGCGGCCGATACGCGCTGTGTGGATACTTCTCGATGACCTCGGCGTAGCGTTGTTCCGCTTCAATATACCGCTCGCCGCGCAGCAGCGCTTCGGCAAGCCAGAACCGAAATCCATCCGGCCGTCGTTCCGTCGGCCATTTGGTCAATGCGCCCTGCAGCGTCTTGACGGCCGCATCCCATTTGCCCTGGTTCAACTGCGCCTGCGCCAGGTCCAGCGTGACCTCGTCCGCGCGATCGGAATCGGGAAACTGCGCCAGATATTCGGCAAATTGCCGCTCGGCAAGATCGTTCAGCCCGTCCTTGAATGCCGTCTCCGCGACACGGTACATCCGGGTCTCGTCGGGCGTCGCCGCCAACGCGCGCCCCATGGCGCCGCAGGTCAGCAAGACCGACAGCATGATTCCCCATCTCTTCATCCACATCCTCAGACTCCATTATTGCCAGAATGTTCACCTCCCGGCAAGGTCGCATATCTGTAAACACCGGCGAACCTCAAAAGGGACGTGTCTTTTCCGCATCATGTGAACCTGCCTGAATCCGGTTGTAAAATTCGCCGGCTACTCTATAGTGCCGTTGTCGGCCTCGGACGGAACAATGGAGGTGTTCATGAACATATTCACAACACGCATCGGCTCAACAAGACAACGCACCCTTCCCCGGCTCTCCTCGACCATCGCCAGTTGCGCCCTTCTCGCGCTCCTCGCCGGACTGGGGACGCCTCGCGCAGCCGCCGCCACAAAACCCACGATCGATCCCCGCGCAGACGAACTTCTCAAACACATGGGCGATTACCTCGCCCAGGCCCGGCAGTTTTCCGTCGATGCCGAGATCTGGCAGGATGTAACCCTGCCGTCGGGACAACGGGCTCAAGCCGGCCGCACCATCACCCTCCAGGTCCGCCGCCCCGATCGCTTCCACGCCGAAGTCCGTTCCACCCGCCGCAACCGCGGGCTGTTCTACGACGGCAAATCCATCACGCTCCTCAATCGCGTCGAGAATTTCTACGGCACCATCCCCGCCCCGCCGACCCTCGACGAAGCCCTCGATGTCGCCAGCGACCGCTTCGGTATCACAATGCCTCTCGAAGACCTCGTCGTCAGCGACCCCTATCGAAACGTGATCCAGAAAGCCGTCTCGGGCTACGATATCGGCCCGGTCACGGTGCTCGGCGTCCCCTGCGAGCATCTCGCCTTTTCGTTGGGCGCGGTCGATTGGCAGGTGTGGATCGAGGATGGCGCGAAACCCGTGCCGCGCAAAATCGTGTTCACCTACAAGGACGAGGAAGGCTCGCCCGAGTTCACCGCCATTTTCTCCAACTGGGACTTCCAAACCGCGCTCCCCGATTTCCTGTTCACGTTTGAACCGCCGGCCGGAGCCTCGCCGATCCCCGTGGCCGAAATAAAAGCCAGGAATGACGCTCACACCTCGGAGGGCAAATAACCATGACCCCGCTCCGACACTCCTCCCGCATGATGATTCGTCTTGGTCTCGCGTCGCTCCTTGTCGCCTGCGCCCCGGCCTACGCCGAACAGCGCGGCGGAGCCGAGCCGTCACGACCTTCCGAGTCCCCCCGCGTGTCCGAACCTACCCGTGCTGCCGAACCCCAGCGTGCGCCCGAGCCGCAACGCGCCCCCGTCCGCCAGGTCGCCCCGGTCTACGTCAACCGCACCGCCAATCACGGCAGCGTTCTCCACATGCAACCGGCCCCGTCCCGCCCTCCAGTCCAGGCGCACCCGCCGGGACAAGTGCATCCGCCAGGACGAGTTCCCCCTCACGTCATTCGCCCGGGCGACCCCGAAGCGGACTTCCATCGTCACTGGCATTGGAGCGACTTCACCTTTGGCCGACGTTGGCGCGGTCTCCCCGGCGGCTATATATCCGTCATCGTGAACGGCGCGCCTTTCTACTACGACGACGGCATCTACTATCAGCAGGACGGGGATTCGTATGACGAAGTCTATCCACCCTCGGGCGCTGTCATTCCCGACCTCCCCGACGGCGCGGTCGAAATCGATACGCCCGATCAAACCTTCTACTACGCCGGCGGCGCGTTCTACGTGCAGCAGGACAATGGCTTTGCCATCGTGCCCCCGCCCATGGGCGTCGTCGTTCCCGAACTGCCCCCGGGCGCCGTCCAGACCCCGATGAACGGCTTCGTCGCCTACCAGTTCAACGGCGTCTATTACGAACCCGTATTCGTCAACGGCGTGACCCAGTACCAAACCTTCCAGCCGTGACCAGGGCGAGTCGGTGTCGCCACGGCTCGTCGGTGTAGCCACGAAAATCTTTCGCGGTCTCCTCGCCCTTGCCGTCCGGAGGACCACGCTCCGTCGCGGCCGTTTCGGATTCCCGCCTCGTCGTGCTGTCCCCCATCCCCCGCTAGCCACGTTTGCCGAAGGCATCACGTGGCCTCATCCCCGTACCGTCGCAACCCGATACCACGTCATACCAACCCACTCTCACTCAGACACCCACCAACCCTAACCCGAGCGCGGGATTATCGTATTAGGATATTCACCCCGCCGTGGTAGGGCGCGCTCTCCGAGCGCGCCGCCTCTCCTCGTCGCCGTAGGGGCAGGCCCCTGCGCCTGCCCGCGTCCCCTCTGTGCCAACGCGTTGCGCGCCGGTCTCCCGTCCGCGCACGTCCCTCGACCGAGGCGTCTCCCCCCTGGCCGCTCCTGCCGCTGTAGCCGCGGTTGCTAACCGCGGTTTGCCCCCCTCCTCCTTCATCCTTGCCGTCTCTCCCACCTCAGCGCTATCGCCCCCCGCTCAATGCCCAAGGTCCTCACCCCAACCCCAAGTGCGCAAGTCGAACGATTTGCTCCAACCCGAGCGTCCTGCCGCTCCCCAGGCGAAGTTGGAATGCCTCAGCTGGCGCAGGCTGCCTCCCTGCGAGATGGTCGCCGATTACGATTTCGTGCGCCCCGACCACGGGACAGAAAAAGACGCACCGATCAGTGTTTAAGAAAAACAGAGCATGATGATTGAGGTGCGTCTCGAAGCGAAACCGTTCGCCATGTGTTTCGAGGAATTGAAGACAGTGGTCCAAGTCCACAATTCGAATGATCAAGTTCCCGTCAAGGCTCTTGCCCGCAGCAGCCATCTTCTCAAACGAGAACGACGGGATGTAGTGAACTACATCCAGCAGCTCCAGAGCGTCCTGCTTCTGCAAGAAATTGTCTACCGTTGTGTCCAAATGATACAGAGAGTGCCCCTCTAGTGATAGATCAGACTGACCGAATGAAGCGCCGCTCACTTCAACCATCTGGATCACAAGCTCGCCAGGGTTAACAATCTGATCATTAGAGAGCGTCATCCGTTCGCCGGACGGATTGCCAATCCACCAATCAAAACCAACATTTCCAAGTTGCGTGGCGAGTTGCAGTTGCTGAAGGTACTGTTCGCACGTGCGGAGTACCTTGATATTTCGGTTGCGCAACACGGAGGCGTCGTTCATCGGTACGATGTAGATGTTCTTGGCCACCTCACGCATTGACCGTTGGTAGGGCACCGAAGAGCTCGTACTGGGCCGGCGCTGGATACATACATGTTCTTTCGGAAGCTGCTCAGACCATAATTTCACAAGTCGCGCGATTTGCTGCTCGCGATCCCTCAGAAGGGACGCTGTCATACTGGGTACGGCAGCGTTCAGCCCGGCAACGACCTCCTCACGACACGCATCGATTAAGGCGGGTTCAGAATCGAGGCCGCGTTTGCTCGAGAGCGTTTCGAAGAACGACTTCCACACCTTGAGATAGTGCTCACTCAGTGTTAGCGATGCGACCTGCCAATGAGCGTTAACAAGATGCCGAAGTCGTTCATCGGGGCTGTCGCGCGTAATATGAGGCAGGTCGTCCGTCCACAACCGGGTCCAATCCGCGTAGTACACGAGGACAGGCGTGTTCATCAGAAATTCACCAAGAGCATCACAGAGCAAATGAATTACTGGTTGCGAAAGGCCGAAGTGCGTCAGGCCGTCAAAGGTATCGACCCCCGGAAGCAACATTCTAATCCACTCGAACGCCTCACGGTAATCCGGGGGAAGGTTGTTCAGAAATCGGTCCGAATCATCTGTTTGGAACTCGTACCAGGCCCATTCACGGAAACAGGCCAATCCTTCATGGACGAACCTGCTATTCTTCGTCATTAGACTCAGGACCCGCCTGTATCTTGGAGCGAAACAGCCAGTAACACCCTGAGCACATAACCGAAATATGAGCTTATGAAACCATCCATAGGAGGTGTTATCGATAAGCTCAGAGTGAATCATCTCATGATACTGCGTCGCCTGCATCCGGTGCCAAGAATGGTGCACGTCCGATGCAAGTTGAATGGTTCCACCAATTCTGTAAACACCGGCAAGGATTTGCTTAAGTTCCTGCTCGAACGCATCCATCGAAGCCGCCCCGGTCACTTGGACTGTTCAGTGGCCGCCCGTGACATTTCAATCAACAAGGTCGCAAACGGCTCGAACTCCGGCGTTCCTTCTACTGATTCTCGCATAATATAGTGACATTTCTTGGCGGGTGTGATAGTGTTGGCGGCATGGGGAATACAAGAGGCGTCAGACGGGACTTCAAGGAACTGGAGCGGCGGCGACTTCAGGCCGCCAAACTATTCGATC
>DATJWQ010000083.1:0-15503 GCA_035501175.1 Verrucomicrobiia bacterium | reverse complement strand
GATCGAATAGTTTGGCGGCCTGAAGTCGCCGCCGCTCCAGTTCCTTGAAGTCCCGTCTGACGCCTCTTGTATTCCCCATGCCGCCAACACTATCACACCCGCCAAGAAATGTCACTATATTATGCGAGAATCAGTAGAAGGGTGAACAAGACCAGCGGAGACGCATGAATGGCATGGCAACAAACGGCGGTAGGGAGGGAGAGATACCTCTGCCGCGCCTTTATCTTCGGCCCGATGAAGCAGCGCGCGTCATTGGCGTTTCACGACGCACCCTGTCGGCGTGGCAGTCCTCCCGCCTCATCGGCTTCCGTCGTGTTGGCCGCACAGTACTGTTTTCCGTTGCGGATATTCTGGCCGCGATTGAGCGCTACCGCATCGCCCCCCTCGGCGAACCGAAACGACCTCATCAGTATGTCGATGTCGGCAGCACAGTCACCGTACTAACGACAGTCAGCGCCAGAGAGTCGCCAAGACGCAAACGCAGGATGCAACGGGTCGCTCCGGAGCCGGCCACAGCATAGCAAAGCCGTCGTTGGCTATTGCATAGGCACCAAGGCCGTCCCGGCCACTAGAACTTCCTCCAGAATAACTTTTCCTGCGTCTGCGTTGGCGCAGGAAGCACGATCACCCGCCCCAAGTGCTCCGTTTCTTATCGGAGATACCGCCGCGTGCGCAACGTGACTCACGCACGAACTGTGGCGTGACGACAACCAAGCCCCATCGTGCGTAACTTTGCGTAACTTCGACGGGAAAACTGGCACATTTCTCTGCGTTTCATTGCAAGGCACTGCAAATGACTAATATGCTCGCAAGCCAATGATGTTAAGGGCTGCATGCGGTTTTGATCACGTTACAGTGGTTTAGAGAAAACACCTCTGGGCGCTTCCGAAGACCGATGCTCTATCCAGTTGAGCTACGGGCGCACAACGGCCGATTCACCTGCCCGCAGTCCTTTCGGCCGTGAATCGGCACTCGGAGTATGCCAGCGCCACGCCGTCCTTTCAAGTCGGGTATGCACCCGTCGAAAGCCGGGGCGCCGACCTGACCGACCCCACGACCCGCCGCCTACTGTCCGCGTCCCGTCACGCCGATCAGCACCACCGTCGCCCCATCATCGCTCGTGTTGGTCAACATCAGCACGTCGTTCGGGTTGGCCAGGATCTTCGTCTGATTCGTCACCGTCGCCGCCACCCCGCCAATCGAGTAAATTTCCGCCGTGCTGTCCGTCAGGTTCGTGAACCAGATCCCCGCATTCGCGTCCGCCGCCGCCGTAAACCCGCACCGCGCGCTGAATTCCGCCCGCTGATTCCAGTTCGTGAACGGCACGTTGAGCGTCACCGTCATGTTCGAGATCGTCAACGGCGCCGTGTTCGTCGGCAGACTTGTCGGCACGCTGTCGGCGTACCCGCTCGTCGCCGCATACGTCGCCGTCCCCGCGTTGGCGGCAAACGTCGCCGTTCCCACGCTCATCGCGCTGTAACTGCCGTCAACACTCGCGGGCGAGGCCAGATTGAGCGTGTCCCACACCGTCCCCGTCGTTGCCGTCGGCGCGATGTGCACCAGGCTCGAACCCGAACCGAGAAACCCGTTCGTGTTCCCACTGCCATCGACGAAATATATCCCGTAACTTGTCGCCGAATCCTTCACATCGATCACGATGTCGGTCCCGCTGTCGTTGCCCGCCGCAAGAATGCTCGATAGCGACTCTGCCGGTGCCGCGCCCGCCGTCGCCGCAAACGTCGCCGTGCCGGCATTGGTGGCGTAGCTGCTGCCGGTGGCGAAGTTTGCCACGTCAGCCGCGGAGGCGCTTGCCGCTGCGCCCGCCGTCGCCGCGAACGTCGCCGTTCCCACGCTCATCCCGCCGTAGCTGCCGTCGATCGCCGCCAGTCCGTTCGTCAGAGAATTCGCCGCCGTCACTGTCTCCAATCCGTTGGTGATCGCTCCCGTCGGCAGTCCGTTGGTAATCGCCGCCGTGGCCGCCGCGAGCGCATTGCTGGTGCTGGTGAGCAGAGCGATGGAGTCGAGGGCGTTGGTCGCCGTAATGTCGAGCTTCAAGGCCGTTGCCGTCGCCAACGTGTTGCTGGTAGCGCTCACCAGCGCGACGGAAGCCAGCACGTTGGTTGCGGTGATGTCGAGCTTCAGCATCGTTGCCCCCGCCAACGTGTTGCTCGTACTGGTGAGCAGACCAATGGAGTCCAAGGCGTTGGTCGACGTGATGTCGAGCTTGAGAGCCGTCGCCGCCGCCAACGTATTGCTCTCACTCGTGGCCGCAGTAATCGTCTCCAAGCCATTCGTAATCGCCTGCGTCGCCGTTGCCAGCATATTGCTCGTGCTGGTCACCAGGGTAATGGGGGCCAACGTGTTGGTCGCCGTGATGTTGAGTTTCAAGGCCGTTGCCGCCGCCAACGTGTTGCTGGTACTGGTGAGCAAAGCGAGGGAGTCCAGTGCGTTGGTGGCCGTGATGTCGAGCTTGAGGGCTGTGGCCGCCGCCAACGTGTTGCTCGTGCTGGTCACCAGGGTAATCGGAGCCAGCGTGTTGGTCGTCGTGATGTTGAGCTTCAAGGCCGTAGCTGCCGCCAGCGTGTTGCTGGTGCTGGTGAGCAGTGCAATGGAGTCCAGTGCGTTGGTGGCCGTGATGTCGAGCTTGAGGGCTGTGGCCGCCGCCAACGTATTGCTCGTGCTGGTCACCAGGGTAATCGGAGCCAGCGTGTTGGTCGCCGTGATGTTGAGCTTCAAGGCCGTGGCCGCCGCCAGCGTGTTGCTGGTACTGGTGAGCAGTGCAATGGAGTCCAGTGCGTTGGTGGCCGTGATGTCGAGCTTGAGGGCTGTGGCCGCCGCCAATGTGTTGCTCAGCGTGTTCGCCGCCGTGATCGTCTCCAAGCCGTTGGTGACCGCGTACGTCGCCGCGGCCAGCGTGTTGCTCAGACCATTAGCTACAGGAATCGTCTCCAAGCCATTCGTGACCACGAACGTCGTCGCCGCCAACATATTGCTGAGCGAGTTGGCGGCGGTAATCGTCTCCAAACCATTCGTGACCACGTAGGTGGCGCCCGCCAGCACGTTGCTCAGGATGTTGGCCGCCGTGATTGTTTCCAAACCGTTGGTGACTCCGAACGTCGCTACGGCCAGCGTGTTACTCGCCGCGGTCAGTTGGTTGCTGGTTGAGTAGGCGCCGGCGACGAGCCCGCCCAACTGAAGGGCGTTGGTCGAGGTCCCGGCGTCGGTGGCGAAGGCGGAGAAGGTGGCGCTGCCGACGCTCATGGTGGGATAAGCCCCATTGGTGCTCGCGGGATACGGCAGATTGAGCGTATCGATAACCGTGCCGGTTACCCCCGATGGCCACATGTGCACGAGGTCGGCACCGGAGCTGTAAAGCACATTGGTACTGCCGGCCCCATCAACAAAACTCAACTCGAAGCTGCGGGTTGGATCCCGGGCGTTCATCACGATCCCCGTTCCGCTGATGTTCGCAACCGCCAGCACATTCGACAGCGCCGGCACCGGCGCGCTGCCGGCATTCGTCGCATAGCCGCTGCTCACGGCAAAATTGGCAATCCCGGCGTTGATCGCGTACGTGGCGGTATTGGCGAAGGCTGCTGTGCCCGCGTTGGCGGAATACGTCGCCATCCCGGCTTGCGCCGCGAACGTGGCGGTTCCAACCGTCATCCCCAGATACCGGCCATTCAGCGTGGTGAAGTCAGCCGACGGAATTCCCCCGAGCGTTTCCGCGTTCACGTTGGATATGAGCAGTCCGCCATCACCGAGGAGCAAGCTGTCCAGCGGGGGAATGGTGTTCATCTGGCAGGGAATGGCTGTCGCCTCGTAACAGCCGACATCAGCCATGGCCAGGCAATCGCCCCGTCCATCCTGCGGTCGCGAGTGGCCCTCGAGATCGTCCGCGATCAGCCACGTGGCCGTCCCATCCGAGAAACTGTTGACGCCGCTGTCGATGGCCGGCGAAGCCGCCGCAAGATGATAATCTCCGCCCGTCACCGCCGGATTGACGAACAACGCCGTGAGCCCGGCCGTCCGTCCGCAGTTGGAAAATGCGCAGCCCGCCACCCCCACGCCCTCCGTGCCCGTCGTTGTCCGATTCCCGCTGTCCACGTTGCCCATCGTCTGACTGGCGTTGGCGATGTCCCCGTTCTTCTTGTTGGCGTAGAGAAAGTTGTTCAGCAGGGTCACTTCTGACGGATTGTTTGCCCCCGCAGCCCGCTGAAATCCGTAGCTCGTGTTCCCCACCACCAGATTGTTGACCACGTACACCGGCCGCGGCGCGCCCACGTATACCCCATCCGACTTGTTCCGTACGACGGTGTTGTTGACCACATACACCGTCGCGCCCGACGCCGCCGCGATGGTCATGCCGTGTCCGCTCTTGGTGGCGCTTCCGTTATCGTGGATCAGATCGTTCATGATCCACGTGCGCGCATTGCCCGAGCCGACTTGAATGCCGTGGCTGCCGTTGTTGTAGATTTGGCAGCCGACAATCGCAATGTCCGCGTTGCTTGATGCGTCCCCATCGAGTTCCATCGCCGGCACGCCTTTGCCGCTCACCCCCGTGATCGCCACTCCTTCCACCGTGATGAACCCGGACCCGCTGAGCCGAATGCCGGAACTGCCAGACGGCGGCGTGATGATCACCGCGCCCGACGCCGCGTTCGTGTCGGCCAGAAGGACGATCCGTTCGCTGTCACCGGCGGCGAGTGTGTTCCGGTCCGAAACCGCCACCGCTTCATGGTAGGTGCCGGCCCGCACAACGACGGTGCGCGGACCCGGGTTTGGCAGATCATTGACCGCTGCCTGGATCGTCGCGTAGTCGCCATGGCCCGATGGATCCACGACCTTCGTATCGGCAAACACCGACCCCACGAGGGAAACAGACATCAACATGTCCATTACCTTCACAGCGTATGCCATCGCGATTCGTCTCTTCATGGCGCGGTCGCGCTTATCGCTCGGGGGAGGCCATCCGAACTTCTTGAGGTTGGTCGATGTCGACTCCAAGCCGACACGCAGGGGCGTCGCATCCAGTTTCTCCTCAGCGTCGAGCTCGCGGAAATACATTCACGAATCCCCCTTGCTTACGGCACGGCTTCCGCCTCGGGCTATCCTTAAGCTAAACGCACAAATCATGCCAATCGCGGTACTTACAACGATCCATTGCAAGCGCTGACTTGTATTCGGAAGGCCTTGGCAGGACAGCCCATGCAGAGCCCAACGCACCCCCGGCGCAAACGTCGCGCCGGTTGTCGTCAGGGAGTGATGACAACCCGATAGAACCGCTGGAGCGGCACCGCGTTCATGTAGTCGGTCAGGATCAGCGGCCCGCCCATGCTCAGGGCCGGCTCGCCAGTGTCAATCCAGTTGGTGGGAGACATCGACACAGTGTACTGCAGTTGATATTTCTCACCAGCGACAGCGGGAATCTTGACGAATAAGCCTGGCGTGCCAAGAACAGTGATGGACTGGAGCGCGGAGACCTGGTTGGCCGGCGGAAACAGGGGAATCGCCAGACGGAAAATCGTGCCGAAATTGTTCGTTCCCCCGTTGACCGTGGCGCCGTAAAAGTTTCCATCGCTCCCCTGCGTTACCGGTCCCTGCGGGAAAGCACCTTGATTGCCGCCCGCGAACGAATGCAGGTTCGTCACGCTCCCGTCCGGCGTCATCTGAAATACAGTGCCGTCGCCACTTGTTCCGCCACGGTAGGTCGTCCCGTAGAAATTGCCGTCGCTCCCTACCAGCAGAGAAGCCCATGGGTTCGCACCGTCACTGCCAGCGAACGAGTGCAGAGTGGTGAACGCGCCGCTGAAGCTGATGCCGAAAACAGTCCCCGATTTGCTCGCTCCGCCGGAATACGTCGTGCCATAGAGATTCCCGTCCGTTCCTTCCACCAGCTCGGCCTTGGGGGTGGCGCCGTCAGTGCCGCTGAACGAATGGAGATTCGTCAGGCTGCCCGATACACTGATGCGAAATACGGTCCCCGAGCCGCTGGCCCCGCCCATCGACGTCGTCCCGTAAAAATTCCCATCGTCGCCCAGCAGCAGCCCGGCGTCGGGAAAGGCTCCATCCGGACCGCTGAAGGAATACAAAACTGTCAGGCTGCCAGTCGGCGTAATCTTGAAGACGGTGCCCGTGCCATTGGCGCCGCCCGCGTAGGTGGTCCCATAGAAATTGCCATCATCGCCCTCGACGAGTCCGGCTTGCGGGTTCGCGCCGTCCGAACCGATGAACGAGTGCAGGTTGGTCAGACTTCCGCTTGGTGTGACCTGATATACCGTGCCGATGTTACTGGTCCCGCCGGATTGGGCTGTGCCGTAAAAATCGCCATCGCTGCCCTGTACCAACTGGCACGATGGAAAGGCCCCCTCGGAAACGGCAAACGAGTGTAAATTGCTCAGGCTTCCCGCCGGCGTAATCCGAAACACAGCCCCGTTATTATTGGCGCCACCGGAGCCCAATGTCCCGTAGAAGTTCCCATCGAACGCTTGGATGACCGAGGAAAACGGCTGGAATGCCTGGCCACCACTCGAACCAAACGTCCAGAGCGTCGTCAGGGTCTGCGCGGATGCCATTCCCATCGCCGCGCCCAATGCGAGCACGATAATCCCAATGAGACGAAAGGGGATCTTCATGACTCTTTTCCCCGATTTGTATCGATGACCACGCCCATGAGTCTGTTCCTACACCGCAAAACCGCACGAAAGGAAAAACAACAGAAATTCCAAGGATGTCCTCGCCTTTCAAGGTCCGCCAACTCGCTCGACGGATCGCCACTCTTCTCAGCAAGCCCATCCCGGTAGCAAACTTCCCACTACAAGTCCAGTCTTATTCCGTCAGCTAGTTTCCACCTGATTCAGGATTTCTGTGGCTTGCAGGCGCGTGAATGCACTCGCAATCGATCTCGCTCGGCGCCATTTCGAAACGTCGACTCCATCACAAGTTCCCGCCGCGAACCCATCTCGAGCGCACGGTTGCCTTCACTAAACTCTTGTCAGCGGATTCGATTTCCGACACATTGCGCGGAGGCGAATCGTTACTGTTACCTGGAGGAGATACTGTGATCGAATACGGGAAGCGAATTTTGTTTGTTGGGTACGGCGCGGTCGCGCAATGCGCGCTCCCCATCCTGGCCAGGCATCTCAAGGTGCCAATGAAGAACATCACCGTGATGGACTTCGAGAACCGCAAGGATATCTTGCGACCCTGGATCGCGCGCGGCGTGAAGTTCGTCCGCAAACGCGTGACTCGCGAGAACATGGGCGAGTTGCTCGGGAAATATCTCTCCGAAGGTGACCTCTTCATCGATCTGGCGTGGAACATTGACTGTTGCGAAATCCTCCAGTGGTGTCACGACCGTGGGGTCTTGTACATCAACACCTCCGTCGAATTGTGGGACCCGTATGAGAACGCCCAGGGCGCCCCGCCTACCCGGATGACGTTGTACTGGCGACATATGAACATTCGTCGGATGACCTCCCAATGGAGCAAGCCGGGCGTCACCGCCGTTCTCGAACACGGCGCCAACCCGGGGTTGATCTCCCATTTCACCAAGCAGGGTTTGCTCGACATCGCCAAACGCTCGCTCGCCGACAGGAAATTCACCGGCCGCGCCACCGAGGAAATCCAGCAGTCGGTGAAGGATCTGAAATTCAATCGGCTCGCCATGCAACTCGGCGTGAAAGTGATCCATTGCAGCGAACGCGACACCCAGATTACCAACAAACCGAAGGCGGTCGATGAGTTCGTCAATACCTGGAGCGTCGAAGGTTTCCGCGAGGAAGGCACCACCACCGCCGAGATGGGGTGGGGGACGCATGAAACAGAGTTGCCGCCGCTTGCCTACGAGCATGCCGACGGCCCCCGCAATCAGATCTGCCTCGCTCGCATGGGCATCAATACCTGGGTCGTGTCGTGGGTTCCCGACTATTGCATCCGCGGCATGGTTGTCCGCCACGGCGAGGCGTTCACCATCTCCGACCGGCTCACGGTCTGGGAAAACGGCAAAGCCGTGTACCGTCCGACCGTCCATTACGCCTACTGCCCGGCCGATGTCGCCATCGCCTCGTTGAACGAACTGCGCGGTTACGACTACGAACTCCAGAAGAACCAGCGCATCCTCAACGACGACATCACCAGCGGCGCCGACATTCTTGGCGCGTTGCTGATGGGGCACCCGTACAATTCGTGGTGGGTCGGCAGCGATCTGAGCATCGAGGAATCGCGCCGTCTTGTCCCCCACCAAAACGCGACCACAATGCAGGTCGCGATCTCTGTCGTCGCCGCCGCGATGTGGATGATCGAGAACCCCGACCGCGGCGTCTGCGTCCCCGACGATCTGCCGCATGATTACATCCTTAAAATCTCGAAACCGTACCTGGGCCGCTGGATCTCCAAGCCTTCCGACTGGACGCCGTTGAAGTACTACCAGAACCACTTTACCGGGTACAACAATCCGTCCATCGACAAGAATGATGTCTGGCAGTTCAAGAATTTCCTGATCACGGATGGAGACTAGTATGGCGCCACTCAACACGCTGCGGAAACTGGCCCGGGAACACGGCACACCATTATTCGTGGTCGATCATGACGAATTGCGGCGCAATTACACCCTGTTCAAGAAGTACCTGCCGCGCGTGCAGGCCTACTACGCCGTCAAAGCCAACCCCGACCCGGAAATCGTCCGCACATTGTTCAAGGCTGGCGCGAGCTTCGATGTCGCGTCCCTGCCGGAGTTGCGGATCGTCTGCGAGAACATCCGGGACCTGCCCGCAAAAAAGCGCCAGCAATGGATCTGGGACAAGATCATTTACGCCAATCCCATCAAGGCCAACGAGACGCTCGCCGAACTCGACCACTACAATCCACTCGTGACCTACGACAACGCCGAGGAGATCCGCAAGATCAAGAAGTTTTCTCCCAACGCCGGCCTGGCGTTGCGGCTGAAGGTCGCCAATACCGGCGCGATGGTCGAGTTGTCCTCAAAATTCGGCGCCGCCCCCGGCGAAGCCGTGGATTTGATTCTGGAAGCTCATCGCGTCGGGCTCACCGTCGAGGGCTTGAGCTTTCACGTCGGCAGTCAGACCACCAACTACGAAAACTATGTCCAGGCCCTCAATCTTGCCGCCGGCATCTTCAAGGAAGCCCGGGACCGCGGCTACCGGAAGATGAACGTCCTCGACATCGGCGGCGGTTTCCCCGCGCCCTACGATGACTCGGTCCGACCGTTCCGCGAATTGGCCCGGGTCATCAATCGCGAACTCAACCGGCTGTTCCCGAAAGAAATCCAGATTCTCGCCGAGCCCGGTCGCTTCATGGTCGCCACCGCTGGCACGGCCGTTTCCGGGATCATCGGCAAGGCCGTGCGCGACGGCAAGCTCTGCTACTACATCGACGACGGCGTGTATCACACGTTTTCCGGCGTCATCTTCGATCATTGCCGCTATCACTTCCAAGCATTCAAGAAAGGCGCGCCGCAAATCTGCTCCGTCTTCGGCCCGACGTGTGACGCGCTGGATGTCGTCTCGATGGCGGAGAATCTGCCGGGAAATCTGCAACTCGGGGATTTGCTCTACAGCAAAAACATCGGCGCCTATAGCCACGCCTCTGCCACCTATTTCAACGGCTTCCCGCCCGCCAAGGTCGTCCACATCAACCGATAGTTTCTCGCGTGGCATGCCATGACGAGCACGGCGGGGCTCATGTGAAGAATGGTGGGCCCGGCAGGACTCGAACCTGCGACCAAGGGATTATGAGTCCCCTGCTCTAACCAACTGAGCTACAGGCCCACGAACTCTCGTTTCGCGCCCAAATCTACACCAGCCAGCCCATCGCGCGAGCCAAAAGTAGGTCGCCCACCCGCGGGGCCAGCGGCAATGCCACGGAGAGGCAACCCAAAAAATCTCTGGTCAAGAAATGGGCTGACGTGTAGGCTGTCCCTCGTTGGGATTTCAACCTGTAGCGCCAGGAAGATGTCATGTTTGATAATGTCCAAGAATACTATCACGCTGCCTCTCTGCGGGATGCCCTGAAAAAGCTGGGGAAGAACGACGAACAGATTCCCGTGCCCGTGACGGGCGCTTTTCACCTGATTTCCAGCAAATTGCGCGCGGCGACCTGCCTGGTCGATGTCTCCGCCGTCGGCCTCGATTACGTGAAGCTCGACGGCCGAAAGCTGGCCATCGGCGGCACAGCGACGTTTCAGCAGATCGTCAGCTCCAGAGAATTGAACACCGCCCTGAACGGTCTGTTGCCGACCGCCGCGCGGGCCTATTCGACCAGAATTCAACGAAACGCCACCACCCTTCAGGATGTCCTGTTCGGTTACGCGACCTATTTCGATCTGTTGTCGGCACTGCTCGCGCTCGATGCACAGGTGAAAGTCCAGGGGAAACAGAAACGCGTCGTGCCGCTGGCGCAGTTCTTCTCCCGCGAGAATCGCGCGGTGTTGAGCAATTCGGAAATCGCCACTGAGTTTTCGGCCAAGCTGCCGACCGGCAACGTGGGCGCGTCGCTGCAGCGCGTCGCATTGACAGACGGCGATAGCGTGGCGATCTTGAATGCGGTCGCCGTGCTGAAGATGAGCGGCAAGAAATGCACCGAGATTCGCATCGCCATCGGCGGGGGCGTGCCCGCACCGGTTCGATTGACCGCGTTGGAACAGGAATTGGCCGGCAAACCGCTCGATCCCGCGCTGGTGGAATCCGTCAGCGCCAGAGCCGGCGAGTTGATTCAGCCGGTCGCCGACGTTCGCGGCACCGCCCAATACCGCAGGCAGATCAGCAGCGTGCTTGTGCGCCGGGCGGTCGCCGAGGCGTATCAGAACGCGAAAGGAAGGTCGCTGTGAGCGGGTCTTCCGTCGTCCCCGTCGAGCGCATTGAACAGCGGGTTCTCCTGCTGCGTGGACAGAAAGTGATGCTCGGTTCGGATCTCGCGCAACTCTACGGAATCGAGCCGAAGGCACTGATGCAAGCGGTCAAACGTAACGCGGACCGTTTCCCTTCCGACTTTATGTTTCAGCTCACGCCAGAAGAGGCGCGGCGTTCCAAATTCAGGATGGCGACCCAGAAACACGGGCCCGACGCAAAGAGCCTGCCGTACGCGTTCACCGAGCCGGGCGTGGTGATGTTGTCCGGTGTGTTGCGCGGCAAGCGCGCCGCGCGGGTCAGCGTCGAGATTATCCGGACATTCGTTCGCATGCGCCAATTGCTCGAATCGCACCCCGATTTCGCCGAGAAGCTGGAGGAACTTGAAGAGAAATCCGATCCTCAGTTCAGGATTGTGTTTGATGCGATCCGCCATCTCGTGAGTCCGCCATCGGTAACACCGCGCGAACCACTCGGTTTCGGCGCGCGCGAGCGGCGCGCAGCCTACGGCAAGCCGCTTCCCTCGGCCACGTTGAATTCTGCTTCGCGAAGGAGACAAGTATGAATCTGCATGTAACGGTTAACAACGAGCCCAAGGATTTCGTCTGTCAGCCGACGGACACGCTGCTCGATGTGTTGCGGCGCGAAGGTTATTCGGGCGTGAAAGTCGGCTGCTCGAATGGCGATTGCGGCATCTGCGCCGTCCTGCTCAACGGACGCACGGTGAATTCCTGCGTCGTCCTTGCGGCTCATTGCAAGGACAAGAACATCGAGACCATCGAGGGCCTGTCAAAAAACGACGGGACGCTTCATCCTCTACAGAAGGCGTTTCTTGATGAGGGTGGGGCGCAATGCGGTTTCTGCACCCCCGGCTTGATCCTGTCCGCCAAGGAATTGCTCGACGACAACCCGACCCCGACCGAGGCCGATGTGAAGGAAGCCCTGTCCGGCGTCATCTGCCGCTGCACCGGCTACGTCAAACCCATCGCCGCCGTCCTCACCGCCGCCCGGGAAATCCGTGACGCAGAATCAACTACCAAAGCAGCATGACTATGAAAGACGCGGCAGCACTTCCATTTCAGAAAACCTCCGTCGGCAAGAGCCCGTGGCGGGTGGACGGGATCGGACTGGTGACGGGATCGGCAAAGTTCACCGACGACATTTTCCTGAAGAACATGCTGCATGCGCAGATTCTGGGGAGTCCGCATGCGCATGCGCGCATACTCGAGATCGACACGACCGAGGCGGAGAAGCTGCCGGGCGTCGTCATCGTATTGACGTATAAGAACGTGCCGCGCGTGCCGCATACGACGGCGGGGCAGGGGTATCCCGAGCCGTCGCCGTACGACGCGTTCATGTTCGATACGAAAGTCCGTTTTGTCGGCGACCGCGTGGCATGCGTGGCCGCCGAGACCGCCGAAATCGCCGAGCGGGCGCTGAAGCTGATCCAGGTAAAGTACGAAATCCTGCCCGCCGTGTTCGACGTGCGCGAGGCGATGAAGGATGGCGCGCCAGTCATTCACGACGAGCCGGATGCCGATGGCATTCATGATCGCAAACACAATGTCGCGGCGCATTACGACGTCGAGATCGGCAAGATCGAGGAAGGCCTGAAACAGGCGGATTTCGTCGTTGAAGAGGAATTCGAGACGCAGTACGCGCAGCATTGTCCACTCGAACCCCACGTGTGCATCGGGTACCTCGACGACAACCAGCGCATCGTGTTGCGGACGGCGACGCAGGTGCCGTGGCATGCGCGCCGCATCGTGGCGCAATGCCTGCAGATCCCTGTCAACCAGATTCGCGTCATCAAACCGCGGATCGGCGGCGGATTTGGCGCGAAGCAGGAGATCATCCTCGAAGATTTGTGCGCGCTGATCACCGTGCGAACGCGTCGCCCTGTGAAGATCGAGTTCACCCGGCGCGAAGAGTTCATCTCCAGCCGCACACGCGACCCGTCGATCGTCAAGATGACCGTTGGCGTCAAGAACGACGGCACATTCACGGCGCTCGACCAACGCGTGACGAGTTGGACGGGCGGCTACGGCACGCACTCGCTTACGCTGCTCACGAACGTCGGCAGCAAGACACTTCCTTTCTACCGGTGCAAAAACGTGCGGTTCTGGGGTGACTCGGTGTACACGAACACACCGGTCACGGGTGCTTATCGCGGCTACGGCGCGACGCAAGGGGCGTTCGCCATCGAACAGATGATGGACATCATTGCCGACAAGCTTGGCCTCGATCCGATTGCCCTTCGCAAGAAGAACCACATTCAGAAGGGCGAAACGAATCCCGTGTTTGCGGCGCTTGGGGAGGGCAAGGAAGGCCACGACAACCCGATTGAGAGTTGCGGCCTGGATGAATGCATCGACCGCGCGGCGGCGGCGATTGGCTGGAACCAGAAGCATCGCCTCTATCAGAAGCGCGACCCGAATGCGAAGATCAGGCGCGGCATCGGCATGGCGTGCCTGATGCAGGGCTCGGGCATCGCGGGCATCGACATGGCCTCGGCGCGCATCAAGATGAACGAGGACGGCTCGTTCAACCTGCTCATGGGCGCGACCGACCTCGGCACCGGCAGTGACACGGTGCTGGCGCAGATCGCCGCGCAGGTGCTCGGCGTGACCGTCGACAAGATGCTCACGTATTCGTCGGATACCGACATGACGCCGTTCGACAAGGGCGCGTACGCGTCGAGCACGACGTATGTGTCGGGCGGCGCGGTGAAGAAGGCGGCGGAAGCCTGCCGCGACAAGATTTTGAAGGTTGCCGCCGAAATGCTGAAGGATGATGTGGCGAATCTGCGGTGCGAGAACGCCAAGGTCATCAGCAAGTCGGGGAAGGAAGTCCCCTACCCGAACATCATCCAACGTTCGCTCTACGGCCAGAACCAGTTCCAGATCGATGGCGAGGCATCGCACATTTCCTACGTGTCGCCCCCGCCGTTCGCCGCGCATTTCGCCGAAGTCGAGGTCGACACCGAGACCGGCAAGGTCCGCGTGGTCGATTACGTTGCCGCAGTGGACTGCGGCGTGGCGATCAATCCGAAACTCGCCGAGGGCCAGATGGAAGGCGCGGCGATGAACGGTCTCAGCTATGCGCTGTGTGAGGAAATGGTGTTCGACGAGCGCGGACGAATGCTGAACCCGAGCTTCTTCGATTATCGGCTGTTCACCACGGTGGACGCGCCGAAGATCCGTACGATCCTCGTCGAGACCTACGAGCCGACCGGCCCGTTCGGCGCCAAGAGCATCGCCGAGATCGGCATCAACGGTCCGCTGCCCGCGGTGGCCAACGCGATCTACGATGCCTGCGGCATCCGCATCAAGAAAGCGCCGTTCACCCCCGAGCGCGTCCTCGCGGCGCTCCTGGCGAAGAAGTAGCGCTTCGATACAGTCAACCGCCACGTTTCGGTTTCCGGGACCGGGCCCGGCCTGTTATGATGCGCCCGATGGGTAAGAACAGTTGGGCGCGTGACACGGGCTTGGTCGTGCTGGCCACACTGGTGGTATACCTGCCGCTGGCGCACGGCGGATTCCTCTGGGACGACGCCGATTATCTCGCGAACAATCCGCTCGTCACCGGTTCGGGCGGGCTGTGGAAGATTTGGTTCAGCACCGAGCCGAAGGATTATTACCCGCTGACATATACCGTGTGGTGGCTGATGTGGCGCGTGTTTGGGGCGCAACCGACAGCGTATCTCACGCTCAATGTTCTGCTGCATGCGGCCAATGCCACGTTGATCTGGCGCGTGTTGCGGCGGCTGGAAGTGCCGGGCGCGTGGTTCGCGGCGTTCTGGTTCGCGGTGCACCCCGTCAATGTCGCCACGGTCGCGTGGGTTAGCGAACTGAAGAACCTCCTGGCGACACTGTTCGCCGCGCTGACCGTGCTCTGGTACCTGCGATTCGAGGATGAGAAGCGGAGGCGATGGCACGCGGCAGCGTTCATGGCGTTCGCACTGGCGTTGCTCAGCAAGACGGCGGTTGTGATGCTGCCGGTTGTGCTTCTGGGGATCACGTGTTGGCGAACCGCGAAGTTGAATTGGCGAGCGGTCCGGCTGGTAACCCCATTTGCCGCATTGTCCGTGGTGTTGGGGTTGATGACGATTTGGTTTCAGCATCAGCGGGTGCTGGAAGGCACCCCGCTGCGAGACATTGGGTTGGCATCACGCGTGACGACAGCAGCGTGGGCCTTTTGGTTTTACTTGTGGAAAGCCGTCTGGCCTGTTGGTTTGATGCTGATTTATCCCGGGTGGAAGGCAGGCGCCGGTTCGCTGATCGCCTGGCTGCCTCTCCTGGCGTGCGCGATTGTCGTGGCATTGTTATGGCGGGGACATGGTAGATGGTGGATCAGGATGTGTGCGGCTGGAGTCGGGTATTTCGCGGTGATGCTGCTGCCCGTACTCGGGTTTATCGACCAGGGGTTTTACGTCTATTCAGCGGTGGCGGACCACTGGCAGTATCCCGCCTTACCCGGTCTGCTGGCATTGTGTGCCGCGCTCGGAACAGTGGCGTTATCGGGTGTTCCGTCAATCCGTCGCGTCGCCGGCGTGGCACTCGTGGTGGGATTGGGATGCTTGAGCTGGCAACGGGCCGGCGTTTACGAGAGTGGGACTGAATTGTGGCGTGACGCGTT
>DATJWQ010000082.1:0-2884 GCA_035501175.1 Verrucomicrobiia bacterium | reverse complement strand
ATTCGCCGTGACCATTGCGGTGTCGGTGTTGTTGTCGGCGTTCAACGCCCTGACGCTGAGCCCGGCGCTCTGCGCGCTGCTGCTGCGACCCCGCAACGCCGGGCACGGCTTGCTGCAGCGGTTCTTCAATTGGTTCAACCGTCTGTTCGCGAAGGCGACGGACCGATACGTGCGCGTCTCCGCGGCGTTGATTCGCAAGAGCGGCGTGGCGTTGTTGATGCTCCTCGGATTCGTGGTGGCCGCCGGAATTTGCGGCGCGAAGTTGCCCGCGAGTTTCCTGCCCGATGAGGATCAGGGCTATTTCTTTGTGAACCTCCAACTTCCCAGCGCCGCTTCTCTCCAACGGACCGACGAGGTGTGTAAGTCCATCGAATCGATTCTCATGGGGACCCCTGGCGTGCAGCACGTCACGACCGTCGTCGGATTCAGTCTGTTGAGCAGCGTGACCACGACGTATAACGGGTTCTTCTTCGTGACGCTGAAGGATTGGAGCGAACGAAAACAACGCATGGAACAATATCAGGTCGTCCGCGCGCTGCTGAATCTGAAGCTGGTCCAGTTGCCCGATGGCGTGGCATTCAATTTCTCCCCGCCGGCCATTCCGGGACTGGGGGCTTCGGGCGGCGCGACCTTCATCCTCGAAGATCGCGCCGGCAAAGACGTGTCCTTTTTGGCGGACAACGTAAAAAAATTCGTCGATGCTGCCGGCAAACGTCCCGAGCTGGCCCAGGTCTTTACGACGTTGCTGCCCGACGTGCCGCAATTGTACGTGGATGTGGACCGCGACAAGGTCCTCAAACAGGGAATGTCAGTGAAGGATGTCTACCAGACGATCCAGGCGTTTCTGGGTGGCGCGTTCATCAATTACTTCAATCGGTTTGGCCGGCAATGGCAGGTTTACGTGCAGGCCGACGGCGATTATCGCACGCAAGCCGGGCAGGTCGGCCAATTCTACGTGCGCAACAAAAACGGCGATACCGTGCCGCTGTCGAGTGTAACGCGGATCGAGCACCGGACCGGTCCTGAGTTCACCATGCGTTACAACCTCTATCGGAGCGCGCAAATCAACGCCAATCCCGCCCCCGGTTACAGCTCGGGCCAGGCGATGCGCGCGTTGGAGCAGGTATTCGCTCAAACGATGCCGCCTGAGATGGGGTTCGATTACCTCGGCATGTCATTTCAGGAGAAGAAGGCGGCCAAGGGGGTGCCGCCATCGGCCATCTTCGGGTTCTCATTGCTGTTCGTGTTCCTGATCCTCGCAGCGCTGTACGAGAGCTGGTCGCTGCCGTTCAGCGTGTTGTTGAGCACGCCCATCGCCGTGTTCGGCGCGCTGGGCACGTTGTGGGTGCGTCGTGCCGTGCTGGCGTCGTTTCTGCCGCCGTTCATGGTGCAGATTCAAAACAATGTGTTCGCCCAGATCGGTCTGGTCATGATCATCGGGCTGGCGGCGAAGAACGCCATCCTCATCGTCGAGTTCGCCAAGGAGGAATACGACAAGGGCAGGCCTGCGGCCGATGCCGCCCTCGCCGGCGCGCGGCTGCGGTTACGACCGATCCTGATGACCTCGTTCGCATTCATCCTCGGTTGCGTGCCGTTGTGGATTGCCTCTGGTGCTGGTGCGGTATCGCGACAAGTGATGGGCACAACCGTCATTGGCGGAATGCTGGCGGCCACTTGCATCGCGATCTTCTTCGTCCCTGCAACGTTTTTCGTTGTCGAGAGACTGTCCAGCAGGTTCAAGGCGGACACGAACCCCGCCACAACTGCGACGTCCGCCGCGACCGTAACCGGTGAAGCGCCATGATGTCCCGGTTCTTTATCAACCGCCCGATCGTGGCCATGGTGATCTCCATTCTCACCGTGATCGTCGGCGCGGTGGCCATCGGCGGTCTCCCCGCCGCCCTGTTCCCGGATATCGCCCCCCCGGACATCCAGGTTCAGGCCACATACACCGGAGCCGACTCCCAGACCATCGAGCAATCCGTCGCCACCCCGATCGAACAGCAAATGAGCGGCGTGGATAACATGAACTACATGTACTCCGTCAACGCAAACAGTGGTTCGATGGTGTTGACCGTGAACTTCGATCTCAAGACCGATCCGAACACAGACCAAATCCTCGCCCAGATGCGCGAATCGGAGGCCGCTTCGCAACTGCCATCGCAAGTGACCGACCTCGGGGTTACGGTTCAGAAATCGCAGGCCGCGCCGTTGATGATCATCAGTCTGTACTCGCCCGACAGCACCCGGGACGCGCAGTTCCTCGCCAATTACGCGTACATCAATTTGAGTGACGAACTCACCCGGTCACCGGGCATCTCCACGGTACAGATTTCCGGAGCTGGCCAGTACGCGATGCGGCTCTGGGTGAAACCCGATCAACTGGCCAGGCTCAATATCACCGTTTCGGACATCATTCAGGCGGTCGAGGAACAGAACACCGTCAACTCCGCCGGCCAGATTGGCGCCGAGCCTGCCCCGTCGGGCCAGGAGTTTACCTATACGGTTCGTGCCCAGGGCCGGCTGGTCACGCCCGAGGAATTTGGACAGATCGTTGTGCGGGCAACCCCCGATGGCGCCATCGTGCGTCTGCGGGACGTCGCCCGTGTCGAACTCGGTGCCCAGGTCTACAACGTCAAAGGCCGTCTGAACGGCAAACCGGCCGCGGTTGTGTCGATCTTCCAATTGCCCGGCTCGAACGCGCTCGAAGCGGCGCGTGGCGTGAAAAAGTTGATGGTTGAATTGAAGAAGCGATTTCCGACGGGCGTGGATTACGTCGTGTCGCTGGATACCACCAAGGCCGTGACGGAAGGCATTGATGAGATTGTCCAGACACTGGTCGAAGCGCTGGTCCTGGTGATCCTGGTGGTCTACCTGTTTCTGC
>DATJWQ010000081.1:0-2411 GCA_035501175.1 Verrucomicrobiia bacterium | reverse complement strand
CCATCGTCGGGGACTGCCGTATCGGTCTACTCGCCCACGACGATCATTCCGTTCGAACTGACGAGATTGCAGACGGATTCTTCGCTGATCGCCAGCGCCGCCAGCGTGCCCTCCGGGACGTATACCTCGCTCAATATCACGATCGGCGCAACCTCCGGGATCTGGGTGAATGCGTCAACCTCGAATATCACGTACACACTGAACGGGGCCTCAGTCACCTGCAAAAGCGCGGCCGTATGCACCCTTCCGTCCGGCGCGGCGACAACCGTGAGCGTGCCGATCAACCTGAATTTGAGCGACAACCAGAATCAATGGATCGGGATCGACGTGAACCTGAACAACGCGATTACCTCGACAAACGGCATCACCGTTGATTTCACCCAGTCGAATGTATTCACGGCCACGACGACCGTCCGCGCGGGTTTGCCTTCAGGCGCGGTGGATACGATCGAGGATTTCACCGGCGCGGTGACGGCGTTGAGCAATTCGAGTGTCACCGTGCAGAACGCAATCACAGGACAGTCGTTGGTGGCGGCGATCACGTCCAGCACCACCCTGAGCGTCGTACCTCCCGGTTACAACACCGGTTGCCAGAGCGGAAACGCAACCACGTGCATCCAGGTCGGCAGCACCGTGAGCCTCTATGCCAACCTGGCGGCGAATGGAACGCTGACCGCGACGCAGGTGGATCTGCTGGACACGACAGCCACTGACGAAATCGAAGGGGTCATCTACCCCGCGTCGACGACAGCCGGAATCGTCGGATTGATTCTTCTCGATAAAACTTCGGCCAGCGGCAACTCTGTGCTCTCCGCTTCCGGGACGACCTTCGGCACGCCATTTCTGCTGGATGCGACAACCAACGGCGTTACGTTTAACGTGGATAGCGGGCCACTGACGAATTCGGGATTCTCGCCGACCGGCTTCAGCGGAACCGGCGATTTGCTGGCGGGACAAGTCGTCCGCGTGCAAGTGACGAACGTGAACGTAAGCAACAACACCAACACAGCGACAGCCGCCAATGTTCTTCTGCGTTGGTCGCGGTTCAGCAGCAACATCAACAGCTCCGGAAACGCGCCAACGCTGACCAACATTCCGACGTACATGAGTTCGTCGGGCACGTTCAATTCCAACTCGAGTGTGCCGGTGACGCCGCAAGCGGGCACCTATCAGGGATATACCGCCTTTGACGGGATCACGGATGCATCCGGCTTGACGGTAGGCACTCAGGCTGCAATGCGCGCGCTGTTTGTGAATAGCCCGCCGGGGATTTATTCCTTCCAATCCGCAAAGGTACGAGTGCCATAGAGTTTTTCACCGCCTCCGCAAAAGGCAAAAGGGCCGGTTCCTCTGAGGGGAGCCGGCCCTTCTTTCTTCCCAACGATTCAGATCTAGTTGCCGCCAACCATGGTGTTCGGCGGGAGTGGAGAATTCATCGGACCCGCGGCAGGAAGAGGCACGGACGGAATGTTAGGAGCGAGAGTGGGCTGCAAGCGGCGGTAAATGGCCAGCGAAAGCGCGCCGACGCCCCAAATGATGACGCCGAACTTGATCCACGTTCCCAGGAAAGGCACGGCCATGACGGCGCGCAGGATGCAAATGCCGACCACCATACGGCCAATCAAGCCCCATGTGTCGGACGCTCGACCCATAATCCACTGGCCAACCGTGGCGCCGACAATGATTTGCGCGAAATAGAGCGAACCGTACCACAGGAACAAAGAGGTCAACCCGACGAACAACCCCACGACCGTGACACAGGCGATGACGGCCGCGATCGGTACGGCAAAAAACACCAGAACACCGAGTCCGAAGGAAGCGCCAACGTTCTCCACGTTTGCGGACGCCTCGCGCGAGAAGCCGGGGAGAAGAGAGAGCAGGACGAGGCCAAAAAGGACGTAGGCAGCGGCCCAAATGACCATCCAGACGTAATAGCCGGACCCGCGCGCGTCATGAGACTTGTGCTCCAGCTTCTTGTACTCGAGAGGTGAAGCGAGCTTGGCTTCGGAAGAAACGTTGGCGGGATTGTCGCCTTCGAACTTCGCGGGCCCCGCGATGGAGGCGCTGCCATTGATCGTGAGGTTTTCCCCCCGGGCGCTCAGGGAACCGCCGACGGAGCCGTTAATGGTGCCCTTGCCGAACATGGCGAGGAGGTCGCGGCCGAGAGTGCCGTCGACAGTGAGCGATTTCGAGAAGCTGGTGAGGTTGCGGCCGATTTTTCCGTTGGGATCGATGGTCAACAATTCGGTGAAGGTGGAAGCACTTTTGTCGATGGTCCCGGTCAGCGTGATGTTGTTGGCCATGGAGCGGAGATTGCCGTCGACCTGGCCGCTGATGCGCAGGCTTTGGCAGAAGCAAATCACGTCGCCGGTGACGTGGCCGGAGATTTCGACCTGCTCGCTGAAGCCCAC
>DATJWQ010000080.1:0-63369 GCA_035501175.1 Verrucomicrobiia bacterium | reverse complement strand
TTCCAGGATCGTCAGGAACGCTCGGACGGCGGAATAGCTCGGCGGGTCTGGCAGTTGGCGGCGCACGTCGGCGGCTGACGCCCGGCCCAATCGATACACCGCGTCCATGATTTGGCGCTCGCGTCGGCTGAGTTCGAGGATGTGTGTTCTTGTCATGGTTGCCCTCCGGAGAATGTGTTCGCTGTGCTATGCTAAATTCTTAGCATAGCACAGATGGTGGGTCGACAGGTTTGTGGCGAGCCTTTGGTAGATGGGAGGGGGCGGGAGTTACAGCAATCGGATCCCATTGGTTTGAGTCTGTCTTTTTGTGGAGATGTCGGGGGGCAGCCCATCCCGATTCAATTCGTGCAGATTCTGCCCGATCGCGCGGGGAGCCTTGTAATGGCGAGGTTCGTCGGCCGGTCACATTCGCCGGAAGCCAGCCGATGTCAACTCCGTGAACCGGAATTCTTTCTGCGGCGGGCGACATTCCGTCGAGGAGATTCTTTTGCGTGAAAGCCGATGCTCTTCTTGGGCGGTTCAGGCAGCGCGGGCGGATCGATGATGTCCATGACGCGTCGGAGAAAAACAGCGAATGGGCCCACCGCTTTACGATTTGCAGAATCACTCCCCGCGCCCCTGCCAACAATCCACCCCTCTGTGCCATGCTAAAAATTTAGCACGAGACACCGAAACCGACCCCGTCTCTTCCACGCTACATTGTACTACCATGTATCAGCCCGCCCTCCGTCTGCCCCTCTCGCGTTACCTCGTACCCAGGTATCTCCTCCGCACCCGGAGCCTGCCCTGAGTTCCTCGAAGGGTGCCCATGCCCATCTCGCGTTCGTGCTCACTTCTTCGCCTCCGGCGGGTTCGCGTCTCCTTCGTGCTCCTCGTGTTTCCGTTCGCACCCATGCCATCCTCTTCCTTTCGACGATACATGGCACGACCATGTATTAGCCTCATCCTCTACCCCGCACCTCTCGAGCTACTTGGTACTGCTAGGTAGCAGCGCTCCCCCAGCCCATCCCCGACCCGACCCGTTCCGTCCCCTCGACGATATATCCATAGACTGCATCTCCCGCCTCCGCGCCCGCCGACCCGCAGAAGAGCACCCGACAACCTCCACCGAATCGTCTCGACTTCCCTCTCGCACGGGTATTTACTGACTTATGGAGAAACTGGGAAAACGCCGTGAAGTTCTTCCGAATTCTCGCCGCGATCGCCGTCTTCACACTGGTGGGCAAGGCCAGCGGGCAGACGCTGACAATCCTCCACCTGTTCAGTGGCGGAAGCGACGGTCATAACCCGGTTTCGGGACTCATCCAGGCCAGTAATGGCTTTTTCTACGGCACCACGCAGGACGGCGATCCCGAGGGCGGTAATGGCACCGTCTTTCAGATCTCTTCCGCGGGCACGTTCACCACACTCTACAGCTTCACCGGCGGCGCGGACGGTGCCTCCCCGTCTTCGCCGCTGATCCAGGGCGCGGATGGGTTTTTGTATGGAGTAACGATCTTCGGCGGCACAAATGACGATGTCGGCACCGTCTACCGGATATCGACCGCCGGCACCCTGACATCCTTGCACAGCTTCGGCGGCGATGACGGCAGTTTCCCCAGGGGCAGCCTCGTGCAAGGCGCCGACGGCAGTCTTTACGGAGCAACGATTGAGGGCGGCACGAACAATCTCGGCACCATCTACCGGATAACGACGGCCGGCACCTTCACCACGCTCCACATGTTTGGGGCCAATCCCAACGACGGATTTGACCCGTACGCCGGCCTGGTCCAGCGCAACAAGAATTGGTTTTACGGCGTTACCCAGGGCGGCGGCCCCCATGGTGGTCAGGGCACCATCTTCAAGATCTCAAATACGGGTAATTTGAAGATCGTCTACAGCTTCAGCAACGGCACCAACGGCGCCAATCCGTTTGCGGCACTCGTCAAGGGACCAGGCGGCTGTTTTTACGGTACAACTGTCCTTACCGGAACGAACAACAACGGCACCGTGTTCAAGATTTCTCCCGCGGGTAAATTGAAGACGCTCTATCGTTTCACCGGTGGCTTTGATGGCGCCACCCCGGAAGCCCCGTTGGCGCTCGGAAGCGACGGCAATTTCTATGGAACCACATCCTCCGGCGGCTCGTCCAACCTCGGGACCGCGTTCCGGATCACGCCTGCCGGCACGCTCACCACACTGCACGAATTCAGTGGTGGCACGGACGGAAGCCTCCCGTACGGTGGGCTTGTCCAGGGTAGCGACGGCAGCTTTTACGGGACGGCTTGGGCGGGTGGAACCAACGGCAATGGCACCGTGTTCAAGCTAACCGTCCCGCTCGGTCCTCCGCGAAAGAATTAGCAGTCTGAATCTGCCGCGCCACTAGATCCTCTCGTGTAATTCGCGTCTCCTTCGTCCCCGGAGCCTGCCCCGAGCTTTCCGAAGGGTGTCTACGGCCCATCCATGTTCACATCCGGCACCCGCAACACGTCCGGCTCGGCCGCCAACCCAAGCTCCCGCGCCGCCCGCGCATACGGCTGAATCATCTCCAGCGTGCGCGCAATCGCCTCCTCGCCGGCCTGTTGATCGTTGTCCGTCTCTTCGCCCAGCAATCTTCTGATCGTCGATTCCGGACGCGGAAACACTTTCAATTCAATCTTCGCGTCGGGCGCCAGCTTCGCCGCCTGCCGCACCAGCTTCAGCGCTTCGGGAAACCCGCCCAGTTCGTCCACCAACCCGAGCGCCTTCGCCTCCTCGCCGATCCAGATCCGCCCCTTGGCGATTCCCAGCACCTTTTCCTTCGGCAATTTCCGCCCCTCCGCCACCTTCGTCGTGAAATCGTCGTACACGCGGTCCAGCCACGTCTCGAACGTTTTCCATTGCTCCGGCGTGTAATCCTGCAGCCCCGTAAACACCATCGCGTTGGAACTCGTGTGCACCTCGTCCCACGAAATCCCCAGCTTGTCCCAGAAATTCGTCGTGAGGAATTTCCCCGCAAACACCCCAATCGATCCCGTCAACGTCGCCGGCTCCGCCACAATCTTGTCCGCGTCCATCGCAATGAAGTACCCGCCCGATCCCGCCACCCCGCTCATCGACACGATAATCGGTTTGCCCGCCTTCCGCGCCCGCACCGTCTCCCGCCAGATCGTGTCCGACGCGACATACGACCCGCCCCCGCTGTCGATCCGAAACAGAATCGCTTTCACGTCCTTGTCGTCCGCCGCCGCGCGAAACGCCGCCGCAACCGTGTCCGCCCCCATCGATACACTCCCGAAAACCGCGCTGTAACCGCTCTTGCCGCGGTGAATGTCGCCCACGCCGTAAATCAGCGCGACGGTCTCGCCCTCGTCATACGGCGAGCCGGCCCGGTCGAGATACTTCGCGAGGTGCATCAGCTTGGCGTGCGGACCAACCTGCTTCTTGATGTCGTCGTATGCCGCGTCGCGGTAGCCGAGTTTGTCGACGAGCCTGGCGCCGAGCGCCTCGTCCGCCAGAAACGGCCCGCGATTGATCAACGCCCGCACGTCGTCGTACTTCATCTTGCGCGCGTCCGCGATGCCCGCCACGATCTGGCGGAACGCCGCGTCCACGTACGCTTCCGTCGCCTCCTTGAACGCCGGCGTGTATTTCTTGTCAGTCAATTCGTTCATCGCGTTCTTGTACTCGCCGCGATGGTCCATCCGCGGGACCAGCCCGAGTTTGTCCAGCGTCCCGCGCACAAACGGCGTCTCCGCGATCAACCCCGCCAGACCCACGTCGCCCGACGGCTGCAGGTAAATCTCGTCGAATGCCGTGGCGAGGTAATACGAGCCGTTGGCCCGGCTCTCTTCACCGAACGTCTCGGCGTACGCGATCGCCGGTTTGCCGGCGTGACGAAACGCAATCACCGCGTCGCGAATCTCCTGGATCTGGGCCAGCTCCTGACCGGCCTCGCCCACCCGCGCGATCAATCCGACAACCCGCTTGTCGCCCGCCGCCCGTTGCAGCGCCTCGACGAATCTGAGAACGGTCGGCTTGCGACCGGAGACAATCCGCGCCACCGGGTCATCCGGCGTGTATTCGACCAGTTGCCTTTCCAGGTCGACTTCGAGAATCACTTTCGACGGGATCGATCGTTTCACGACCATGACGCAGATAAGGCCGAGAATTGCGCCGAGGAGTACCACCGCGCCGATGGTTGCCAGCAGACGGACGAGGAATCTCTTCACGATGTTCTGTCCCATAACCTTTCTCCGATGAAGGCTGTCACCGCACGTGCTTCGTCCCCGACATTACCCCGGCGCCGCCGCGGCGACAAGTCATGGATGCGCCCCCCGCGGGAAATGAGGATTGCAGACGCAACAGCCGGACGCAATAATGTGACCATGATCGCTTTTCTCCTTGCGACGGGGATCGTGGGAAGTGTAATGGCGCAGGATTCTCTACCAGCCACCATGAAAGCCGAATTGATCATCCATGCCGACCAGCCCGGTGACAAAATCAACCGCAACATCTACGGCCAGTTCGCCGAACATCTCGGACGCGGCATCTACGAGGGCATTTGGGTCGGTGAAGGTTCGCCCATCCCCAACACCCGCGGCATCCGCAACGATGTCGTCGCCGCCCTGAAACAGCTCAACATTCCCGTCCTGCGCTGGCCGGGCGGGTGTTTCGCCGATGAATATCACTGGCGCGACGGCATCGGGCCCACCGAGGATCGTCCGCGGAGAATGAATACGCACTGGGGTTGGGTGCCCGAAAGCAACGAGTTCGGCACCCACGAGTTCATGGATTTGTGCGAGCAACTCGGCTGCGATCCATACATCTGCGGCAATCTCGGCAGCGGCTCGCCCGAGGAAATGCGGGATTGGGTCGAATACATCACGTCCGCCGCCCATACGACCCTGGCCGATCTGCGGCGCGAGAACGGACGCGACAAACCGTGGAAACTCCCCTATTTCGCAATCGGCAATGAGAGCTGGGGTTGCGGCGGCAATATGCGGCCGGAGTTCTACGCGGATTTATACCGGCGCTACAACACGTTCGTGAAGGTTGACCCCGATATCCGCATCGAACGCATCGCCTGCGGCCCGGGTGGCGACGACACGAAGTGGACCGAGGTGCTGATGTCGATGGTCGGCCGGCAGATGAACGGTCTGTCGCTGCATTATTACACCCTCCCGACGGGCCGCTGGATCAAGAAGGGCGCGGCCACCGGGTTCACCGAGCAGGAGTGGCACGACACGTTGCGCCAGACCCTGAATATGGAGGGCATCATCGCCCGCCACTCCGCGATCATGGACCGCTATGATCCGCACAAGGAAATCTCGTTGATCGTCGACGAATGGGGCGACTGGTATGACGTCGATCCCGGCCAGAACCCCGGCTTTCTCTTTCAACAAAACACCTTGCGCGACGCCGTCGTGGCTGCGCTCAACTTCGATCTCTTCCATCGCCATTGCGACCGCGTGCGGATGGCCAACATCGCGCAGATGGTAAACGTCCTGCAGGCGATGGTCCTCACCGACAAGGAGAAGATGATCGTCACCCCCACCTATCACGTCTTCGAGATGTACAAGGTCCATCAGAACGCGACCTTTCTGCCCGTGGACATCACCGCGCCGCCGTACAAACTGGGCCCGGATTCCGTCCCCGGCGTGGATGCAAGCGCTTCGCGCGACAACGACGGACGCATCCACCTCTCGCTGGTCAATCTCAGCCCGCAATCCGACGCGAGTGTCGCGGTCAAATTGGCCGGCGCAACTGTCAAAGCCGCGACAGGCCGCGTCCTCACTGCGTCCGCCATGGACGCGCATAACACGTTTGACGATCCAAATGCCGTGATGCCCAAGGCGTTTACCAGCTTCGAACTCAAGGACAGCAACCTGACGGTCACGCTTCCGTCGAAATCAGTCATCGTGCTCGAGATCCAGTAGCGATCGCATCGGTTCGAAGGGAGGCAAGGCGCCGACAAACCCGGCATGTGTGATTATGAATACGAAGCCAATACAATACGCGTTGTTCCCCCTGGCGCTTGCTCTCACGAATATCGTGTCGGCGCAGGTAACCAATCCTGCTTCCGAGACAAATGCAACGGCCGCCTCTCCCGCGGAAACCAATGCCGTACCAGCGATCCCGACGCTGCAAATCGACGCCGGCCACGTCACCGGCCACGTCAGCCCGATTCTCTACGGCTTGATGACCGAGGAGATCAATTTCTCCTACGAAGGCGGACTCTATGGCGAACTGATTCGCAATCGGTCGTTCAAGGCCAACCCGACCAATGCGCTTCATTGGGCCGCAGTGGGCGACACGACGATTTCCATAGACACAAACCAGCCGCTCAATTCCGCGTTGAACGTAAGCCTGAAGTTGGACACCAGCAACGCCTCGAAGAATTCGCCCGTCGGCATCGCCAACGGCGGCTATTGGGGGATTCCCGTTCGCCCGAACACGACCTATCGTGGCTCGTTGTATGCCCGCGAACGGGGGTTCTCGGGTCCGCTCACCGTTTCGCTGGAAAGCGCCGACGGCAAGACCGTTTTTGCCAGCGTAACGATTCCCAGGCTTTCCGGCAATTGGCGGAAGTATGACGTGACGCTAACGACCGGCGACGTTCCGGTTTCCAAACAGAATCGATTGGCCATCACCACCACCCGGCGTGGCTCGCTCTTCAGCCGACACGGAACGATTTGGTTCCAGCAGGTCTCGTTGTTCCCGCCGACCTACAACAATCGCCCCAATGGAACTCGTCCCGACCTAATGCGGTTGCTGGGCGAGATGCAGCCTCAATTCCTGCGCTTCCCCGGCGGCAATTACCTCGAAGGCGATTACTTCAACGAGCGTTTCAATTGGAAAGAAACCATCGGCGACATCTCGCAACGTCCCGGCCATCGCAGTCCGTGGAACTATTGGTCCACCGACGGCATGGGCCTGCTGGAATTCCTGGATTGGTGTGAGGACCTGCACATGCAACCCGTGCTCGCCGTCTTCGCCGGCTACGAGCTCCGGCGCGATTATGTGAAGGCCGGCCCCGATCTGGAACCGTACGTGCAGGATGCGCTCGACGAAATTGAATACGTCACCGGCGCCACCAACACCACCTGGGGCGACCGCCGCGCGGAGGACGGACACCCCGAGCCGTTCCCATTGAATTACGTCGAGATTGGCAACGAGGACTTCTTCGACCGCAGCGGCAGCTACGATGGCCGTTTCGCCCAGTTCTACGACGCCATCAAAGCGAAGTATCCAAACCTGCAAATCATCGCGACCACGAAGGTGAAATCACGCGTGCCGGATTTGCTCGATGAACATTACTATCGTTCGCAGGAGGATATGCAAGCGCACGCGTTGGATTACGACAAATACTCGCGCGCGAACAAAACGAAGATCTTCGTTGGCGAATGGGCCACGCGCGTCGGCTCGCCCACGCCGAATATGGCCGGCGCCCTCGGCGATGCCGCATGGATGACCGGCATGGAACGCAATTCGGACATTGTCGTGATGTCCAGCTACGCCCCGCTGTTCGTCAACGTCAGCGACCTCGGCGATCCCCGGCGCCATCCCAACAGTTCCATGCAGTGGCGCACGAATCTGATCGGCTACGACGCCCTGAGCAGCTACGGCTCGCCCGCCTACTACGCCCAGAAGATGTTCAGTGTGCACCATGGCGACGAAATCCTCGCCACGAATTCGCAGGATATCCCGACGCGCGAGTGGCAGCCGCCGGTTCGCACCCGTAATGGCGTGCCCCAGGGCCCGCCTCCCCCCGCGCAGCGGATCCGCGAGATCTTTTTCGATGCCACGCGCGACAGCAGGACCGGGATCGTCTATCTGAAGGTCGTGAACGAATCCGGCACGACGCAGCCTGTGAAGATTCAAATCAACGGCGCCGGTTCCGTTGATGCCAACGGCACCGCCGTCGTGTTGAAAGCCAACACTCCCGACGATACGAACAGCCTGAACGACCAAACAAGGATTGTTCCCGCCGAGGAAATCGCGAGCGGCCTGAGCGCGGACTTCACGCGGGAGTTTCCACCGTACTCCATCACAATACTGGAATTGAAAACGAAGTGACCGGGCCCCGCGTCGCATCGTTCCCTCGGCCAGAAGCGTCTTGCCATTGCTGGTTTGCACAGTACAGTTGGTCAGAATCTTGCGCCAGCGGCTGGTGTTGCCGACGCAAGTCATTGCGCTCCCGTAGCTCAGATGGATAGAGCGTCGGTTTCCTAAACCGCAGGTCGCCCGTTCGAATCGGGCCGGGAGCGCCATTTCATTTGTTGGCGGGTATGGTGTTGAGAGGAGTCATGAAAATGCTGGTGCTGAGTGCATTGCTGACTGGTGTCGGGGCGCTTCTGGCCTCTGCGAGGACGAGCGACGGACTGATTCTCTGGTACCAGCAGCCAGCCACGAGCGCGATGAACGAAGCGTTGCCGATTGGCAACGGTCGACTCGGCGGAATGGTGTTTGGCGGCGTCGAACGCGAGCGCATCCAGTTCAATGAAGACAGCCTGTGGACGGGCGACGAGAATCCCAGCGGCAACAACGACACGATGGGCGCCTATCAGGATTTCGGCGACTTGTTTCTCACGCTCGACACGGGCACGAATTCCCTCGGGGCCGGCTCTGTCGTCCAGAATTACCGCCGTCAGCTCGACCTTGCGACCGCGACCGCCCGCACTGAGTTCACGTTGAATGGCGTGCGACACGTGCGTGAGGCATTCGCCAGCCGTCCCGCGCAGGTCATCATCGTCCGCTGGACCGCGGACAAGCCCGGCGCAATCACGGGGCGCATCGAACTGAAAGGCGCGCACGGCGAGCAAACGGAAGACAACGGATCGACATTGTCCTTCCGTGGCACGCTCAGCAACGGGATGAAATACGAAGCGCGGGCGCGCATCCTGGCACGCGGCGGCACGGTGGACGGTGGACAACTGAAAAGTTGCGACGAAGTGACGGTGCTGCTTGCCGCCGGCACGGACTACGCGATGGATTACTCAAACGGATACCGCGGCGAACTGCGGTCGCTGACCCTTCCGACGAAGAGCTACGACGACTTGAAGGCCGAGCACGTGAAGGATTTCCAGGCACTGTTCAATCGCGTCTCGCTCGATCTCGGCCCGTCGGACAATTCTCTGCCAACCGACAAACGAAAGCTCAGGCCCGACCCTGGAATGGACACGCTGATGTTCCAGTACGGGAGGTACCTGTTGATCTCGTGCTCGCGACCGGGTGGATTGCCGGCCAACCTTCAGGGATTATGGAATGACAGCAACACGCCTCCCTGGAATTGCGATTATCACTCGAACATCAACGTCGAGATGAATTATTGGCCTGCCGAGGTGGCCAACCTGTCCGAATGCGCTCTGCCATTTTTCGACTTGGTTCGCAGTCAGTTGCCGGCGTGGCGAAAGGCGAGCGGCGTGAAACGCGGCTTTGCCATTCGCACCTCGCACAATATCACCGGCGGCATGGGCTGGAAATGGGACAAGACGGCCAACGCATGGTATTGCCAGCATTTCTGGGAGCATTTCGCGTTTGGCCGGGACGAGACCTATCTTCGTGATGTCGCATATCCTGTCATGAAGGAAACCGTCGAGTATTGGGAAGATCATCTAAAAGCGTTGCCGGATGGTCGTCTCGTCGTGCCCGATGGTTGGTCGCCTGAGCACGGCCCCGACGAAGACGGCGTCAGCTACAATCAACAAATCGTTTGGGATCTGTTTTCTAATTACATCGACGCTGCAAACGTTCTCGGCGTCGACAGGGAGTACCGCGAGAAAATCGCCGGCCTTCGCGACAGACTCGTCGGCCCGCGCATCGGCCGCTGGGGCCAGTTGCAGGAATGGATGACCGACCGCGATGATCCCAACGATCATCATCGCCACACGTCGCATTTGTTTGCCGTCTTTCCCGGCCACCAAATCAGCGTCGCCCGCACGCCGGATCTCGCAAAGGCCGCCAAGGTTTCGATCGATGCGCGCGGCATCGATCCGAGCAGCGACGTGCGTGAATGGTCGTTTGCGTGGCGCACTGCCCTTTACGCGCGCTTGCACGACGGCGAGAATGCGTATCGGATGCTTGAACAATTGTTCTCGGATCGCAACACCTGCCCGAACCTCCTGGGGCTCCATCCCCCGATGCAAATGGATGGCAACTTCGGGATCACCGCCGGCATCGCCGAGATGCTGATCCAGAGCCACGAAGGCGAAATCAGTTTGCTGCCGGCGCTGCCGGCCGCATGGTCGACTGGGCATGTGACCGGCTTGCGAGCGCGCGGCGGATTCGAAGTGGGACTCCAATGGAAGAACGGCAAACTGGTCGAGGCGATAATCCGCTCACTGGCTGGTCAACCATGCCGGTTGCGCTATGGAAGCCACTCGCAGGACATGCCGATTCACAAAAACGAAACAACCACATGGCGGCCGTGACAGGTTTCGCGAGTGACTTTGTCTTGCCGATGGCTGCCAAATCCGGGTAAGAATATACGTATGATCCTGACCGCGGGAGGTAGATTTCTTGAAGTCGAGGCGTTCGCCCCGAATGTGATTCGCGTTGCTTGCGCAAGGCACCGCTCATTCTTTTCCAAGCCCAGTCTGGTCGTGCTGCCGAGGCGCTCAAAACCCCGATCAACTGTCGAGCGCACGTCCCGCGAAGCAGTCTTCCGCACCGCCAAACTGGAAGTGCGCGTCGATTTGAAATCGGGAGCCGTCACGTTCCTCGACGCCGACGGCAACACGATCCTCGCCGAGCGGCCGCATGGACGGAAGATCACGCCGGCGAAAGTGCAGGGCGAGCGGACGTTCCACGTGCAACAACAGTGGGAAACCAACACGGATGAGTCGCTTTACGGGCTTGGCCAGTCGCAATTGGGGATTCTTGATATCAAAGGCTACGACCTTAATTTATGGCAGCGGAATGCAAACGTTGTCGTGCCGTTTTTGGCCTCCAGTCGGGGCTATGGGATCCTCTGGGACAACACCTCGTTTACGCGATTTGGTGACCTGCGCCCGTTCGAGCCGATTCCGCAAGGATGTTTACGCGATGGATCCAGCGAACTTGTTCCCACGGTGACTGGCGAGCACCAGCTCCAGACGTACTCCAACGGGGGTATCAAGCTCTGGCTCGACGACAAGCTCTTGATTGATCACTGGCGGCAGAGCTGGCTCGCCGATTACGACCAGGTCAAGGTTTACCTCGAAGCCAACCGGCGGTACCGGCTGAAAATCGAGGCTGGCGGGGAGCAGGCCACGACCATGCAGTTGCGGTGGAAAACTCCCGCGCCCGACGATTGCACCTCGCTCTGGTCGGAAGTTGGGGAAGGGACTGATTACTATTTCGTGTACGGTCCGGAGTTGGACAGGGTCGTCGCGGGCTACCGTCACCTCACGGGCCGGGCAACGCTGCTGCCCAAGTGGACGTTTGGTCTCTGGCAATCACGCCAGCGGTACGAAACGGCGTCGCAGAGCATTGAAGTCGTCGACGAGTTTCGCCGACGGGGCATGCCGTTTGACAACATTGTGCAGGATTGGTTGTACTGGCCGAAGGATTCCTGGGGATCGCACCGATTCGATCCCGAGCGGTTTCCCGATCCCGACGGCTGGATTCGGGCCATTCACCGCCGGCATGCCCGCCTGATGATTTCCGTTTGGGGGAAATACTACCCCGGCACCGCCAATTTCAAGGCCATGCAAAAAGCCGGGTTCCTCTATCAACTGAATCTGCGCGAGGACATCCGCGACTGGGTTGGATATACCTACACGGCCTACGACGCGTTCAGTGCCGACGCGCGCAAACTGTTCTGGTCGCAAATCAACAAGGCGCTATTCCGTAAGGGGGTCGATGCATGGTGGATGGATGCCACCGAACCGGAACTCACGGCGGCGCCCCAGACACTGGAAGGCCAGCGAACCCACATGCACCCGACGGCGATGGGAACGGGCTCGCGCATGTTGAATGCGTATCCGTTGATGAATAGCCGCGGAGTGTACGAAGGCCAGCGCCGTGCGGCGCCAAACCTGCGCGTTTTTATCCTCACGCGCTCCGGCTACGCGGGAATCCAGCGCTACGCCACCGCGACATGGTCGGGCGACATCACCTCGACGTGGACGGCGTTCGCAAAACAAATCCCTGCCGGACTTGGCTTCAGCATTTCGGGCGTGCCGTACTGGTCGATGGACATCGGCGGGTACACGATGCAGTCCAGGTTCTCCACAAAAGACCAGACCCCCGAGGACGCCGAGGAATGGGCGGAGCTGAACACGCGATGGTTTCAATTCGGCACGTTCGTTCCGCTGTTGCGGTTACATGGCGAACTGCGGCCGCGCGAGCCATGGTCGTTCGGCAAGCAAGCGTACAAAGCGATGCTGAAGTTCGATCAGTTGCGCTATCGTCTGCTGCCATACATCTATTCGCTGGCCGGCGCGATCACGCACGACGGCGGTACCATGATGCGTCCTTTGGTCATGGATTTTCCTGGTGACGCTGTCGGGCGGAAGATTTTGGATCAATATATGTTCGGCCCGGCGCTGCTTGTTGCGCCGGTCACCAAATACATGGCGCGTCACCGTCCGGTCTACCTGCCGGAGGGAACTGACTGGTACGATTTTTGGACCGGCAGCATGCTGGAGGGCGGGAAAACGATCGATTCACCAGCCCCGTACGATTCCATGCCGTTGTATGTCAGAGCCGGCTCGATCATTCCGTTCGGCCCGGATTTGCAGTACACCGACGAGAAGCCCGCCGACCCGATTACATTGTACGTCTACGCCGGCGCGGATGGCGATTTCACGCTGTACGAAGACGACGGTCTTACGTTCGGATACGAACGCGACGTGTTCGCGCAAATTCCGATCCATTGGAGTGACGCAACAAAGACTCTTACCATTGGCAAGCGTGACGGTGCATTTCCCGGGATGCTCCGGCAACGCACGTTCAAGATCGTGGTTGTCTCAAGCGCCAATCCTGTGGGCGCCCCCGTCGCGCTGCGTCCCGCCGCCGTGAAGCGCTACCGCGGAGCGAAGTTGGAGTTGGCGTTCTGACCATGCAATTCGGCCACTTCGACGACAAGGCCAAAGAGTACGTCATTACGCGTCCGGACACGCCGCGGCCCTGGAGCAATTACCTCGGCTCGCTCGATTACGGCGCGATCATTACCAACAACGCCGGTGGCTACTCCTTCTACAAGAGCGCACTCTCCAACCGTTTCCTCCGGATGCGCTCCAACTCTGTCCCGATGGATCAGCCGGGCCGGTATTTCTATCTGCGCGACCAGCAATCCGGTGACTACTGGTCCGCGTCGTGGCAACCGGTCGGCAAACCGCTGGGGAAATTCAAGAGTACCTGCCGGCAAGGCACGGCATACACCATCAACACGTCGCGTTACTCGGGCATCCTGACCGAGAGCACATACTTCGTTCCGCTCGGTCAGGCGTTCGAGTATTGGCGCCTGCGAATTACAAACAAGTCGAAGAATCGGCGGACGCTCGCCGTGTTCACCTACTGTGAAATGGCCAGCCCGTGGCATATGCCGAACGATTTGAGCAATCTCCAGTACGCGCAGTTCATCGCCAAGGCAACCGTTGAACAGGACATGCTCGGTGTCGCGGTTCACCCGTACTTTCCCTTCGATCCGGAGAAGCTCATGGGCTGTCACCGGTTGTGGATGACGCTCGTCGGCGCACCGCTGGCCGGCTATGAGACTGTCCGCGAACGTTTCTTTGGTACGGTCTACAACACCTACGCCAACCCGCAGACGGTCCGCGATGGCAAATGCTCGAATTTTCTCGCCGAAGGGGAAAACGCCATCGGCACTCTGCAGGTGGAAATCACACTCGCAGCTGGTGAGACGCGCGAACTCATCGCCATGCTCGGCCTCGGCACACCGGACTCGCATGGTTACGCCGCGCGACGGGAGTTCGGCACGGCAGAGCGTTGCGAGGCCGAGTTGCAGAAGCTCAAAGCCCACTGGCACGGCCTCCTCGATAGCGTCGCCGTCAAGACGCCCGATGCCGAATTCGACTCGATGGCCAACGTTTGGGGCGCGTATAACGCGCTCGTGACGTACGCGTGGTCGCGCCACGCCTCGCTCATTTACAACGGCGAGCGCGACGGTCTCGGTTTCCGCGACACGGTGCAGGATTTTCTCGGCGCGATGCCGCTGCTGAAAGACCGGATCCGCGAACGGCTTGAACTCATGCTGACCGGTCAGGTATCCGACGGCGGCGCGCTGCCGGTCGTCCAGCCGTTCGGCCACAAGCCCGGGCGGATGACGCCGCCCAAACGTGAGGAGTATCGTTCCGACGATTGCCTGTGGTTCTTTAATGCCGTGCCGGATTACGTCGCGGAGACCGGCGATCTCGACTTCTACAAGAAGATACTGCCGTTTGCCGACCAGGGCGAAACCACCGTGCTCGGCCACCTGCGCCGCGCGTTGGAGTTCAATCTTGAACGCTCCGGCAAGAATGGTCTGCCATGTGGACTCCACGCTGATTGGAACGACTGCGTGAAAATGGGTTACAACGGCGAGTCCGTGATGGTCGCGTTCCAGGTCCGCCATGGTCTTGTCACCTACGCGCATATCGCCGACCGGCTCAACTTAGCGGACGAAGCCGCGTGGGCGCGTGCCGAGCAGGCGAAGCTCGACGAAAACATCCAGCGCGCCGCGTGGGATGGCGAGTGGTTTCTCTGGGCCATCGGCGACGACGGTCACCGGTACGGCTCGAAAGCCGAGACGGAGGGCCGCATCTACATCAACACGCAGGTCTGGGCCGTCATGTCCGGCGCCGCTTCGCCCGCGCAAGGTCGTAGCGCGATGGACGCGCTCCACCGCGAACTCGCCACGCCGTTCGGCATCATGCTCAGCGCGCCGCCGTTCACCCACACGCCGTCGACCGTCATGGGAGGCGTCATTTACAACCACGGCATCAAGGAAAACGCCGGCATTTTCTGCCACACGCAAAGCTGGGCTGTCATCGCCGAATGTCTGCTCGGCAATGGCGACCGGGCGTACGAGTATTACCGGGCATTCATGCCGGCCGCGTACAACACTCGGGCCGAAGTTCGCGAGATCGAACCTTACGTCCACTGCCAGACGACCTACGCTACGTGTAACCGGAACGCCGGCAAGTCACGCGTCCCGTGGCTATCCGGCACGGCATCGTGGAGTCATCACACGGTACTGCAATGGATTCTCGGTGTGCGACCGGAAATCGACGGCCTGCGCATCGACCCATGCATCCCGAAATCGTGGCCGGGCTTCACGATGACGCGCGTTTTCCGCGGCAAGAAGCTGAAGATCGAGGTCCGCAATCCGAACGGCGTAAACAAGGGCGTGCAATCGCTCATGATTGACGGCAAGAAGAGCGGGGGCAACTTCGTTCCCATCGAGCGCATCAAGGACGGCACGAAAGTCGTCGCTACTCTCGGGGTCCATCTCGGATGACGGCGCGAGGCAAGAGCGATCCGTCTGCATCAGACGGAGGTTCGCCCGTGTACAAGGATGCCCCACAAGAAATCGAAAAGCGTGTTGAAGATCTTCTGTCGCGGCTGACGTTGGAGGAAAAGGTCGCGTTGGTGCACGGGGATACGAAGTTCACGGTGGCGGCGATTCCACGTCTGGGCATTCCCAAACGCTGTCTGTCCGATGGGCCACACGGCGTGCGCGAGGAGGTCAGCCGCGACACGTGGCAGGTGGGTGGGCGCACGGACGATTTTGCCACGGCGATGCCCTCGGGGATCGCGTTGGCGGCGACCTGGAATCCCGAACTTGCGGAGGTCGAAGGCACGGCCATCGGCGAAGAAGCGCTGGCTCGCGGCAAACAGATCATGCTCGGGCCGGGCGTGAACATCATGCGCACGCCATTGTGCGGCCGGAATTTCGAATACTTCGGGGAAGATCCATTCCTCGCGTCGCGCATGGCGGTTGGTTACATCCGTGGCGAGCAGTCGCGCGGCGTGGCATCGTGCATCAAACATTTTGCCGCCAACAACCAGGAATTCGACCGCATGACGATCAACGTCGAGATGGACGAGCGGACATTGCGGGAGATTTATCTGCCGGCATTTCAGGCGGCCGTTCAGGAAGCCGGTGTCTGGACCGTGATGGGCGCGTACAACAAGTTTCGCGGACAGTTCTGCAGCCACAACGAATATCTGCTGAACAAGATCCTCAAGGATGAATGGAAATTTCAGGGCCTGGTGATGTCCGACTGGGCGGCGACTCATGACACGCGCGAAGCCGCGGTTAATGGCCTTGATCTCGAAATGGGCACCAACAAGCCTTACGAAGAATACTTTCTTGCCCAACCGTACCGCAAAGAGCTGGAACGGGGGAACCTTCCCATGTCCGCGCTCGACGACAAGGTGCGGCGGAACCTCCGTGTGATGGTCGGCACCGGCGCGCTTGATGGCCTCGCCGCGGGGTCGATCAACACGAAGGAGCATCAGACTGTAGCCCGTCGCGTGGCGGAGGAGGCGATGGTCCTGCTCAAGAACGACGCCGGTGCTCTCCCGCTGAATCCGACGCGGATTAAATCGATCGCGGTGATCGGCGAAAATGCGACGCGGTTACACGCCGCCGGCGGCGGTAGTTGTCGTATCAAAGCCTTCTACGAAATCGCCCCGTTGGAAGGGATTGTCCGTCGCATCGGGCAACAGGCGAACATTACATACTCGGTCGGATACGGAAGGGATACAGGCAAAGACGCGAGCGAGCGCGCGGTGGAGGCGGCGGGAGCGGCGGACGTAGCGGTGTTCATCGGCGGATTGAATCACGACAGTAATTACGACACCGAGGAAACAGACTTTCTCGACATGAAGCTGCCGAATCGACAAGACGAGCTGATCCAACGCGTCGTGGAGGCGAATCCCCGGACGATTGTGGTTCTGATTGGCGGCTCACCGGTCGAGATGGGAGTTTGGTTGGAGTGCGCGCCCGCCGTCTTGCTCGCATGGTATGGCGGAATGGAAGTTGGCAACGCGCTGGCGCGGATTCTCTTCGGCGACGTGAGCCCGTCCGGTAAGCTGCCGTGCACCTTCCCGAAACGGCTGGCTGACTCGCCGGCGCACGCGCTCAACGCTTACCCCGGCGTCAACGGCACGGTGCACTATAAAGAGGGTTTGCTGGTCGGCTATCGCTGGTTCGATACGAAGAACATCGAGCCGTTGTTTCCGTTCGGACACGGGCTGTCCTACACGCGCTTCGAGTATGCAAATTTGCGACTGAGCCAGAGTGCCGCCGAGTTCGACGTGCTGAACGCGGGCGAACGGGAGGGCGGAGAGGTGGTGCAGCTTTACGTCCACCACGAACGTCCTCGTCTGGAGCGACCGGACAAGGAACTCAAGGGATTTCTCAAGGTGTTTCTCAAACCCGGCGAGAAACAGCATGTATCTATTTCGCTCGACCAGCGTGCATTTTCGTTTTATGATTCTGACCGTCGGGACTGGGTAACCGAGCCCGGGGAGTTCACCATTCTGGTCGGCAGTTCGTCGCGGGACATTCGCTTGCGGGGCACACTGACGCTGCGCTGAGCTGCGGGCCGAAAACGTTTGCATGGCCGTATTTGGCAGGAAGTGTGAGGGGCGTAAGCATGAAACATCCGGCGGGTATTGTATTGGCGCTCGCGGCGCTGTTGGTTGGCGGATCAATGGCGGTTGCGCAGACGGAGAACATCTACATCGACGCTCTGGCATCCGATTGGCAGAACTGGTCGTGGAGCGGTACCTACTATTTCACAAATGCGTCGCCGGTGTACAGCGGCACCGCTTCGATCAAACTGACCGAGCAGGCGTGGGGCGCGCTTTCTCTTTATCATGCATCCATTGCCTCCAACGCGTATCAGTACCTTCAGTTTTACATTAACGGCGGGAATGCGGGTGGCCAGCTGTTGTTGGTGAGGCTCGAGGACGACAATACCGGCGTCAGCTCAACGGCAGTTAATCTGGAGAATTACCTGGTGAACAGCGGCGGAGTCCCGTCGGGTGCATGGGCACAGGTATCGATTCCGTTCAGTGCCTTTGCGCTGACGACGCCGACTTTCACCCGGCTGGACGTGGCGGATCGGACCGGCACCGCCCAGCCGGCCTATTACATCGACCAGATGACGCTCGGGCAAAGCTCCGGACTTGCTTCTCATCTGACTTCGGTTCAAGCGGGGGGAGCGGCGTCGGCGGTTGCCTTTTTCGATTCCGGTCTGACCGCCGGCTCGGCAACCAATCCTGCGAATTACGCGCTGCAAAGCCAAAATGACGGGAACTACGCGTCTCGCGTTGCGCCGTTCGTCGCGGCGTACGATGCGAACCGAGTGCGCGTGGCGCTGGGTTTCACGAGCAGCTTCGTCAACGGCGGTCAGTACACACTTTATTGCAGCGGCCTAACCAATCTCGGCGGCGTGGTGATTGCATCCGATACCTCGGGCACATTCGGATTCTCGAATCACGTCATCCAAGTCAGCTTGCTGGCCAGCAATCACGTGATCAGTCCGCTGATTTACGGCGTCGCGTGGGCGCCGTCCACCAATTACCTGCACGACATCGGCGCCAGCGTTCATCGTTGGGGCGGCAATCGCGTTTCGACGTACAACTGGATGCTCAACACGAGTGGTTCCGGTAACGATTGGTACTTTGAGAACGGCGTCGGCATCACCGGTGGCGGAGGTTATCCGTCCAACGCGATTCAGTTCATCAACGACAACGCTGCCGCGGGTGCTGCGACGTTGCTCAGCATTCCGACGCTGCAGTTCGTCGCAAAGGATGCCAGCTCCGTGAGTTTCTCCGTCGCCAAATACGGCTCGCAACAGGCGGTCGACCCCTACAAATCGGATGCCGGCAATGGCGTGGGCACGAACGGCCAGAATATCGTCAATAATCCGCTCGATTCGGGCGCGACCAACACCGTGACCATGGAAGCGCAGTGGCTGCGTAATTTCGCGTCCAATTCGGTGGCCCTGCCGTACCTGGCGCTCGACAATGAAATGGACATTTGGACGAGCACACATCGTGACTGGCATCCGGCCAACGTGAGCTACGACGAAATATGGAGCGTGTTCACCAACTACGCTCCGATGGTCCGCGCTGTATCACCATCTTCGCAGATTTTTGGTCCGGTGAGCTGTTGCTGGTGGTTTTATTGGAACAGCCAGGCCGGTCCCAGTGACAAGGCGGCGCACGGCGGCGAGGATTTTCTGCCATGGTTTCTCGACATGGTGTACACCAACGAATTGCAGACGGGCCAGCGTCTGCTCGACGTGCTCGACCTTCATTATTATCCCGATTCGTCCAATGGTGGCGTGCCGGCGGCGCAACAGCTTCGTTCCACGCGTGAACTTTGGGACCCAACCTATACCAGCGAGGGGTGGATTGGGACCAATCGGGACGTAACGCAAACCCAGCCGAATCCGAACCAACCCGAGATCATCCCACGCTTCCAAACGCTGATCGCGCAACATTGTCCCGGTCTGAAGCTCGCCATTACCGAATACAATTGGGGTACGGACACCATACTGCCCGGTGCACTGGCGCTCGCGGATGTGCTCGGAATCTTTGGAAGCCAGAATCTGTATCTGGCGACGTATTGGACTGCGCCGGCTGCGACCAGCCCAACCTATCAGACGTTCAAGCTCTACCGAAACTACGATGGCAACGGCTCCCAGTTCCTGCCAATTTCTGTCTTCGCCACGGCGAACGATCCGAACTTGTTGAACGCGTATGCCTCCACCGACGCGACGAACGGCGCCGTGACGTTGATCGTCGTGAACAAAAACCCCAGCAACGATTATCTGGGTCAGCTCCAGCTGACCGGTTTCGCCCCGCAGCCGACGGCGGCTGTTTATCAGGTTTCCGCAGCGAACCTCACGTCGATTGTGCGGGAGCCGGATATCACCAACGCCACCGCGAACATGACATGTGTGTTCCCGGCCTACAGCGCAACGCTGTTGAAACTCACCGCGATGGGGAACGGCGGCATTTCCGACGGCATTCCCGCCTGGTGGCGCATCCAGTATTTTGGCGGGGACGGCACGACGACCGACGCTTTTTCTTGCGCCAGTTGCGATCCCGACGGCGACGGCATGAGCAATCTGCAGGAATATCTGACCGGCACCGATCCCACAAATCCCGCTTCGGGATTTCGTATCACGGACATACACCGTGAGGGAAATGGATTTCAGGTTACGTGGCTAACTGGCACCGGCAAGACGAACGAGCTTCAGCGAAGCATCAGCGGCGACGGTGGCAGCTACTCGAACAGCTTCGCGCCCATCTTCACCGTCACCAACACGACCAGCACAGCGACGAACTACGTTGACTCGGGGGCAGCGACGAACCAGCCGGCTCTTTATTACCGGGTTCGACTCGTTCCGTAGATGTGCCCACGGCCGGCACCGCTGCGTGATACGATTACGGCGACGCGATCTCGTAGAATCGATTGGCAGGCGGCGAATTGTCCGTGAACGTCACGGGATCCGATCCGAGGGTGCCCGAGCCCAGAACGGTCCATTGATCCAACGGCTGGCTCAGGTCGCTCGTCGCCAACACTCGGTAGTTTTGCCCGGGCTGCCCGATAAACGTCACCTGCGCCGCGCCGCCCGTCATCGTAATGCTGATGATCGTCGGCGTCTCAAGCGCCAGGATGTTCGCGGTCAGGCTGACCGGCTGGGTCAATGTGTAATTCCCGGCGGCGCTGCCGACGAGGCTCAGACCGGTGACCGTGACCGAGATGCCAGTGCCGACATCGGGAGCAGCGAAGGTTGCGGTGTAACCGTTGGTGGACAAACCGATATCGGCTTCATCGGCGACCAACACACCGTTCAGGACCACGTTGGTGAAGTTGACTGTGGCGGTCGTCGTGCCGTCATAAACCTTGTCGTTCGCCGCCAGCCCGGAAGCAACCGACAGAGCCAGCGGATTGATCGTCCCATTCGTGCTGGAGATGAAGGTGTAAACATAATTGCTGCCGCCGTTGCCGTCGCTGACGATGCCGGAGGGTGTGAGCGTCTTGCCGGTTCCGACATTCGGATCGCTGTAATTCTGCGCGAAGGCAGCCGTGTCGCTGAATTGAACCGCACCGGACGTGGTGGTCGGCAGCGTGGCGCTGGCCGTTGTTCCATCGTAATTCCTGCTGTCGGCGGCCGCGGTCACGGTGATGTTGGTGGCGATGATGACGCCGATTGCCGCGGAAGCGGACGTGCTCGACAAGACGTAATTCGACGCCGACGCGCCCGAAAGGGTCAGGCTGTTGGCCGTGACGAGTTTGCCGGTGCCCACATTCCTGGTGTCGTAGGATTGTTTGGCCGGGCCGCTCAACGTCACCGAATCGCCACTCAGGGCGCCTGAGAGCGTGTAATTGCCGGAAGTCAGCGTGGCGAAGCTCGTTCCATTGTAGTTCTTGGCGACCGAGCCGGTTAACACTGGGATGACCGTTACCTGGGTCACGACCTGGGATACAGCGGGTGAATTGACGCTGCCACTGTAGGTGGAGTCTCCCGCATACACGCCTGTGATGGACCAGGTCCCTGCAGGAAGCTGTGTCGCGGCGGTGGTCAGTGTGGCCTGGCCGCCGGTGGTGAGGGTGCCCGTGCCCAACGAAGAAGATCCGTTGTAAAACGCAACCGTCTCGCCCTCGATGCCCGTCAGCGGCAGGCCATTGGTTTGGACGGTCGCCGTAAAGGTGATTGGATTGCCGTAGGTCGAGGGATTAAGGCTGGAGGCCAGGCCGAGAGTGGTCGGGATCGAGCCCGTGAGGATCGGGATGGTGTAAACCATCATCGTATACGGGGCGATCACCACGCTGAACGAGTTGCCTACGCCGAATACGAGATTCGATGAGGGACCACTTGTGGGCAACTCCTGGGATGGGCTGAAATTGCTCACGCCAAAGACATATTGCGTGCCGCTGGTAGCCAGCGGTGCATTCGAGATCGTCACGTTGACCGTTTGCGTTGATGAAAGACTTTCGTTGAGGAGGAGCAACCCGACGTTGCCGTTCTGCTGGTGCGTTGCCTTCACTCGAATTGTACTCGTATCGGACGTGGCGTTGACAACGGTATCGCCGGGCCGGGCCATTTGGTGCAGGGTTTTGATCCCGTAGAACGTCTCTCCGCGTGTGAGTGAGGTGGAGTCACCCAGAAAGGCTGCGGCGTTCATCTCGAGGAAGCAAACGTTCGAGACACCATAACTCATCCAGGTGGAGTAGCTGTCCACGTCGAAGAGCATCGTCACCGGCCCGATGACCGGTGTGGTTCCAGAGTTCGTGGCCAGACTGCCCGAATACCCAAACTCCGTGATGAATATTGAAACATTGGTGGGGTCGCCGGGGCGGTACTGATTGATCCAGTCTTTCAGACCCGAACTGGTGCCGGTATGCGAGCCGGTGCCATTGATCATCGACGGGATGGTTGCTGCCGGCGCCGGCAACAGGCTGCTGCCGTTATCATTCACGCCATTGTAGTAGTACCAGTGGGCGATGACGAAATCGATGTTGCTGGCGCATTGAGAAAGCACCTGCGGAGTCCAGTGTTGTCCACCATACGAATCCCAACTGTAATCGCCGAGGGGAGTCGAGACCACTGCGCCAATTTTGATGGTGGGGTCGACAGCTTTCATCGCCTTGGAAAACTGCACGAGTTCCTGCCCGTAGGCGGCTGGCGAGAGGGCCGGATTTCCGTACCGGGGATAGGTGGTGTGGGGATAGGGCACTGCGTAGTTGACCGAGTAACCATCGGTACCGGTGGAATAGTAACCTGTGCCGAAAGTCTCGTTGCCGATCTCCCAGTATTTGATCCCCACGGGCGCGGGGTGATCGATCGCGAGGAAATTGAATGTGGAGTCGTAGACACCGTTGGAGGTGGCCCAGGATAGATACTGAGCCTGGGTCGAGGACCGCAATTTTGCCCAGAACCCCACCGTCCTCCAATTGTTGCTGAGGGTATCCATGCCGATCGTGATATCGTTGGTGGTGCCATACAACGACGCGTCTCCGTTGGCGTAAGCGACCCAGGCTGCGGCTTCCTGTGGCGCCGCGTTCGTGGGAGGCACGACCAGTTCGGTGTGGCCGGAATTCCAGAGTTGACCGGAGCCGAAATCGACGGTGATGACCGCCTGACATTGCGCGTTGCTGAGCAGCCCGATGAAACTCCCAAAATCAGTGCTTGGTCCCTGATAGCCGTAGTTCCCTGCCTGCCCCCACCAAGGGGTGAGCCTGTTCACCGACCAATGAAAGACATCGGCATAACCGCCACCGGGATAGCGAAGGGTATTGACGCCTGATTCGATGAGACGGCCCGGCAAAGCGGAGTTTCCGTTTTGGTTATCATAGACAGACGTATGCATTCCGTAGACGGTGCTGGCAACGGAGGCGACGTTGCTGGCCACATTGATGGTAACGTTTGCAGAATGCGCCACAATTGCAGTAGACAAGAGAAGGATAAGAGACTCTGAAAGGGTACGGTATGCCTGCTTTATGTTAAGGTCAAGATGCACCGGTGGCCTGATTTGGAGTGGATTCTGCGTATAGAATTACAATTCGACCCTGATCCCGTACTACTCCTGATGCGACCAGTATCGCCTACGTATCCCCCTGCTGTCAAGACGTTTTTGAATATTCTGGAACGGCTTTTGTCGATGCTTTTGAGTATCGGCTCGGGTATCTGCGGTCATTGTTCCACGAAAAAAACGCTGTAACTGTGTGGTGGCAAATGGATTTGGAAAACACGGCCGGATTCTTCCGTCCGTGCCCGCTCACGTCCGTTATCCAACTGGGGTTCGGCGCTGAGAACCTCGCCTGTGACGAGGTTGCGCAGCTTGCCAGACCTTCCCGAGACGGAGATTTTGACAGCCGCTTCCGAAGGCAGGTAGGACTCGACGATGAAGGTGTTGTTGTCGTAGGCGAAGAGGGCGATCTGATTTGGGCCGTCGACGCGGACGGGAAAACCACGCATCACATAGTCTTTCACAGCGCTCGTGACAGATGGAGGCAGACGGTACAAGTCGTTGAAATTGTCCGGCATCGTCCAGACATAAAGCACTCCTTTGGAATACCGGTCCATGAGCAAGAGCGGGTAGCCCTTGCCCTTGGCCAACGCGCGCACAAGGGCCCAGGCGTCGTTTGTCAGGAACTCCACGACCGGAAATAACACATCGGCCGTGTTGCTGCCTCCAATATCGGTGCCGTTGCCCGCTCCGAAGCCGCTCACGTATTCGTGCGCGAGGAATTTTCGGTCCGTGCAGCGCGCCTCCACGATGTCCTCAATGCCCTTGCCTCGCAACGCGCGCAGCAGACCGGATGTGATGACGACGGATTTTCCGGCAGCCAGATGCGTCTTGATTCTGTCCACGATGACGGGGTCGAACGCGGCTGACTCGGTGAGCAACACGAGATTGGCATTCGTCGGGAACGACGGATGCAGGTCGATGGGAATGCCGATCATCCCGAGATAATTGTGGAGGAAATCCTCGCCGGTGGATTGACAGGGTTTGTAGCTCGCGATGCCGATCGGGTTGCCGAGTTTGCCGAGGAAGGCATCCACCTGTTCGAGAGAGTAACCCGCAACGAGCGCCATCGTCGGTTCGGCGCCATCGCCCGGACGGGGTTTGAACGACTGCATCATCTGATTGTAATTGAAACTCGTGGGGAGTTTTTCCCATGCCGTGCGGTTGCCGGCCGTGATCGGACGCAACATTCCCGACCACTCGAACAACGTGATCTCCGGCGCCCGGGCGAACATCGTGTCCCACAATTGCTCGGCATAGCGGTCCAGATAGCGGATGCTGTACGTGTCCACCCAGCCTCCGCCGTTGCGGCCCGGCGCGATGTTCTCGAAGTAACGGAAAATCTGGTAGCTCTCGTACTGCTGGAGATTCTGATCGGTGATTTCCGGGTCGCGCGTCTCGGTCCCCGTGCAGATGCCGTCGAACATCCGCGGTTCCCGATCGAGATCATAGCCGAGCCCCTGAAAGTGCTCGTACCAGTTCGGGAACTTGATGACGAGCTTCACCTTGGGATTCACCGCGCGCGCGGGTTTGATCAGGAGATTTTCAGCAGCGTCGCGCATCAGATCGATCCGGAATTGGGTCCAACTTCGTTTTCCCTTCGCCGCAATATCCGAGTCGTACTTCGTGGTGACGAAAAAGAAATCGTCCTGGATGATTTCATCGAAATGCCTCGCCGCGAGTTCCACGGCGTTTTTGATGAACTGGTGATCCGCCGGGTCGGTGTAACAGAAAGAGCGGAATTGCCCGTGGCCGCCGTCGGACAACGCCATGCCGCCAGCCACACGGACGCCATGCTGAAGAAAGAACTGTTTCACCCGCTCGAGTAATTCGTCGCCGACGAGGGTGCGGTCGCGCTGAACTTCGATGTAAACCTTGTCGACTTTGACCTGGTTGGAAATGCGGGCCCAGTCATTGCCGAGTTTGACGGAATCCTCGAAACGGTTGACGACGCCCGCCGGTATGTAAACGGCCGCGGCGAAATTGGTGTATTGGCCGGCTACGGCAGAGGTGGTTGAGAGCGCGAGCATGGCAAGGAGTCTCCAGAATGAAGTTCTGAAAGGTGAGAGCGTTATCATCTCCGTTGCATCAACGGGAAAGGGGATCGCCATAGATGATCCCGCGACCGCCCGTGCCAAAGTAGACACGGCCGTAAATCCGCGGGTCGCCCGTGACGTGGTTGATCCAGCCGTATTGATGCTGGTCGTCGTTGATGCGGAGCCAGGTCGCGCCGTTGTCGTCGGAGCGGAAGAGTGCCTGAACGCGGCCAACCTTGCCCGCGAGATACAGTGCGGGCCAGTCGCGACCGGGGGCGGCCTTTCCAAAGCCGAGCGAATACGCTTCGTCGACCGCGCTCACTTTGGTGACGGAGCTGCCCGCGTTTGTTGAGTGATAGAGCCCGCGCGCGCGCGACGCGAGCCAGAGGTTGCCCTCGGAATCCGGCGCGGCATACAACACGCCGTCCGCGCCGCCACCGCCGCCGAATCCGCCGGCAAATCCTGCCGCGGTTGGCAGTTCGGCTCCGACGCCAAAGAACATGGCCGCACCATTTGTACTGGCGAGCACCCGGCCTGACTCCGGGTCAAACGCATAGAATCGCGCGGGGTTGACGGTATCGGCAATAACTGCCAGCCGCGCGGCCAATCCGGCACAAGCCACCCAGTTTGTGCCGCGGTCGGTGGTGACATGCGAAGAACTGCGGCGTGGTGTCCACACGATGGTCTTACCATCGGCGGACAACGCAATGAGGCCCGCGCCATAGCTATCCGGGGGTTCCGAGCCCAGCGCCTGCCAAATCGTGCCGCCATCCGATGAAATGGCGGCGTGGACCGGCTGGTTTCCGCTGCCGGTGCGCACAATGATTTGAGGATTCTTCGCTGCGAAGGTAATGCATTCGCCATTGGAGAAGCGCGGCTCCGGGTACCGGCCCTGTATCGGCGAGCGCGTGAGGTCGTCGTGACGGAAGCCGTCCTGATCGCCGAGCGCGCTCAACAAGTGCGCGCCTTGCGAGGGACTGATCAAACCCAGCGGGACGACCTCCTCGAGACCGCGATTGAAAAACTCCCAGTGCGTGGGACGCCCTGCATCCGCCACGGTGATATCGTTGCAATTCCAGATTCCGTAGCCGGTCGTGAACAGCACCTGACGCGAATCGAATGGATTGATTTCGATATCACCCATCCAGTGCGGCGTTCGCGTGTCCGTGTAGGGCGCGCTGGAATAATCCCAGGCTGTGTTCTCCTGCCAGAGTTGCGTCCAGGTCGCGCCGCCGTTGGTGCTTCGAAAGATCAGGTCGTGCGGCTTCCAGTGCCAGAAGGTTGTGACCATGATCGTCGCGGGACGCCGTGCGTCGATGCTGATGCCGCCGTAACCGAATCGCTGGTCGCTCTCGGATGGTTTGATCGGAGTGATATCGGTCCATGCGTTTTTCTTGGGATCGAATCTCCACACGGCGCCATCGGTCATCATATTGGGCCCGGGTTCTTTGCCGTACGTGGCGTAGAGGAGGCCATCCGAAGCCCGCACGAGATGAATGGGGCGCAGACCCACTGGTTGACCTTCGACTGCCTGCCATGTTGCGCCGCCATCGAGACTGCGGAACAGATTTGTGGCAAGGGTGGAAGCGGCGGCGTAGATCACAGGTGTCGGATGGCCCGGCGTTCCGCTGGCGGGATCAAACACAAGGGAGACAATCCCGACCGGCTGGTAGGGGAAATTAAACCGGCGTCGCACATCTCCGAAAGTATTGGTCGCCATCGCCGAGGGCGGCTGGTTGGTGGGGATATCGGGAAAGCCATCGACTTTTTTCCACGCAGCGGCGCGGTCATCGCTGCGCCACAACCCGTCGCGCCGCGAACCGAAGAAGAGAATGTTGCCGTCGTTCGGGTCAACGGCAAGTCGTTCGCCGTTGAAACGTCCGGACTCGTTGCCACCCATCTTGATTGGCACATCGGTTCGCGCGAAGGTGTTCCCGCGGTCGGCGGAGCGGAGGATCGCCGCGGGACCGTTGGCATAAGTGCCGGCGGCCAGGTAGACGCGGTTGGGATCGGATGGATCGACCGCAAGGCTCTCGATGCCGGTGAGATTGACATCCGCCATGCCGATCCAGTCGGTGATGGGGATCCATTCTTTTGCGGTGGAATCCCAGCGATATGCGCCGCCGACGTCGGTACGGGCGTACATCAGCCCCTTCTCGCGCGGGTGCATGATGATGCCGGTGACGAACCCGCCGCCGCCGATGACGACGTTGCGCCAGAGATACGGCTCGGAGCGCGGAGGGGCAGGCGATTCCGCTCGGATGACCACAGAGAAACCGACCGCGAATACAAAGAAACAAACAAAGGCTTTCATGGGAGTGCTGCTACTGCGGCGACGGGTTGGGCCTGTAACTTGAGTATGCCGTCCGTGAGCCCCGGCGATTTGGCGGTGAGCGTGATGTCGCCGGGCTGACGGGTGGATTGCAGGATGACTTGTGCGAGTCCGCTGAACAAGCTGCGCTGCCATGGCGCCGGCGGAATGGTCATGCGAATCAAGGCCGGGCTGATCGCCTTGCCATTTTCTCCGTCGCGGCTTCTCCGTCCGTAGCCCGAAGTCGTGGCCACGATTGCGATGACATTCTTGCCATGGCGGAATACATTCGCGCGGAGTTTGATTTCCATTTCGGCGTTTTCGCGCGACATATTTCCCGGGATCGGCTGGCCGTTGAGATAGACCAATTGTGGATGGCCGAGGCGGCGCAGCATCAGTGTAAACGAGGCGCCAGCCGTGTCTCGCGGCCCGTCGAACGTGGCACGATAGACAATGATATGCGCCGGCTCGTTGGTGTCGCTGTTTCCATCGAATGCGGTTTTCCAATCGGCATCATCGAAGTCGAAGGCGACTTCTGCGAGATTTGTTTCGGTGTCCACCGCTTTCATGCGCCAATTAGCCATCGGGAGCGCACGAACGGTCTCGACGTAACGGTCCGGCTCGTGGGAGGAGGGATCGCCGTTGCCGACGCCGATGATTCTGCCGGGGCCGGAAATGTCAAAGGTGACAAGATTGCCGGCTGTCGGCACCATTCGTCCCTGGGCGTCGTTGGCTTGCACGGTGACGATGGAGACATCCCCGCCATCCGCGTTCATGGCAACTCGGTGGGGAGTGAGCTGGATCGCGGACGGCCCGCCGGTGGTTTCGACTTTTGCCGTGATGACTTCTTTTCCGCCGGTGTAGCCGCGGGCGAGCAACGTGCCCGGCGCGTATTTGATGTTCCATTCCAGGTGCGAATTCCGTGGCATGGCCTTGCGGCCCTGGCTCTGCCCGTTGAGGAAGAGCTCGACCTCGTCGCAATTGCTGTGGACCCACACATTGATCTCCTGTCCCTCTTTGCCCGGCCAGTTCCAGTGGGGCAGCAAATGAAGGACGGGCTGGGACGACCACCATGACTGGTAGTAGTAGAAGTTGTCCTTGGGAAATCCGCACGTGTCGAGGATGCCGAATTGCGAGCTGATCGCCGGCCAATCGAACGGCGTCATCTCGCCACGATAATCAAAACCGGTCCATTGGAACAAGCCGGCGAGATAGGCGCGCGGAGCGTAATACGACCACGATTTCTCCGCGGTGGCGCCCCAATCTGTCTTGTGAACGTCGTAGGCCGCGAGGTGTTGATGGGCACGGTCCTCGACATAGATTCCGCGGGTTGAGAGCGTGCTGGCGTCTTCGGTGCCCACGCAAGGCTTGTCGGGGAATTTCTTGTGGAACTCGTCCGTGTTGCCATGCGTGAGATAGTTGAAACCCATCACGTCAATGCTGGCGGAGCTGCCCATGCCCCAGCCGCCGCTGCTGGCGACGGTGAATTCGCGCGACGGATCGAGACGTCGCGCGAAGGTCTGCATTGTTTGGGTGACGCGCGTGCCCTTGTCGTTGCTTTCGACGGCCCATTCCTCATTGCCGAGCGACCAGATGACGACGGAGGGATGATTGCGATCGCGGAGGATGAGGCGTTCGAGCTCCCCCAGTTGATGGGGATTGATGCCGTACTCACGATTCTCGTCCATGACCAACATGCCGAGCCGGTCGCAGGCGTCGAGCAATTCCGGCGTGGGCGCATTATGACTGGTGCGCAGGGCGTTCGATCCCATCTTTTTGAGTTGCTCGATGCGGAACGCGTTCAGTTCGTCGGGCACGGCCACGCCGACCCCGGCGTGGTCCTGATGACAGCACGTGCCCTTCAACTCGACGCGTTTGCCATTCAGGAAAAAGCCTTCGTTTGGGTCCCAGCGAATCGTGCGGATGCCGAATGGCGTTTTGTAGCGATCGACCACATTCTCTCCCTGACGGATCGACGTGACGAGTTTGTACAGATAGGGTGTCTCGACAGACCAGAGTTGCGGATTCGACACACTCAGGACGGACGAAAACTCGGCCGTTGCGCCCGGCTTGAGCGAGACATTTTTCACACTGCCGGTGGCGACCGGCTGACCTTCGGCGTTCAGGATCGCCTCCTCGATCTCGAAGGCGCTGTCATTTGCCGAATCATTCTCGACGGTGGCGCGCGCGGTCACGTCGGCGGAGCCATCATTCGCATCCGTGGTGAGGAACGTGCCCCACTTGGCGACGTGCAACGGGGCAGTCTTGGTGAGCCAGACGTGGCGGTACATGCCCGCGCCCTCGTAGAACCAACCTTCCTCGATCGTGGCATCGACGCGGACAGCGACGACATTGGTGCCGCCGTAATTGAGGTAATTGGTGATGTTATATCCGAACGGGCTGTAACCGCTGGCCTCGCGGCCGAGGTAGAAACCGTTGACCCAGACCTGCGAATCACGGAACACGCCATCGAAATCGATGGTGATATGCCGGCCGAGGTCGGTTGACGGAATGAAAAACCTCTTGCGATACCAACCGACGCTCGTTTCCGGGAAATTCCTTCCGACGGCTTTGTACCCGTGACTGGCGCTGCCGCGACGATCAAAGGGGAGTTCAACGGCCCAATCGTGGGGCAGGTTCAACGTGCGCCAGCCGCGGTCATCGAAATCGGCGGCGGCCGCGCCGGCGGCAAGGCCCGCCTTGGCGAGATAGGAAAAGAAGCTGTTCGCCGGGTCAAAATCTTTTGATGGATCCGTCGCGTTGCCAAAGGCAAACCGCCAATCGAAATCCATCCGCAAGCGCTCGCGTCCGGGCGATGATTGCGGACTCTGCGCGGACAGAGGCGAAATTGCGACCACAGCCAATGCGAGAACGAGAGAGACGAAAAAACCCCGATGGCTATCGAGGCGAGATCGTTCAACGGATCGTTTCATCACGGGCAGAGCATCAGCGGACTTCCGCCCTTTGGATGCTCCAGGTCACTTTGCCTGCGAGTGGATCGTTCGCGAGCTTGAATTCGCGCCCCTGCTTTGTCAGGGAGAGCGGGTGGAGCGTGTTGTCGGACGGCAGGCAGATCAGGCCGTTGGCCGTCGTTGCGTCCGTTGCGAAGACGACGAGATTGAGTTTGGACCAGTCCATTTGCGCGGTGGATTGCGCGAGCTGAATCTGTGGAATCGCCGTGCCATCGCGCACGAGCATCACCACGGGAAGTTTGCCGGCTTCGATGTTCTGCCAGCCGCCCGAATATTTCTTCCCGGTCTGGTAATCGATCCACGTGGATGGCGGCAGATACACCGCGCGGACGGTATCGTTTTGGTGCATCAACGGGGCGACGAGGATGCTCGAACCGAAGAGATATTCGTCGTCGACGAGCCATGAGCCCGGATCATCGGGAAACTCGACGAACAGCGCGCGCAGCATCGGCAGGCCGCGCTCGGAGCAATCCCGGGCCTGGGCATACACATAGGGCATGAGGCAGTATTTCAGATCGTCGACGGCGCGGAACTCGTTCAGGAAATCATCGCCGTAATTCCACGGTTCCCTGGGGGCGATGCCGTGACAACGGCTGTGGGAACTCAACATGCCGAACGCGAGCCAGCGGGCGTAGAGATTTGTGTTCATGCTGCTGACGGAGCCGGCGGTGAACCCGCCGATGTCGTGGCTCCAGAACGAGAAGCCCGACAGCCCAAGAGACAGGCCGCCGCGCAATTCCGCGGCCATGCCCTGGTCGGTGCTTTCCGCGTCCCCGCCCCAATGAATCGGATACCGCTGGCTGCCAGCCCAGGCGCTGCGCGCCCAGATGATGTGTTCGCCGGTGGTTTTCAGGGTGACGTCGGCGACGGCCTTGTTGTAGCGGAGCGGATAGAGGTTGTGTTCGTAGAAGCCGGTGCGGCCGTCGGCGTAAACCCCGTTGTACGGGGCGGCCTCGCCAAAATCGACCTTGATCGCGCCGACGCCCATTTTCAACAGGTTTGCCAGTTTGGCTTGGTACCACTCGACGGTGGACGGATTCGAGAAATCGAGAACGGCGTCTTCCTCGGGCAAATTCCCCTTCCCATCGCGGACGACGAGGTTGCTCCGCACGAGTTCCGGGAAAAGCGTGTTCTTGGGCACGAAGTACGGAAGCTGCCAGAGCGAGATGTGGAAGCCATCATTCTTCAGATCGGAAATCATCTTCTGCGGGTCGGTGAAGCGGGAGGGGGAGAATTGGTAGTCACACCGCCAGTCCGTTTCGAACCAGCCGGTGTCGAGATGGATCACGTCGCAGGGGATTTGGTTCTGGCGCAGGCGGGCGGCGACCTCGCGGACCTGTTTTTCGCTCGAGTAGGTGCAGCGGCTCATCCACAAGCCAAACGACCACAGCGGCGGCGTGGGAGACGCGCCCGTCAGACGGGTGTATTCGCCAAGAATGTCCTTGGGCGAACCGAGGAAGACAAAGAGATCGAGCTCATCATCGCCGAGCATCAACGAGTTGATGCCGCTGAAAGAATTCCCGAAATCGCAGGTGATCGGCGTCGTCGTGTGCAGGAACATGCCGTAGCCGCGGTTGCTCATGAAGAACGGGATCGGCTTGTACAGGCGCTGATTCTGAACGCCGTTGGCGTCGTTGGCGCAGAGAACGATCTTCTGGCCGCGCTTGTCGAAGCTGGTGAACGACTCGCCGCAACCGAAGATCTTTTCGCCCGGCGAAAGCGTGAACGCGGCGTTGAAGCGGCGCGAATAATCGGAGGCGCGGCGCACAAAGGAGAATGGGAGAATTGGCGTGAACGAGGTGTTGTTGTCGGACGTGTGATCGGTTTTTGTGAGGAGTTTTCCCGATGCGTCGCGGATTTCGATGTGCCAGGGGTTTTCGAGGATCGTCACGGAACCGAACGCGCTGGCGTAGCGATGGCCGCCGGGGACGGCGGAGTACTGCCACGAATCATCTTTCGGGACGAGCCCGGCGAGCATCAAGGTATCGACCTGTTTCGCGAACTGCGGACCGCTGGTGACGCGGATGCGGAGGGCGCGGGGCGAGACGAATTCGACCGAGAAGGGGAGTGTCGGGTTGGCTTCGTATTCGTTGGCGGGGAATTCGTTCGGTTCGACGGGGCGGAGGATGGCAAGCATGTTATCGAATGCCTGCCGGGTGAAGTACTGGCCGCGTTGGAAGTGGATCATGCCGGAGTGCGTAGCGGGATCGAATTCCGCGAGGCGATCAGCGAGGTAGTAGGTGTGGGAGAAGTTGCGGAAATCGGTGCTGACGTCGATCGGTTCGTTCAGCAATGTCTGCGCGGAGAGGGACGCAAGGAATAGCTGAAGCACGCCAATCGACCCGAGGAGGCACATTGCGAACAGTCTGAAGAGCCGTCGGGCCGTCGGAATCCGTGTCTTCATCAGGAGTGGATTACGATTTCCGTCGCGCTATTGAGCAATCCGCCGCGGGTCCCACATGCCGTACGGGACGCTCATCGTCCCCGCCGGTATCTTCCCGTTGCCATGACCCAGAGTCTGCTGCGGCTTGAGCCATTGCACGTGGCCGTCACAGAACAGATAATTCCAGCCTCCGGAATGCCAAGGGAGATACTGTCCGCTACTATCCTGGTCGAGAGGCTCACCGGCAAGGCTGCAACCGTCCGGGCACGCGACGCCACATCTGGAATCATACCCGTACTCGTTCCATGAGAAGGGATGTTCGGCGACCAGGATCGTGTTGGGCGGATTATCAATCCCTGTTGAATTTGCTCCCAAGCCACCAACGTGACAATCGATCACATCGTACATGCCCTGGTTCACTGGATCCAAGTTGACGTTGATGGAGTAGGATCTGGGAAGGGAGGCGGAATGGAGGCGACCAATCCGGTCCGTGGGGCACTTCCAGACTGCGGCCCACCGACTGTTGAGACTTGGAGTAGTGGCGTTCACGCTAAGCTGGGCCATGTACGGCGCCACCAGCCTGTCAAATGACGCGCCGTCGGGCAGTCGGGACGCTGGCGGAATCCAGCCTCGGAAATCGTCCTCGTACATTTGGATCGCAACACCGATCTGCCTCAGATTGCTGGCGCAAGCCGCGGCCTGCGCTTTTTCGCGAGCCTTGTTCAGGGCTGGCAACAGCATCGCCGCCAATATGCCGATGATGGCGATGACCACCAGGAGTTCAATGAGGGTGAAGGCGGCTGGAGTACTTCGGTTGCCGGACTCCGCACGCGCGCTCCATTGTGAACTACGGACGCCACGTGGAGTCGCCGGCGATTCCGATCGCGGTCGCTCAGTTTCGTTCCGCATGTTCTTTCGTGGCCACATCGTTTCACATCAAAGCTATGCGTCGGTCAAATTGCCGCGCGTGTTTGTAGAAGCCATGGATCGAGTCGCGCTATTTGGCAATCCGCCGCGGGTCCCACATACCGTACGGCTGACCCAGCGTCCCCGGAGGTATCTTCCCGTTGCCGTGACCCAGCGTCTGCTGTGGCGTGAGCCATTGCACATGGCCGTCACAGAAGAGATAATTCCAGCCACCTATGTGCAACGGCAGCGTAGCGGGGTAATCCGTATTATGGCTTGACGTAATCTGACCGTACTCAAATCCTTGCTTGCAGAATGGGGGCCCTCCAGCCGTCGAGTCGGGGCATCCACAGTCTGAGACCGCATCGTAATCGTAAAGGTTGTAAATATTCGGGCGCTCGGCAACCAGGATCGTGCTGGAAGTATCATCAACGTTGGCGGAATTCGCGCCCAAGCCTACCGTGGTCATCATCCCGTAGTTTACTGGATCCAACTGGATGTTCATGGAGTAGGATCGTGGACTCTCAAGGGGGTTGTTGTGCGCCAGCTTGTCGGAGGGACAGTGAAAAACGTAGGCCCACTGATGGTGCGGATTGGTCACGGCGGTACTCCCGCTCATGTATGGTGCAATCAGCCGGTCATATGAGGCACCATCGGAGAGTCGTTCCGCTGGCGGGATCCAGCCACGGAAGTCGTCCTCGTACATTTGGATGGCGACGCCGATCTGCTTGAGGTTGCTGGCGCAGGCCGCAGCCTCCCCTTTCTGGCGAGCCTTGTTTAGCGCGGGCAACAGCATCGCCGCGAGAATGCCGATGATGGCAATGACGACCAGAAGCTCGATGAGAGTGAACGCAGAGCGCAGGCGGGTCATGCGATTTTCGCCGCCACCGTCGAAGTGAATCTGCGCCACTTCCGCGGCGATCATTCCCCCCGTCATCCCGTTCCGCTCATTCTGTTTCCGACGCATCATAAAATAACTCAGGCACCCGTCCGGCGCACCGGCACTGCGTCTGCCGAGGGCCGGTCCGGCAATACCGGTCCGGCGCGGGCGCGTACAACGGAACGCAAATCTCAGGGCAGCAGCACGCGGACGCGATAATACCGCGACGGTTTGTTGGTTGCCCCGCCGCTATCCACAGCGCTGGTCACGGCGCCGAGCCCGGTGCCACCACTCAATATGTTGGTGTGGCCGGTGCTGATGAATGTATTCGTGTAGCTTCCATTGGCCGTGCCGGTGGTATACTCGAGCACGTTCGTGCGCGACGCCGGGCCGCCGGTGTAGGTGCTGTCGCCGCTGGCACCGAGATAAATCACGTTAACGTCCGCATTCCCATTGGTCTTGGTAATGCTGATGATATGCGGGTAGGCGGCGCTGTTGGTCGGATTGAAGCCGGCCAGGAACTGGTTGGTGTTGCTGATGCCCTTGCCCAGCGGATCGGCATTGGCTCCGCTATACGATGCCGTGCCCAATTCTGCCGAGGTGAAATAATTGTCCTGCCAGGTGGTGAACGGATCGGACGGCGGTGGCGGCGAACTGCAGCAGGTGTACGTGATCTCACCGATGTTCAACTGCGCACAAGACAGCGTGCCGATGTCACCCGACGTGGTGTCGGTGTCAACGATCTGCAGCTTCCAAGTACCCAAGGTCGATTTGCCATCGAGGACCCCGAGCTTGGTTACGGGCCTGTACGAGCCGGCATATGGGGAGGAACCGGCGCTAATCGCAGTCGCGGCGGAATCATCGAATACCGTGAAGGTACCCGTGCAATCCGTCGCGCCGGTGCCAAAATCCTGGCCCCCGTTGACTGGATTATACGCAATGAGTTCGACGACCGTACCGTCGGGATGAATCAGATTCATCGAGATATCTCCGTCATAATTTTCTGACATCCGGATGCTGACGGTGACGTTCGACACGACATTGGCGTCGCTCACCGTAATCGAGACCGTGTTCGAGCTCTTATCGGGGATCGGGATCGAAACGCCACCGGTGCTGTAGATCTTCGACACGGGGCTTGGCGCGCCCATCGTAAAGCCGTACGGGACGGTACGGTAGGGGGCGGAGTTGGTTTGAATCAGCAATGTGGCGGTGAGAACGCCGCCGCACGTACCCTCGGCGGTGAACGAGAACGAATTGGTCGCCGCGCCTCCGTTGGCCAGGAGCGTGCCGTAGGATTGCGGGCCGCTCGGCAAGGTGACGCCGCCGACGGACTGCAACGTGGCGACAACGTTCGAGAGGGGGGCGTTGCCGGTATTTTGCAGCGCGAGATCGACAGTTACGGTTTCGCCGGGATTAATGGCGCCGTTGGGGACGGCACAGTTTTGCGCGACCAGCGCCGCGCTGGCAGGGATCAAGTAAGCAGCCGGCGGATTCGTGGTCACCGCGATATTGTCCACCTGAAACGGCGTGGCACCGGGGTTGTAATCAGAGTTCCAAAGGATTCCAATCTGGAAATTACTGAACGAGCCGCCGTTGGCCGCCTGCGCCGCAGCGATCGCCTGGCCTTCCAAAACCCAGTCAATGGAGGCGCGCGAAACAGTCCCACTCACCGCGGTAGTGGTCGACCAGAAGAGTTGGTCGTACCGGTTGGTGGGGTTGCTTTGGTAGGAGGCCACGACGCCCGCCTCAAAATACGTGCCGGTTCCCTGGACCGGGGTGGTGTAGTCGAACGTCAGAACCGAAGCCTGCTCCAGCGCCGCGACGAACGCGGCATTGCCTTGTTCGAACGGACTGAACGAAGCCACGCCGTAGTTACTGTTGCTGATCCCGCCCCACTGGATACTGAGCGAGCCCGGGCCGCCCGCCGCTCCAGGGGCGGTGAGATTGCCGAGGCCGTTGGTCGTCGCGCCGTCCAGGTCAAAATTGGTCGGTCCAACATTGCTCGCATCAACTTCCGTGGTCCAGCCGGTGAAATCATTGGTGGTCGTAAACAACTTGACCGGAGGAGCCGGTGGATTGCGCAGTACGTAGTTGTCGACGTAAAAGGGCTGGGTGGGGTAATAATCGGAGTTATAAAGGACGAGGAGTTGGAAATAACTGAACGAGTTGCTGGGGGTTGACGTCTGCGCAGCGATGATATTGGTGGCCACCGCGCTCCAGTCGACGGTGGCGCGGATCCATCCGCCGCCCAATGTGGTGGTGGACGTAGGAAACGATTGGCTAAACAAGTTGTCACAGTTGACCACGACGCCTACTTGAAAATAGGTTCCCGTTGCGCCTGCTGGGAGCTGGTAATCGAAGGTCAAGACTTTCCCCGGTTGCTCCAGTAAGGCGATCACGTTGGTGGTGCCTTGCAAGCCCGGTGAGGCTGCCGCGTAATTGTAGGGTGTGGTAGTTGACGGAACGTATATGGCCAGCGCTCCGCCGGTGGCCGTCCCTCCGGCAGCATTCGTATTCGCCAAGCCGTTGACAAGGCCGCCGTCTGAATCCGGGCTGGCGACTGCCGTGGCTGGGAAGCTGTTTATGCCCTGCCACTGTGAGAAATCCTGATAGGATGAAAACAGGATCTGCGCGGAAGCGCATTGTGCCAAGAGTGGGATTAGGCCAATTAGTGCCAAGGAGGTTTTCTTCATGATCTCACTACCTCGTAAGTTTTGGTGTTAGCCTGTCGAAGCTTCTGGGGAGGATAACATTGATTGTAAACGTTTGCAAGCCTCAACTCACTTCATTTTCTGTATTCGAATGTATTGTAAAACGACACTTAAGCCACCAGTCTGCGGATCTTGCGACATACTGCCGAAATCGAACCCCGAAGGGCATGTTGTGAGTAGATTCACAACATGCCCTCATCGGGAGACGGAAACTTCACACGACGACTTAGCTCACGCGGCGCGACTTGATGCCGAGCAGACCGAGCAACCCCAGTCCGATCAAGGCGAACGTGGAGGGTTCGGGAACTTCCGCGACTCGCAGATTGTCCAGGTACATCGACTCGTTTCCGGGACTGAATCCGCCACCGACCTGAATGGCTATTTGCGTTGGATTCGAGGAAGCCGCCAGTGTGGCCGCGACGCCTGCGGGCACCGGAACCGTGATGGTCGTTTCCGAGCCAATTACGGTGGCCGGGTAGGAATAACCGTCGAGCGACACAAAACCCGTGTCCGCGTTGTCAATGTCGATATCGAATTGGAGATAATAGCCGAAAGAAGCAGCTGGCGTATAGACGTCCAGGCTCAGCGAAGTGGCGCTGCCCAACAACGGCGTCCACCCAGCCACGTACGGACTCAGAAGCAACTGTCCATAGTCCGGGCCGCCCGTGCCGTTTCCCGTAATCCCCAAGCTGTAAGATCCGTCGGTGACACCAGCCTTTGTAGTGAAACCGGACGTAATCGGGGAAAATGCCGCATTAGCGTCGTTTGGAGACGGCACTTGCCACCCGTCATATGTGTTTTCCCATGATTCGATCGTGACGGTCTGAGCGAACGAACTTTGCACAAGCAAAATCGCCGCGACCCCTGCCAATGTTGTGATTGATTTACCCAGAAGATTCATACCTCTCACCTATTGAAGTCCTTTCTCCCGTCGCTTCTTTCCAGTTGCCAGACTCAGTTTGCGAACCCTCTCGCCTTTTGGCTGAAACTGAACCACGAGCGTCGCGCTCACGGTTCAAGTCGCGAGACCTCGCAAACCTCTTATGAAAACGTTTACAATAAAACTCGTGTTGAGGTCAAGGAAATTCGCCAAGCAGCAATGACAATTTTGGACTTGTAGCCGATATGCTTGATGTTTAATATGTTGTGTAAGCAGTCGTTTTGGGCAAACGCTTGCAGCATTGGACCGATTTTTTCAGCATGAACCTGTGGGCGGCCTGGATGCTTGGAGCACCCTAATATCGGTGTCCAAAACCATGGTAAAGCGTTCCTCCGCAATGGCTCTCAATCATGGTCGCGGAACCATAATCATAATAATGTTAGCCTCGGACGACGGAGAAGTGTCGGGGCGCTGGACAAATCATGAAACTCCTGATCAGACTCGTGGTTATGGCCAAGATCGCACAAAGCGTTTCGGGGGCTGAATTCTCCCTGCGGGACGGCGCGCTTTGGCTGGGGGATCGACGCGTGCTGGATACTGTTCCCGCGAATTTCACGCTGGCCAAGTCTGCTGAGGGCGCCGGCGTGTTCTTGAAATTCACGGCGATGCAGCGCGGTTCGTCGATCCAGTCGCCGGTCGGGAGCATCGTTGGCATGCGCCGGTTCACCAGTTGCCATCGCGACGAACCGTTCTGGATGGTTCCGTGTGCGGGAACGAATGCCGCAGCGGTCAGCTTGGAAACGCAATGGCTGTTGGCGGAAACGGAGGCGGGTGATTGCGTGATGCTGGTGCCGCTAATGGACGGACCGTTTGTCTTCACATTGAGCGGTAGCGTCGACGGCTTGCAGATCACCGGCGAGACCGACGACCCAAAGGTGCAAGGGCGTGGAGGCGTGGCGTTGTTCGTGGCGGTGGGAAATGATCCCTATAAAATGATCGAGGCCGGCGCGCGGGCCGTCATGAAGCATCTCGGCACGGGCCAATTGCGGCGCGACAAACCCGTGCCGGACTTTGCGAATGAGTTCGGCTGGTGCACCTGGGACTCGTTTTACAGGAAGGTCTCGGCGGACGGAGTGCGGCGGGGGCTGGAATCATTCAAGGCGGGGGGAGTTGAGCCGAGGATGATGATTCTCGATGACGGCTGGCAGGATTACAAAAAGGAAGCAACGGGCGAGGAACGACTGATTTCGTTCGCGGCGAATCAGGCGCGGTTCGGCGGTGATTTGCGGCCGACGGTGCGCATGTCGAAGAAAGAGTTTCGCATTCGCACATTTCTGGTGTGGCATGCGATCATGGGTTATTGGGGCGGCGTGGATGGCGAGGCAATGCCCGGCTACGATGTGACGGACCGACCCCGCTCGTTCAGCCCGGCGATTCTCCAGATGCGTCCGTCGATGAACACGCAATACTGGGGCCACATCGTGGGCGTGGTGCCGCCGCGGCGCATCGGGCAGTTTTACGAGGATCTCCACGAGCGTCTCGAAGCGGCGGGCGTGGACGGCGTGAAAGTGGACAATCAATCGACGATGGAGGGGCTGGCCCAGGGGCTTGGCGGGCGCGTGGTGTTGACCCGGGCGTATCGGGCGGCGCTGGAGAAATCCGTGGCGGAACATTTTGGCGGGCGATTGATCAACTGCATGGCCAACGCGATGGAGACGTATTATTGTTCGCCGCGCTCGACGCTGATGCGGACGTCGATTGATTTCTGGCCGAAACGACCGGAGACACACGGGCTGCATCTGTACACCAACGCGCAGGTCGGGATGTGGTTTGGGGAATTCATGCAGCCCGACTGGGACATGTTTCAATCGGCGCACGCGATGGGGTCGTTCCATGCGGCGGGACGCGCCGTGTCGGGCGGTCCCGTGTACGTCTCCGATACACCCGACGCGCACAATTTCGACGTGCTCCGCAAACTCGTTCTTTCGGACGGCTCGATCCTCCGCGCGGATCGTCCGGGCCGGCCGACGCGGGATTGCCTGTTCACCGATGTGACGCGCGAACCGGTGTTGCTGAAGGTGTTCAACTACAACCGCGACTGCGCGGTGATCGGGGCGTTCAACTGCAATTATCACGCGGCGAAAGCGGAGCGTGCCACCATCGCGGGAACGGTTTCGCCCAGCGACGCGCCGGAGTTGAAGGGCGATGACTTTGTCGGCTTTGCGCAGCGGTCGGGCCGGCTCTGGCGGTGCGGTCGCGACGAGCGCGCGCCGCTGTCGCTTGGCGAAGGCGAGTGGGAAATGATTTCGTATGCGCCGGTCGAGCGCGGTGTGGCGGTGATTGGTTTGGCGGACAAGTTGAACAGCACCGGCGCCATCGTCGCGAAGAAATGGCGTCGGGATGGGACGCTGGCTGTCACGTTGCGCGACGGCGGCGTGTTTCTCGCGTGGTCGGAGAAGCCGGTCGGGGAAGTGTTGGTAGACGGCAACCCGGTGAAGTTTCAATACGAGACGGCAACGGGCCGGCTGACGGTGGAGATTCCGACGGGCGGGAAACGGCAGGTGAGTTTCAAGGCGGCGGTTGGCTGAGCGAAGATTGGCGTTGCCATGACAAACCGCGGCGGTACAGTATCTCGCGGCGGATCGATCAATTCGGGGAGGCAAACCATGCGAAAACGAATTTCAATTCTGGTCGGTACACTGGCGTTGATGACGCTGGTGCAGGGATGCGGATACAACCGTCTTGTCAGCCTGCAACAGGAAGTCGAGAAGCAATGGGCGCAGGTGCAGAACGTTTATCAGCGCCGGGCCGATCTGATTCCGAATCTGGTGGCGACCGTATCGGGCGCGGCGAACTTTGAGAAGTCGACTCTCGTGGAGATTACCGAGGCTCGCGCGTCGGTGGGCAAGATCGACGCGAGCAAGGTGGCGGATGATCCGGCGAAGTTCGCCGAGTTCGAAAAGGCGCAGGCGGGACTGAGCAGCGCCTTGTCGCGGTTGCTCGTGGTCGTGGAACGGTACCCCGATTTGAAATCGAACCAGAATTTCCTCGAACTGCAGGCGCAACTGGAGGGCACGGAGAACCGGATCTCGGTGGAGCGCGGGCGATACAATGAGGTGGTGCAGGCGTACAACACGGCGATCAAGAGATTCCCGACGATGTTCTACTCGGGCTATTTCGGATTCAAGGAGAAGCCGTATTTCCAGGCGACGGCCGGCGCGGAGGCCCCGCCGAAAGTGGACTTCAATTCGCTGGGAACGCAGTCGAAATAGCGCACGGAGCTTCGGGAGATGAGACGCCTCTGGATACTTGTCGCTCTGGTTGTGGTGATGGGCGCGTCGGCGGCCGAGGTGATGCCACCCCGGCCGGACCAGTATTTCAATGATTACGCCAACGTTGTGTCTTCCGCGACCGCGGCGGACCTGAACCGGCAGCTCGAACAATTCGAACGCGACACATCGAGCCAGATTCTCGTGGTGGTGTATCCGAAGATGGAATCGGATTCGTCGATTGAGGATTACACCGTCCGCGTTGCGCAATCGTGGGGTGTTGGTCAGAAGGGGAAGGACAACGGGGCGGTGTTGTTTGTGTTCGTCCAAGACCACAAGATGTACCTCCAGGTCGGGTACGGCCTGGAGGGGGCGCTGCCCGACGCGCTGGCGAAACGGATCATCGAGAACGAGATCAAACCGCATTTCCGCAACGGGGATTTTGATGGTGGTTTGCGGGCGGGCGTGGCGGCGATTCTGGCCGCGACCAAGGGCGAGTACAAGGGAACTGGCCAGACGGTGGGGGATCAAGTTCGGTCGGGTCACTTGGGCGGCATGGATTGGGTCATTGGGATTTTGGTGCTGTTGATGGTGTTGATTTTTATCGGTCGAATGCAGGCGTACCGGTACGGCGGCACCGTATATTCAAGCGCCGGGCGGATGGTAGCCTATACGCTTCTGGACATGTTTCTCAGCGGCGGTGGCCGAGGCTCGTCCGCTGGTGGCGGCGGATTCTCCGGTGGTGGCGGGTTTTCGGGCGGAGGAGGATTCTCGGGAGGCGGCGGGTCGTTTGGCGGCGGCGGCGCGGGGGGAAGCTGGTGACGCGATGAAGGTGAAACATTTATTTCGCGAATTGGACCACGACCGGATTACGGCAACGATCGTTGAGGCGGAGAAACACACGACGGGCGAAATCCGCGTGTATGTGAGCCATCGGAAGGTGGACGATCCGCGTCATGCCGCAGTACATCATTTTGCGAAGATGGGCCTCAACAAGACGAAGGACCGGAACGCGGTGCTGATATTCATCGCGCCGGAATCGCAGAACTTTGCCGTCATCGGGGACGAAGCGGTGCACGCCAAATGCGGCGAGACGTTTTGGGAGGATGTGGTCGGCGCGATGCGCGAATATTTCCGCAAGGGAGAATTCACCGAAGGCGTCGTGCACGGAATCACCACGGCGGGCAAAGCACTCGCGGAACATTTCCCGCGAGAGGCGAAATCCTAGACGATTTCGGAAGCGATGTTGATTCTGGCCATCGATCTGGGCACGACGGGGAATCGCGCGATTGTATTCGACCATGAGACTCAGGTGGTCGCGTCGAGCTACCGGGGATTTCGGCAGTTGTTCCCGCAGCCGGGCTGGGTCGAGCACGATCCGGAAGAGATCTGGGAGACGACGCGCGCGGTGGTGGCCGAAGCCGTGGGGAAGGTGGACGCGCAGCAGATCGTGGGCGTCGGGGTGACGAACCAGCGCGAGACGGTGGTCGGCTGGGACCCGAGGACGGGAAAGCCGTTGCACAACGCGATTGTGTGGCAGGACCGGCGGACGGCCGGGCGATGCGAGGAGCTGAAGCAAAACGGGCTGGCGGACGAGATACACCGTCGGACCGGTCTGGTGTGCGACCCGTATTTTTCCGCGACGAAGATGGAATGGCTGTTGCGGAATGCGCCGGCGACACGCGGCGGGATTTTCGGGACGATTGATTCCTGGATTGTGTGGAAGCTGACGGGCGGACGGGTGCACGCCACGGATCCGAGCAACGCGTCGCGGACGATGCTGTTCAATCTTCGCGAGCGCCAATGGGACGGGGAGTTGCTGAAACTGTTCGGCGTGCCGCGGGAGATGCTCCCCGAAGTGCGGGCAAGCGCCGGTGAATTCGGGGAGGTGGACCCGGCATTGTTCGGGTTCGCGGCGACGATCTTCAGCGTGGTGGGCGATCAGCAGGGGGCCATGTTCGCGCAGGGATGCTACGAGCCGGGCGTCATCAAGAACACGTACGGCACGGGATTGTTTTTGATGACGAACACGGGCGAGGAACCGCGCGATTCGCGGCATCTGCTGTCGACGATTGCGTGGCAGATTGGTGAGCGGGTGGAGTACGCGCTGGAGGGCAGCGTATTCGTCGGCGGGGCGGCGGTGCAATGGTTGCGGGACGGGTTGCAGATTGTGAAGACGTCGGCCGAGACGGAATCACTGGCGGCGGGTCTGGCCGCGAACGACGGCGTGTATTTCGTGCCGGCGCTGACGGGCCTGGGCGCGCCGTATTGGGATGCGGCGGCGCGCGGGACGATGGTTGGGTTGACGCGGGCGACGAGCCGGGCGCACCTGGCGCGGGCGGCATTGGAAGCGATTGCCTATCAGACCCGGGACGTGGTGGACATCATGGGCGCGGAGTTGGGCAGGCCGGTGCACAAGTTGCAGGTGGACGGCGGGGCGTGCGCGAACAATTTTCTCATGCAGTTTCAAGCGGATGTGCTGGGCGTGCCCGTCGAACGGTCGGCGGTGATCGAGACGACCGCGCTCGGCGCGGCGGGGTTGGCGGGGCTCGCGTCCGGGGTGTGGTCGAATCCGGCGGATTTCATCACGCATCGGCGGGTCGAGCGCGTGTTCGCACCGAAGATGTCGACGGAGACGCGCGAGAGCTTGTACGCGAAGTGGAAGGAAGCCGTATCGCGGGCGCGGTCAGATTTCGCTTGGCCGCGATAACGTCGCGCGAGTGGTGTGTTTTCTTTCATCGTGGCGGGCAGACATTTGCTGGCGCACGGGGATGCTCTTGAAAACCTCTTTTCCTTGACGAATTTACGGGCTAGACTTCGTCCGACTGGACGTTGTTGCGGGCGAGACGCGACATGAAGACCGTATTCGATCAATGCGATTGCCAGAACCTCAAGAATGCCCTGGGCAAGGAATGGTTGGAGACCAACGGCCTGGGGAGCTTCGCTTCGTCCACGATCATCGGCGCCAACACGCGGCGCCAGCACGGGCTGCTCGTGGCGTCGCTGCGTCCGCCGGTGGACCGCCACGTGTTGCTGTCGAAGTTCGAGGAGCGGGTGGTGGTGGACGGGCACGAATCGGCGATCAGCACGAATCTGTATCCCGGCACGGTGTTTCCGCTCGGGTTCAACATCCAGATGGAGTTCCGATTGCGGCCGTGGCCGACGTTTCGATACGCCAATACGGATTTCGAGATTGAGCGGAGCGTGTTTCTGGTGGCCGGCGAGAACACGGTGGTGGTGGGGTATCGGAACCAGCGGTCGCGTCATCCGATCGAGCTGAAGGTGCGTCCGCTGCTGGCGTTTCGCGATTACAACGCGCTGTGCGAGCGGGACGACGATCTCGACCTGGATGTGGAACGGGGCAGCGGCACGTTTTCCGTCCAGCCCTACGCGGACAAGCCGCGACTGTATTTCCACACCAAAGCGGATGCCGTGGAAGCGAAGGCGGATTGGTACCTGAAGTTTACCTATCCGGTGGAAGAAGAGCGCGGACTGGATTTCAAGGAGGATTTGTTCACGCCGTTCGAGTTGACGTATCGGCTCGCGGAAGGTCAGACGGCATACATCATTGCGACGACCGAGAAGAAGAACGGCATGCACGCCGAGGAGATGGCGACGCGGGAGCGGGCGCGGCGGAAGGAATTCGAGCGCGAGACCGACCCGGCGCGGCAGGCGATGTTGATTGGGGCGAACGCATTCCTGGCGCGACGGGGGAAGGACAACCTGACGGTGCTGGCGGGATTCCCGTGGTTTACCGATTGGGGTCGGGACACGATGATCGCGCTGCCGGGACTGGCGCTGACCTCGGGGCGGTTCGACGTGGCGCGGAAGATCCTGCTGACGTTCGCGCAGTACTGCGACAAGGGGATGATCCCGAACGTGTTTCCGGACAAGGGTGAGACGCCCGACTACAACACAGTGGACGCGTCGTTGTGGTTCCTCGTTTCCTCCTGGAAATACTGGAAGACGAGCGGCGACGACGACGGAGCGCGGCAGTTGTTACCCGCGCTGGCGGAGGTGGTGAAGTTTTACCGGGACGGCACGCGATTCGATATTCACGCGGATGGCGACGCGTTGATCACGGCGGGCGCGCCGGGGACGCAGTTGACGTGGATGGATGTGAAGGTGGACGGGTACGTACCGACGCCGCGGCACGGGAAAGCCGTGGAGATCAACGCGCTGTGGTTGAACGCGCTGCTGATGCTGGCGGAGATGGAAGAAAAGCTCGTGCAAGACATTCATTCGGCGGTGATTTTGCGGAAGCTGGCGGATCAGGTGGCGGCGAGTTATGTGAAGGCTTTTTGGAATGGGGGCGGCGGTTATTTGTACGACGTAGTCCGCGGCGAGGAACGGGACGCGAGCGTGCGACCGAACCAGATTTTCGCGGTGAGTCTGCCATACACGGCGCTGGACAAGACGCAGCAGAAAGCGGTGCTGGACGTGGTGACGCAGCAGTTGCTGACGCCGTACGGGCTGCGGTCATTATCGCCGAAGGACTCGCGGTATTGCGGCCGGTACACGGGGAATCCGTGGCAGCGGGACTGCGCGTACCATCAGGGAACGGTCTGGCCGTGGTTGATCGGACCGTACTGCGACGCGTACGCGAAGGTGAACGGGACGGGCAAGACGCAGCGGAAGGAAATCGGCAAAATCATCGCGCCGCTGTTGCATCACATGGAAGAAGCCGGGCTGGGCAGCGTGGCGGAGATATTCGACGGGAACCCGCCGCATCGGCCGGTCGGCTGCTTCGCGCAGGCATGGAGCGTGGGCGAATTGCTGCGCGTGTATGATACGTACGTGGGATGATTGATCGGCTTTGCCGGGTATAGCATCAGTTTCTTCGGTGGATGCGAGCAACGGAATTGGAATGGACAGGGACGATCTGCAGTTGGCAAGCCCGGCGGAGACGTTGCGGGAGGGGTTTTTGAGTTTCCGCGCGGAATTTCCGGCGGGAAGCCAGGTGCCGGGACTTTCGAGCATGAACACCGGCGATTTTGTCCGGGACGTGCGCACGGCCCTCGATCACGCCAACGGGATTGGTCTGCCGGAGGGTTGGGTGCCGGCGCACACGTTCTGGCTGGTGCGTGATGGGCGGACGGTTCTCGGGGTTCTCCAACTGCGCCACGCGCTCACGCCGTTTTTGGAGTCGGAAGGCGGGCACATCGGGTACAGCGTGCGTCCTTCCGAGCGCGGCAAGGGGTATGCGACGCGGATGCTGGCGATGGCGTTGACCGAGGCGCGTCGATTGGGAATGAAACGCGTGCTGATTACGTGCGATCGGGAGAATGCGGCGTCGGCGCGCGTGATTCAGAAGAACGGTGGAAAGCTGGAGAACGAGGTTGCATCCCAGGTTCCCGGCCGGGCGGTCACGCAGCGGTACTGGATTGGGTTGTAAGGGGACGGCCAAGCGGCAAGCCGGCGAATCTGGCACACTTTTCGAAGTGAGATTGGGGACATCCGAATGAAAATCCATGACATTAGCGTGCTGGTGCACAATGGGATCCCGACGTGGCCGGGGGACCCGAAACTCTCAATGACTTTGGCGAGCAGCATTGCCAAAGGCGGCGTGGTGAATCTGACGCGGCTGGAGATGGGCGCGCACACGGGCACGCACATGGACGCGCCATTTCATTTTTACAAGGACGGCTCGGGGACCGATGAATTGCCGTTGGATGTGTTGCTGGGTCGATGTCGCGTGTTCGATTTGACGGACATCACCGAGCACATTTCGCCGGCGATTCTGGAGAGGTGCGACTGGAAGGTCGTCGGCGACGAGGACGTGACGCGGGCATTGTTCAAGACGCGCAACTCGCGGCATTGGGCGAATGACGATTGCGAGTTCGACAGGGAATTCCTGGCGTTGACGGGCGATGCGGCGATGCAACTGGTGCATCGGGGCGTCAAGCTGGTCGGTGTGGATTATCTCTCGGTCGAAGCGTACGGGAGCAAGACGCATCCGGTGCACGACACATTGCTCGGGGCGGGTGTGGTGATCATCGAGGCGCTGAATTTGTCGGAGGTCGCGGCGGGGGATTACGAATTGATCGCGTTGCCGGTCAAGCTGAAGGGGGCGGATGGCGCGCCGGCGCGCGTGGTGCTGAGGGAGTTGGAATAGAAACCCTCACTCTCTCCCTTGCAAAGGGAGAGGGGATTGTCCAGGCAACGCGCAGGCTAAAGCCTGCGGCCAGTTCGCCGGGGTATCCCACGCGGTTCTTCGATCAGCCTTTGAAGATGAAATATTTGCGGAGGGCGTAGTTGATGAGGAGGGAGACGACGCCGTTGGCGGCGAAGGCGATGGTGGTCATGAGGCCGAAGTGGTGGATGAGGAAGCCCATGAGGCTGGTGCCGATGACGAAGCTGACGCCGGAGACGAGGTAGAAGAAGAGGATTTCGCGGACGCGGCTGTGTCGGCCGGATTCGAAGACCCAGAAGATGTTGATGATATAGGCGGTGAGGTTGGAGAAGATGAAGGCGACGCCGTTGTCGATCATGGAATTGCGGGCGCGGACGCCAACGGGGAGCATGGAGACATTGACATGGAGGAGTTTGGCGACAGCGTCGGTGGGGTCGAGGGCCGGGAGAAGCAGGAAAGCGCAGGCGTAGAACAGGACGATATTCACGATGGTGGCGATGCCGCCGGCGATGGCGTACTTGATGAACTGGACGAGGGGGGAGTGCTGTCGGCCGGTGAATTGGGCGAGGAGATTGGGCATAAGTTGGAAGAGCTTGATAGGGGAAACGGGGAGGAAAGTCGAGCCGGAGAAACGGGATGGGAGATCGGTCCAGGTGACAGTGGTGACCTAGGAATCCGCGGTATCCTGGAATCGGCGGGATGGCGGATTGTTTGGGGCGGGCCGCGGTTTTAGGTTTTTTCTGAAAAGGAGGACTGTCATGAAACGGATACAGAGGTTCTGGCTGTGGTTGGTGTTGGCCGCTGGGACCGTGGGATTGGTGGCGAGCGTACCGGTGGCATCCGCGGTGGTGATACATCTTGGTGTGGGTGTAGCGGCGCCTGCTCCGCCGCCGGTGGTGTATCACTACACCTATTACCCGGACGCGGAGGTGTACTTCGATCCGGTGGCGCGGTTGTACTGGTGGAACAGCGGCGGGGTTTGGGTATCCGGCCCGAGCGTGCCAGCGGGCATAACGCTTGGTGGGAGCGTGAACCTGGATGTGGACGGACGAGAGCCGTGGCATCATCACGATGTAATCCGTCGCCATTATCCACGTCATCACCACGATCACGACTAGGCACGAATTGCGTGGAGTAACGACGCCGGCCCGGGGGGAAACCTCCGGCCATGGTTTTTTTGCGGGACAAATGCCAGGGGATTCCTGACCCGGCGTTGACGAGTTCAATGAGCTTGTCGTGGTCGGGGCCGGATTCGTGGAGATCGGTAATGATGTTGAGGAGCGAGGCGGTGAGGAGGATGGCGGGCGTAATCTGTGGAGGCCCGGGAATGAGATTTGGGGCCAAAACACGGACGAATTTGGGCTTGTTTGTTGCGCGAGGTTTATGAAGTATCGCGGGTCATGGAGACGAAATTGTTGGAGGGGAGACAGGGGATCGTGTTCGGGGTGGCGAACCAGCGGTCGATCGCGTGGGCGATCGCGAAGGCGTGGCATGCGGCGGGGGCGCGCCTGGCGTTCACCTACCAGGGCGAGCGGCTGAAGGAGAACGTGGAGGAGCTGGTGGGGGAGTTCGGGGCGGACACGCCGATGTATCCGTGCGACGTGACGCGGGACGAGGACGTTGCGCGGGTGTTCGAGCAGGTGGGGAAAGATTTTGGCGGCAAACTGCACGTGCTGCTGCATTCCGTGGCATTTGCGCCGAAGGAGGCGCTGGAGGGGGATTTTATCAGCACGTCGCGGGAAGCGTTTCGAATCGCACATGACGTGAGCGCGTATTCGCTGGTGGCGCTGGCGCGCGGGGCGGCGCCGTTGATGACGGAGGGCGGATCGATCATCGCGATGTCGTATCACGGCGCGGTGAAGGTGGTGCCGAAATACAATGTGATGGGAGTCGCGAAGGCGTCGCTGGAGGCGTGCGTGCGGTACCTGGCGTATGATCTCGGGCCGAAGAAGATCCGGGTGAACGCGATCAGCGCGGGGCCGGTGAACACACTGGCGGCGCGGGGGATTTCCGGATTTACGCAGATGCTGAAGCATTACGAGGAACGGTCGCCGTTGAAGCGGAATTTGGAGCCGAAGGAGCTCGGGAGCGCCGGGTTATTTCTGGCGAGCGACATGTCGAGCGCGACGACGGGTCAGGTCGTGTATGTGGATTGCGGGTACGAGATCATGGGGTTGTAGGCGGCCATTGCCGGGGCTACGGCGCGGCGCGGTGAGTACAGAATCTATTGGGTTGACTGCAATCGGGCGAGGGCGTCTTTGGCCGGGGCGAGATCGGGTTGGAGATGGAGGGCGAGTTGGTAGTGTTGGATGGCTTCGGGGGTGCGGCCGAGTTTTTCGAGGGCGAGGGCGAAGTTGAACTGGGTATCGGTGTCGTCGGGGTTGATGCGCAAAGCGAGTTCGTATTGGGCAGCGGCTTCGGGCAATTTACCCGAACGTTGAAAGATGGCGCCGAGCCGGCTGTGGGCTTCGGCGAAATCGGGGTTGATTGCCAGCGCCAGTTCGTATTGGCGGGTGGCGTCGGCGACCTTGTCCTGCTTTTCAAGGGCCTCGGCGAGGCAGACGTGGGCCTCGACCATGGTTGGCTTGAGCATGAGAACGTCTTCCCACTGTTTCGTGGCCTCGGGCAGTCGGCCCGTTCGTGCCAGGGCGAGTCCCAAATTGTAGTGGGCTTCGACGAGATCGGGGTTGAGTTGCAGCGCTCGGTTGTAGTGAGCAATGGCATTTTGCAGGTCGCCGAGATCCAACAGGACGCCGCCCAGTCCATTGTGGGCTTCATAGGAATTGGGGTTGATTTTCAGTTCGGCCTCGAACTGGCTGGCGGCTTCCGGCAGTTGGTGCGCCTGACAAAGGCAGTATCCCAAGTTGTAATGAGCCGTGGGTGTGTCGGGCTGAATCCGCAGGGCTTGCTGGAAGTGGTAGACGGCTTCGGATGGTTTGCCAAGGTCGAGCAGGATCACTCCGAGGCTGACCTCGGCCTCGCCGCGACGGGGGTTTAATCGGTACGCTTCCTCGGCCTGAGCCAGGGCCTCGTTGCCGCGGCCCAACCGGGCGAGCACAAGGGCTAGTTCGCCATGAGACTGGTACACGTTCGGCACGACCTGGACGTCGCGCTGGGCGTATTTGAGGGCGGCGGCGGGGTTGCCCTGGTTGAGGACGACCATGGCGTAATCGCGGTTGAGCAGGTCCGAGTTGGGGAACTCCGCGAGGGCGGCGCCTCTTCTGGATTCGTCGTCGCGCCAAATGGGGATGAGGTGGCGAGAACCGGCGGCGAAGGCGCAGAGCAGGGCGGCCAGCAGACCTGCGAGTGCCAGATGCCCAACGGTGTTTGAGCGCCGCCACACACAGATGAGCGCCGCGCCGATGGCGAGGAGGATCGGCAACATGGCGACGTAGGCGTACCGCATGGTCAGGATCGGCGAGGAGGCAGTCGTCACCAGCCCGGAAACCGGAAGGATCAGAGCCAGGTAGCTGGCCCAGCAGGCCACGAGCATTGGCCAGTGCCGTCGTTCCATGACGACAACCAAGGTAATCGCGACGACAAAGATCACCGACGCCCACGCCCAACGTGGGGCAAACGCCAGGGTAGAATCCAGTGGAAAGTCGGGCGACAGATGCGATGGCCAGAGCAGTTTGCATGGATAAAACGAAAGACTGACGAAGAGGAGGAGCAGTCGGCTGGACAAGGGGGTAGCGGCCAGCGTTGCGACCTGATTGCTTTGGGCCTTGGTGAATATGGTGGCGAGGCTGGCGACGAAGGCGACGGCGAACAGGGGTGTCTTCTCCCAGAGCAACCGGCCCCAGGTGAGTTGTTGGTAGCGACGCAAGGGATAGTAGTCGATGGCCAGCAGAATAAACGGGAAGGAGACGGCCATGGGTTTGCTCATCATTGCCAGGAGGAACAACACGAACACGAGCCAGCGTTTGCCGCCGGTTACGTAGACCCAGAGGCTGGCGATGCCAAAGGTTGTGCAGAGGACCTGGGTTCGTCCGGCGAGCCAGGCGACGGATTCAGTTTGGAAGGGATGGATGGCAAATATGAGCGTGGTTCCCAGGGCCAGGGTGAAGCGCTCGTTGGCGGAGAACGGAGTGGCCGACAAGAGGGACCAGAGGAATCCGAACACGAGGGTGGCGTTGAAGGAATGCAACGCGATACTCATCACGTGATGTCCGAGCGGGTTCTCGCCAAAGAGCTGGTAATCGACGACGTGGGACAATCGAGCCAGGGGTTGATAGTAGTCGACGGTGTAGGTGAGCTCCCACTTCAACGCGCGCCACGTCAGGCCATTCAGGCGAAACGACTGGCGCAGGGCGAGGGTATCGTCGCCGTCCAGGAATTCGCCGTGAACGCTGGGCCAGTAGAGCCAGGCGGAGGCAGCGAAAATCGCGACAGCCGTCGCGAGCAAGGTCGTCCGGCTGATTTTCATGCGAGGAAATTCAATCACAAAGGCGCGCCGCAAACAACTGCGAAGGGGCGGGGGCGGGATTCTGTGGCGGCCCGGCGGGTGTTTAGCGGGTTTGACGCGTCGGTGTGATTGTCGATAATAAGGGGGACGCGTGACCGAAAGCAACTGCGGGAGGCGAGGTCGATATGGTGGTGGGAATTCTGCAGGTTGAATTGACGATACCGGGGGCGGACAGTTTGAAGGCGAAGCGGATGGTGTTGCGGAGTCTGAAGGACCGGATTCGCCGGGAGTTCAATGTGTCGATTGCGGAGGTGGAGGACAACGACCAGTGGCAGAGCGGGGTATTGGCGGTGGCGGTGGTGAGCAATGATCGGCGGTTTGCGAATCAGGTGCTATCGAAGGTGGAGGATTTCATTGAGGAGTCGCGGGGCCTGGTGGTGGATGATTACCAGATCGGGTTTTTGTGAGGGGATCGGGCGCGGAGACACGGACGGCGCCAACGAGTTGACCGCAAAGGTCGCAAGCGAACCGGAATTGTTGATGCAGCGCACCGTCAATGTGTTCAGCTGCTTACGACGGCGACGATGCGGTGTTCCTGGGCAATCGGTGCTGATGGCAATTTGATATGCAACAGATGGTGGTCGCCGTCGAAGTAGTAGCCGGAGTCGACGGAAGTCAGTGCGGCCGCGCCGTCGAGCCGGGGCAACGAATTGCCATCGGCGGTGACGCGGTCAACGGGTTTGGTGGAATACAACTCGACCTGCCACTGTCGTTGAGACGGTTCGCCGGCGTAGGAGCCAACGGCGCCGCCGATGTTGATGGTCACGACTTCCGCGCGGGCGTGGCGCGCTTGGACGAACGCCTCAACAGTTGTGGTGGCGAATTCGTTCTTGCGATAACCATTCGACCCGCCGTCATCGTCATAGAGTGTGCCGGCGGCTTTCGAACTGCAGTAGATTCGCAAGCCGCGGCGCGTGCCGTCGTCGAGCTGGCTCGATTGGACATCCGGTCCAAGCGGTGTGATCGAGTTGTCGCGATAGAAGGCCGGAATTTGGGCGATGGGCGCCGGCCAATTCGTCGTGACGGGTCCCTTGACGGATTGACCGCTCCAGAGGTCGATCCACGCTCCTGCCGGCAGGTACACCGCGCGCGAGGTCATGCCCTGGGTCGTGACGGGCGCCACCATGATATTGGGGCCGAACATGAATTGCGTTCCATTGAGGACGACATTCGTATCGTCGGGAAACGCCAACGGGAGGGGGCGGCACATCGGCATGCCCGAGTCGAACGTCTCCCGCGCGGCGGTATAAATGTAGGGCAGCAATTGATAGCGTAATTTCATTACCGTGCGGCATTGTTCCAACACCTGCGGGCCGAATTGGTAGGGGGCGACGGGTTTTGGGTCCTCGCCATGAGCGCGGAAGACCGGGCAGAACGCGCCGAACTGGAACCAGCGGGTGTAGAGTTCGTCGCTGGGCGTGCCGTTAAACCCGCCGATGTCGCTGCCGAAGTAGCTCATGCCGGAGAAGGCGTAATTGCCGAGGGCGTTCAAGTGAGCGGCGAGCGTCTGCCAGTTCGAGCGGGTGTCGTTGGTCCAATGCCCGACGCCGAATCGTTGATCACCGGCGAAACCGGAGCGGCTGAGGATGTAGAGGCGGCGACTCGGATAGTAGGCGGCAAATCCGTCGGCCAACGCCTGGTGCCAGAGCAGATTGTAGACGTTGTGGATCTCCGACTCGCGATGGCCGCCGGAGAGGAAATCGCGACGGCGGTCCGCCTCGGGTTCGCCGAGGTCGGTCCAGAATCCGGCGAGGCCGTCATCGACGAGCGGCTTGATCTTCGTGAACCACCAGCGGCGGGCGTCGGGATTGAGGAAGTCAACATAACCAGCATTGTCGTAGAAGCCGAAGTTTTCGAGGATGCTGGGGGCGGACATGGATTCATTGGTCGCGACGAGATAATGCCGGGCGGCGGCCTCATCGAAATTGGTGTTGGCGGGAGGATTATCGCGGTTGATGTATTCCTCCTGAATGCTGATGACCTTGATGCCCGACGCCGCGAGTGTGGCGAGATGGCCGGCGGCATCCGGAAAGTTGGTGGGATCCCATTGCAAGGCGCCCATCTGGTTGGGTCGGCCCCACCAGTAGAGGTCGAGGATCATCGCGTCGCAGGGCATGTCGTTGGTGCGAAAGGCGTCGCGAGCGGAGAACATTTGCGCCCAGTTGCGATAGCCGTAACGGGACTGCATGTATCCCAGGGCCCAACGAGGCGGCAGCGGCGAGCGGCCGGTGATCTGCGTGTAGCGATCGAGGGTATCGGCGAGGCCGTTGGCGCCGATGAAGTAGTAGTCGAGTTCCCCGCCGGTGACGGTGGCGCGCCAGCGGGTGTTGTCGGTGCAGAGGAAATCCCAGAGTTGCGAGTACGTGTTGTCGAGGAAGAGGCCGTACCCTTTCGACGAGAGAACGAACGGCACGGCCATGTCGGTCATCGCGCCGTACTGGAAGCGGGCGCGGTCGTTGTACAGGGACCGGATCTGGCCGCGGTAGCTCAGGGGCTGGCCGAGCACCAGGCCGAGCCCGTAGAACTGCTCGCCGCGGGCCATTTCGAACGTGGCGCCCCGATTGGTCAACCCATCGTTTTCGAACGCCGAGAATCCGTCGGGGCTGGCAGTGCCGAGCCAGACGGACCCGTCGGGCTTGCGGAACGTGAGACGAAACGGGTTCTTGTTCACGTCGACGCGGAGGCCGGATGTCGTCACGGTCAGCGGGTCGCCATCGACGACGGTGATCGGGGGACGGGTCCATTGTTTGACGACGGTAAAGGATGCGTTTGTGTTGAAGGGGAGACCGGCGGGCTCGATGCGCACGCGGGCGACGTTGGCATCCACCAATTCGAGTTTCACAATGGCGGTCTGGCAGGTGAAGGTGAGTTCATTGAGCGAGTTGCTGTACCACGAGATGACCGGGCCGGTGTCGGCGGCGCAGAGGATGGGTAAACTGAAGAGTACAGTAACGAGGAGCCTCACCATCGGTTTCATGCAAAGCGGATTGTCTCGGACGGCCCGCGAAAAAGCAACGCTGGCCGGACACGGGAACTTCGGGCGCGCGATCGGTGCCGGCCCCGCTCCGTCGTGAACTCCACGGCTCGGGCGACCGTGGCCCCACCAAACCCCACCCAGTTCCTCTCCGACGCCCGCGCGGAGCAACTGCGGAAGGCTGGGCGCTTCACAAACCCGCACCGCAAAAGTCTCCGCCCCGACAATGCGCGGCGATCAAACCAACAAGCAGCACGCCAGCCAACAATTGCAGCGTACACAGCGGCCCCAATGGCCCCCAATCACGCAGGGGCTTTGCCCGACTGGCGGGCAAAGCTCTCAATTTCGTGCGGAGCGAAGCGACTTTCCGGGCGTCAAGGGACAGTAAGTGTTCCGTCTCCGATGAGCACCGTGATGTTGGAATTCAACACGCTGACGCTTTCCAGCACGTTCGAATAGAGGTCGGCGATCCCGCTGTATCCCGCTGCCGTGACCGGTTGTGTGGTGCCTTCATACGTCCACGCCAGCGTCACCTTGTTGGTGCCGGAGCCGAAGCTGTAGGCGAGCGCATTGCCGTTGGACAGGAGGCAGGTGAATGGCAGGTTTTGAATCCAGTATATAGTCCACATGGCGGCTCGCCCCTGAGGTGATACGAGCATCAGCATGCTATTCGTGGAATTCGGATCGCCCCCGATATAGATCGGTGCCCAGAGAGAAGACGTGGGGTTGAAGTTGACAGTGGTGGCACCACCGGCCCTCAGCATGGTCATCTCTTTTGCGACGCGTGTGGGGTCGACGGGGACCCAATTTGTGCTCACGACGGAGCCGTTGGTGACGATCTCTCGATCACCGTAATCCAGTCCAAACTCATCCACGTAGATCGGAGTGTTGGTCGGGAGTTGCGGGCGAAGCCAGTTCATAAACTCATCCGCTCGCGCGTCGAAGTAATTTGTATAGATGTCCTCCCCGTTGTAGTAGGTGTTCGAGGAGTTGCCATAGTACACGTTGTTGGTTGGGCTGCCCAGCTGTGCGGCTTGCGCAAGATTGCCACCCAGACAGTTACCATCCGAGATGGAGGGGTCCCAGTAGGAGAATGAGTAATGGTGAAAGGCAATGGCATCCACCATTGAGGTGTAATTGTACCCCAAGGAGGTAGCGGTCGCCAGTGTATTTGACCACGACGGCCTGTCTTCCGACCATGACACCCAGCCGGTCAGTTCCACCCCGTTGGTTCGCGCGCCCTGGCAGGCCGCCAGGATGAGAATATCCGTTACGGAGCCGGCGTAGGGTTCATTTTCCGGCTCAACCCATTGCAGGCCGTTCGTCACGCCTCGGGAGTTCGCGTGTCTCCATTGGTTTGAAGAATAGCGGTTCACGAAGGCTGTGATAAACGCACCCTTGGCGATGGCGTACTGCTGCACGTTTGTGAGCGTGGATGTCCAGGGTGGGTCGTTCCACTGACTGCAGCCAGGGCCATTGGGGCAGTCATTGGTTGAATACGGATGGCCTGATGACCACGCGATGCCGATTTGCATGTTGAAGTTGGTTAGCCACGCCATCTGCATATCCGCATTGCCCCACTCCCAGTCGTTTGAACCGAGGTATTGGATCTTCGCCCAGGAAAAGGCAAGGGTGTTGGTGCCAGTCACATTACAGGCATTATAGGCGTCGAATGATGAGCGCATCGATCCGTAACCCCACAACGGATAATACGCCAAGGCGTCCAAATGGACCCAGCCATAGCACTGGGTATCGAGGATCGACGTGTAACCATTCCCGAACCATGTGAATTGGGAGGGCATTTCAGGCAGGTTGTTGGGAGGGTGGCTGGTGGGATTCGTCGGATCCGTGCCCGCTTGGTACTCTTGCAGATTGGAAAAGCCGTCGTCGTCCGGATCGCACGACGCGCAGGACTGGCTGTTGGTCGTCGTGCCGTCGCCACCGAAATACTCCGCGCGCCACCAATCGGGAACGCCGTCGCCAATGCTGTCCAGGTTGGACGAAGGCCAGCCCCAGGCGATCACGGGTTCGATGCCGATGGGCCCCGTCCACTGATTGGACCAAATATCTGTCAGACCCACGCCGAAGTTGGTGGTAAATGAATAGCCCTCATCGGCCCAGATGAAGGTGTTGGTGCTATGGTCGGCGAACTGGAATGACCAGAAGTGCAATCCCGGAACGCACCCGTTGCTGATGTCGCCCGACGGTGTGACCCGGGTCAGGGGTGTGCCCGATAGCCAATTCCTTATGCGTGTCGATCCGGTCAACCACCAGGACAGCATGCACTGTCCCGCAATGGAGGGTTTCGGTCCTGATCCCAACGGATCATTATCGTCGGAAATCGCATTCGCATCGCTCCATCCCAGGTAGTCGCTGGCCCCGTTTCCATTGATGGTTCGTTGCGCGTCTGCCACTCCGCGCATGTCGGCGGATGACAGTCCCAACCAAGGCTGTATGCCGATCGCGCCGAAGGCGTGACCGATGATGATGTGTTTCAGGAAACGCCCCGTCATCCGTCGCCAGTCCCAATCAAATTGTGGAATGCCTGTTCCTGGCTGGTCCTGCCCGCCGCCGGCCGCGTAGGAGCCATCGGTCCATACGTAAAAGGCATTGAACTGGCCCAGCGAGTCCGGGGCATCATCGTAGAACTCGTCGATGACGGTGGGCTTGCCGGGGTACAGGGCGCCCAGTTGCTGTCCCAGCGCCACATCCAAGGGCAGCGCTGGGGACTGGTCCAAACGGTTGGTGTAGGAGACGTAGTTGTCGATGGGACCAAAATAGGTGGGGGCATGGTAGGAAAGCACGTTGACATGGTCATAGTAGGGCGGGACGTAAGAGTTGGTAAAGCATCGCGCGGGCCATCCCAGTAATCCCGCCGAGGCCGGTCCCCAGACCTCACAGTTTGTGCAGACATACGTGATCACGTGGGTGGCGGCGCTCATCACCATCGACGCCGGCAAGACCCCTGTCTGGTCCGGGTCGTCAGTCACGTCGAAGGTCATGCCGCCCCCATGTCCATCCGGTTCGTTGACGGGCTCGTAGATCAGGCTATTGGTGTAGCGCATGGCCACGTTGGAGAACAGCAACGAGACGTCGTTGATGAAGCTGGCCAGCGAGTTGGTCTCGTCGACGATGGGGGCGCCGTTCTGGTACGAGTCTTGCATGCCGTTGCCGATTGTGCCCGGCGCGGAGGGCAGGCAACTGAGGCAGTTGCGGTGTTCTGGCGGCAGGTTGAGCACCTTGGTCACCGGTGGATCGGGCCACGCGCTGATCTCATCACCCAGGGAGTGGTTGGAGGTGAACTTGTGAACGAACTGATCGATGTACTGCCACTGATTGGTGCCGGTGTTCTGGTTAACCTGTTGCCCCCATCCGACCTGCACGCGCGTCCAGGATGGATGGACGCGGATGAACCGGTTGGATTCTGTCAGGGTGCCCGTCGGCAGTTGACCGATGTCGGGGCGCACGCTGTTGGTGTATCCCGCGGGCAGAACGACAAATTGGCTGCGGTCACCGAAACCCCCATTGATTCCATCAACCTGAACGAAATAGTATCCGACCGTCAGACTGCTCAATACGGCCGGTGGAGCCATGTTGGTGACAGGATTGAAATGATAATCATAGAGTTCCACCGTCGTGCCGAGATTATTGGAGATCGTTACGGTGTCTCCGACATAGAAGATGCCTACAGAGGTGGATGGATTGATCGTAATGTTTGAACTGCCAAATGTCGGGTACGTATTGGTGAAACCACCGCTGGACACCGGTGGGGCCGAGATGGGCACCACGCCCAACGTGCTGAGCCCAAGCGAGCTGCTGTTGCAATCCCAGTTGGTTCCATCGTTGACCTGCAGACGAACCAGTCCGGCCGCCCGGGTGTAGGTGTGACTGATGCTCGCCCCCGGCACGTTGGTGACCGTGCCGTCGCCAAAATCCCAGTATCGATTGGTGCTGGGCGAGGTGCACACGGAAGTGTCGTAAAAAGTGACCGTGATCGGAGCCTGTCCAAAAGCCGGGTTGTTAGTGAACGAGGTGTGATATCCGATGACTGTCGGGTCTGTGCCCGCCAAGTACTCTTGGAGATTGGAGTAGCCGTCCCCATCCGGGTCGCAGGACGCACAGGAGTGCTCGTTGGTCGTCGTCGCGCCAAAGTACTTGACGCGCCACCAATCGGGAATCCCATCGTTGTAGGTACTGTAGTTGTTGGAGGCCAGGACGCTGGGATTATCGTAGAGCTGGAGGTTGGTCAGTCCATACGCCCAGGGATTGGTGCTGACGCACGATGCACAGGAGTAACTGTTGGTCGAGGTCGGCGTGCCGAAGTATTCCAGCCGCCACCAGTTGGGGACACCGTCGCCGACGGTGTCGGTGTTGTACAGGGCGGCTACGTCATTGCTGGACAGCGCCGTGCTGTAGATGCGCACATCACTGAGTGCGCCGTTGAGGAAAAATGTATTTGCATTGTCGACGGCCAAGCCAACCGGATTCCAGGCCGGCGGGTTATCCCGGCAGGGAATCACGTCATCCGTGTAGGGCATCGGACTGGCGGCCAATAGGCCATTGGTGTACAACCGGATTGTCGATCCGTCATAGACGGCCGCTAGATGGACCCACACATTCGTGGGAATCACGGCACCCCAGGTAGAAGGCCAGCAACCGTTGCCGGTTGGATTCATACAGAATGTGACGAGATCTGGAGGGTCTAACATCAATCCGAAACCACAGGGGGAGGTGCTGTCGCCATTGTCCCAGACCACGTAGGGCTCGGAAACCATCTGCCCCAAATCGTAATCTTTGACCCACACGGCGACCGTAAGTTGCGTCGTTAACAGGGAGAACGCCGTCGGCGTGGCTGACGCGGAGGTATAGTCATTGTTTGCGTCAAAGCTGGCGCTGAAATCCATCGCACCACCAACAACGCCATTTGTCCAGATGGGGTCACCGGTGATCATTGCCGTTTGGCCATGGCCGCTGGAATCCGTCGTGATGGTGCCGCTGCCCTCATCGAACTTCCACCAGGCAATCAAGTTGGCAGGGATAGGCTGGCTGGCGTAGGCGGTCGGATCGGTGCCGGCGAGATACTCCTGCAGGTTCGAATAACCGTCGTGATCCGGATCGCATGACGCGCAGGACTGACTGTTGGTCGTGGAGGTACCGAAGTATTTGACGCGCCACCAATCGGGAATACCGTCGTTAAAGGTGGTATAGTTGTTGGAGACCAGAACGCTGGGATTATCGTAGAGCTGCAGATTCGTCAATCCGTACGCCCAGGGATTGGTGCTGACGCACGACGCACAGGAGTAACTGTTGGTCGTTGTGCCATCGCCGCCGAAATACTCCGCGCGCCACCAGTCGGGAATGCCGTCGCAGACGGCACTGATGGACAGAGTGGCGGCGTTGGAGATTCGCGACCCGCAACTGCTGGAGACGATGCAACTATAGGCGCCGTCCATTACGTGGGTGAGAATGACCTCCCACGAACCACTGTAGGCGGGGTGGCTGGTGCCGTTGAGTGCAAGTTTCAAATGCGTCCCGTTGCTGGCACGCTGCTGGAATTGGCCGCTGGTGCCAAACTGGACGTGAGCCCTCACGTCGACGAGGGAGTAGGCCGCCAGCTCCGGACATTGGCAGCTTGCCCAAGCTGGCACGGGACCCGCGAAGAATCCCGTGCAATCAGCATTAGTGTAAGTGTTGCCGTCCGGGTCGGCATAGAACACACCGACATTTGCGCACCCGGAGGCTTGATAGGTGTACAGACCGCCCGCCACCATATAGGAGAACAAGGTGCCGCCGCCGTTGTTAGCCGGGACGGAGTTGGTCACTGAAGTGGCTGGCAGGACATTGCTAATGGTCAGCGTCGAACTGGTTGCGCCCGAGATCTGGCCACCGTCGGTGAGAGGCATCCCATTCCACAACCACTGGTAGGACAGCGAATTGCCGGTAGCAGCAACGGAGAATGTCACACTGGAACCCGGGCAGTAGTCCACCGGGGAGGGTTGCGAGGTGATGTCGAGCAGACCGGTGGTCGCCACCGTGATCGTGGCGGTGTTGGTCGTGGTGCCGCAGGACGCGGACAACGTCGCCGTGCCACCGGCGTAGCCGGGCGACAGCGTGACCGTGGTCGTTGGGCCATTGGTGATGGAGATTGTGCCAGCATCGGGCGGAGACAGGCTCCAGGTCGGACCGCAGGGAATGTTGCCGGGAGCCGATTCGGCGTTGAACACGAGGTAACAGCCGGGGCAGATCGTGGCGGAGGACGGGGAGATGCCGCTGAGTTGGCCGACGGAGATACTAGCAAAACCCAGGCCTCCCACCACACCGTTCGTGCTACAGGCGGAGCATTGGTTGGAGATGATGTAAACACCGGCGGCGGCGAAGTTGGTGGTGTACGTTGTCCCGTCGCCGACGGTAATGCCGTTGCTACAGGTCGTCGAATCGATGGAGATGGTGACCGGTTCACCGACGCACACCGCCGTCTTGTCGGCGGTGACCGATGATACGCAATAGATGTGGTCAGCGCGGGCTTGTGCAGCAACCGAAACGGCGATCAGAGCTGTGAGGAGTTGGATGCGGATGTTCATGGGATCCTCCTGACTTCGGTCGATGAGGAGGGATTGGTTGTTTTCGGATCGGCTTGGCGCGCGGCGCACTGGTTGAGGCCAGTGGTGGCGAGGCCCAGGTAGGTGGCCTGTCCTGGATATTCCGGGGAATTGGCGCCGACCTGCGCCGTGATGCGCGTGCGAAGCTGCTGCCACACCTGTGCGGCTTCGGCGTAGCGGTGGTCCTCGTAGAAACTGGTGGCCAGCATGTGGGTGGCGATGTCGCGTCGGGCTAGGCCAAGGGCGACATCCGCCCCGGCCAGCGGAAAGGCATGGGAGCCGAGTTCCTCAAGCAACGAGCTGAGGCAGAGTCGGCACATGGGGTGTTGACCCAGTTCCCGATAACACTGCGCCGCGCCGAGCCAGCCGCTGCTTCGCACCCAATCCTTGGAAGCTTCCTTCGCGGCCAGGTAGTTGTCGGCAGCGTTTTGGAACAGGGTCGAGGCCTCGGCGGCGTTGCCCTGCTGGTATTTGGCTGCCAGGCCATCCTCCTGGTAGAGCTTGCCGAGCCACAAGTGGCAGCGGGCAAGTTCTTTTGCGGTGGCGTGGGTCGGACGGTTGCACACCACCGTGTTGAAGAACATTTCGGCGTGATGCCGATCACCGGCGGTGTACAAGCTGTTGCCGAACGTCATGAAGATGGAGGCGCGCATGGTGCTGGCGGCCAGCGCGTTGCTGAGGACGGCATCGGTGGCGCCGGTGGTGAGCAGTTGCTGCAGCGCCGCGCACTGGTGGAGGATCCGTTGCCTTTTCTCAGGGGCATCCTTGTTCCACGGTGGCGATGCTGCTTGTTTTTGCAGAAGTTGTAGAACATCGACGGGGACAGTTGTAGGGTTGCCGTTTACGGTGAGATTACCAGCGAAGGTGGTTGTGGCCAGGAACAGTACGGCGATGATCGGGGTGAGGAAACGGCTGGATCGATTCATTTGGACGCTCTCCATGTCTGGTTTCTCTGGAACGCCAGTTTCAGCACGCATGCGTGAATACACGCGGCATGCATTTGCTTCGTGAGACTTGCGCAGACGGGGCGCATTGGGGCCGTAGACGGCAGGCCCCGGCGGGGTGATGGGAGTGTTTGTAGAGGCACCATGCGACAAATGCAAGGAGAATGTGTAACGTTTGGCTAACGAAGGTGGCTGGACACGTTACTTTGCGGCGGGCGGCGAAGTAGCTTCGAGCCGGGCGAGGGCGGTTTTTGGGGTTGACTTGGCTATCTTTTGCGGATAGTGTAGCGGGTCGTTCTTTGATATAGAACGAAGGCCACCCCTCATCCTGAGCGTCTGTGCGAGGGGCGGTGGGAGAAAGCCAGGAGGGCAGACGCCGGGGTCTGGCCCTATGGTGCGGATGACGTTACATCGGAATCTCCGCTGAGGCAGCGGACGATGAAGATCGGGGTGGGGGGCGG
>DATJWQ010000079.1:0-24043 GCA_035501175.1 Verrucomicrobiia bacterium | reverse complement strand
CGAGCGCCAAATCATGGACGCGGTGTATCGATTGGGCCGGGCGTCAGCCGCCGACGTGCGCCGCCAACTGCCAGACCCGCCGAGCTATTCCGCCGTCCGAGCGTTCCTGACGATCCTGGAACGCAAAGGCCAGTTGAAGCATGTGGTCCATGGCCCGCGGTACGTGTACCTGCCGACTCAATCGCGCCCGACGATGGGGCGCGTCGCCCTCCGCCAGGTGCTCAATACGTTCTTTGAAGGCTCGCTCGCCAACGCCGTGGCGGACCATCTGGCCAGCCCGGCGACGAAACTGACAAATCGAGAACGTAAGCTCTTGGCAAACCTGGAGGAACTTGAGGCCATCCGCGCCTGCGACACCGCCAAAACTTCCCGCGGCAAGCCCATCCCCTTCCAGCAGGCGAGAGAAGAACGGCGCCGCCGCAACCGGTAAGTCGGGCACTCAACAACCTTCTCGACAGTCCCGTCTTCATGTCACAGACTGTCATTCACGGAACGAAACCATGACCTTCTCCGCCAATCGCTACGACTCGATGATCTACCGCCGCTGCGGTCGCAGCGGATTGAAACTTCCCGCCATCTCGCTCGGCTGCTGGCACAACTTCGGCCGTCACGCCAATCACGATGAGTCGCGCAAAATGTTGCACCGCGCGTTCGACCTCGGTATCACCCATTTCGATCTCGCCAACAATTACGGTCCGCCCCCGGGCAGCGCCGAGGAATTCGTCGGCAAAACGCTCGCCCAGGATTTCGAAGGTCACCGCGACGAATTGATCATTTCCACGAAAGCCGGCTATCTCATGTGGCCCGGCCCCTACGGCGAATGGGGCTCCCGCAAATATCTTCTCGCCAGCCTCGATCAATCCCTCAAACGCCTCGGCCTCAATTACGTCGACATCTTCTATTCGCACCGGCCCGACAGCCATACACCCCTCGAGGAAACCATCGGCGCGCTCGACTCCGCCGTCCGTCAGGGCAAAGCCCTCTACGTCGGCATCAGCAGCTACGACGGCGCGATGACCGAAGCCGCCATGGAGATCGCCCTCGAACTCCGCACGCCCCTGATCATTCATCAGCCGTCCTACTCCATGCTCAATCGCTGGATCGAATCCGACCTGCTCCCCCAAACGAGCCGATTCGGCCTCGGCCTGATCGCCTTCTGTCCCCTCTCGCAAGGCCTCCTCACGGACAAATATCTCGCCGGCATCCCGCACGATTCCCGCGCCGCCAGCCCCGACGGTTTTCTCCGCCCCGAACACGTCACGCCCGACGCCATTGCCAAAGTAAAACTGCTCAACGAAATCGCCAGACGCCGCGGCCAATCCATGGCGCAGATGGCTCTCGCCTGGGTCTTGCGCGACGAAGCGGTGACCAGCGCCCTGATCGGCGCCAGCCGCGTCAAACAAATCGACGACAACGTCGCCGCCCTCGCCAACCTCAAATTCTCCGCCGCCGAACTCCAGGAAATCGACCGCATCCTCGCGCGCTGACGCCTCCACCATGATCAAGACCATCATGTTCGATTTGGGCAACGTCGTCGTCCGTACGGATTTCGACACGCTCTACACAAAATTCGCCGCCCGACTCCGCATCCCGCCCGATTTCGTCCACAACTATCGCGACAAGCACGTCGCCGACCTCACGCTGGGCCGGACGAAGTGGAGCCACTTCCAAACCGACATGGAAAAAGCCGTCAAACGCCGGCTCCCGAGCTTCAACAAGGTCTGGATCGAGGAAGGTGTGAAGGCCCGAACCAACAACGAGCCGCTGCTGGCCATCATCAAGAACCTGAGAAAACGCTACAAAGTCGGTGCCGCCAGCAATCTGCACGAGGGCCGCTGGCTCATCGACAAGAAAACCGGACTCTACGCCAAATTCGATTACACGGTCCTGTCCTGCCGCGACCACGTGAAGAAACCGGACCCGAACTTCTACGATCTGGCCCTGTCCCGCGCCTCCGCCAAACCGCCAGAAGCCATCTTCGTCGATGACAAACCCGAGCACGTTGCCTGTGCCCAGGAACTCGGCATCCATGCCATCGCCTTCTCCGACAACGCCCGCCTCCTCGAAAGCCTCCAACGCCTCGGCGTCAGCGCCTGAGCGTCCCGTTCGCCAATCTCGGTCAACCTTTCCGCGCCACGGCTACGAGACGCGTCGAGTCCACCCCGTACGGCCGCCCGATAAAATCGCCATACAATTTCACGTCGATAAATCCGGCCCGTATGAGCAGGTCTTTCAGTTCCTGCGCCGAGTAAATCGTATGATGAAACTTGTACCGACGCGCCCGATTGCCCTTGATCAGAATCCATTCGTTGCGGATGCGCGACCAATTGTCGAAGATCTCATGGCGTTCCACAAGCAGCGCTCCGTCCGGCAAACGCGTCGAGGTCGTGGCCTGAAAGACCTTGGCCAACCACTCTTTCCCCGCGAGCTCCATGACCAACACACCCCGCGGCTTGAGATTGCCAAAAATGTTCTTCAGCACGCGCAGGTCATCCCGCTTGTCGTCGAAGTACCCAAATGAAGTGAACAGGCTCAGCGCCACATCAAACGCACCGGGCCGCGCAAAATCCCGCATGTCGGACAATACAAACTCGACCTTCACCCGCGACGCCCGAGCGCGCCGCTTGGCTTTGTTGAACAGGAACCTCGTCCGATCGACCGCCGTGACGCGGAACCCGCGCTTCGCAAACGCCACCGAGTGTCGGCCAGGCCCGCAACACAAATCCAGCACCGCCCCCCGGCGAATCCGGATCAGCCGGGCGATCTGCCGCGCCTGTTCATCCGCCGCGGCGAACCGCCGCTCGTCGAACATCACCGGATACATCTCCCGCCAGAACGCCTCGTTCTCAAACCATTCGCGCATAACGAAACCTCTGTACGCTGCGCGCCTCGACGGCGCGCTATTTGCCCGTCTTCGCCGCCAGAAGCGCGTTGACCTTGCGCATCACTTCAAACGCGTCCGCCACATAGAGCACGTCCGCTTTGCCCCGCGCCCAACCGCAATTGGGATCGAGGTTCACCGCCCGGCGCTCACTAATGAACCGCCAGCCCACCGCGTGCGGTTCCTCGCCGTGACAACATGTCGACAGCCCTTTCGGATGTCGCGGCGTCGAACCCGTCTGGCCGACCTGATTCAGGTGCGTCATCAACGTCAACACCGCCTGCCCGTCCTTGCTCAGGTCCACGAGCGATTTGCTGCTGCCGAGCGATGCTTTGGTGTGTTGCAGAAACCCGCGAATCAGACTCTCCGCTTCGGGCGCATGTGTCCGACCGTCGGCCTGCTTCTTCGTCCAGCCCGCGCCCGCCACGAACAACACTTCCGCATCGGGCCGAATCGTTTGTTGGTCCGACGCCGGAGCCTTCACCCCCGTGACCGTCGTGCGAGTCGCCGCCTCGGGCAAACTTACCTTGATCGCTTCGATCTTCGCCGTGCCCGCATCACCTTTCCACGGAGCATGGCAACCCGCTTCGAGCGCGATCACCCACGGACGTTGCGTGCGCCGCATCATCGCTTCCATGCGCTGACGATAATACCAGCGCGAGATCGTCAAGCTGCCACCGTCCGCCGTGACGTTGGTCACGTGCGTATCCACCCGTCCTCCCAATCGATGCGCCAGGCCCGCCAACACGCGGTTCCACCGCGATGTGGCCGGCGCCATCACGATCGTTGCGCTCGCTGCCCGGCAAATCGCTTCCGCCGCCGCGACGTCGCTGCCGTACCGAGCCTGGCCGAACTCGACGCCCTCGACTCCGAGAAACCTGGCCGCTCCGCATCCGGCAATCTGGTTCGCCGCGCCCGAAAGATTCTCACCGACAAGCCCGACAACCAGCTTGGCCCCCGTTGCCGCGGCAAGATCCTTCGCCGCGCCCAACGTTTCCCAAGCCGCTCGCGCCAGCCCTGCGTCTTTCTCCACATGCGCCAAAATCAAAATCGTTTCCATGGTCTTGTGTCTCCTTTCGCGTCAGGCGTTCGAGATCCACGCGACGATTTCCTTCGCGATCTCGTCGGGCGCGACATCCTTCACAATCTTCGTGTCCCGACGCTGTTTCGGCAGCGCCACACTGGCAAATGTGACGCCCTCCGCCGCGATCTTGGCGGGCGTCGCCTTCTGCAACGCCGGCATGATCCCGCGCATGTTCGCCATCCCGACCTGCGGATTGTTCGGCGGCTCGGGCAAATTCCCCGTCGCCCAGCCCAACACCGCCGGCGGACCAACGCACTTGGACACCTGATGTTTCCCGCCCTCGATCCGCTCGAGAATTTCCATCGAACCGTCCGCGCCGACCGTCAGTTTGTCCACGCCCTGAAATTGATTCGCGATCCCCAGCAGTTCGCCGACGATCTGCATCGTCGCCCCCGCGCCACGCGAGGCCGATTCCCAACCCCCAAACACCAGCAGCTTCGACATGTCGAGCCCGGGAATCGCCTTGATCGCGCCCGCCAACACCGCCGCCACCTCCGCCGCTTCGGTAAACCCGCTGGCAGACCCGTCGATCGCGACCAACTCAAACGGCGCCTTCTGCGCGACGGTCATCATCACCTGCTGCAGCTTCGCCTTGGGCCCGAGACTGACCAGCCACACCTTGCTCCCCGGCGCGTTCTTCGCGAGGTTTGCCGCCTCAAACAACGCGTGCCACGCCCACGGATCCAGCACCGCTGGCAACATCATTTCATTCTTCAACGCCGGCCCCGCCCCGCCGGACACCGGCTCCAACGTCTGGAGCGGATCGGGCACAATGCTGCCACAAACGACAATTTGATACGTAGTGCTCATAAACTCTGTCTCCTGCTCTTACTCTTTCTCTTGCTCAATTTGATAACGCGCTGGCGGTCGTCTTATCGGCGGGAAAATGGCGAGTGACTGTGGCGCCGACTTCGCGCAGCCATGCCGCGCGTTGCTCTACGGTGCTCGTGACGATAACGGAGAACGTCCGCCGATGCACGTTGCGCACGCCGCACAGATCAAACACGCATTTCTTCCACAAGGTCTCCAACGGATCGCCGAACACTTCCCGCTCCCGGTCTTCCGGTGTGTTGGCGGTATTGAAGACGATGGCCGCACGCGCGTTGAGCAACCCCACAGGAACACCCTCGCCCTTGTCATTGGCCTCAAAACGATACGCGATTCCAGGGCGCAGAACGCGATCGATCCAACCTTTGAGAATCGCCGGCGGCATCCCCCACCAATTCGGATGCACAATGATAATCCCGTCCGCCGCCGGGATCTCCACGCAGTAACGGGCAACCGCGGGCTCCAATACCGCATCCTGTTTGATTTCGGCCGCCGACAGCAGCGGCGGGAATTGTTCCTGATACAGATCGTGAAACGCGACACGGTGCCCGGCCGCGCGTAATGCTTGCCCGGCTGTGTCGGCAATGGCGTGGTTGAAACTTCCCGGCGCGGGATGGGCCAGAATGACCGAGACGTTCATCAGTTCTCCGCCGAGTGCAGGCCGCCGGCCCCGGCGCGGAACGCAATCAGACCGCGCTCCGGATCGGTGGGATGTGCCGTGGCGCAATTCCAAATGCACGCGCCGCAATGGATGCATTTTTCGCGATCAAATGCCGGCACGCCGTTCCCGCCCGGCGTAATCGCCTGCCCGCTGCACACCTCAATGCAAATCTTCGTGCCGCACATCTCGCACAATTCCGGGTACAGGAAGACCACGTGGTCGGCGTATCCGCCCGGCGCCTGCACTTTGCCGCCCATCAACAACGCGTCCTGGTGTGAAACCAGCAGCTTGCCGTCGTATGGAATCGTTGGCCAACCCGCCCGATCCATCAACGCGTTGTGCGACGACACGCCTTTCGCGGCGCATTCCCGGCAAATCTTCGCGACTTCACTCTCCGGAATTCGCCCTCGATAATACTCGGCCAGTGTCGGCGTATGCTCGCGCGGCCGGCGCGGGTTCACCGGCGCGTGGAGCGCGCCCCGGGTTGTCCCCGCCACTGCCATGCCGATCATGCCCGTCACCACGCCGTGATGAAACCCATCCCGCGCGCGCTTGGCGATTTGCCCCTCGCTCTCCACCCAGCTCGCGCGACGGCGTTTCACATACGCCGCTTCGAGATTCTCTTTCGTGAACGGCTTTTTCTCCTTCAATAACTCGATGACGCCCTCAGCCAACTGCACCCCCGTCACCCACGCCTCGTCCACGCCGCTCCCCGTAAGCACATTCGTGCTCCCCGATCCTTCGCCAATGCGGGCATAGCCATCGCCAACAAGATGCGGCTCGCCGCAACGTCCGGATTCACCCAGCGTCTTGGCGCCCCACGACCGCAGCGTGCCGCCGTTCAAATGTCGCCACAGGTACGGATGAAGCATCCAGTGTTGCAGGTACCGATACGCCGTGCGCACCGGGCTCTCCAGCCACCCCGGCACAAAAATGCCGAGCGATGCCACGCGGTCCGGATATACGTACAAGAATCCAAAAATCTCTGGTTCGGGATATCCAAACGTGTGCCACACGGTGCCCGGCTCCAGCGCGCAATTCTCGGGCAGGTTGACCACCATCTTCATGCCGACCGCCCAGTCGCGCTTGTGATTGCCCTCCGGCAGGCCAAACTTCTCGTCGATCTGAGCGCCAACGGGATCGACCGGTCCATCCCCGATCACGGTCAACGCGGCGTGAATATCCATGCCGGGCATATACCCGGCCTCGGGGTTGCCCGATTTGTCCACACCCTGATCGAGCAACCGCACGCCTTCCACGCGCTTCCCGTCGATCAATGGCGCGGCCACCGGCGTGCCCGGCCAGATCTGCACCGTGCCCGCCCCGAGAAGCTGCGAGCCAACCCATTGATTGAACTGCCCGAGCGACAACAGTAAACCGCCGTCCTTGCGCAAGAACGGCGGGATATACGGCAGCTCGACCGCGTCCGCCTCGAACGGCACCATCCAATAAAAGCTGCGAATCAACTTGTCTGCCATCCGTAGCGTGGTGGACCGGCGGCTCGCGCCGACCGGATCCAGCAGGTACAGCACTTTCTCGTGCTTCACGGGCGCCGCCAAAGGAATCTTGCTCGGATCCAGATCGGGAAACGTCGCCCGAATCCCGCGCGCCCGTGTCACCACCCCCGACACGCTGAACCCAATATCATCCGCGCGTTCGTAGCAGACGATTTGCGGGGGCGCGCCCGGCATGACCGCGCTTTCCACTTTCGGCGTGCCGTCCGCGTTCACGAGTTCACGGGACAACGTCGTCAAAAATCCGCCTGTCGCCGGTCCGAAACCGACGCAAACAATGTCGACGTCCATCCGCTGACGATCCACCGTCGTTGTCCCGTGACTCGTGTCGGGGTTACTCATCGCGTCAATGTCCTAGAAGTGGTGCACCCAGCGAAGCGTGTAACGCTGGCCTTCCGGCCGATACTTCGCGGCAAACTCATAGTAGGCATCGAAAAACACGTGATCGTTCTGCGTGATGTCCCAGAGAAGGCCCGGCCCGAGCGCCACCACCTGTTCGTGTCCGGGGACATTGTTCCCGTCAACCTGGCTGTCGGTGATCTGCTCGAAGAAATAGCCATTCATGCCAATCCGCAAATGCTGGGGTACCACCTCGTATTCGGTCGCGAAGTTCGCGTGGATCGACTGGCCGGGTTGCTCGGAGTCGAGCCCGCCCGCCGGATCGTCGTTCCGATCGTTCCACAAATAATGGAAGCGCAACGACATCGTCCACTGCGGCAGCACAAACCATGTCCCCGACCAGTAGGGATCGATCGAGAAAAAGTTGCTGCCGGCGTTGAGCACGGCTTTGTCGTTGTAGCGGCCCGTCGGCGCGATCAACTGCAGCTCAAACCGATGCATGAACACCGGCCCGTTCTTGCCCATGATCGGGTCCCATTGGATAAATGGACCGACCAGCAAATCGCCCGGGCCGCTCTCGGTGATAAAGGACGGTTGCAGATCGAACGACACGAAGGGTTGAATCAGATCCACACCCCACTTGCCGCCGAGCAGAACCGCCTGGTTCGACTGGTAGATCAACTGCTGCAACGCGATCCACGCATTCAGCCGGTCCAGCGGCGCCGGCGCGTTGATGAATCGCTGCGTGTAATACCACTGCAGATACTCCGTGTAATAAAACCCCGGCCCCGCCGGCGGTCCGCCATCCAGAAAACTCGTAAACCCGAGGTTCACCGATGGTTCATCATACGCGCTCGCGGGCAAGGCCAGGAGGGCAAGACCGCAGCATACAACAACGATCCAGCACAGTCGTTTCATGAATGAGGGTTCCTTCGTTGGTGTTGGTTGGTGGTTGATCAAGCGTGGTGCGTCGTCGATGTTCAGCACTTCTCCAGGATCCGCTCCGCCACCAGCCGGCGACGGGGCGAATATGTGTTCCTCGGGCGGCTTTGTCGGAGTCGAATGTACCGTTCACAAACGGGCGCCGCATACTCCATTTCCCTGCGCGCGCCCGTCACCTCAATTTCACTGAGCGCCAGTAGTGTGAACCAGAATGGAAAGCGTCTCCAACGTCCGCCACCGGCGCGATGGGCTCTCAATGATCTCATGCCGGCAACCAGACGACGCTCCGATCGCGAGAGTCCGCCCACGGCCAGATGCCGCCACAGTGCCACCGAGCAGGTCCCGCAGCAGTACATCCCGGTCTTGGAGGTCGAACCACCGCCGAGAGGCTGGAGCCGGTCCGGCATCCCGTGTGTCGCCCGGTTCAGGGCTTTCCGCGAAGCTTCTTCCGGCGTGCCCAATTGAATCAACGCGCGGCACGCCTCTTCACCCAGTACGTGTGAGATGCCCGCGCGCGTGCCGATCCTCTCGCCCGTGAACACCGCGATGCCGCGCCAGTCCCGGTCGGTCGGCGCGAACATTCCCGCGTAGGAACCCGGCAATCCCTGGCGCCCCGCAATCCAGTGAGCAACGGCTCTTTTTTCCGTCGCGGACATCGCGCCTCCCTGGAAAAATGACTCTTCCACGGCATCGATCGTGTCCGCCAGACTGCGTGAATGGATTGCGTTCATGCTATTCGGGGAAAGTGGTCATCCAACCCGCATGACGTTTCACGCTGGATAATCCAGCGCCTCGGGGATCATCACCTTCGTGAGCGCTTCGGCGGCCCGGTCCTTGGCAAGCCGCGCGCCCGTCAGGCATCCATCCAGCTTGATGCGCAGCCGCGCAAACGCTTCGTAGCCATCGAACGCCACGCACGGGCCGGCCTTGAGCGGATGTTCCTCGCCGTGCTCGGTCACATCGCTGTAGCCGCGCGCGCCGCTGGCGATGCCGGGAATGAACCCTTCCAGTACGTCGAGGTCGTCCGCGGCATAGCACGCCGCACACGCCTCGTTGTCCCACGCCGGGTGACGGTTGTAGCCGAACACCAGCTCGGCGCAAATCCGGCCGACTTCGCCCGAAGCCCGCGCGGCCTGGACGTGGCAGAGATCGGTCAGGAAACTCAACTGGCCCGCCAGTCCCTCGGCGACGGCCGGGTTCTGGGGACCCTTGGCCTGAAGTTCGAGCAGATCAAGGATCATGTACCGCGCCGCCAGCAGCCAGCACAGCGCGTCCGCCAGCGGGAACGTCACTCCCTGGCGATTTCCATGATACAGTTCGCGCCCATCGGCGTCCGTCGCGTTCTGCAGGCGTTCCAGCGTCCACAACCACAATTGCATCGCCGTCGCCAGCGTGCAGGCGCCCGTGCCGGGCCGTTGCGAGGCGATCTCGCGCATCTCGTTGATCCAAACACGGAATTGCGCGAGGAACAACTTGCTCGTCATCGTGATCGACAATTGCCGTCGCTGAACCGCCTCCGGCCCTTCGTACGTCGCCTCCAATTGCGCGTCCATCCATTTGTGGCCGAGAAATCCGGGACAGTCCTCCGTAATGCCGTACCCGCCCATCAGGCTGACGGCCTCGCGCATCATGTTCGCGCCGTGACCCGTGTTCCACAGTTTCACCGCCGGACACAGCACGTTCGCCAGCGCGTCGAGCGTGGCAAATTGCAGCAGCGGATCCGCTTTCAAGACATCGTAATGTGTCGCTGCCCGCTGTTCCTCCGGGAGCCGGGACAAACGCAGGTATTCGAGCGCGTCCTTCTCGAGTTGCATCAGCGCCCGAAATTGCGCGCGGCCGGGTTCGACGTTGCGCTCGGCGAAAATCTGGTCCTTCTTCATCTCCAGCGGATCGAGTTCGTCGAACAATCGCGCCGCTGCAAATCCCAGCGACGCCGCCGCTTCGCCCGTGGCCCAGATGTCCACGAGACGATGTAGCGCGTCTTCTTTCATCTGCAGTCCGTACTCGTAGCGCGGCGATCCCGGCGCCGCCGCATCCCCGCCGCGGAACCGTCCACGCTGATAACGAATCACCGGCTCGACCGCCGACAGCAATTTTGCCGCGGTCATCAACCCCACCGTCACGCGCGTTCGGCGAAACACCGCCTCGATGATCTCGCCGTGCGAGAAATTCGGCACAATCTTGCCTTCCTTGATTTTGTAACCGCCGATAATGCGACTGGCGGGAACGCGGAGATTGAACACCGGATCGCGGGTCGACGAAAGCTGATGGACAAGTTTCCGCGTCGGGGTGCCGCGATCGAATACGCCCGGATCGCTTTCCTCCAGTATCACCATGCAACTGCCTTTGATGCGCACGTCGTCGGAATCAACCGCCGCCGTCACGAAATTGGCGAACCCCATGCCGGTGATGAATCGTCCCCGCTTCTGGACCTGCAACATCGGTTCTTCGTCTTTCTTCCAGCTCGCGATGCCGACCTTGCCGCTGAGAAGTCCCGTCTCCACGCCGACGTAGGGCAACGGCTCCGTCAACGCAAATGCTCCCCGCGAAATCTTGCGGTCTTCACCGGGCTTCGGCGGACAGGCGCGGCGCATGTAGGTGTCGCGTTGTTCCTTCGTGCCGCGACCATGAATCGGCGCCAGCGCGAGATTGCCGGCCATGCTGCACGTCGCCGCTCCGCCATCCACCCACGACAATTCGAACGCCAGCAGCGCCAGCGCGAGATTCTTCGGCCCTTCAATGAACCCGCCCTGTTCCGGATCCATGAATACCGCCGTCAGCCCCGCCTCATCAAAAAAACGCAGCAGCTCCGCCTTTTTCTCCGTCCACTCATGCGAATTGCGCCCGCCCTCCGCGACCATCCGCGCCACCGGACCACGCGCCACGCGTCGGGCGGATTGGACCAGCATCTGGAGGTCAAATCGGTCGGCAAAACGCCACAGGATCTGGCGCAGATCATCACCGGGGAGTGTGCGGAGAAATTCAACAGATTGAGCTACCGTGGTCGCGGGCATGACCGACATCCTTTCCGTCCATCAACAAGGGAATGACCCCTGACGTGGCTTGACTGCCTCCTGAGCAGTTATGACGCGGACGGGGTGAGAAACCGCGTAGCTGTGATGCCTTTGTAAAGCATCTTCAGCGTCAAGTCAATCTTCTTAACCGGATGGGCTTGCATCCCGCGAAACGGTCAGCGGGACCTGCAGGCAACAGTTCATCGGAGAAATGACTTCGTCGAACACACCGCAAATCGCCTTGACGATCTCATACCCGCTCGAGGCGCGGACTTCGCGCTCGGGCATGGGATAGTAAAGTTGAAAGCCACACCACGCGTCGCGCTTCGGGTATTTCTTCGCCGCATCGCGCAGTTGACGGGCCGATGTGAAGTTCTTGCCGGTGAAAACCGTGTTGGATTCGAAATCGCCCACCTCTGCGACAAATCCCTCCCGCTTCAGCAATCGCCGCAGTTCGCCATCCAGTTCCGTCCCGTCGGCGCACTGCTTGATGAGCCGATGCCAGTCCCAATCGTCTTTCAACAGGCAGCTTGGATATGGCTCGGGCCCCTGCGCGTAGCCGCGTTCGATCTGCAGTCCGCTCTTGAAGATCCTTGTATCCGAATCGGCGGAGATGAACAACTTGGCGCAGCCGAAGTTCACCTTGTTGGAGATCGGTTTCGCCTCGCGATTCGCCCGCGGCAGCCAGCAAATCCATTGCCAGTACACGCCGCGTCCCCAGCGATCCGTGACGAACGGCGTGCGATAGCGCTGTTCGAGATGAAACTTCAGGATCTGTGTGATCCGCTCGTGTGGCTCGATGTTGCCAACGCGGATCCCGCGCTCGAAATCAATCCATTCGCTGCGGAACGCCTCGCCCGTCGGCAGTTCCGCGCCGCCTTCGCGGCGTTTCGCCAGTGGGAGCCAGTCGTTAGCTGACGTGGACCGCTTCACGGCGTCCCTGCTTTGCGTGCTGAAGGATCGACTCGAAAATCAGTCGACCGTCATCGCTGCCGAGGAGTTTCTCGCTCGCGCGTTCGGGATGCGGCATGAGGCCGAACACATTCCTTTGTTCGTTGCAGATGCCGGCGATGTTGTCCAGCGAGCCATTCGGATTGGCGGCATCGGTGATCGCGCCGTCCTTCATGCAATAGCGCACGAGGATGCGATCGTCGCGCTGAAGCTGTGTGATAACCTGCGGCTCGGCGAAATAGCTCCCCTCGCCGTGCGCGATCGGGACGCGCAACACCTGGCCCTTCTTGCAGGCGTTGGTGAACGGCGAAGCGGTCGATTCCACGCGGATATGCACGAAGTCACAGATGAATTTCAGGCCGCGATTCCGAATCAGAGCGCCGGGCAACAAGTGCGCCTCGCACAAAATCTGAAAACCGTTGCAGATGCCGATCACCAGCCCGCCGGCTTTGGCGTGTTCGACCACCGCCTTCATCGCCGGCGCAAACCGCGCAATCGCGCCCGTCCGCAGATAATCGCCGTAACTGAATCCGCCGGGAACAACCACGCAGTCCACGTCACCGAGCATGCCGTCCTTGTGCCAGATGTAGCGCGTCGGCTGGCCCAGGACGTCCGCCAGCGCGTGATAGGCATCCTGGTCGCAATTGCTGCCGGGGAACTGGATAACGCCGAACTTCATTGAATCTCGAAAGTGTATTCTTCGATGACCGGATTGCTCAGCAGCTTGTGGCACGCTTCGTCGATCTTCCTCTGCAACTCCGCCTTGTTCCCGCCCTCCAGCTCGATCTCCATGAACTTGCCGACCCGCACGTCCTTGATGCCGGCAAAATTCATCGATTCCAGCGCGTGCTTGACCGTCTTCCCCTGCGGATCGAGCACGGTTCGTTTCGGCATGACAATGATTTTCGCCTTCATAACTCGCCTTCAGCTTTGTAGCACGACGCTCGCGGAGCGTCCACTATTCCCTGTCGCCAGCAACCGCGCGAAGCGGTATAAACTCACGAATCATGTTCGAAAAGCGGCAGCAACCCGTCGTTTCGCGCAAGCATTTTTTCCGGCGCCTCGCCCGCCACGCCTGGATCAGCGCGGGCATTATCGCCGGTTCCCTGGGCATCGGGATCCTTGGTTATCACCTCACGGAAGGAATGAGCTGGCTGGATTCGCTCCTCAACGCGTCGATGATTCTCTCCGGCATGGGCCCTGTTACCGAGTTGAAAACCGACGCCGGCAAATGGTTCGCCTCGTTCTACGCGCTGTTCAGTGGCGTGATGTTCATTACGACCTGCGGCGTGTTGTTCGCCCCCGTCGTCCATCGCTTCCTCCACAAATTCCACGCTGAGGAGCGATTGCGATCAGACTGAGGAGCCCGCGGGCGCGCTGAGGAAATCGAGGTTCTTGTCGGTCAGCTTGACGTAATCCGTCAGATGTTTCTGCGCGAGCATTTCCTCGACCGATGTGCGGAACCGTTGGATGAACCGCCCGCCCAATTCGCGTTTCGACTGCTCCGGATCGAGGTCGCTCCGCTTCGCCTGGTGCACCTTGTAATCAACCACCGTCTTCAAGGTCAGCAATGTGTTCGGGAAATCGAAGTACATTGTCTTCCCGCCGCTGCCCATGACGGTCAATACATCGCGCGGCCGGCCCTGATCGAGCTGCAGGTTGATGACCTTCGTGTCGAATTGCTTCGCGTGCATCCGCGCCACGGTCCGTTCGACCGCCGCCGGCTCCAGATCGGCGAGCTCGTCGGGGATGAATACGTGGAGCCGGACATCCTGAGACTGCGGACCGGCCTGTTGCAGCAAACGGGTGATCAGCGGTTCGATGAAGTTGTTGACGTACCCGTAGGCGAGCGCCACGGGCGTGGAGTATTGCTCCTCCTCCAGTTGTTCCGTGCGCGTCCGCAACAAATCGCCAAACCACGCCACGAGCGCCGTGACCGCCGTGGAGATCAGACCCAGCAGCGCCGATAACGTGTCGGGATCGAGATTGTGTGGCAGCCGCCACTGGAACAGCTTGGCCAGCACCGCATACAGCGTCGCGGCCCACAAGGCCGCCACCAGGATGTTCCCCGCCCACTCCAGTCGGCGGGACTTGTTCACCGGATTCCGACTTTCCGAAATGTGTTGTCCACCTCGCGGAAGTGAACCTTGAGATCGAAGAGCGCTTCGATTTCTCGACGGGTGAGCGCCTTCAGCACCTCGGTGTCCGCGAGCAGGAATTCCTTGAACGTCTTCGCGCCGGCCCATGTCTTCATCGCGTTGCGCTGGACGAGCGCGTACGCCTTCTCCCGCGTAAACCCTTTGCGCGTCAGCGCGAGCAGCACGGCCTGCGAGTAGATCAGGCCCTTGCTTGATTCGAGATTGGCGTTCATTCGCTGCGGGTACACGAGCAGCTTGTCCACCACGTTCGTTAACGTGACGAGCATGTAGTCGAGCAACTCCGTCGAGTCCGGCAAAATGATCCGCTCGACGCTGCTATGGGAGATGTCGCGTTCGTGCCAGAGCGCGACGTTTTCCATCGCCGCGACCGCGTTGCCGCGGAGCACGCGCGCCAGTCCGCAGAGCCGTTCGCAGGTGATCGGGTTGCGCTTGTGCGGCATCGCGCTGCTGCCTTTCTGGCCTTCCGCGAAAAACTCCTCGGCTTCGAGAACTTCAGTCCGCTGCAGATGCCGAAACTCCAGCGCCCAGCGGTCGATGGAGCAGCCCACCAACGCAATCGCGCTCATGAATTCGGCGTGACGGTCCCGCTGGACGATCTGCGTGGAAATCCTGTCCGCTTGCAGCCCGAGTTTCTTGCAGACGTAGGCCTCGACACGCGGGTTCATGTGCGCGTACGTGCCGACTGCCCCGGAAATCTTGCCCACCGCGATGATGTCGCGGGCGAGGATGAGCCGTTCGAGCGCCCGCCCGAATTCATCGTACATCAACGCCATCTTCAGGCCGAACGTGATCGGCTCGGCGTGCACCCCGTGGGTCCGGCCAATCATCGGCGTGAGCTTGTACTTCTTCGCCTTCGCCGCGATGACCTCGCGCAGCTTCTTCACGTCATCGATGAGAATGTCCACCGATTGCACCATCTGCACCGCCAGCGCCGTATCGCCCACGTCCGACGATGTGAGCCCTTCGTGGATGTGGCGCGAGGCCGGGCCGACGTTCTCGGCGACGTTGGTCAGGAACGCGATCACGTCGTGGTTGGTCGTGCGCTCGATCTCGCTGATGCGGGCGACATCGAATGTCGCGCGGCGCTTGATCGTCGCCAGATCTTTCGCGGGAATTTTCCGCGCCTCGCACGCCAGAATCTCGATCTGCAGCCAGATGGAGAACTTGTTCTCCTCGGCCCAGATTTGGCGCATCACTTCACGGCTGTACCGGCGAATCATAACGCGCCGAAGCTAGCGAACGCCCCGGGTATTGTCAACGCGCGGGCGGGTGCTATGATTGCGCGCATGAGCGTCAAGCTCTCCCGCCGTCTGCGAACCGCCCTCGTTGTTGTGCTCATCCTCGCCGCCCTCTACGCCGCCTACCGCTACACGCTCCATCGCATGGTCGAAGCCAGGCTCGACGAAATCCGCCAGCAGGGCTATCCCGTCACCCTCGCCGAATTGGATAAGTGGTATCCGCAACCGCCCCCGGGCGAAAATGCGGCTGCCACTTACCGAAGGGCGTTCGCCAAGAACGTCAAGCTCGGCGACCAGGAACTTTGCTTGCCCATCGTCGGTTGGTCCAACCTCCCTTCTCGTGGCGCAGCACTGCCACCAGCAATGCGAGATGGAATCGCTTCCTATCTGAGGACCAATCAGGAGTCCATCATTCTGCTCCACGAAGCCGCCGCCACGCCGCATTGCCGGTTTACCACAAACTTAAGCGTCTCCGTCCTTCAACACACACAAGACGGGGGCCTCCGCCAAGCATCGCGCAAGCTGGAGTTGGAGGCTGTTTACGCCTCCAATGCGGGCGATGCTGAATCGACGACAAAAGCACTCCTTGCTTCTGTCGGCCTCGTTCGCCACTTCTCCGATGAGCCGCTTGCGATTCCGAGATTGGTGCAACAAGCATGCTTTGGTCTGACGGAGCAGGCTCTTGAACACGCGTTAAGCAGCATCCAACTCGATTCGAATCAATTGGCTGCCGTGTCGTCCGCGCTCGACGCAACAGGGGCTTCGCTGGCAATCAACCGCGTGATGCTTAGCGAGTTGGCGTGGAATAACGAGGTCTACTCTTAAATGCGGCGGGACTATAGATCCGCCGCCGCAATGACGATGGACTTTGACTACGCGGGCCATCGTACTCCATGGAGGCATGTTTTCCTCGCTGTCGGCTACCGCTTCTCGGGCATTTTGGATTTCGACCAACTGGATTACCTGCACCGCGAATCGACCGTAATTCGCATCTCGGAGCAGCCGCTGCCCGGCCGAATCCGCGCGCTAGATGCTTTCGCAAAAGGAACCAACCAGATCTCTACCCTTCTGCCAGTATCCCGATTTGACATCAAACTGAGCTGCCAATTCTTAGAGTTGGACGCGCGCTTCATAGCATCCTTGCGAACGACACTAGCCGGGCTGTCTGTCGAATCCTACCGAAGCGAGCACGGCCAACTGCCAGACGCACTCCCTTCGAATCTCACCGACCCGTACGACGGCCAGCCGCTACGATACAAGAAGTTGACGAAAGGCTACGTCGTCTACAGCGTGGGCGAGGATGGCAAGGACGACGGTGGGGACGAGAAGAAGGACATCACGTTCACGGTCGAGCGGTGATTTGGAGTGCTCCGACTCGTCGGGGCTTTGCCGTTTGAGGTGGATAGGCTGCACAACAAAGCGCTGACAAGTCAGCGCACTCCAAAGGCACAATGCTTGCAATTTGCGGTGCGCCCGCTAATCTGGCGGCGGTTTCGCCATGCATCCGACAATCCGTCGCATCTTCAACGCGCAACAGTCCGGCTTGATCCTGGTGATCCTGTTGCTCGGGGCGATTCTCACGCTTTTCGCCGGGTCGCACGTGGATCGTCTGACGGGCCGGTCGGTCAACAATTTCCTCAATTTCTACACGCTCACGCAGACCGCGACCGATGCGAGTTTCTTTGCGATCATGGCTGTCGGCGCGACGATGGTCATTATCTCGGGCGGAATCGATCTGTCCGTCGGCTCGGTGTACGCGCTCGCGGGCACGACCATGGCAATGGCGTTGCGCTCATGGAGTTTTTCCAGTCCGCTGGAAACGGTGCTCGTGGGCATGACATTGTGTCTCGGCATCGGCTTGCTGTGCGGACTGACCAATGGTGTGATGGTGGTCGGGTTGCGCGTGCATCCATTCATTATCACGCTGGGCACGATGTGGGTATTTCGCGGGATCGCATTCGTGACGAGCAAGGCGGAAAGCATTCTCGTGCCCGACGCGTTGACGGGCGCGGTCAAGACGACATTCGGCTCGGACTCGGCCTTGTACCCCGTGCCGATGCTGGTGATGATCGCCGTCACGGCAATCGGCGCGGTGTACCTGTCGCGAACGGTGATGGGCCGGCACATTTACGCCATCGGCGGGAACGTCGAGGCCAGCCGCTACTCGGGACTGCGGCTCGGGAGAATCCTGATCGGCGTGTATGCGCTGTCGGGATTAACCGCCGGCATCGCGGCATTTGTGGGGATCAGCTATTACGGCTCGGCGACGTGCGGCGACGCGACGGGCTACGAGCTGTACGTCATCGCGGCGGCAGTGGTCGGCGGCGCTAGCCTGAGCGGCGGCAAAGGCAGCGCGATCAACGCGATGCTCGGGGCCATCCTGATCGTGCTGATTCGGCAGGCGATCCGCCAATTGCATTTCGATCAGAATTACGAGTGGATTATCATCGGCTGCGCGATTGTGATCGCGGTGGTGCTCGACCAGCTCAACGCGCGGTTGACGGCAAAACGACTGGTGAAAGGAACTGCATAGGTGCGAATCCATCAATTTCGAACAACCCTCACCCTGGCCCTCTCCCTTACAGGACAAGGGAGAGGGGAACCTCCTCGCCCCGTGGGGGAGAGGATACAGGTGAGGGGCCAACGTCGTGTCAAAATAGTGGGAGATGGCTATGAATAAAATCGTCAGAGTATTCGTTGTACTCGCGTGCGCGGCGGTGGTTGCGGCGGCGGCGAGTGTGTTTGCGCAGGGCAAGAAGAGTTTCAAGATCGCCATGATCGCGAAGAGTTCGACGAATCCCGTATTCCTGTCGGCCCGCACCGGCGCGGAGGCGGCTGCGAAGGATCTGTCGGCCAAATATGGCATCGACGTTGCAATCGATTGGAGAACGCCGCCGACCGAGGACGGACAGGTCCAGGCCCAGCGCATTGCCGAGGCGGTCAACGAAGGCGACGACGCGATTGTTCTTTCGTGTTCGGACGCGGGGAAGGTCACCGGCGCGATCAACGACGCCGTGGCGCGCGGCGTGCCGGTGATGACGTTCGACAGCGACGCGCCCCAGTCGAAGCGATTTGCATTTTACGGTGTCGATGACGTGGCCAGCGGCGAACAGGTCATGTCGGAACTGGCAGCGCAACTTGGCGGCAAGGGCAAAATCGCCATCCTGGCCGGCAACCAAAACGCGACCAATCTCCGCAAGCGGGCCGAAGGCGTCGCCAAGGAAGCCACCAAGTATCCCGGCATCACGATTGTCGGCACGTTCTATCACATCGAAACGCCGCAGGACGCCGCCGCGGAAGTTATGCGCGTGATGAATGCGTATCCCGACATCAACGGCTGGGCGATGATCGGCGGGTGGCCGCTGTTTACGAAATCGCTGCTGACCGATCTGGATCCCAACAAGGTCAAGGTCGTATCGATCGACGCGCTGCCCGCGGAGCTGCCGTACGTGGCGAAGGGGATCGCGCCGGTGTTGCTCGCCCAGCCCTGCTACAAATGGGGCTACGTATCCGTCGAGAAGGTCATCGACAAGATTTACCTGAAGAAGGACGTGCCCGCGATCACGCGGATGGACCTGGTCCGCGTGTCGAAGGACAACCTCGGCACGTGGGCGCGTCAGCTCAAGGACTGGGGATTCGCCGATGTGCCCGAGGAGTATTTGAAACTGCCGTGAGCCCGGATGCCTGACGCACCCATCATCCAATTCAAGGGCATCAGCAAACGCTTCCCCGGCGTGCAGGCGTTGCGGGACGTCAGTTTTGATGTGACGCGGAGTTCGTGCCACGCGTTGTGCGGCGAGAACGGCGCGGGCAAGAGCACACTCGGCAAAATTCTGGCGGGCATCTATTCGTCCGATGAGGGCGAATTGATCGTCGACGGCAGGCCCGTTCGATTCGCGAACCCAAGCGACGCGATGGCCGCCGGCATCGGCATCGTTCACCAGGAACTGGCCTTCTGCGAAAACCTGACCGTGGCGGAGAATCTTTGCCTGGGTCAGTTGCCGTCGCGGGCAACGTTCGTGTCGCGGAATGAGATGTTGCGTCGTGCCCGTGAGTATCTCGCCGCGATCCAGGCAACGATTGATCCGACCCGTCTCGTCGGGGAATTGCCTGTCAGCCAGCAACAACTCGTCCAGATTGCCGCGGCGGTCTCGCATGGCGCGCGGATTCTGATTTTTGACGAACCGACGAGCAGCCTGTCGCAGCTCGAAACGGAACACCTCTTTGAGCTGATCCAGCGTCTGCAAGGGCAGGGCGTCACAGCAATCTATGTCTCGCATCGGCTGGAGGAGATTTACCGGCTCTGCGACACGATCACGGTGTTGCGGGACGGCCAGCACGTCGGAACGAAACCCGTGAAGGACGTTGACCAGGGCGCGCTCGTCCAAATGATGATCGGTCGCGCGTTGGAGGCGTATTTTCCGGGGCACTTGAAGGCGGAGCCCGGGGAAGAATTGCTGCGTGTCGAGAATCTTTCCCGACCCGGCAAATTCGAGAACGTCTCGTTCACATTGCGAGCGGGTGAAGTTCTTGGATTCGCCGGATTGGTGGGGGCGGGACGAACGGAGATCGCGGAGGCATTGTTCGGGCTGGACCCGCTGGCCACGGGACGCGTGTTTCTGGACGGAAAACCAATGCCGCTCGGGCAGCCGTCGGCTGGTATGCGGCGCGGGCTCGGGATGATTCCCGAAGACCGCAAGCGCCACGGGCTGGTGCTGATGATGAAGGGACGAGAAAATGTGTCGTTGCCGACATTGGAGCGGCTCGCGCGGTGGGGTTGGGTTAAGCCGGCCGCGGAACGACGCGTGGCGCAAATGTATTTTGACCGGTTGCGTGTCAAAGCGCCGAGCACCGAGACGGTCGTCGCGGGATTATCGGGCGGCAACCAGCAGAAGGTCGTGTTGGGCAAATGGCTGGCAGCGGAGTGCCGCGTGTTGATCGTGGACGAACCGACGCGCGGCGTGGACGTGGGCGCGAAGGCGGAGATCCACGGGCTGATCGATGAGCTGGCGAACAAGGGCAACGGCGTACTGCTGATTTCCAGCGAGCTGCCCGAGGTCATCAATCTGTCGACGCGGATTCTGGTGTTGCGCGGCGGACGAATCGTCGGCGAGGTGGCGCGGGCGGACGCGACGCAGGAAATTCTGATGCGGTTGATGGCGGGAATCAGCGTGGAGAAATGAGCCCGAGGCGAGCGGTGGAATTTTCCTGAATTTCGGAGTTGCATCCGGGCGCGAACTTTGTTACCCATTCGTCACAAGGAGGTGGGGGAACGCGGTTCCCTCGTGCAGAACGATGGAATGGGGATCCAGTCGTATTCTGGCTTTGCGCAAGCATGCCGGCATGACCCAAGCCCAATTCGCACGGTGGCTTGGTGTGTCGATCAAGCAGGTGAAGTATCTCGAGCATCAGCGTCGCAACCCGAGCGGGCCGACGCGGCGGCTGCTCGATATTCTGGCCGGCCAGGCTCACTTCAACGGCACCGATACCGTGGTGGTGTTGGGCGCGGACATGGCGAGTCTGAAGCCGCCGTCTGATCAGCAGAAGCCATCGAGTGGTTCCTCCGGTTTTTCCGCCCTCTCCCGTCCCGGCGAGAATGGAAACGGCTCCAGGAAAATCCCGGCACCATCCACCGCGCCGGCGGCGGAGACGAAAGGGGAGTCACTTCCACCCGAGATTTTTCCGTCGACTCCCAACGACGATGCTTTTGTTTGGCAGTGAACCGTGATACAGTCCCGGCATGAGCGTTGGCGCGCGGCAATTTGTTGCAAGATATCGGAAATGGGCGCGGCGAGCCGCTTGGACGGTGTTGGGCCTCGTATTTCTTGCAGGCTTGGGACGCTGGACCGTCTGCGGATTGGTTTCCGCTCGGATCACTGACATTCACGAGAAGCGTTATCCGGTCACGCTCGCCGAGCTGAATCGTTGGTACCCGCAGGTTGCGCCGAGGGATAACGGAGCGGTCCTTTTCGATGAGGCGTTTAGCAGCTTCGGCTGGCGCTCAACGGATCCCGACAGGGTTGGCCGCGAAACCACGCGCATGGCAACGGATCCCCTCGAGGGGAACCAAGAGGTCCTGGCGTTCCTTCAACAGGCATCGAATTACCCCCGCTACCGGTTTCCAATTGATCTGAAAAGGCTTTCGATCATGCCGTATCCGCACTTGGCGAATCTGGTTCGAGCGGCGCGCTTACTGCGGAACGACGCGGTCAGCCACACCGATTGCGATGATCCAGAGCCGGCCATGCTTTCCGTCGAATCGTTGCTCGCGCTGTCCCGGTCACTTGCCAATGAGCCGCTGGTCCGATCGCACCTCGCGCGTCTCGATTGCCAGCAAATCGCCGTCGACAGTCTCCAGGAATTCCTGAACGGCTCCAGCCCCACCCCCGAGCAGATCACCGCTCTCGGGGAAGCTCTGGAGAAGGTCGAGGATCAACACGGCCTGGCCCGCGCCTTCATCGGCCAGCGCTGCATCGGCATTTACGGCTTCGAAATGATGGAACGCGCCTTCGACCCCACCGCTACCCCCTCGGCGCGCCATTACCCGCTCCGCCAGAGACTTCTGCTCCATCTCGGTGCCCTCCTCAGTTCGCCCACCTACCTCTACAACCTCTGCGGCCTCTTCCAATGGGACGAACTCGAGTACCTGCGGTTCATGGATCGATACATCCAGACAGCCCAAACCTCTTTCCCCCAACGCATTGCCGACGCCATCACGCTCCGCCGCTCGCTCGACCGCGAGACCGACCTCCATTCCCTCTCTCGCGCCTGGCTCCGCGGCATGAATGGCCCCCGCGTCATTCTCAAAGACGCCGTCACCGCCACCCGACTCCGTGAAGCCCGCCTCGCCGTCGCTGTGGAACGTTACCGCCTCAATCACAACGAGTTGCCGCGCGCCATCGACGAACTCCAATCTTCCGACGACGCCACAGTCCCACCCGACCCGTTCAGTGGCCAGCCCCTCCATTATACACCCCTCTCCAGTGGCTACGTGATCTACAGCGTCTCCCATGATAACTTCCCCGACACGAATCCCAGCACCCTCCAAGAACCCGCATTCATTGTCGAACGCTGATCCTGCAAGCCTCCTGTCCACCGAAGCTCCAACAACGCAGAAACCTTTGCCCACCGAGCCAGGCTTACCCGAGGGAGTAATTCCGCCCTTCATCCCGATTTCGCATTTTTGCCCCCCGGATTGGCCATCATTTTTGCGGAACAAACCCACCGCCCCTCACACCCTCCCCAGCCCCGAATACCGCCCGCCCCATTTTCCTCAGCAATTTGCTTATCCAGCAAGCCGTCAACAACTTGCCACCGCATCTTCGCGCCCCGGCACGCCCTCTGCTCTGCCAACCTAAACGTCATACCTGAAAGACCGATGGCAAGCGCTACCATCCTGGTTGTCGATGACGATATCGTGGTACTCACCGCCCTATCGAAGCTCCTCAACCTTTTCGGCTACATCGTCGCGGGTGCCTCAAACTCCCGAGCCGCAATGGATTACGTCGCCAATTCCCGTAAACGATTCGACCTCATCATCACCGACCTCGCCATGCCGGGCATCGACGGCGTCCAGTTCATGACCGCCGCCAAAAAAGTCTTCCCCGACATCCCCATCATCGTCATGACCGGCTACTCCGAGCGCTGCAACCCCAAGGAAGCCCTCAAACTCGGCGCCTTCGCCTACGTCGGCAAACCTTTCAACATCCCCGAGATCGTCTCCACCATCGAACGCGCCCTGCGCCCCGATGCCCCCGCACCCACCCAATCCCGACGCCACCACAAACCCCACATTGGCAAGTTCATCGCGCCACCCCCATTCCACGACCCGGCGCATCCAGCACCACCGGCTGAGCCCGCTTCCCCTGCTGCGGGCACCCATCCCGCCACCAGCGCCGAAGCCGCATAGACCCATTTCGGACTGCGCTGACCCGTCAAGGCTTTGCCGTATTACCCATATCGCGCGGGCATTTCGCCTCCCAATCTCGCGCTTACTCCCTCTCCCGGACCCCAAACGAAGCCAGATGCCATTTTGTCCCACTCGACATTGCAACCTATTGCGCCGAGACCCCGCTGGAAAAATCGGCTTCGTTTCGCAGATCTATAACCCCCCGTCTCTCTCCTGCTCGTACTCCTGCTCCCCAATCGCTGGCCCCCTCTTTTGGAGACGCGCCGACGAGTCAGCGCTTTGCCGTCACGGTGAGGGTAACGCCCCAGACATCCGTCCCACGCGCCCCATCGTCGGGCGTGATTGGGTCGGCAGGTACACGTACCGCGGGCCATGGACCACGTGCTTCAACTGGCCTTTGCGTTCCAGGATCGTCAGGAACGCTCGGACGGCGGAATAGCTCGGCGGGTCTGGCAGTTGGCGGCGCACGTCGGCGGCTGACGCCCGGCCCAATCGATACACCGCGTCCATGATTTGGCGCTCG
>DATJWQ010000078.1:0-2926 GCA_035501175.1 Verrucomicrobiia bacterium | reverse complement strand
CAACGGCTCGGGCGCGACATCATGGCTGGATAACTACGGGCTGGCGGCCAACTCGCCCTGCGTCGGCGCCGGCGTGAACCTCAGCGGACTGAACCTCCCCGGCCTCAACGCCGACCGCACCGGCAATCCCCGCCCCGCGTCGGGCAACTGGGACATCGGCGCGTATCAACATTGAGCTGTCCGTTCCGTCCCCGTCCGATATCGTGGCGACATTCCCCGAGACGCTGACCGAGAAGGAGGCTGTCGACGCGTACATGAGTTCTCGGCGCCCGGTCTGACTCTCAGCCTTGTCTTTTCCTTCACCCGCCAATACATTCCATCTATGGCTTCGGCAGATGGTAGGCTGTTTATCGTTGGCACGCCTATTGGCAATATGGAGGATATCACCCTCCGTGCCCTTCGCGTTCTGCGCGAGGCCGACCTCATTGCCGCCGAGGACACACGGCACACGGGACTGCTGCTTGCTCGCCATGGGATCGACAAACCCTTGGTAAGCTACCACGAGTTCAACGAGGCAAAACGAACCCAGCAGCTGTTGCGCGAGATCGGACAAGGTCGTCATATCGCGCTTGTGTCGGATGCCGGCATGCCCACGATCTCTGACCCCGGGCAACGCCTGATTCGCGCGGCCATTACGGACGGAATCACCATTGAGGTTGTTCCAGGGGTCTCCGCTATTACCGCAGCGCTGGCCGGCAGCGGATGCGATGCCGAAGACGGTGTTCTATTCTACGGGTTCCTGCCGCATAAATCCGGACAACGACGGAATGCTCTCACCCGACTCGCTCCCCTGCCCCATTCTTTGGTCTTTTTCGAATCCCCACACCGCCTGTTGAAGACCCTGCAGGACGTGCGCGAGCTCTTGGGAAATCGCCAGGTGGTCGTCGCCCGCGAATTGACCAAGAAATTCGAGGAATTCGTTCGCGGCGATGTTGATTCCGTCCTGAAAAAGCTTGAGAACCGCGCGATCAAAGGGGAAATTACTCTCGTCGTCGACGGCCGTCAGAAATGATCGTTTCGCATATGTCACCACACAGAATTTGTGTCCTGTTCCTCCTCCTTGCATCGTGCTCCACCACCGGGCCGCGTGTGCTCGAGGTCACCAGTCGTACCCGGCTTCAGGACGTGGAGTTCGTTGATCGCCAGTATTTCATCGACGATCAGGCATCCCTCATTCGCTACGAACCGCAGGACCTGAGCGTCGAGGATCAGCGTGAGGAGTTTTATGTGCGGTGGACGCCCCGCACAGTCGACCTGGTGAAATTTGAATACCGCCAGCTCGCGAAACCAGATGAAGTCTTCGTGCAAACATACACTCCGCACGGAGATACTCGGAAACTGTTCCAAGTGCGGGGTGAAGCCTTTCGCTCGGGTGGCCTGGTTTCCGCATGGCGCGTGAGCCTGTGGAACCGCGACCAGCTTTTGGCAGAGAAGCAATCCGTGCTGTGGTAATATTCCTTTGAACGCGTTCATGACAGAGTCAACCGTCATCGCCCAATTTGACGAAATCGCAACCCGGTTGCCGCGGAAGGTTTGCATCTACTGGGGCGGTGACCGGTTCACCAATGCCGATCTGGCCGGACACATCGAGCGCTATGGAGCCCGGTTGCAGGCCTGTTACGGCATCAGGCGCGGAGAGCGTGTGGGCATTCTCTTGAAAAACTGTCCCGAATTCATCTTCGCGCTCTATTCGGTATTGAAATCCGGCGCGACCGTGGTCCCCATCAACAATTTCCTCAAGGCCCCCGAGATCCAGCACATCGTGGATGACTGCCAGATCAAATGCCTGATTACCTCCGGTGATTTCGAGGAGACCATCGCCAAATTGCAAGGGGTCACCGCCATTCTGCTTCCGGAACTCGAGCGGGGTGCGCCGTCCACTCCCCCCAACTGGGTAACGGCCCGACCGGAGGACTTGGCGGTCATCATTTACACCTCGGGAACGACGGGCAAATCCAAGGGCGCGATGCTGACTCATGGGAACATCGCCGCCAACGTCCGCAGTTGCATCAAGGCTCTCGAAGAGACAGCCGACGACCGTCTGACGTTGTTGCTGCCGATGTTTCACAGTTTCATGTTGACCGTTTGCATTTTCACTCCGCTGTCCATGGGCGCGAGCATCGTGCTCATCAAGTCCCTGCAGCCGTTCAAAGCCGCCATGCGGGAAATCATTCGCAACCGCGCCACGATTCTGGTCGGCATTCCCCAACTGTTCAACGCGCTCGCCGACGCCAGGATACCCTTCTGGCTGCATTGGGTGCTCAAGTTGCGTCTGGCGATCTCGGGCGCCGCTCCCCTTCCCGGCGAAACCCTCGGCAAGTTCAACCGGAACTTCCGCTTTCCCCTCTTGGAAGGATACGGCCTGAGCGAGGCGTCACCCGTGGTGTCCTTCAATCCAATCCGCGGCATTCAAAAGCCAGGTTCCGTCGGGCTGCCGTTACCCGACATCGAGGTGAAAATCTTTGACGATCATGATCGTGACCTCCCCGCCAGCAAAGTCGGCGAAATCGTGGTCCGCGGACCGAATGTGATGCGCGGGTATTACAATCACCCGGATGAAACCAACGCCGTGCTGCGCAATAACTGGCTGCACACGGGCGATATGGGGAAGAAGGATGACGACGGCTACATTTACATCGTGGACCGCCGAAAGGAGATGTTGTTGGTGCGCGGCATGAACGTGTACCCGCGCGAGATCGAAGAGGTTCTCTATCAGTTCCCGAACGTGCGGGAAGCGGCCGTGATCGCTAAAACCGACGAGAAACGCGGCGAGGTGCCCGTCGCATTCGTAAGCGCTGCCAACGGCTCAACGCTCGATACGAATGACATGCTGCGGTTTTGCCGCGACCGTCTCGCTGACTACAAAGTCCCTCGCGAAATCCGTGTGCTAGCCTCTCTGCCCCGCACAGCCACGGGCAAGATCGCC
>DATJWQ010000077.1:0-2178 GCA_035501175.1 Verrucomicrobiia bacterium | reverse complement strand
ACGCGGACGACTTTGCGTCCGTTGACGTCGATGACTTGCTGGTCGAGCAGATCGCGCTCCAGCAGAAACAATCCTTCGGTGCCGTTGGCTGCCTGCCACTCGCCGGCAGCCGTTGTAGCTTGAATGCCGCCATTGATGGCTGCGACGGAGGTAAAAGGCAATACGCGATTGCCGGACCTTGTCTTCACGATGAGCGCGGCGACGCGGGAACGGTCGGGGGCGAGGGTGAGTTCGCGCACCCGTCCGGCCGCGCCCGACGGGTCGTAGACCGTGGCGCCCAGCAGCTCGCTTAGGGGCAGAGAGATCATTCGCCTAGAGAATAACCAAGTCGCCGAGGATTCGGAATCAAAATCTGACCTGTGACCTCTGACTTCAGACTTCGGTCCTCAGGCAGGCTGCTCCGGTCCTCGACGGCGTTTCTTGGGATGTGCAATTCTCTGCGGTCTCAGCGGCAGTTCTCTGCGAACTCCGCGGTGAAAAGCTCTTAACCGCCGAGGGCGCCGAGAAATGTCGCTGAGTTCGCCGAGAAAATCTGGATGGTCGAACTAGTCTCCTTACCCCCGGGTCCGACGTCCGTTGTTTCAGCCCGTATAATCTAATCGTGCGCCTGATCTTCGACATCTTCGGCCAGACGCTAAAGACGCTTTGGGCGCACAAGCTGCGCTCGTTCCTGACCATGTTCGGGGTGGCGTGGGGAGTCGGTTCCCTGCTCCTGCTGGTGGGACTCGGCGAAGGCTTCCGCTCCGGCAATCGCAAGCAATTCGACTCCATCGGCGAAAATGTGATGTTCATCTGGTCGGGTCGAGCGCCCATGATGCAGGGCAGCTTTACCGCCCTGCGCCAGTACTACCTGACGTATCGCGACTATCAGGACATTGTTCGCGACTGCCGCAGCGTGAGGATGGCCGCGCCGGTCATCGGGCGGAGCGATATTCGCGCGGTGAGTGATTTCTACCAATCCAGCGGCAGGATCAACGGCGTTCGACCGGACATCAATCAGATCCGCTATCTTCCGATCAACCAAGGCCGCTGGCTGAATGATATGGACGAGGCCGAAAAACGTCCGGTGATCGTCCTCGGCGACGAGAGCCGGCGGACGCTATTTTTTGGGCGGCCGTCCATAGGAAGCACCATTCTGCTCAACGGCATCCGCTTCGAAGTGATTGGAACTCTGCAGCGGATCGGCCACGGAGATAATACGAATCAGAACCTGCAGAGCTACATTCCGTTCAGCACGATGCACGAATTCTTCCCACCGCTCAATGTCGGTGAAGCCACCGATGTCATCTCGTTCATCAACTATCAACCGGTATCGCGGGCGCTGCACCAGACGGCGAAGCAGGAAGTGCATCGGGTGATTGCCAAGAATCACGGGTTCGATCCCAATAATCCCGACTCCTTCGATGAGTGGGACACGATTCAAACGGTCGACCAGATCGGCAAAATCTTTGACGCCATGAACACGTTTCTGGGAGCGGTCGGCCTGGTCACTTTAACGCTGGGCGCGATTGGGATTGTCAACATCATGCTGGTGGCGGTTGCCGACCGCACTCGTGAAATTGGCTTGCGGAAGGCGATCGGGGCGACCAACAGCAGCATCATGTTTCAGTTTTTTGTGGAAGGCGCATTCCTGACCTTGCTCAGCGGGGGCATTGGCATTGCCGGAGCAGCGGGGATCATGCAGGCCCTAGCGGGAGTGGATATGGGGAATTTTGATCCGCCGAAACTGGTGGCTTCCACCGCGGCCCTCGCGCTGATATCGTTGACCATCGCAGGAGTCGCCGCCGGCCTCTACCCCGCCCGGAGGGCCGCACTACTCGCGCCTGTGGAGGCCCTGCGCCGGGAATAGTTTATGGCGGATATCCCAAATGATCTGCTTCAACTCGGCGAGGAATCGCGCATTGAGGCACCGGTCCGCCGGGTCAAGGCTGCTCGTCCGTCTCTGGTAGTCACGGCCTACCGCGATCTCATGCAGCAAGCCGTGTCGGCGATGCGGCACGATCTGCGTCGCACGCTGCTTACGATGGCGGGGATGGCGTGGGGCATTGCCACGGTCGTGCTTCTGCTCGCCTACGGCAACGGCTTCGGCCAGGCAATCACCAATATTTTCGAGAGCTTCGGAGCCACGGCGGTCGGCGTGTTCCCGGGACGCACGTCCATGCAAGCTGGCGGCAACAA
>DATJWQ010000076.1:0-23585 GCA_035501175.1 Verrucomicrobiia bacterium | reverse complement strand
ATTGAAGCACCGCGTCTGGGTCGAATGGCGGCAACACCCGCTTCAGGTTTCCGCGACCAATTGGTCGCGGCCCCATTGAAGCCAGCACGGCGATCTCAACGGTGACCGGCGGTGATTCGAGTTTCCGCGACCAATTGGTCGCGGCCCCATTGAAGCCTGAGTCCGCACGGTTTCAGCTTTCTGTGGCTGGACACGTTTCCGCGACCAATTGGTCGCGGCCCCATTGAAGCCTGAGGTTTCGCCTGTTTCGGCTTTGTTCTGTTGTTGGTTTCCGCGACCAATTGGTCGCGGCCCCATTGAAGCTACGGTGTTAACAATGGCTCCAAGTGACATGTAGGCATGTTTCCGCGACCAATTGGTCGCGGCCCCATTGAAGCAGGTTGGCTTCTGACACCGTGGTGATGTCAGCAACCGGTTTCCGCGACCAATTGGTCGCGGCCCCATTGAAGCGAGATTCGCAGGGGGTACGGACTGCACGCCCACGTTCCCAACACCGTCGGAAAGTTCAGGACCGGCTGATCATCGGTCCCGCACCTACTCGCGCGGGCAGCCAAAGACTTCGAGTTTTTTGCTCTGGCACAAACGACAGTGCTACGCCGCAAAACCCGAAGACATTGGCTTTCCCAATGGCGATTCCATACCGCTCCGATGTCCGCCCGACAGCGGCTGTCGGGGCACATCGCCTTGCCTCATCCAATCCGCAGCGCATTCGCGCTAGGTTTCACTAGGCTTGCGTGAAACAGGCCTCCATTGTACGGCTCGCTGCGCCCTGTCAAGGTAGTGCAAACGACAGCCTCCACCTGTGACAGTGCTCGCTCCGCCCAACGGCCTGGCTTTTAGGGTTTCACGTCGCAGCAACGTCACGCCGACCGCCATGATGATTTTGTTCCCAAATGGGAACAACTTTACAAGCCCGGTCGTGCTCAAATCCCTCCTTGGCCAGTGTCGTCACGGCACTGGACGATTCGACATGTTCGATTTAGGCTCACATGGCGCTCAAGCGGTCAAAACAACAACAGCCAGATCAGCTCGATTTGTTCGGGCGGAATGGGAACGGACATGCAACCGTTGACTCAGTACGGATTGATGGCAGAGAAACACTGGCGCGAGCACCGTCCGCGGATGGTGGCGGAAATGGAACGGGCGGGCACACTGCACCAGATGTTGTTGGACGCCGAGGAGAAGACCGAGGACGAAATGGACGAGATTCGCCGGAAACTCATCCAGCAGGGGCTGACGCCGCAGCAAGCCCACGACCAGGCCTGGGAAATGGTCCGGGAGAGGTACATCCTGCTACCGCCCGAGAACGATTAGGCCCAACCCGCAATCAGGCCAACTACCGGATCACCGACCGCGACCGCCTTGGAGAAGGCTCGCTCAAGCAGAAGTTCCGCGCCAATGTCGAGGCGATCAAGTTGCTGCGCCGGCTTGAAGCCGACAAACGTCCCGCCACTGACGACGAAAAAGCGGTACTCGTGCGGTACGTCGGCTGGGGCGGGCTGCCGCAAGTGTTCGATGTCAATTCCCGCGAGTGGTTTAAGGAGCAGGTCCAACTGTCCAAGCTACTGACGGACGAGGAACACGCGTCCGCCCGCGCCTCGACCCTCAACGCACACTACACGTCGCCCGCCGTCGTTTGCCAGATGTATGCCGCGCTCGCCCGTTTCGGGTTCAGGCAAGGGCGCATTCTGGAGCCGGCCTGCGGTTTGGGCCATTTCATCGGCCTGATGCCGGACCAGATGCACGCCCACTCGCAGATTACCGGTGTCGAGATTGACCTGCTGACCGCCCGCATCGCCAAGGCGCTCTATCCCGAGGCAGACATCCGCCGTCAGCCATTCGAGGAGGCTCGCCTGGCCGATGGGTTCTACGATGTGGCGATCTCCAATATTCCGTTCGGGGATTACCAGCCGTTCGACCCACGCTTCAACGTTTTCAAGTTTCCCATTCACGACTATTTCTTCGCGGCTGCGCTGGAGAAAGTGAGGCCGGGGGGTCTGCTTCTGTTCATCACGTCCAAAGGCACGCTCGACAAGCAGGACTCGACGTTGCGCGAATACCTGGCACAGCGCACTGAACTCGTTGGCGCAATCCGATTACCCAATGACGCTTTCAAGCGCAACGCGAACACCGAAGTCACTACCGACATCGTGATGTTGCGCAAACTGAACCCCGGCGAATCACCCTCCGGTCCAGCGTGGAAACAGACAGCGGAATACGTCAACAACAAGGGCGAGTCCATCTACATCAACGAATATTTCGTCCAACACCCGCGCATGATGCTCGGCACGATGAAGTTGTCCGGCAGCATGTACCGCGACAACGAACCTACCCTGGTCAGTGACGGTCGGGACCTGGGCGACGCCCTGTTGAAAGCACTTGGCGAGCTGCCGCGCAACATCTATCGCGCGCAGAAACAGTTCGTGGCTCCCCCCTCTCTCGACCAAACGTTTCCGGCCCCCGATTACGTCAAGCCCAACGCATTCGTGATGGTTCATGACGAGGTTGCCATCCGGGTCGCCGACTCCCTGAAAACGTTGCCGACTCTGCCGGCGGAAACCAAAGTGCGTATTCGACGGCTGATTCGCGTCCGTGACGCCGTGCGGGAATGTCTCCGCAGCCAACTCGACGGCAGCGATGAGGCGGCGATTGTCGCCGCCAGAGACAGACTCAATCAGACCTACGACTCGTTCATCTCGCGCTTTGGCCCGATCTCCACTCGCACGAACACGCGGGCATTTCACGGCGACCCCGATTTGCCCCTGCTCTTATCCCTGGAGGTTTACGACGAGGAAACCAACCGAGCCAGGAAGACGACGATCTTCCACGAACGAACCATTCATCACCAGAAGCCGGTCGAGTCGGTCGCGACCCCGCAGGAGGCGCTCATCGTCTCGCTCAACGAAAAGGGCCGCGTTGACCTCGATCACATGAGCGCGTTGCTCGGTCGCTCCGAAGACGAATTCCTGCCCGAGCTGAAAGGAGCGATCTTCCTTAACCCGCAATCCAACGAATGGGAGACCGACGACCAGTACCTGTCCGGCAACGTCCGCGACAAGTTGGAGGTCGCCATGGGCGCCTGCCTCGCCGACCAGCGTTTCCGGGAGAACGTCAACGCGCTCAAGGCAGTCCAGCCGGAGGATTTGTCGGCCACCGAGATTGACGCGCGCTTGGGTTCGTCATGGATTCCAGCCGAGGACATCGAGACCTTCTGCCAGGAATTGATTAACCCAACGGGCATTGAAGTCAGCCATGCGCCCGCCATCGGGACGTGGGTCGTCAGCGGTGACTACTTCGCCCGGCATTCCGTTGCCAACACGACCGAATGGGGCACGGACCGCGCCGGCGCGCTCGACCTGATTCAAGACGCGCTGAATCTGCGCACCCCGACTGTTTACGACAAAGACCCGAAGTCAGACCGGTTCTTGGTGAATCCGGAGGCGACCGAAGGCGCACGCGACAAGCAGCAGAAGATCAAGGAGCGATTCAAGGAATGGGTCTGGCAGCATGACGAGCGCCGTGAGCGGTTGGTGCGGAAATACAACGACGAATTTAACAACGTCCGGCTCCGGACCTTCAGCGGCGATCATCTGACCTTGCCGGGCGCAAGCCAGGTCGTAACGCTGCGCCCCCACCAGAAAGCCGGCGTCTGGCGCATCCTGCAAACTCCCAACACGCTCCTGGGTCACGTGGTGGGTGCCGGTAAGACGTACACGATGGTTGCCGCCGGGATGGAGTTGAAGCGGTTGGGATTGGCCCGCAAGCCCCTGTTTGTCGTTCCCAACCACATGCTTGGCCAGTTTTCGTCGGAACTCCTCACGCTGTATCCGGGCGCGAACATCCTCGTGGCGGGGAAAGAGGATTTTGAGGCGGGCAAGCGCCGCCAATTGATGAGCCGCATCGCCACCGGGAATTGGGACGCGGTGATTGTCACGCATTCTGGCTTCGAGAGAATCCCCCTCTCGGACGAAACCAAGAAAGCGTTCTTCCGCGAGCAACTCCATGATTTGGAGATGGCAATCCGCGAGCAACGCGCAGGCAAGAACGATCGACGGATCGTGAAAGACCTCGAACGGGCGAAGAAACGGCTGGAAACACGGCTCAAGCTATTGCTGGCGGAGGAGAAGAAAGACAACACGCTCACCTTCGAGGAATTGGGCGTGGACCGTCTGTTCATTGATGAAGCACAGTATTTCAAGAATCTGTTTTATGTCAGCAAGATGACTCGGATCGCGGGCCTGCCGCAAACGGCCTCGGAGCGGGCTTTCGATTTGTTCCTCAAGACCCATTACATCCAGCAGATCAATGGCGGGGCAGGTGTCGTGTTCGCGACGGGCACGCCGGTCTCCAACACCATGGCCGAGTTGTTCACCATGCAGCGGTATCTACAAATGGCCGCGCTGACGAAGCTGCGGCTGCATCATTTTGATTCGTGGGCTGCGACGTTTGGCGAGCCGGTGACGGCAATGGAGTTGGCCCCGGATGGCGCAGGCTATCGGCTGAACACCCGGTTTGCCCGGTTTGTGAATGTACCCGAGTTGATGCAGCAATTCCGGCAGGTTGCTGACATTCAAACGGCGCAGACGCTGAAGCTTCCCACACCGGCGCTCCGAAACGGGAAAGCGACGATCATCCGGGCACCAGCGACGCCAGAATTGAAGGCCATCGTTTCCGGTCTAGCTGACAGGGCGGAAAAGCTGCGAAAGGGACGGGTCGATCCGCGTGTGGACAACATGCTCAAGATCACCACCGAAGGCCGCAAGGCCGCGCTGGATTTGCGGTTGGTCAATGCGAGTGCGCGTGACCACCCGGAGAGCAAGGCGAACCTTGTCGTTCATGAAATCTTCCGCATCTGGCAAGAGACCGAGGCCGGTCGGCTGACGCAGCTTGTCTTCTGCGATTTGTCCACGCCGAAAGAGTCACAGTTCTCCGTGTACAACGACGTGAAAGCCAAACTGGTCATTGCCGGTGTCCCCGCCAATGAGATTGCCTTCATTCAAGATTACGATAGCGATGCGGCCAAGCTCGCGTTGTTCAAGGACGTGCGCAGCGGCAAGGTGCGCATCCTGATGGGCAGCACGCAGAAGATGGGGTCGGGAACGAACGTGCAGGAGCGGTTGGTTGCATTGCATCATCTCGACGCTCCATGGCGTCCTGCTGACGTGGAACAGCGCGAAGGCCGGATCCTGCGGCAGGGCAACCGCAACGCCGAGGTGCAAATCTATCAGTACGTCACCGAAGGCAGCTTCGACGCCTACATGTGGCAAACCCTCGAAACGAAAGCCAAGTTTATCCACCAGGTCATGACCGGCCGCAACGATCTGCGCCACATCGAGGACATCGACGGGGCGGCGCTCACGTACGCCGAAGTGAAGGCCATCGCGTCGGGGAATCCGCTGGTCATCGAGAAAGCCCATATCGACGCCGAGTTGGGCCGACTCAGCCGATTGCGCGCCCAGCACTACGAGACGCAGTACCGGATTCGCAACACGATCCGACGAACCGCCGAGGAAATCGAGGTTCTCACCGGACGGATTGAGAATCTCCACAAGGACATCGAGGCCCGACAGCCAACACGGGGCGATGCGTTCAGAATCCGCATCGAGGGAACCGAATACACAGATCGAGGAATCGCCGGTGAACTGATCAATCGCCGCGCTCAACAACTCCGGGGTTCCGGAAAGGAGTACGCGGTTGGCGAGCTTGCCGGGTTTGCCGTGGTTCTTCGCGCCAGTACGCTGGAGCATACCGAACTCGTCCTCAAGGGCGCGAATCTCTACTCGGCGAGCATTTCCGATAGTGCTCACGGCACAACACGTTCGCTGGAATACGCCGTGCAGGCCCTCGACGAAAAACTGACTCAGACTGAAAAGGACGTTAGTGAGTGCCGGAAGCGATTTAGGGAATTGGAAATGAAGGTCGGCGAGCCATTCGAGCACGAAGCCAAGCTGAAGAGCTTCACGGAGCGACAAGACGAGATCATGAAGGAGTTGGACCTGACTCGGAATCAAGCGTCCAGTAGGCTCGGCGCAAACTCGCCCAGCGACACCGAGGAGGCCGTTCGCGAGAAGGTGGGGAGATCGGTGCGACACCAGGTGCAACACAGTCACAGGGCAACGGTGCATTAGCGTGATTCATCCATTTCAAACAGGCGGCTGAAAAGCCATTTTAGGAGATAGGAACATGCGAATACCCCCAACGAAGTCAAAGAGTGATTCTTCAAATCGCGGCTTTTTTAGCAACCTGCTACGGAAGTTTTTTCCACCCGCAGACTCCAACCCCCACAATGGGGCGGCAAAGAACCTCAACCTTGTTGGGCAGCGGATTCGAACAATCCGCATGCACAGACACTGGTCACAGAATCGGCTGGCAAAAGAACTGCAACGCGCCGGCCTGAATAAAAGCAGGGTGGCAGTGGCCCGCATCGAAGCCCAGATGGTCTACGTTTACGATTTCCAGTTGCTCTTCATCGCCAAGGCGTTGGGCGTTGAACCGCTGGACCTGTTTCCCAAGACTCAGGCAAACGGAAACCTTCACGAAGAGGTCGCGGAGTTGATGAAGCTTCGAAAATCCTGCGCCTCCACTGGTCGGAGGCACACGACCAACCGAGGGAGTAAATCGTCTCTTCGCTGAGCAGCAGGACATGAGCGCGATGGCAGGCAGAGAGAATCGAACGAGCAGTGAAGTGCGAACAAGGGACGAAGCGCTGCCAGAAACGCTGACGGTCGCCGAGCGATTCCTCACCATTCAGGAAGTGTGCGACCGACTGAATGTAAGTCGAACAACCGTCTGGCGGTTGATGAACGAGCACGGGTTGCGTGCGATTCGAGTTGGTGGTCTCAGGCGCATCCGCGGGCATGACTTGGAGGTTTGGCTGGAGCGACACTGTACGAGCGCTAACGGCAGTCGCGGGGGAAGATGAACGGCGGAGTTGTCCCATGTTAAAGTGGAAGAACGCTGACAAGAAGGATGAGCGGCGGTTTGAGCGAATTGGTTGTAATCTTTACCGACGCAGCGGCCTCATTTACTGCCGTGTCTGGGTGGAGGGAAAGCGCACGTTTCGTTGTACGGGCACGGACGACGCGACCACGGCCCGAAAAATCCTGAAGGAGTGGGAAAATGACCTGGTATTGCAGGAGCACGGGATTGAGACACGGGCGATGATCTTGGAGCGGAACCGGCTCAGTGTAGGCCAGGTTCTCAAAGATTATGAGGAGACAGGATTCCCAGACCGGAAGATGCGCTCAAAAACCGCCGCCACAATCCAGCAGGAGCAAAAGAATCTTCCACGATTGGCAGCGTTCTTCAGCGAGAAGGCCGCCATCAGTCTGACCCTGAAGGACTGCGATGCTTACCGTCAGTGGCGTGCCCAAGGCGGTTACACATGGAAGCGCGGCGAGGTGATGAGGCAGAGCCGGGCGGGCACCCGAATCGTCGACATCGAATTGCAGACGCTTGGCAACGCGCTGGCGTTGTCTGTGAGGCGTGGCAAATTGAAACTCAACCCGCTGGCAGGACGGCCACGTTACCATGCCGAAGAAGACACACGCCACTGTCGCGAGACCGCGCCCACAGCGCAGCAGTTGAAGGAGATCGATGCGGGTTTGCGGCAGCGTTCCTACATTGTGGAGGCCGATTGTGTCATGTTCCTCGCGTTCTCCGGGCTGCGCGTGCGCGAGGCGTTGCCGCTAAAATGGGAGGCTGTGAATTGGGCCGAGGGGATCATCCATGTCCAGCGGGAGAAGCGTGGCATCAATCCATTTGTACCGATTCTGTCAGAGATGGAGCAACTGCTGAAGCAGATGCAGACGCGAGTACGTGGCGACCTGTTATTTCCGTCTGTGCTGGACGCAAACAAGCCGCTAGCTTACCCGACGCTTGCAAGCCGACTGTCGAAGCTCTGCCGCTCCACGCAAACGCGCTACGTCACGCTCCACGGGTTGCGCAGCTTTTTTGTCACACAGTGTCGTGAGTCCGGGCTCCCCGACGCCGAAATCGCCGCATTGATCGGCGACAAGAGCGGCCCGGCGATCATCGCTCGGACATACGGTGACGTCCGACCTGACCACTTGCTCAAACAGGCCAAGCGCGTGCGTCTCTTGATTCGTGAGAAGAAGCAAACATACGGCGCGAAAATGGCGGCGGGTGCATGAAAAAGTGGATACCACACGTGGATACCACTTGTGCTCCAGATTTCGGATTGTTTCCAAGATTGCTTATGTTTGCGGAATTCCCACAAGGACTTGAATACAAACCTGTTTGGTGCAAGTATTGCTAAAGCTTGCTAACGCCAAAATGCCACTTCTTCAGCCTGCAAAACTCCTATTCGTCAGTTCGATTCTGACACCCGCCTCCAACCTACAAGCCAGTATTTTCAAGGAGTTGCTGGCCTGTCTCCTTTCTGACGCTCAGAGCCGAAGAACCGACTTGATACCAGTGCGTCCAAGGGGGCTATTTGCTCCGCCGTCGCCATTACTCGCTGATGAATCGCGGTCTTGCCCGCCTCCTCTGATGACTTTTCGTCCGGCGCTTCGGCATGGGAGCGCGGCTGTCCGGCTGACGATGCGATGTCAGCATGAATCGCCGCCTGCGATCGCCCTTCCCCCCTCTGGCGTAGTACGGCCGACAGAAAATCTCTGTGCCGCAACGGCGCGGAGCCAAGTGTCAGCAGGGGTTCTTCGCTTGCGAATGGCAGCAGTTCCCGCTCGATGGTTCTGCACATATCCTCAAACGCGGCATGGAGAAGCACAACGCTGGCGCGCAACACGTCCGTTGTCTGGACATCCTTTCGCCCCTTGCCCTTGGAATCGGGATGTGATTCGTAGACGCGAACCAGACTGTTCACCCGGTTCAGATTCTCACGGCACCTCATTAGAAGATCAACGTTCTGCGGCATGGCACGCCAACGTCATTGTTGCAACGACCCCTGCGCGGCACCTGTCATGCGAGCAGTCGCGGTTGTCGGCACTGCGGCCGGCGGCCCGGAGTGGAGCCGGCTTTTTTGGCTCTGTTCGTCTTCCGCCTCCGTCGGTTCGGGGCCGCGTGTTTCCTCGGTTTCCTCAACTCCCCGACCGGATCGTAAAGATCATCTTCCGGACCAATGGTCGGATACAAATCAAGCAGTCCAACCCCCAATACCCTGGCGATGAATAGCAACTGGAAATCGGAGACGCAGGCCATGTGGGCTTCGATTCGAGCGATAGCCACTCGGCTCTTGTCGAGGCCGGCGCGTTGCAGTGCTTCCGCAAGCGGAGCCTGTGACCAGCATTTTTGCGTGCGGATTCTTCGAATCCGCGGTCCAACCAGGTTGCGGAGCCTGATTCCTCCGTTGTGAATGCTGGAATCTCCCGTGACGAGAATCTTGGTTGGAACTAGACCTCAGGGACTCCCAACTGGTCGATGTACCGAGACTCGAATTGGGGGTCGAGGTTGAGTTCGATAACTGACATCTGTTTCCCAATGCGTGCAATCTCGTCCAACGCCCCACAATCCAACAGTGCGAGATAGGCCCCGGCAAGACTTGTGTTGCCGACGACCTCGATTTGCCCGGTGGTGAAACCGGGGAGCAAGCCGCAGCCGATCGCGTTTTCCCGAATCAGGTGCAGGCCGAAACCACCTGCCAGATATATCATCTTGATCTGCGGAGGCGTCAGATGCGTCTGCGCCAGCAACGTAAGAATGCCCGCGGCAATGGCGGCTTTGGCTTGCAGGAGTTGAGCCACATCCGTCTCGGTCACCATGATGTCGGCTCCGCCCAGACCGCGGGCAATTCGCAGCGCCAGCCCTCCCTCTCCGTCCGTGACGATGTATTGCTGCGCATCGGCAATCCTCTCGCGCTCGATTCTTCCGTATGCGTTGAGGAGTCCGATTCTTCGACCTTCTGCCAACAGATCGATATAGGCGGTGCCGCACAATCCGATGGGGGAATGTTTTCCGATCGTTTCGGTTTGCAAACGAAGTGGACGATCGCCGAATCGGACGTGGCTGATGGCGCCCTCCGTGGCACGCACACCGTTCGTTAGTCCCGCTCCTTCGAATGCCGGGCCGGCGGCCGTCGCGCATCCATATAAACGGCCATTGTGCTTGAGAATGATCTCGCCATTTGTGCCCACATCGACCAAGAGGGACGGTCCCTCATCATACAGCAATCCCGTCGCGAACGTGCCCGCCGTCAAATCGGCGCCCACGTAAGCCGCCGCGCCAGGCAGGAGATGAATCGAGCAGCATGGAAGACCGAGCATCGAGCGAAAGGGCTCCTCTTCGCTGCGCATCACCCGGTGGTTCAGGAAGACGGGCGTAAACGGCGCGATGCCCATGGAAGACGGATTTACCCCGTCCAGCAGATGCAGCATCGTCGAGTTGCCCGCCACGGTTATGCAACGCAAGCGATCCGCTGTCGCGCTGGCCTGCGCCAGAGCTTCCGCCAGCAGCGGGGCGAGAGTTCCCTTCAGGATCAGCTCCTGCATCTGTTGTGTCATCACTGAATCCACCGAGCACAGATTGATACGGGTGAGAACGTCGTCTCCGAGATGCATTTGGCGGTTGAACGCTCCGGCGCTGCTCACCACACGTCCATCCCGCAAATCAACCAGCAGAATCGCTACCGTGGTGGTGCCAATATCAACAGCTACGCCCAATGGGCCTGTAGTCGGAGCCTTGCCGACATTGGTAATCAACCAGTGGTCGTCGCAGTACTCGGTGGTTGCCCAGATGCTCTCCTGACTTTCAGACACGAGGATGGAACAGCCCGCGCGCACCGGTCGGCGCCGGTTGGCTCTTCCGCCCACCGCCTGGCAGAGATTCGCTACTGGATCGCCGCTTCCGGGCAACTGCACCCGCGAAATCTCGACCTGTTGCCAGAGCGCATCATGCGCCCGTGGAACCTTGATTTTGAAATCGCTGACAACCTGCGGCTCGTACGCCAACAACGAACGTGGCGGGATTCGAAGATTCGCGCCGCAATCGGCGTCCAATCGGTATTCACAGGCGCGCACTAAGACCGGCTGGTCAGTGGCCGCCAGCGTTTCACCGGTTGACGCGCGAATCAGGTGACCCGAAAGCAATTCGACGATGCAACCATCGCACAGGCTGCGCTGGCCGCACCGCGTGTTGAGGGGTAGATGCTTGCGCCGCAGGAGTTCCGTAAGCAGGGCGCGACGATCGGCGGTGGACACCTCAAACTGCTGGCGCCCTTTGATGGATTCAATTTCGAGATGCGGGGATGAATTCACATGTAACTGGTCGCAGTCGACTCTACGCGCTCGGCAACTGAAGGCAAGCCTGGCGTGTTTCCAAAGGGTCAATGTGTCGGTGTTTGCAATTGAAGGCGCTGGATAATCGGATTGCCAGCAATGGTGAACCCCGCTCGCATCGCTCGTCGGTATTCCCGGGGGGAGACCCCATATACCTGTTTGAATTTGTTCGAGAAGTGATAGGGAGAAACAAACCCGGTGGTGTGAGCGATTTCTTTCGAAGCGAGATTCGTTCTCACCAGCAGCGACGCGGCACGCTCCAGTCGCGCCAGTCCGGCGCATTCCAACGGCCGGAGGTTGAGGTGATGACGAAACAGCCGACACAGATGCTCCGGTGATACCGCGGCGGCGCGAGCCAGCTCCGTCAGCGAAATCGGAGTCGCTGGATCCGTGGACAGGCTTCGACGCACCGCGACCAATGCCTTTTCCACCGCAGCCGGCAGCTTTTCAAAGGTATCTGAGGCGATGGTTGTGCGGCCCGCAATGAAACTGGACAACATCAGTTTGATGGCGGATTCCAAGAACAATCCGCTCGTCGGTGCCGTGCCCTCCGACATCCCGATAACGTAGCGGAACAACGGCTGCAGGATATCGTCGGATTTCATCTGGCGCATCAGCGGCCACTCGCGCAACGGCGGCCATTCCGGGGTGGAGTAATCAAAGCTGAAATGCAGAAACGCACCGATGGTGCGCCGCTCCCGATCCCAATCGTAGTGCACCATCATGCCCGGACGGCCAAGAAGCACGGTTCCCGGCCGAGCGATAATCTCCTTGTCGCCGAACCGGGCAACGGCTGTTCCCACCTGAATCCAGACGAACTCGAAATCATACAGCAGACACGGGCCAAAGGTTGCGCCTGGGGGATAGGCGGCTACGCCGGCGGTGCTTACCAGCAAGGTGTCAATGGGGTTGGCGTCCATGGCAAGTCAATATCTGATATGTTTTTGTGAATCCCAAGCATTGTCAAGGCCGTCGTAAAATCATATATTGCCTCTATGTTATTATAACACATGAGCGGTCTCAACGAGATCTTCGACGGAAAGGGAATATGATCCTGACGGTACTAATGATCTTGGCAGCAGCGCTTTACAGACTGATGCCTCATCCGTGGAATGTCACGCCGTTGGGCGCAATGGCCCTCTTGGGAGGCGCTTACCTGGGTCGTCGCCAGGCGTTCTGGCTGCCTTTGGCCGTGTTGGCGGTGACGGATGTAATGCTAAATATGCGCATGGGTTACCCGATGATTTATGCCCCTCGCGGCTTTGACTATGCGGCGTTTGTGCTGATTGGATCGCTCGGGCTGTGGCTTCGAACGCAATCATCACAACGGCAATTGGCAGCGGTGTTGGCCACGCCATTTGTATTTTTCATCATCAGTAATTTTGGAGTGTGGCTGTTCGGATTGAATCTCGGCAATGTGCCGTACGCGAAAGACATGACCGGATTGGTGGCGTGTTATGCCGCAGGGCTTCCGTTCTTGCGGGGAACGATGATGGGCGACTGGGGATTCATCGCCGTGTTTGTCGGATGTGCGTGGTTCGCGCGCCAGATGCACAACCAATCGCTCGACCGACTCCTCGCACCAGCCAATTAGCGCGATCAGGAGACATAACATGAGTGATTTTCAGAAGTTGTCGGAGGTGATTGAAAAGGGAAATCGCAACGAAGCCAAGCGGCTGACGCAGGTCCTGCTCGATGGGGGAAGTTCGCCGTTGGACATCGTGGAGAAGGGCCTCGTGCCGGGGATGGCGGTCATTGGCGAGAAATTCAAAAACAACCAGATCTTCGTGCCGGAGATGTTGATTGCCGCCCGCGCCATGAAGGAATCGATGGCTCTCTTGGAACCGTTGCTGGTCAAAGCGGGCATCAAACCCAAATTCACCGCCGTGATTGGCACGGTCCAGGGGGATTTGCACGATATTGGCAAAAACCTGGTGGCCATTATGTGGAAAGGCGCCAATTTCGGCGTGGTAGACCTGGGTACCAACGTCGCGCCGGAGAGATTCGTCGCCGCGGCGAAGGAGCATGGAGCACAGCTTGTTGGTTTGTCGGCGCTGCTGACCACCACGATGCCGGCGATGAAGACCACCGTGCAGGCGATTCGTTCCGCCGGTCTCAGCGATGTGAAAGTCGTCATTGGCGGCGCTCCGATCACGCGGGAGTTTGCCCAAGAGATCGGCGCAGACGGCTATGGCTCGGATGCGGCCACGGCCGTGGATGTAGCGAAGCAACTGTTGGCGGCCTGAGATGGATCCGTTGCGGGAATATTTCCTCGGTCTGGCCGCGCACGGTCTGCGCATGCCGATTGGGACCGACCTGGTGCTGGCGGAAAAACCTGACGCCGCTGCGGTCAAGCTGGATGGGAAACGGCTCGGCGAAGTGATTGTCGAGTCGGCTCAGCGCTGGAATACCCCGCTGGCGATGCCACTGATGGACCTGACGGTCGAAAAGGAGTGGCTCCTTGGCGCGCTCGGTGTCCCAGCGGCCGGGATTGGTGCCTACCATTTTCATGATTCGGTGCCAGCGGCTGTTCCTGACGCACCACCGACACCCCGATTACGAGCCAACGTTGAGGCCATTCGTCATGTTGCCCAACAGGAGGATCTGTTGGCCTGCGGCATGACAATTGGCCCGTTCTCACTGATGACCAAGTTGATCAGCGATCCAATCACGCCGGTGTTCATGGCGGGAATGAACGAACAAGACGCCGAAGTCGAGCGCCTGGAGTCGGCCCTGAACCTGGCCGCGAAGACGGTTCTTCATCTGCTCGAAGCCCAGCTTGCTGCCGGCGCGCGGGCGATTATCGTGTGCGAGCCAGCCGCCAACACGACCTACTTCTCACCCAATCAATTGGCCAATGGAGCCGATGTGTTTGAGAGATACGTCATCACTCTCAACCGTCACATTGCGGAATTGCTCAGGTCGGAGAATGCCGCGCTGATTTTCCACGACTGCGGCGAGTTAACGGATACGATGCTCGGGCAGTTCGGTCTGCTGAAACCGGTCATGCTGAGCCTGGGGAGTTCGCGGACACTGTGGGAAGACGCGCCGCACGTCCCCCACGATGTCGTGTTGTATGGCAATCTGCCAACCAAGAAGTTCTACTCGGACGAAGTGATGCCGCTGGCCCAAGTGCGAACGAAGGCCCGGGAACTCGTCACACGTATGCAGACAACGGGCCATCCTTTCATTCTCGGCAGCGAATGTGACGTGCTCAGCGTGCCCGGCCGCGAACGCGCAATCAAAACAAAAGTCGAAGCCTTTCTCCATTGAGAGGGATAGCTTGAGCACGCCTCGGGATCGCATTGCCACCGCCTGCGCGCACCGCGAGCCAGACAAATTACCCGTGGATTTCGGTGGCGGCTTCCAAACCGGCATTCATGTCAGCATTGTCTATCAACTGCGGCAGGCGCTTGGGCTCGACAAGCCCGGCACGCCGGTCAAGATTGTTGAGGTGTATCAGATGCTCGGCGAAATCACCGACGATCTGCGCCAGGCGCTGGGAATTGACACCATCCCTGTGTACGGCTCGGGGACAATGTTCGGTTATCCGGCAGCCGCATTCAAAGAGTGGCAATTGCACGACGGCACGCCCGTCCTGGTGCCGGTGGATTTTAACACCGTTTACGATCCAAACGGAGATCTGCGACAGTATCCGGGTGGCGACACACACGCTCCGGCCAGTGGCCTCATGCCGAAGGGCGGCTATTTCTTCGACGCGATCATACGTCAATCTCCGATTGACGAAGACAATCTCAACCCCGCGGACAACACGGAGGAATTCGGTCCACTGGCTGATGACGAACTTGAGTTGCAGACGCAACGAGTCGGGGCGGCCCACCGCAACACAGATCGGGCGCTCTTTCTGACATTCGGCGGGCTGTCATTCGGCGACATCGGACTGGTGCCGGCTCCGTTTTTGAAACATCCCAAGGGCATACGCGACATCGAAGAATGGTACGTCAGCACCGTCTCGCGCAAGGACTACGTCAAAGCTGTGTTCGAGCGACAGGCCGAAATCGCCGTGGAGAACCTCGCGCGTTTCCATGAGGCGGTTGGCGACGCGATCACCGTCATCCAAACGAACGGCACGGATTTCGGAACGCAGCACGGCCCGTTTTGCTCGGTCGAGGCGTACCGCGAGCTGTTTCTCCCCTATCAAAGGCAAGTGAACGGCTGGATCCACGCGCACACGAAGTGGAAGACATTCATGCATTGCTGCGGCGGCATCGCGCCGCTGCTCGACGCGATTGTCGAGGCGGAATTCGACATCCTCAATCCCGTGCAATGTTCCGCCGCCGGTATGGATCCCCGCTGGCTGAAAGAAAATTACGGAGACGAACTTGTATTCTGGGGTGGCGGCGTGGACACGCAGAAGACGTTGCCTTTTGGCACGCCGCAACAGGTCCGAGACGAGGTGCGCCATCGCATCGACGTCTTCGGTGCGGGCGGAGGATTTGTCTTTTGCTCCATTCACAACGTGCAGGCGCGAACGCCGCTGAAGAACCTGCTGGCGATGTTTGAGGTCGTGAAAGAGTACCGCGCATGAATGGGAGAGAATCATATCATCCTGGGCAACGTTGCCACGGTCGGAGTGCTGCGCACCGGAACGCCCGATGAGGTGACGGCGACCGTGGCGGCATGCCATCGCGATGCGGGTCCGCGCTACGTCATCGGCGCCGGCTGCGAGGTGCCGCGTGACACGCCGGCCGCCAATATGCCCGCTCTGACCGATTACGCAAACACGCATCAGCCCGTGTTACGGTGACAGCACACGATTCGAAACCGGGGGGCCCGTGCGTCCGTCGCCGTGACACGGTCCGGGAAGACATTACGCGCGATGAGTTATATGATTGACCCCAATCAAATAATGGCGCATACGTGTTGCGGTTATGACAGTCGCCAAGAAGATTTTGCCGACGAATTGAACATTTAAGCAACTCGAATCGGCGGGGATACGGTTGGATCGCCGCCAATATTTGCATGCGGATTGAAAGGAACAGAATTATGACAACCCCTCTGAAAGCAAACCGGCCGCACAATCGTCTGGTTGGCTCAAACCCGAAGATCGGGATTCGACCGACGATCGATGGGCGGCTGGGCGGCGTGCGCGAATCGCTGGAAAAACAGACGATGACCATGGCGAAGAGCGTCGCGCGACTGATCGGCGACGCAATTCGTCATGCGGATGGCACGAAGGTGGAGTGTATCATTGCGGATCGGACGATTGGGGGGATTGCCGAGGCGTCGATGTGCGCGGAGAAATTCGCCCGGGAAGGCGTCGGCGTGTCGATCACGGTCACGCCGTGCTGGTGTTACGGCTCGGAGACGATGGACATGGATCCGCTGACGCCGAAAGCGGTGTGGGGATTCAACGGCACGGAGCGTCCCGGCGCGGTGTACCTGGCGGCGGTCAGCGCCGGGCACAATCAGAAGGGGCATCCGATTTTCACGATCTACGGTCGCGACGTCCAGGACGGCAACGAGCAGACCATCCCTGCCGACGTGCAGACGAAGCTGCTGCAGTTCGCGAGGGCTGGTCTCGCGGTGGCGACAATGCGCGGCAAAAGCTACGCATCGATCGGCGCCACATCGATGGGGATCGCCGGGTCGGTGGTGGACACGTCGTTTTTCGAAGCCTACCTTGGCATGCGTGTGATGTTCGTGGACGAGATCGAACTTGTCCGGCGCATGGACCGCGGGATATTCGACCAGAAGGAATTCACCCGGGCGCTGGCGTGGGTCAAGTCCAACTGCAAAGAGGGTATGGACGCCAACAATCCGAAGAAGATCCGCAGCCGGGAGGCCAAGGACAAGGAGTGGGAGATTTGTGTGAAGATGGCGATGATCGCCCGCGATCTGATGATCGGCAATCCGAAGCTGGCGGAGATGGGTTTTGGTGAGGAAGCGCTGGGGCATAACTCGATTGCGGCCGGGTTTCAGGGCCAGCGGCAGTGGACCGACCATTTGCCGAATGGCGATTTTCTGGAAGCGATCCTGTGCTCGTCGTTCGATTGGAACGGCATCCGCCAACCCTTTGTCGTCGCCACCGAGAACGACTGTCTCAACGGCGCGACGATGTTGTTCGGGCATTTACTGACGGGCGGTGCGCAAGTGTTTGCGGACGTGCGCACCTACTGGAGCCCGGACGCGGTCAGGCGCGTCACCGGTAAGAAGCTGACAGGCGATGCGGAGGGCGGCATCCTGCATCTGATCAACTCTGGCCCCGCGGCGCTCGATGCGACGGGCGAGCAGGAAATCGAAGGCCGGCCGGCCATGAAACCGTGGTGGACGATCACGCCCGAGGACGCCGGGAAATGTCTTGGCGCGACGGAGTGGTGCCCGGCGATCTACGAATATTTCTGCGGTGGCGGATTCTCGACGCGATTCAAGACGCGCGGGGGCATGCCGATCACGGCGGCGCGGCTGAACATCATCAAGGGGATCGGCCCGGCGCTGCAGATTGCGGAGGGCGTGAGCGTCGAGCTGGATGACGATGTTCACGACGTACTCGACCAGCGGACAAACCCGACCTGGCCGACGACGTGGTTTGTGCCGCGCACGACCGGTAGCGGCGCCTTTCGCGATGTGTACACGGTCATGAACAACTGGGGCGCCAACCATTGTGCGTTCGCCCATGGTCATATTGGTCACGAGTTGATCACGCTGGCGTCGATGCTGCGAATTCCTGTGTACATGCACAACATGGAAGAAGAACGCGTCTATCGTCCGAGCGTGTGGGTGGAATGCGGCGATGATCTGGTCGCGTGCAAGAACTTCGGTCCTTTGTATGGCAAGTACTGATCACAGATTCGATTATCTTGCCAGGGTAAGTTGGGTCTGGTCGGGCGGGAACCCACGACGAGATTGATGAGCACGCATCACTATATTGCCTGCGACCTCGGCGCGGAAAGCGGGCGGGTGGTGCTGGGCACGCTTGCCGACGGCAAAGTGGCACTGGAGGAGATCCATCGTTTTCCCAACGGGCCGGTTGCCGTCAACGGTTCATTGCGCTGGGACGTGCTGGGACTGTTCGATGAAATCCGGACCGGCCTGCGCAAGGTTTCGAAGCGCGGCGTGACTATCGAGGGTGTCAGCGCCGACTCATGGGGTGTGGATTATGTCTGGGTGAAAGGCGACGAGCCACTGCTGACGGCGCCCTATCACTACCGCGACGCGCGGACGGACGGTGCGCTGGAGCGGGCGTTCGCGGTGGTCCCGGCGGACGATATTTTCGGCGAGACCGGCATTCAGTTCATGACGATCAACACGCTCTACCAGCTTCACGCCGATCTCGAGCAGCGGCCGTGGACGTTGAAGACCGCCGAGCAGTTTCTGAATATCGGCGATTACTTCAATTTTCTACTGAGCGGGATCATGCGGGCGGAAGAATCGCTGGCGAGCACGACCCAGTTGTTTGACCCCGTCGCGCGCCGATGGTCGAAGACCCTGATCAAGAAGTTCGGCTTCCCGGTGCTGGTGTTCCCGGATCTTGTTCCGTCGGGGACGACGCTGGGATCGCTGCGGGAAGCGTTGGCCGCCGAGTCTGGTTTTGCGGAAGCGCAGGTCGTGGCCAGTTGCTCGCACGATACCGGGGCGGCGGTCGCGGCTGTGCCGGCGGAGGGCCGGCATTGGGCGTACATCAGTTCGGGCACGTGGTCGTTGCTGGGGATCGAACGGACGAAACCGATTATCAGCGAGAAGAGTCGGCAGATGAATTTCACGAACGAGGTCGGCTACGGGGGCAGCATTCGCTTTCTGAAGAACATCACCGGCCTGTGGATGTTACAGGAATGCCGGCGCGCATGGGACAGGAGCGATTACGGGGAGCTGATGAAGCTTGCGGAGAGAGCCGAGCCGCTGAAGGCGTTGATCGATCCCGACGACGAACGATTTGCCAAGCGCGGGAACATGCCCGACAGGATTGCCGCGTTTTGTCGCGAGACCAAACAATCTGTGCCAGCGGGCCCGGGCGAATTCGCGCGATGCATTTTCGAGAGTCTTGCGTTGTTGTACCGGCAGACGCTCGAACAGATGGAAGAAGTAACCGGTGAACCGATCAAGACGCTGCACATCGTGGGTGGGGGCAGCCAGAACGTCTTGCTCAATCAATTGGCGGCCAATGCGACGGGTCGGATGGTGATCGCCGGGCCCGTCGAGGCCACCGCGACCGGCAACATTCTCATCCAGGCGATTGCTCTCGGTCATCTGAATTCTCTCGATGAATTGCGGGCGGTGGTGCGCAAGTCATTTGAGGTTACGACCTTTCAACCTCAGGACGAGGGGATCTGGAGCAAGGCGCTGGAGCGGTTCAGGAAACTGCAGCAGCCCGGATGATGTTCGCCCGTGGTTTCGAGCGAACATCTTGTTCCCGCAACTCAAGGACGCTTTGCGAGATTGCCCACGTACTGAATGCGAGGCGGGGCGTTACGACGCCAGGGAATGGAGTAGGGCATGCCGGGGTAGAGGTCGAAGAAGTTATCGGCCAGCGATGTCTCTCCGTCGAGATCGAGACAGACGCCCCAGACGAAGCTGGGGCTGAGGAAGGTGGCGTGTCCATTCCGCAATCGGACGCTGACTCGCGGACTAGCCCAACGGAGTTCCTTGAACATGGGCAGGAATAGCCGATGGCGAGCCAGGACCGCGCCATTCTCTTCGAGGACGGCGAATGCGGCGGAGGATCGACGGTTCTTCCAAACCCCAGTCGGAAATGAAGCCAGCCGGGTAGATGCGTTCGGGTGCAGGACGACTGGCAGCCGACAGTCCCGTGGGTAACCACCGGTGAGGCTGAAGACACCGAAATGTAGATCGGCGTGGACGGGTTCATCGGTGTCATTGATGCCGAAAATGGCAACATTGCCATCCTCCTGCGCCACAACAACATTCACGGCAGCCATCGCGCGGCGGACGGGATGAAACGAGGGCGTTCGGCGCAGGTAGTAATCGACGATAGTCCAGCTCCGCGTGGCCGGCCAGCAGTCGTTATACATCCAGAAAACGGCGGCAGCGCTGCTGAACATGCGGCGGCGGAAATTGTGGATGTATTCACTGAGGGCTTCGCCCTGCAACAGGCCGCCCCAATACGTGTATTCCTCGATGGACATGGCGCGGACATTTTTGCCGAGCCACTCGGTCGTGAGGCGGTCGGGAGAGCTCGGTTCCCACCACGTATCGAGGCCGTTATCATGAATCTGCCAGGCAAACGATTGGATGTGGCGCTGGTTTTCCGGCAAGCAGGCGCGCATCGTGGGCAACGCCGTCGGGCCGAGCATGCCGCCTTCATTGGGGAAACGGCAAATCATTTGTCGATACTTGCGGAAGTCGAGGTCCTGCATGCCGATGGACCACGGATGCTGGTCGCCGATGTCGTCTTGATTTGGAGATTGTCGGTCCGGGGAGAATGGCGAGCTGGGTTGGTAATAGCGGGTCGGGTCTTCGCGGGTGAGGAGGCGCGGCAGGACGAGATGATAGAGGGCGTAATCGGGATATACGGTGCCCTTGTCGAAGGCGCCCCAGTCCCAGGCGCCCCATTCGATCTCGTTGTTGCCACACCAAACGATCAAGCTTGGATGAGACGCGAGCCGGCGAACGTTGTAAGTCGCCTCGACGTTGACGCTGTCGAAGAAAGTCTGATCGATGGCAGGGAATCGGAAGCAGGCAAAGATGAACTCCTGCCAGACGAGAATTCCCCTGGCATCGCAGAGATCATAGAAGTCGTCAGCCTCGTATTGGCCGCCGCCCCAGACGCGAAGGAGATTGAAGTTGGCCTCGATCGCGAGATCGGTCAGCTTGTCGTAGCGGTTGCGGTCGATGCGGGCGAAAATCATGTCCGCGGGAACGAAATTGCCGCCCTTGGCAAAAATCTTTTTGCCGTTGATCTCGAGCGTGAAGTAGCGGCCGCGTTGCGGATGCGGGTCTTGATTGACTCGCACATGACGGAAACCGATTTTGGCGGAGCGCTCGGCGATGATTTTGCCGCCGATCTTCAGCGTGACACGCACATCGTACCGATGCTGGGGGCCGTGACCAACTGGCCACCAGAGTTTCGGCGATGGGATTTCGATACGCGTTTCGCACTTGTTTTCGCCAGGCTTGATGGTGACCGGCTGGGTCACTTTCTTTCCATTGATCGTCAGGATGAGCTCGCCGGTGAGGGTTCGAGAAGTCAACCCCTCGACGAACAGGCGCGCGAGGACAGAGCCCGTTTGGAGATCGGCAGACAACTCGGCGAGGGGGACGAACTGATCGACGCGGACCGGATCGCGGGTCCACTCGAGGCGCACGGGTTTGACGATGCCGACATTGATGAAGCGTGTGGACCAGTCCCAGCCGAACTGGCAGGGGGGTTTGCGCATCCACATGCTTTTGTGCAGCAAATGATCGAGGGTGCGCTTCAGCCCCTCGACGGGTTTGTCGGCCACGTGATACAGGCCGCTTTCGATGTGAACGGCCAGCACGTTGCGACCCGGGCGGAGCCGGCCAGTGACCTCGATGCGGCACGGATGGAAGACGTTGGCGTGTTTGCCGATCTCGACGCCGTTGAGAACGATCCTGGCGGCGAAGTCGAGTCCGTCGAACACAAGCCAGGCGCGACCGCGGCGGGCGCCGGCGGACGCGGTGAATTCGCGTCGGTAACTCCAGTACTGCTCTTCGACCCAGCGGGCGTTGAGGCAATTGGTGCCGACGTAGGGATCGGAAATCCAACCGGCGCGCCAGGCATCGAGGTGAACGTCCCCCGGGACTTCGGCGTCGATGTAGCGGACGGGATCGGTGGTGTCGCGTTCGGCATAATCGGGTCGGCCGCGCTGTCCGTCCGACCAGCGCAGTTTCCAACGTCCATTCAGGGAAAGAGTCTGCAGCATGCTGAGGCTTCTAAAGCATCAGTAGCGTTGGAGCAACTGCAAATACTTGCGGTCGAGCAAATGACCGTGAAAGTGTTCATAAGACACGTCGGTGCGGCCGGAGTCGAGAATGCCGAAGGCGCCGGTGAAATTCCATAGGGCCCAGCTCCAGCCGAATTCTTTGAAGAGCGTGAGGACACTTTCGATCCAGGCGAGCCCGACGTGATGCGGAGTGCGACTCCAGAAGCCGGTTTCGCCGCAATGGATGCGGGGCACGCCCTGTTTGGCGAGGTCGATCCAGGGTTGGTACCAGGCGCGCAATTCGTCGGGATCGAGCGGGCCGACCAACCAACCGGTGCGCTGGACCGGCTTCGGTGTGGGCCAGGCGGGGGGTTCGACCGGCATGTGAACCCACCACGCGAGTTGGTGACTGATGTGGAAGGGCTGATAGGCGCGGCAACAATGGGCGGCGCCGACATCGGCAAGTTGCGGGACAGGTTGACTGCCATACTCCAAACCTTCGACCAGGATGGGGCGACCGGGATCGGCGGCGAGCACCGCGTTATTGGCGCCACGGATGATGCGGGCGTAGGTATCCGCATCGGTGCGGGCGGGCTCGGCGAGCAGGCAAAAGCTGAGCTGCAAGGCAGAGCGTCCGCGATAGCGCCGCGCGAACATCTGCCAGTGCGCGTTGAAGCATTCGGCGGCAGCCGCGTCCTTCCAGAGGTCGAACCTGTCGGGGGTCAGCCAGTAGTCGGAGCCATTGACATAGCCCGGGGCGTGCACGAGACCGAGGTTGACGTGAAGACCATAACGTTCGCCCCACTCGATGGCCTGATCGATCACGGCGAGCTTGCCTTCATCAATCAGCTCGGGATCGCCGTCGAGGACGTACCAGTCGTAGCTGATCGGAAGACGGACGAAGTTGAAGCCCCACTCGGCGATCCAGCGGAATTCGTTTTCGAAGAATCGACCGTATCCCTGGATGACCATGTCCGCAAATCGGAAGTCGCCGGGTGGGAAACAGAGGTTGGGGAGGTTGAACCCACGCCAGCGTGGGGAGGAAGGAGACGAACGGAAAGTGGTCTTATCGGTTTCGGGGTTCATCTGAATGCATGAGTTGGTTGGCTTGTAATGCTGTGGCGTGGTGATTCGACATCAAGCCGACGCAATATGCTCAATCGAAGATGGTAACATCGAAGCAAGAGCGACCGCAGAAGGTTGGAATTTGCTTTCCCGATTGACAACAGAGGACGGTCGGCATTAGACAGTGAACGTAGCGCAAGCGAACGTCTGTTCGATTTGAAATGAGGGAGTTATCGGGCTGAAGGAGTAGCATCCAGTCGTGGTGTTGCCATCGGAAGGATTGCAGAAGGGAAGAAATATATGTCTGAAGCGGGAGTCGTGAACGGTCGGCGGCAGAGCCCAGCGGTCGGAACAAGCACGCCAGGAGCGAAGAAAAGGACGTTTGAGACTCGTGGTCCATTGAAGC
>DATJWQ010000075.1:0-56042 GCA_035501175.1 Verrucomicrobiia bacterium | reverse complement strand
TTTGACATGTTCATCGTGTTCAGAGTGGGGGGATTGGCATGTAAAGCGGGCGGGGGTGGGGGTGTCATGCGGGCTCGACAAGACGGGGAGATGGTGGTTAGGTTGACATGTTCAGCTGATTTGGGAGCAACTTTTAACTGGCTTGGGAGTTGCTTAACATGTTGGCGAGAAGGTTTACATGTCAGAGAGAATTAACACAACGCGCGTGGTGTGCGCATTGACATGTCGGGGTTGAGGACTGGACATGGCAAGGGCGAAGATTTTGGTGGTTGATCACGAGGTTTCGTGGACGCTGAGGGTGTCGGAGCTGTTGATGCGGGAGGATTACGAGATGTTCTCGGCGAACACAGTGGAGGACGCGATGTTGTTGTTGGATGCGCGGAGTGTGGAGGTGGTGGTGGCGGACATCAATAATATGCCCGGGGTGGATGGGGTGGCGTTTTTGGAGCAGATGAGGCAGGTACACGGGGAGGCGGCGTTGATCGTGCATACGGCGCGGGGGACGGTGGAGCAGGCGGTGCGGGCGACGAAGTTGGGGGCGTATGATTATTTGGAGAAGGGAGTGGAGGCGGGGGCGATGGGGAGGTTGCGGGAGCGGGTGGGGCAGGCGGTGATGGAGGCGGGGACGATGGGGCGGGGGGCTGGGGCGGTGGCGGATGCGCGGGGGCGGGGGATGTTGGCAGGGGCGGTGCAGGGCTTTTACGGGATCATCAGCCAGAACAGCCAGATGCGGGATATTTTTGAGCTGATCCAGACCATCGCCGATAGCTACGCGAATGTGCTGATCCATGGGGAGACAGGGACAGGCAAGGAATTGGTCGCCCGCGCGATCCATGAAGCCAGCGACCGACACGGGAAGCCATTTGTCACTTTGGATTGCAGCGCGCTGGCTCGCGAACTCTTGGAGAGCGAATTGTTTGGTCACGAGCGGGGCGCGTTCACCGGCGCGGTGGATCGGCATGTCGGCCGGTTCGAACGCGCGAACACCGGCACGCTGTTCTTGGACGAGGTCGCGAACATCAATCTCAACGTGCAGTCCAAGTTGCTCCGTGTCCTGCAAACGCGCACCTTTGAACGGGTGGGCGGCACCAAGCCGATTTCGGTGGACGTTCGCATCATCGCCGCGACAAATCGTCCTTTGGAAGCAGTGGTCGCTGACGGAACATTTCGCGAAGACCTGTATCATCGCCTCAATGTGGTTCAGATCGACCTGCCGCCGTTGCGCGAGCGCACGGAAGATATCCCGCTGCTGGCCATGGAGTTTCTGCGGCGGTTTGCCCGCCAGAACGGCAAGGACCTGCGGGGTTTCAGCGATAATGCGGTTGGCATCCTGTGCGGGTACGGTTGGCCGGGCAACGTGCGCGAACTCGAGAATGTCGTCTTGCAGGCGGTGGTGCTGGCCAAGTCTTCGCTGATCGATTCCCCCGACCTGCCCCGGCGCATTACGGAAGCGAAACCCACCGCCGCCGCCGCTTCGGCCGCGTTGTCCGATCAACTCGGCGAACCCGAAAAGCAAATCCTCGTCAACGCCCTCCGCCAATACGGCGGCAACATCAAGCGCACGGCTGAAATCCTGCAGATCAGCCGCACCACGCTCTACGCCAAGCTCAAGAAGTACGACATCGATCCCGATTTCGTCCGCTAGTCTTACTCACTCTGGCTTGCGAACGCAGAACGTAAATTGCCGCCACGTCATCCGCATAGGCCAGATGCCAATCGCTCCGTAAGTTTAATAAGACGTTTAGCGGATGCGTGCGCGGAAGTATCGTCCACCCGACACGGTGCCTCTGCAAAACAGTGTCCCAGTCGGGCCGCACTTTGTTTACATCGTCAAAATCCTGGATCAACGCCATTCCAAAGAAGTCGTTCCGTCCGTCCACAAAGACCTTACGTTCGGGCAGGGTCAGTTCCAGGTAGCCACCCCAACCGTAGTCGTTGAACATTTCCCCGGAGACCGCGTCGGGGTTCTGTCGCACGAAATTCACTGCCGCTGCCGGATACCGATTCGTCAGCATACCGGTCTCAATCATGGCCACCCCACCCATGACGCGTGGTTTGGCGAATATGGCAACGAGGGCGACGAGCGCTACACACACCAACCACCGGCCATCGGCGGCCTGGTCCAGGCCGGCAAGATCCGCGGCGGTTTTCTGGTAGCGCTGTTTCCACGAACCGAGGAGTGCTGGCAACACCGCCGACAGGTGTCGGCCAATGATCGGTGTCACCACGATCGCAAAGAGCGGTATATTGCGAACCCAGCGCAAGGCCAGGAAGCCGGCCCAACCGATGAGGAGAATTTCCGTGGAACTCAAGCGAGGGCGCGCCACGATCAGCGTTAACACGAGCACGACCAGCAGCAGGGTGAACCCGTGCGTGCTCGGTGAGTGAAAGCTCGGCGAGCGAAACTCGCTCACGAAACCGACAAGAGTGGAATGTTGAAGATAGTTCGCCAGGTATCGGTACAATCCCCAGCCGTTCGGGTTGAGCAACGCCGCCAGCGAGCAGCCAACTCCGGCAACCACCAACGTTTGCATGCTGCGCAACGCGGCAGTCCGTTGCCCGTCCCTGCCGAGGCACGCTCTAACCGCGGCGCCCGAAAAATAAACGCCGATCAACATGAGCCCGGTAAGAAATCCCGCGTGCAGATTGGCCCACAACGCAGTCAGGGGAATCAAACGTACCCACAATTGGCGAGGGCTGGTGCCGCCACTCTCAAAGGCGTGCAATTGCCAGTTGAAGTAGGCCAGGAATGCGAGCGAGGCCACGTGCGGACGCGCCAGCCAGTGCATGGAACATGCATAACCGGCCAACAGCGTTAGGGCCGTCGCCACAATCATATCGGACCCTTCTGATAGAAGCTGGCGTTGGAGAATCCACAAGCTGGTGGCGATCATCATGGCCGCCAGGAGCACGATGCCATTCCAGCCGAGAGCATTGCCCAAAACCGCGAACAACACTTCGCTCAACCATTCCATTGTCACGATGGGCGCGCCGGCGTGCGTATGGGAGAACGGATCCGCCCGTATGATCGCCCGGTGCTGGATCATCCAGTTGCCGAGTTGCCAGTGCAGGCACGTGTCGCCATCGGCATTGATCATCACCAGCCGCCATTGAGAGAGCGTCAGGCCCAGGACGAAAATGAGCCACAGCGACAAGCCGATGGTCGGCAGCCAGCGGTGGCGAGCGGTCATGGCGTCCTCCCGTAAATCGATGCGACGGGATCGGAGTACACGAGCTTCCAATCCGCGCGTTTGGCCAGGAGACGAGTCAGCGGATGATCGGGCGGCAGAATCGTCCAGCCGACGTTGTACTTACGCAGGACTGTTTCCCAATTGGTTCCGACGGAGTTCACGCTGCTGAATTCGCGGACGAGATCGGGGCCGTAGAAATCGTTGCGACCGTCGACGAACACGCGGTGCGCGGGCATGGTCAGCATGAGGTAGCCTCCCCAACCATAGTCGTTGAACATTTGCCCGTGGACAGCCTCGGGATGGGCCTTCACGAACTGAACGGCGGCAACGGGGAACCGGTTGGAAAGCACGTCGGTGGTGATGACGGGCTGGCCGCCGACCAGATTGGGTTTGACGAGGATGGCCACCAGCACGAGGAACGCCACGGCGACCGTCGCCCGTCCGTCGGCGTTGCGGTTCAGCGTCGTGACATCCTCTGAGAGTCGGTGATAGAAATCGAGCCAGCGGCCGGGTTTGGCATTGGCAAGACCGTCCTGCCATTCCTTGGCGAGGATCGGGCTGACGACCAGACCGAAAATCGGTATATTTCGCGCCGACAAGAGGGCCAGCAATCCCCACGTGCCCATGACAATGACATCGGTCGCGGACATCGTCGGCCGCAGAAACAGCAGCGTCAGCCCGATCACCCCGAACTCGATCAGGAGGCCGTAAGCGGTGCCCGAGTGGAGATTCGGGGGACGAAACTCGTTGGTCTGGTGGGCGAGGATGGGATTTTTCAGGAATTCGATCACGTGGGCCGGGAGTCGCCAACCGTTTGGATTGAGAAGGCTGGCCAGCGCGCAACCGGCCAGAAGCCACCCGAAGCCCAAGAACTTGCTGCGAAATCCGGGCCGTGCATCGGCCGTCGCCGTCATCCACGCGATGGCATCGCCGACCAGGAACGTCAGGATGATAACAAAGCCCGTAAAGAATGCGCCGTGCAAGTTCACCCACAGTGCCATCAGTGGCACCAGTCGGTACAGTAGCGGGAGCGTTTCCAGCTTTCCCCGATCAAACCGCCGCAGATAGCCGGTGAAAATTACAGCGAATATCAGGGTAAACAAATGCGGCCGGGCCAACCAATGCACGGTGCCAGTCGTTGCTGCCAGCAACGTCGCCGCGGTGGCAGGCAAGACGCCGATTCCTTCTGATAACAACTGGCGATGAAGCAGCCACAGACATGTGGCGATCAGCACCGTTGCCAGCAGCGCAATGCCGTTCCACCCCAGCGCATCGCCTGCGGCAGCGAACAGCACCTCGCTCAACCATTCCTTGGAGATCAGCGGCGCGCCGGGCCGCGTGTGCGAAAACGCGTCCGTGCGGATCACGGCGCGGTGTTCGATCATCCAGTTGCCGATCCGCCAATGCAGGCACGCATCGCCATCCTCGTTGATCATGGCCACGCGCCATTGTGACAACATCAGCCCCAGCGCGAAAATCAGCCAGAGTGCCGCTCCGACGGATGGCAGCCACCATCGACGCGGCGGAGACGAGACTCCCTGGACAACGCCATCGCTCATGACACACGCGAAAAGACCAGGGTCAACTGGTTCGAGTACACCCGAGTCCATCCGGAGCTGAGTTCCAGGATTTGATTCAGCGGATGTTGCACGGGGAGAATTGTCCAGCCAACATGATATTTCGCAAACACCTTTTCCCATCCCGGCTTCGGCTCGTCCGCCGAGCGAAATTCGTGGAACAGGTCGATGCCGTAGGAATAATTCCGACTGTCGATGAACGGCTTGTGTTGCGGAAGGGCGAATTCGATATAGCCACCCCACAGGAAGTAATTGAACATTTCGCCCCGAACCGCGTCAGGATGCTCACGCAGATAATCGAGGGCGGCCACGGGGTAACGACCGGGCGGATAATCCGTGACGATGAGAGGCGCGCCTCCAACGAGGATCGGCTTCGCCATTACTCCCAATGCGATGAAGGCCGCTGTCAAGATGATCGCGGCATCGGCCCATCCTCCGTCACATGATAGTCCAGCAGTCCATTCACGGTATCGTCGGACCCATGCCGAATCCTGACGGGCACGCGTAAACTCTGCGAACCATTGAGCAAGTATGGGCGTCACCACAAGGGCAAAAATGGGCACGTTCCGTGCCGAAAGAAGCGAGAAATAACCCCAGCCACCAATGAGCAAAAGGTCCATCACCGACACCTTCGGGCGAATGACGATCAACCCTGCGGCCAGCAGCAACAACATTAGCAAGAATCCGTGCATGCCCACCGTGTGAAAATTGGGCGAGGCGAACTCCGTGGTCACGGTCGAAAGCTCGCGGGATCGCAGGAAGCTCGCAATTTGCGCCGGCAGCCTCCAGCCATCCGGGTTGATCAAAATCGCCGCGCAGCAAACCAAGAACAGCACAACGAGCGGTTTGAGTTTTGCTCCCGATGCGGATTGCCGCCGCGAATCGATGGTCGTGCCCACTGTATACATCGCGATCAATACCAGCCCCGTCGGGAATGCCCCGTGCAAGTTCGCCCAGAGAACCATCAGCGGTGGAAGGAGCCAGAGCAACCGGTGCGCCGAGATTCGTCCTTGCTGAAACCAGCGCAATTGCCAGGCAAAGACCACCGTGAATAGATGCGTGAATAGGAGCGGGCGCGCCAGCCAGTGCATGGAGCACGCGAACATCGCCACGAGGACGAGCACGGTCGCTGTTGCCGGGTCACTGCCTTCTTCGAGTAGTTGACGGTGGAGCATCCAGAAGCATGTGGCAACGAGAGCCGCCGCCAGCAGCACGACTCCATTCCATCCGAGACACCGTCCCGCGGCCGCCATCAGAATCTGACTGAGCCATTCCTTGGCCATGGATTGTCCGTGGTACGTGTGAAGCAGATTGTCTTCCCGCACGATCGCGCGATGCTGAATCATCCAGTCACCGAGCCGGCGATGTAACGCTGGATCGCTGTCTCCGCTGATGAGCACGATGCGGGCGCTGGTGAAACTCAGCCCCAGAAACAGGATCACCCAGAGAGCCGCGGCGAGTGATGGGAGGCGGAAGCGCGACGAACCCGTTTGCCGCGCGACAGCGTTGGACGAAGCGACATTCACGGCTGTTTGCGAAAAATGGCGGCCACTTCGTTGGAATAGACGCAGTGCCAGCCCGGCAATAGTGCCAGTGCAAGATTCAGACGATGATCAGTCGGCATGATTGTCCAATCCACGCGATATTGCGCGAGAGGTTGCTGCCAGTTCGTGTGCAGCAGGGACGTGTCGTCATATTGGCGGATGAGCGATTCGCCATAGAAATCGGTGCGGCCATCCACGAACACGCGGTGCTCGGGCAGCGCATACATCAGATAGCCGCCCCAAATGTAGAGATTGAACATGTTACCCTTGAATTGATCGGGATGTGCATGGATGTAGGCCACGGCGTCCACAGGCCATTTTTTTGCCGGGATTTCTGTGGGTCGGGGAAACGCCACAATTGCCACGATGGCGACCAGACCAACCAGCGGCCAGGCGCGAGACATTTCATAAACCTCGCGCATCCGGTCCGACAATCGTCGCACATATGACGGCGAAGCGTCGGCCAGCGATGTCGCCAGAATTGGCGCCACAAAAATGACCGTCAGCGGAATGTTACGCACGGCATAGAGCCCAAAATACGTCCACACGATCAACAGTAGGCCAGACGAGGGCGACAGACGCGGTCGCGCCAGCGCCAGCGTCAGAAACGTCAGCGCCAGCCAGGCGAGAAACCCGTGCGAGTCGAACGCGTGAAAATCGGACGAGGCGTATTCGGCCAGCCAGTTGGTGAGATACTGCGAGCGAAGGAAGTGGAGATTATGGACGTGAAGCTCGTAGCCGCTCGGATTCGCGAGCGACACCCCTCCGCACAACGCAATGGCACCCGTAAACACCATGAGCTTCCGCATCGCCTCACTCCATCGGACCTGGTCGGTGCGGGACAGCACAAGCTCGATGATTGTGCCCAACCAGTAAATCCCCAGCGTCACGAACCCGGCCAGGTAGCCGCCATGCAGGTTGACCCAGAGAAGCGTCAGTACACCAAGCATGATGAGCAAACGACGAGCCGATTCGCCGCGATCGAAACGGCGCAATGCGTCGGACCACAATACCGCGAGGAGAAAGCTAAATGCGTGAGGCCGTGCCAGCCAATGTGCGCAGGCGGCCCACGCGGCAATGAACGCCACAAGAATTGCCACGGCGTGATTGCCGCTTTCCCGCACCAGTTGCCGATGCAACAAAGCGAACGTCGTGGCGATCAGCAGCGCGGTCACGACGCACAGGCCGTACAATCCCCACGCGCGCCCGGCCAGGGCGAAAATGATCTCCGCCAGCCATTCCTTGGAGATGATGGGCTCGCCGAAACGCGTATGCGAAAATACGTCCGTACGGATCAGGTGGCCGGTCTCGAGCATGTACTCCCCGACGCGCCAGTGCATGCACGTATCGCCGTCGCTGGTGGCCATCATCGTGCGCCAGGGATTCGCCAGCAGAATCAGCAGGATCACCAGCCACAACCATTGGGTCAGCGATGGCATCAACCACGGCAAAATGCCGCCGGAGGATACCGGGCCGGAGTCCGTCTGCGGTTGCGGCTCCGGGTCGGGATGGTTTGCGTTCGCCGCCATCTGCGGCAGATTACGGAGCCGCGTCGGAATGTTCAACGTTGAACTGAAGCGAGGGACCGGTCACGAAACACAAGCGGCGCTCGACTTCACTCAGGCATCACAGTAGAAATCGGGGACCGTGGATCGACAGGACAAAAACACACCGAGGGCGAGCCAGATGAATTGGTGGCGTTGGGTGGCCGCGACGTTGGCTCCCAATCCGCGGATACTGCTGTTTGTAGCCTTGGGATGGATTGCCGAGCTGGCTCTGCTGGGGCGTGTCCAGAACAACATTTACGGTGTGTCTCCGCGGGCCCGGTGGCTGGCGGTGATGGGCACGGCGTGGGTTTGGCTAACCATCGGCTGGATTCTGTGGTGGGTTGGGAATCGACTGACGGGGAAAGTGTCTCGCGCACTCTGGAGAACGCTGCTGGCGGTCATTGCCGGATTGTATGGGCTGAGTTGGGGCGTGTATTTGCGCACGAGCCGGTTTCCCGACGGGGAAGCGGTATCATTTGCCGTTGGCAATTTCCGGTTGTTGTGGCTCTACGTGCGGCAGGCTGAGCACGGAATCTGGTATGTCGCTGCGGCGATCTTGGTGGCGGTTGCCGGGGCGGCGATCGCGGGCGGAAGATGGTTGTCAGATGGAAGATGGTCGACACCCGACAACCCGGCCGAACTCCGCTACGCGCAACGAGTGACCTGGTACTGTCTCGGAATCGCGGTCTCACTGCTGTTTTTGCAAAGCAGTGTGGGCCGGGACATTGCGACGGTTCGACGCGAGCGCGATGCGGTTCGGAATTATTTGGATCCCGTCGTGACGATGGCGGGCAGTTGGATAACGTCCCAGGTGTACGAGCGCGTCGAACCCTGCATCAATCCATCCGAATTGCGGCCATTGTCTCAAATTGATGCATGGAACAAAACATCTCGGATTACCAACCGCGCAAACGTGATTCTGATCACCGTCGAATCCATGCGCCATGATGTCATCGGCCTTCATGTTCAGGGAACGGAAGTAATGCCGATGGTGGACGAGCTGGCCAGCGGCGGCGTGTGCTTTACCCGGACCTACTCGCAGTCGTCGCATTCGGATTACGCCAACACGGCCTTGTATTCCTCCCTCTTTCCGTTGCGGACGGTGCGGCACCTGTACTTTCACGACGATGATCCCTGGCCGAAGACGTTGATCTATGATCTGCTGAAGCGCGCGGGCTATGCCACGGCGGTTGTGTCGTCGCAGAACGAGCGGTGGGGTCAAATGGACAACTTTCTCAAGAGCCCGTTGCTCGATTTGTTTTACGATCCGGTGCATGGCGGCGGACTGTCACGCGGTCCACTGAACTTCGACAATCTTCCGGATTCGCAGACGATGGATCGGGCCCTGGCCTGGGTTGCCGAGCAGAACACCAAAGCCACGCCGTTCTTTCTCGGATTGAATCTGCAGACATCGCATTTTCCGTATACGTTGCCGGCGGACGCCGAGAAGCCGTTCGAGCCGGCAACGATTGATTTTCCGGTCGGTTTTTTTGAGTACCCCGCCGACAAGGTGGAGATCATGCGCAACGCATACTACAACGCATTGCATGAGTGCGACCGTCAGATACGACGATTGATCGATGCCTTGCGCCGGGATGGCCTGTTGTCGCGCACTGTCATCCTCATTTCGGGCGACCATGGCGAAGCATTCTACGAGCGCGGGTACGTTACGCACGCACGCGAACCGATCGAGCCTGTCATCCGCACGGCGTGTGTTCTATACGCGCCCGGCGTGGTCACGCCGCGCGTCGACGATTATCCTGTGGAGCTCGTAGATGTTCTGCCGATGTTCCTCACGACGCTCGGTTTGCCCGCGTATCCCGGCTTTCAGGGTATTGATGTGCTGGCCAGCGACCGGCCGCCGTTGAATCGCCGAATGCTCTTCATACACACCGATAATCCCTCGACGCGTACGGACGGCGTGCTGTGGATGGGGCGATGGAAATACGTACACGACCGTCTCCACGATGAAGAGAGCCTGTTCGATGTCGAATCCGATTCGGGCGAGGCGAGCGAACTGAGCGCGCGATATCCTGCGCTCCTGCGTTCCCTGCGAGAGGTCACGCAGACATGGCGACGGAGGCAGTTGGCCTATTACCAGTTCCCGATGTACTACGAACATTATCTCCCACCCGCACCACCTCCGCCCCCGTCGACAGCAGTGGTCCCGCGCTGATGGTTGCCCGCCGTCTGCGCGGGATTCCACGACGGAGACGCCGGCTGCAGCCGTACTTTGCAGGTTTGCGCTTGGAGTTGCCCGTGCGCCCTGCTATTAGGTTTTTGATGGGACTCGGAAAATGATCGGCGAGTTTTGGCGAAGACTGGCGCAGAACCGCCTCCTCGACGTGGCCGCTGTTGCGCTTGTCACCATCTGCGTAGTCCAATTATCTCGAGTGGTGCCCGGACGCGCGAATCAGGATGATTTCGCCCGTTACTACATATCTGGCCACCTGTTGATGGAGGGGCGCAATCCGTACACGGTTGAATTGGTTCCATTGTATGCATCTCATGGATTCGTGTTGCCGCCAGGTGTGCAGATCATCCGATCCACGTACCCGCCGCTGGCCGTGTGGCTGTTCGCACTGCTCGCAGAGTTTACTCCCGGCGCGGGTTTCGCGTGCTGGGTGACGGTGGAAATCTGCAGTCTGGCGATTATCCTCTGGCAAACGAAACGACTCCTGGGGCAACGCCTGACGAAGCGCAGTGACCTATTCGTCTGTGCCGCGGCTCTCACCTCCGCACCCGTTTACTGGCACTTTATCTACTCGCAGATCGGTCTGCTGCTGGCCGCTCTGGTGCTCATGGCCTATGCGTGGCATGTGGAAGGCAAAGACACCGGGGCTTGTATCGCCATCACAATCGCCGGATTGATGAAAGTGTTCCCGCTGGTGCTGCTTCCCTGGTTCTTGTGGCGGAGCGAGGGCTCGATTCGGCGGCGAGCCGTGCGCGCCGCAGTCGTGGCCGCTGTCGCGCTGTTGGTGGTGTTGATAACCGGAATTCCGTTATGGCTGGATTATGTCCGCTACATCCTGCCGTGGCTCCCGACCGATTCGATGGGAGCCTATAATGTCACTTTTGCGGCATACGTTGCCAAACTGGGCGTGATTGCATCTGGTGTCTCTCCTCTGAGCGATGACGCGCGGCCGTGGATCACCGCCGGGTGTTGCGTAGGCCTCGCCTTGATCGGCTTGTGCTACGCGATGTGTCTGTGGACTCGAAGCGATCCCGAAACAGAGTTTTGTTTGCTGTGCGCGGCGATGCTCGCGGGAAGCATTATGACGTGGGTGCACGGCCTGGTGTTCTTGATCTTTCCGATGGCGGTGCTCGGGGTTCGAATTGCGCGTCATCCTTCGTGGAGGGGGATCATCCTGCTATCGGTGATCCTGCTCCTGCTCAACAACGTGATAACGCGTGAAGGGCCGTTTCTCGATTCGCATCGCTTCTTGAAGATCACGGTGAACGATCTTCCCATGTTCGGCTTGTTGGGCGTCGTTGCGTTCTTTGCCGGGCAATTGAGGGGATCGCGCCCGCAGTAGACGATGATGAACCGATTGTATCCACTTTGGCGCAGTCCCGCACTGGATATGGCGGTGGCGTTGATTGCGTTGATCTACGTTGTGCGGATCGCGGAGATGTTGCCGTCGCGAACTTTTTCCTACGACTTCAACCATTACTACGTCACGAGTCGGCTCCTGTTGGACGGCCAGAATCCTTATCGAACGCCGCTGGCGTCGGAGTCGGAGAAGTACGGGTTTGAACATACCAAGATGATTCCCGTGGCGACGAGCACGCCGTTGTCGCTTTGGCTGTTGACGCCACTGGCGATGCTGCTGCCGAGACCCGCCTTTTGGATTTGGGTGGGCATGGAGGCCATTAGCCTGGGCGCAATCTTCTGGCTGACAAAACGCTTACTACAGGGACAATTGACTCCGAGAGGGTGGCGTTTTCTTTGCGCGGGGTTTCTGTGCTCGTCGCCCCTCCTGTTGCACTTCATGTATTCGCCCGAAGACCTGATGCTGGGGGCGGTTTTCCTGGCAGCCTATGCCTGGCACAAGAACGGGCATGACAACCGAGCCTGTTGGGCCGTGATGCTCGCGGGACTGGTGAAGGTCTATCCTCTTATAATTCTGCCGTGGTTCGTGTGGCGGAGCAAGGGGCCAGCATGGAAGCGCTTGCGCAACGCGGCCGTATTGCTTCTGGGTGCCGGCGCGATCACGCTTGTGACTGGACTATCCATGTGGATGGACTGGGTTCACATAGCGATTCCGATCATCCGCTGGTGGTCAGTCGGCCATACGTTTAACTTCACGTTGCCATCGTTCATCATCAACCTGGGACAAGTGCTGCAAAGCGGAACCGCGTCTGTCCAACCGAGTGGGTGGTGGTGGGCGGCCGGTGGTGGCGTCGCATTGTTCGCGATCCTGGCAGTTTACGCCTATTGCACGCGGATCAAGGGAGACGAGGACCTGCAGTTTGCGCTGGTTTGCGTGGGGATGCTGCTTGTGTACGCGCGGGCGTATTATTACGTCCATCTGATCTTCCCGGTGGGATTGGCCGCAGCACGGTTGTCGGCATCGATCTCCTGGCGGCGGACGCTCCTTTTTGCCGCGTTGCTCATTGCAATGGATTCTCAGGGGCCGTGGGACAAGTCGTTTTGGGGAGGATCACCGCTGGTGATGACGTTGCTAAATTACGTGCCCCTGTATGGGCTGAGTGGTTTTTGCTTCTTCCTCGCCAGGGAAAGGCGGCGCGAATGAACGGATGGCGACGATTGACACAAAATCGATTGCTGGATATCGGTGTGTTTGCCATCGCCTTGACGATCGTCATTCAGACGGTGCGGATGCTTCCGACGCGAATCTACCAGGACGATTTCGCGTACTTCTATCTGCCGAGCAAGATGTTGTTGGAAGGGCAGAATCCATATTCGACTTCCCTGAGCCAAGTCGGACAGCCCCATGGGTTCGCGTCGTCGGGGCGGATACCGACGGGGACGAACCCTCCGTTATTGTTGTGGTTGTTCGCCCCATTGGCGAGATTGAGGCCTGCGGCGGCGTTTTATGTGTGGTTCGGCATCCAGGTTGGGAGTTTGTGCGGAGTGTTGTGGTTGACGCGGCGATTGTTGGGTTCGCGATTATCGCCCCGTGACTGGAGGTTGTTCTGCGCTGGGGTGCTGTGCGCGAGGCCGCTCTTCCGCCACTTCGAGTATTCACAGGTGCAACTGCTGATCGCGTTGATCGTGCTGGCCGCGTTTGGATGGCATCGTGCGGGAAGACACACGTCGGCGTGCCTGTCGATAACCATGGCGGGTCTTCTGAAGTTGTTTCCGTTTGTCTTGCTGCCATGGTTCGTTTGGCGAAGTAGTGGCAGCATCCGGCAGAGGATTTATCGGGCCGTCGCCATGCTCGTGGTGATCGTCGTGACCCTCTGGCTGTCGGGTTTCGGTCTCTGGCACGACTTCGCAACGCTCGCCATGAAAGTCATCACCGCCGCCGCCATCAATCACACCTTCAACTGCTCCCTGCCATCTTTCATCATCAATTTCGGCCAACAAGCATTTGGATTCTCCACGTCTTCCCCGACCGGACATGCCTGGTACACACTCGGAATGGTTCTCGGTCTTTTTGTAATCGGGGTTTGTTACATCATTTGCTTTGGCAGAGTCCGTGATCCGATTGCAGAATTCTGCCTGTTGAATCCGGTCATGCTGTTGGGAGGCCTCGTTTGCTGGGGTCATTACCTTGTGATTCTCGTTTTTCCGGCGGCTGTCGCCGTCACGTGGACGTTGAGGCAGCCGTCATGGCAGCGTCTTCTCTTCCTGGGCATCACGATCCTGCTGTTAAACAGTGTGGATCTGGGGACCAATCCCGTTCTTGGTCCATATCCCACATTTCGGCTGCTGGCGAATTATGCGCCCCTCGCCGGGATGTGCATGCTGATTGCTTTCTTCGTAAGAGAATCAGGCCGAACTGGCTGGCGAGCGTTCTTCGCGGAAACAGGGAACTCAACGGCGGTCGGCGATGCATGTTAAGAGGCACATGCTGCCGCCGGGGTTTTCACTGGTGCAGCATGCGCAATTCTGTTAGTGGGAGGCAGCCCGTGAGCGGAACAATGAATTGGTGGTGGCGGCTGGCGACGTACCGAATCCTCGACGTCGCCGCTGTTGTGCTTCTGGCGTCGGTTCTTGTCTGGTGGACCGTGATCCTTCCGCCGCAGTGGCGTGAATTTGATTTCAATGACTACTACAGCACCGGCTGGATGCTGTTGCACGGTCAGAATCCGTATACGACGTCGATGGAAGCGACAGCCCGCGCGTTCGGGTTGGAGTATTCCACCGAGGTTCCCGTCGCAGAGTACCCGCCGCCGTTCATTTGGATGTTCGCGGCGCTGGCGGTGATGCCGCCGCGGGCTGCATTTGCCGTGTGGCTGGCGTTGGAGGTGATCTGTCTGGCGGCGATCCTGTGGCTAACGCGCAAGCTGCTGGGGGATAAGTTGTCGGCCCGTGGCTTCCTGTTTGTCGTAGCGCTGACAGTCATTTCGCGGACAGTCAGCTACAGTCTTTTTAATTCTCAGGCCCAGTTACTGTTGGCCGCGCTTGTTTTGGCCGCATACGTCCTGCATCGAACGGGGCGAACCGGTTGGGCGTGTGTGGCGGCTTCGACTGCCGGAGTTCTCAAGGTCTACCCGTTTGTGTTGTTGCCATGGTTTGTGTGGACCGGTGGCACAGCGCGCGCGCGGTGGCGGCGGCTGCTCGGATCGGTCGTGTTCATTCTGGCCGTGGTTGTCGTGACGGGCCCGGGCTTTTGGCGCGATTCGCTGCGGTACGGGATTCCGATGGGCGTCGATGAGCAGATCGGGCGCACGTTTCATTTTTCGCTCGCATCGTTGGTGACCAACCTGGGGTATCTGCATGAGAACTTGCACCCTACCCCGGAAGCAAGGCGGTTCTGGTGGTTCGCGGGTACGAGCACCGGCCTGGGAGTTATCGCTGTCGCCTACGCGATTTGTCTGTTGTCGAGGCGCGATCCAGAAGCACAGTTTTGCCTGCTGAGCGTGGCGATGCTGATCGGGACCGTCACCGTCCAGGGGCATTATTTTGTTTTTCTTATTTTTCCGCTAACCGCCATGGCGCTGCGAATCGGTCGGAGCCCGACCGGGGGATGGGTGATCTTTGCAGCACTGACAATACTGTCTTTCAACTGCGTCGACCCGCCCGTCTCCCCCTTCCTCGATCGCCATTTGTTCTTGTTCCTATTGGCGAGCGATCTGCCGTTGTACGGATTATTCACGCTGGCAGCCTTTTACTGCCGAGAATTACACAACGCTACGGCAGATGGTGGGGCCGAATGAATCCCCGGCCTCCCGACACATCGAGCTCGACCCAGTTGACGCGACGCGACGGAATCATCGCCATCTTGATGTTTCTTGTAGCACTCGCATCACGCATCCCGTTTCGGAGTCAGTTTGCCTATCACTGGGACAGCGCCCAATTCGCCTTGGCAATCGGCGATTACAATTTGCGGATCAGCCAACCGCATGCGCCGGGCTTCTATCTGTACGTGTGGCTCGGGCGGCTGATGAGCCGGCTTGTGGGGGAACCGCATGCCGCCCTGGTTTGGTTGAGCGTTCTCGCCGGGGCGGGGTTGGTTGCGATCGGATACCTTCTGGCAACCTCGATGTTCGGACACGCGTGCGGTGTTGGAACGGGATTGATCCTGCTGACCAGTCCACTTTGTTGGTTTCATAGTGAAATCGCGTTGACGACCATCGTCGACAGCGCGCTCGTCGTTAGCTTTGTATTCGTGTGCTGGAGAGCGATTTCGAATGGGCTGACATGGGGACGAACCTTCATGCTGGCGGCCCTATTCGCAGCGGTGGCCGGGGTGCGGCTGCAAAGCGCGCCCATCCTCATCCCATTGTCGGTTTACGTCTTTTGTTACTCGCTTGGGACTAGGTGGCAAAAGCGGGTCGGCGGAGCGGTAGTCGCTTTTGGACTGTGCCTCTTCTGGTTCGTGCCGACGCTGAAATCCGCCGGCGGTCTGCTGGGATATGTGGAATTGCTTCGGCTCAAAAGCCAGTTTGACGCAGTGAAAACCGTGTGGGGCGGAGGGGGTGTAGGGGCATTGATCGACAATGTGAGCGGGATGGCCCACGCATGTTGGTCTGGCCTGTTGGCGGCGGGACTGGTTGCGGCGGTGGCACTTGCTTCATGGGTCTTTCGCAAAAGTCGAACGGAGAAGGAGCAGCTCTATGGCCGGTACCAGAGCCAGCTTGTTGTTCTGAGTCTTTGGATTATACCAGCGATGATGTTCTGGGTGTTCATGTATGTGACCATGCCGGGTTACGTACTGAACCTATTTCCGGCGTTGGTTATCCTTGCAAGTCTCGGAGTAATAGGGTTTTCCGAACTGCTGATGGTACAGAGTCCAGGAAGGGGTGCCCGTTGGCTCTCCCCCGTCGTCTGGGGGACGCTGCTGGCGGTGAATGTCACAGCGTTTGTCTTCTCACCCACTTGGATGGCGGGTCTGTGGCTTGGCGTCCCGCTGAGCAGGGTGCAGATTCGGCAACACGACAAGGAGCTATCGGCTTGCTTCGAGACGATTCGACAGAAATGGCCGTCCCAAGGCGTCGTTATTTGCCATCACTGGGAGGACTTCTATTGGGGATTTCGTCAGTTCGAATATTACCTGCCTCAATACCAGAATGTCCTCCTAAGCTCGGACAAGTCTTTGCCCGGCCTCTCAGGTACCGAAAGCTGGGTCGGATACCGTCACCAGACGAGCTTCGTGAAGCAAGTGACAGTGTCTAAATCGGAGGATATCGTGATTGTCGTTCCCCCCGGCGAATCCATTGACGGCTTTCGGAAGTACCTTACTTTCCATGACGCGAAGCTGATCTTGGGCGGGCGAGTAGAACTCTACTGCTTGGAGCATTAGCCCTTCAAAAACGCCCCACGGATTGCGCGCGGGAACGGCATGAGTTATCGCCGATTCCTCAAGAATGACACGTAGTTGCACTGTTGATAGAAAAGTGTCCAGCAACTGAACACTTTATCACGACATGTCCTTGACATTGGTCAAGTATTGGAATCCGCTGAAAAGCGGTAGCAAAAGCCAAAGACGATGTTCTGATGAATGTGTGTATGTTAATATATTTAGAATAAACACATTACATGTATTAGCTAATTGGACTGCACGGGGTGTGCTGCTCCGACAGAGCCTGATGGCACATATGCTGCTAATGTAATCAGCATAGGAAAAGTCCGTCGGGTCGGTTGATGCGAACAAAATCAGATGAAGGAGGTGAATGTGATGAAGAAAACACTCCGAAAACTGTACGCTAGCCTGAAGTCGCGCAAAGGTCAGAGCTTGGTGGAATACGCGTTGATTCTGGCGTTGATTGCTGTCGTGGCGGTGTTGGTGCTGAAGGGTCTCGGCTCGCACATCAATAACACGCTGTCGAACGTGAATGCGAACCTGCCGTAACTTGGCAGTTTGATCATCCGAAAGTCGGGGGTGAAGCAGGTGACAACCTCTTCACCCCCCTTGATTTTTCATGGATTGGGTCAGGGCTTCCCCGGTGAGTTCCGAGGTTCGCCTGACGGCACCGAGTTCACAGGAGGACTCGGGATGAGACCCGATACAAAAGCGCTGGTTGGATATTTCTGAGCTGTGCTCGGAATGGCTGACGAATCAGAATGAAGCTGGCAAGATTCTTGAGTTCTAATAGATCGAATAGTGTTCGCTCAATGGGGGGCATAAAGGCGGAGTGACGATCACCAACATTGCGGCGAAATCACAAGTTTTTTGCTCGTTGCGCAAACGTGAGGGTGGCCCGGAGACCAGAGGAAATCAGGTTCATAGGTGCATGAATCATGATCGATCCTGCTCGCGGTCAAGAACGATGAGTATTCAACGAGGAAGCTTCCCGAACAAGGTTCTTTGTCAGCCTGTCGGTCACCACAGTGACAGAATTTCCCAACGTTCTCAATTTTGATATTGCATTTCAATCATTGAAGGCACAGCATTTGCTTGCCTATAGGTCAAAAAAGTCGAACAAGGAGGACTCAATGGCTAAAAAACCAGGTGCTGGCGGTATTATTCTGGCGGCGGTGATCCTAGGGTTGATCGCGGCCTACATGATCTATCGTCTCGAAAGCAACCGGGAGAAACAGGCCAAAGAGCACTGGATTCCGATCGTTGTTGCTCGCGACGACATTCCTGCGCGCACCAAGGTTACCGGTGACATGGTTACGTTAATGCCTTATCCCAAGGATCTTCTCACACCCGGCGCCATCCAGGACCGCAAGGAAGTGGAAGGACGCATCACGCTGGCGCGGCTGAAGGCCAAGGAGCAGATTCGGTCCTCCGATCTTTTGCCACTTGGTCAAAGCCCGAGCATAGCCTACGACATCCCGGATGGCATGCGAGCAATTACAATTGGTGCCAGCGAAGTCAGCGCCGCCGGCGGTGCCATCAAGCCGGGCGACCACGTTGATATTCTGGCGACATATACCGAGCCTGCCACACATCAGGCAACGACACGCCTCATCCTCCAGGACGTTCTGGTGCTCTTCGTAAATCAGGCCGAGACGAATCCCCAGGGGCAGACGGGCGCCAAGAGTTCGATGACGCTCGCCGTAAAGCCCGAAGACGCGGAGTTGTTAACCGCTGCCGACCGGGAGGGCGTGCTGCGCGTCATGCTGCGCGCTCCGACGGACAAGAACGTTGTGGCCATCCAGGGCGTCACGGTCAGGGATTTCCAAGGTGGCAAGACCATCGAGGTGGCTCCACGATCTCCGGACGCGCAAGCGACCCCCGTGATCATCATGCCGTCGAACCACCAACGGTCGGAAATCGAGATTTATCGAGGCACGCAGTCACAGATCGTGCCGACGCAATAGGAACCGCCCAACAGACTTTCGAACCAAGAAGGACACACCGAAAGGACACATAAAAAAGATGAAGAGAAACCAATGGAGCGTGATAGTGGGGATGATTATGGTCGTGTTGGCGCTCGGGCTGTTTGCAGCGCCGTATGCCCACGCCCAGCAAGGTATTCAGGTCGGCGTTGGTGAAGCGACGACGATTCCTGGCGAGAACATTGCCAAGGTCGCCATCGCTGATCCCTCGGTCGCCGACGTTGTGCCGCTTTCTGACAAGGAACTCAGCGTTATCGGCAAGAAGGCTGGTGTCACCAGCCTGACCATCGTCAAGAATGATGGCTCCCCCACGCAGTTGACGCGGATTGAAGTCGTCAACGACGCCGCGGCCGTAACCATCCGGGAGATGATTGGGAATTCAAACATCACGGTGCGGGCCATCGGCGATTCGCTCGTGCTGGATGGCAAGGTGGATGACGAACTCGCTGCGAACCGCGCGGTGCAAGTGGCGACCGCATACAAGTCCCAGGTCGTGAACCTGCTTGAGATTGCCAAACCCCGCCAGATCCGGGTGCGCACCCGGATCGCGGAAGTGGACACGGAAGCCATCAAGAACATCGGCTTCCAGTGGTTCGGGCCCCAGGGTCAGGTGCAATACGCCATGCAGTACATGGGTGGCGGTTCCATTATTAGCGGTTTCATTCCGACCGCGAGCGAATTCGGCACGCCCGGCAGTGTGATCGAGCCGAACACCGTCACGATGGACGTGATTCTGGACGTCCTGATCTCCAAGAGCTATGCGAGATTGCTCTCGGAGCCCACGTTGGTAACGTTCAGTGGGAAGGAAGCCAGCTTCCTCGTCGGTTCGGAGATTCCGATCGTCGAGCAATTGCCGCAGTCGTTCACCGTGGAATTCAAAGAAGTTGGCGTGCGGATGAAGATCAAGCCGGTGGCTGACAGCGAAAACCGCATCAACACGACGATCCATGCGGAAGTCAGTCAACTCTCGGGAACCAGTATCAGCGGCCTTCCGATCATCAGCACCAAGTCTGCGGACACGGTTTTGCAGGTCAACGACAAGCAAACCATCGTCATCGGTGGGTTGTTGGAAAACAACGTCAACAAAGACGCTCTGCGGAAGTTGCCGTGGTTGGGCGACATTCCGGTCCTGGGCGCGCTGTTTCGCGACAAGCAGTTCGACCAGGCCAAGCGTGAAGTGTTGTTCTTCATGACGCCCGAAGTCATGACAGAACCCGAGAACGATCTCGTAGCCACCGGGGCGCAATCGCCGGCGATGCAGCACTGGGTGACCACCTGGCGTAAGGGCGGCGTGGTCGGCCGGAATGACCTGGACCATGCGGATGAGTACAAGCATTTCAATGGAACGAAGGATGACTGGGGTCTCCACAACGTCGATCATGCCGGGCTCCCTTATCACGATTCGTCCGATGACGCGTCGTCGAAGTCCAAAGTGAAGAGTGCGAAGACGTCGGGACCATCGTCGTCAGCCAAGCCCGCTGGCGGTGATTCCAAGGCTGGGGCCAAGTCGGGACCGTCCGCCGCTTCGACACCCGATACAGCAACGAATTTCTCTCCGGCCCGCCCGGCGGAGTAGAATCACAGGAATCGTGATGAAGGAGGATTGCCGGTATTGAATGTGCTAACGTACCGGCAAGGGGATGTAAGCCATAGTCATGGATCACATCAACGTCATCATAGCCGAAAATGAGTTGGGCGAGCGCGAAAAGCTGAAGAGCCAGCTGGCCGGTGAAGCGGACATCCAGGTTCTCGGCGAAGCGCGCGATGGCAAGGAGTGTCTGGAGCTTGTCACTCGCCACCATCCCGACATCGTTCTGATCAAAGAAGACCTGCCCGTGGTCAATGGCCTCACGGCCGCCGAGCAGATCAATGCCGAGTTGCCCGATGTGGGCGTTATCCTGATCCTGACGGGTTCGGAGGGTCAGGAGGTCTGGCACAAGATGCTGCGCGCGGGCATCAAGGAATTCGTCACGCGTCCGCTCACACCGGACCGGTTGCTGGAGGAAGTCCGCAAAGTTGCGGCGATCCAGGCCAAAGCGTCGCGAAAGCCAGCCGCGGCCGCTCCCGCAGCCGCCGCGCCCCAACCCGAAGCTCCAAAACGTCGGGTGATTACCGTTACCGGTCCTCGCGGTGGATGCGGAAAAACCGTGATTGCAACGAATATGGCCGTCGCTCTTGCCCGGACGAGCGAGAAGGTGGCGCTCGTGGACCTGAATCTCTGGGGCGGCGACGTCGCGATGCTGCTGGATGTTTCACCGAAGCGGACGTTGGGCGATCTTCTGCCGGGCTTCGGGGGGATCGATTATGATGTTGTCGACAGCGTCATGTCGAAGCATACCAGCGGAGTCTCGGTGCTACCCGCGCCATTAACGGGGACGTTCGACGGATCAACGCTTTCCCGCTACATGGTGCAGAGTATCCTCGAAGCGCTTCGGGAGAATTACGAGTACATCGTGGTCGACACCGGCTACGCCAACCTGGAATCCACCCTGGCGGCCATGGATTATTCCGACATTATCATGGTCGTGGTCGGGATGGATTTGCCGCGGCTTCGCGATGGGAAGCTGTATCTGAAGAACTTGCTGGCGGCGAACTACCCGAAGGAAAAGATCCGCGTGATCGTCAATCGGACAACCAACTCGAAGGAAATCTCCTCGGCGGAAGTGGAGACAATTCTGGAGTTTCCGGTGACCGCCCAGATTCCGGGCGACGATGCGCTGGTGGGTTCGTCGGTGAACCTGGGGCAACCTTTTGTCAGTTCGAGTCCGAACAAACCGGTTACCAGGGCCCTGCTGGATTTGGCGGAAGCCATGGCGCCGGGTTCATCGGTCGAGAAGAAGCGGACGGGGCGATGGTTCTCGTTCATGCAATGAGTTCAAGCTAGAACAAAGCGTGGCTATTATGGCGACAACCCCGGAAATCAGTGCGCAGTTGTATGCGGAGTCCAAGAACGCAATCCTCGCGTATCTGGTCCAGAATATTGACCAGAAACTGCTGGAAAAAGGTGACGAAGCGCTCTTGCGCCGCCGCGTCGAGGAACTCGTTGAGGAAAAACTTCGTTCGGAGAAATTGCCGTTCTCGCGCCAAATGCGCAATCGGCTCGTCTCCGACATGGCCGACGAAATCCTCGGTTTTGGCCCGATCGAGCCGCTTCTGCGCGATCCGACCGTCACCGAAGTCATGGTCAACCGGCCCGACCAGGTGTACTGCGAACGATTTGGCAAACTGGAATTGACGGACATTCAGTTCCGCGATTTCGAACATATCCGTCACGTCATCGATAAGATTGTCACTCCCCTCGGCCGTCGCGTGGACGAATCCAGTCCGATGGTGGATGCCCGTCTCCCCGATGGTTCGCGCGTCAACGCCATTATCCACCCCTTGTCGCTCAATGGTCCGGTGCTGACGATCCGTAAATTCTCCGTTGACCCGTACACCGTTGAGGACCTGATCGGTTTCGGCACGATTACGCAGGGTATGGCGGCGTTTTTGGCGGCGTGTGTGAAGATCAAATTAAACGTCCTGGTCTCTGGTGGTTCCGGCGCCGGCAAGACAACCCTGCTGAATGTGCTGTCGTCGTTTATTCCCGAAGGGGAACGCGTGGTGACGGTTGAGGACGCCGCGGAATTGAAGCTGCATCAGCCGCACGTGGTGCGACTGGAATCACGTCCGCCCAATATCGAAGGCAAGGGTGAAGTCAAGATCCGCGACCTCGTCCGCAACTGCCTGCGTATGCGTCCCGACCGTATCGTCGTGGGCGAAGTCCGTGGCGGGGAAGCGTTGGACATGTTGCAGGCGATGAACACCGGCCATGAAGGGTCCATCTCCACGATTCACTCCAATACGCCGCGGGATGCATTGGCCCGTCTCGAGACGATGGTGATGATGTCGGGAATGGAACTGCCTTCCCGCGCGATTCGCGAGCAGGTGGCATCGGCCATCCACATGATCGTGCAAATCAGCCGTCTCAGCGACGGTAGCCGCAAGGTGGTCAGCGTCAGCGAAATTCAGGGGATGGAAGGCAACGTGATCGTGTTGCAGGACCTGTTCGCCTACCAGCAAAAGGGGATCGGCGAAGGCGGCAAGGTTTTGGGAACGATGCAGGCCACCGGCATGGTTCCGAAGTTCATCGATCGGTTCAATGCCTCCGGCATTCATTTGCCGCCGGAGATTTTCAAGAGAACCAGCGAGGTTCGATAAGCTATTATGGATAACGACCTCCTCATTGTCATCGTCCTCGCCGTGGCAGCCTGCGGGTTGCTCGGCTACGGACTGTATTTACGGGCGACGCGGCGGCGGGCCATCCTCGCCGAGCGGTTGGAGACCTACACGACGATTGAAGAGGAAGCCGCCCGGACAACCCAGGTGGAAATGACCGAGTCCAGCCAGATCCCCCGGCTGTTTCGCATGATCTTGCCGTCGGGCTACATGACCTATTTGGAGAACGAGCTGGCGCGAGCGGATGTTCCCATGCGTCCCTCAGAGTATTTGTTGTTGCGGCTGGTATTGGCCTGTGTCGGGTTCCTGTTCGGCCGATACGAATTGGGCTATCTGCACAGCGGGATCATTCTGGCGGTCTGCGGATTTGTGGGGCCGGTGTTCGTGGTGCGCTCCTATCAAAACCGTCGCCGCAACAAGTTCGTCAAACAACTGGCTGACGCGTTGATGCTGCTGACCAACTCCCTGCGGTCGGGCTACGGATTCGTCAAGGGCCTGGAGCTCGTTGCCAAGGAGATGGGCGATCCGATTTCCAAGGAACTGAACCGCATGTTGCGGGAGGTTAATCTCGGCGTCACCGTCGACGATGCGCTGTTGAACCTGGGCCGACGCGTGAACAGTCAGGACCTGGACATCGTCATCGGCGCGTATCTGGTGCAGAAGGACGTTGGCGGAAATTTGACCGAGATCATGGAGAAGGTTGCCGAGACGATTCGGGAGCGGCTGCGCATCCAGGGCGACGTGCGCGTTCTGACCACCCAGGGAAAGCTTTCCGGTCTGGTGGTCGGGTTGCTGCCGTTCGCGGTCGTGGGGATTTTGTTGCTGTATGCGCCCGATTATTTTGCCTCGATGTTCGGACCGCCGATTCTGGGGCAGGTGTTCGGACACCCGCTTCCGATGGGCGTGGTGCTGCTGATCGCCGGCGTGGTCCTCCAACTGATCGGGGCCTGGGTCATTTACAAAGTGATTAACGTCAAGGTGTAACACATGCTTATCTTCGCCATCATCGCCTTCCTGGCCGCCTGCGTGTTGGGCGCGATCGGCTTTTACCGGACCTCGTCTCAATTCGCCGTCGAGAAGCGCATCGAGCGAATTATGACGGCCGACATCGAGACGCCCGAGGAAGAACTGGCGAAACCCTTCGTGCAGCGCGTCCTGTTGCCGATTGGCGATTCCGTGGCCAAGATGTTCCGCGGATATACTCCCGCGGAGGTTTCCGCGAGCACGCAGAAGAAGCTCATTATGGCGGGCTTGTATCCGCGCGTGACGCCGGTCCAATTGATCGGGCTGTGCTGGTTCAGTGCCGCGGGCTGTTTGATATTGATGTTTCTGATGATTCTGGCGATGGGGAATTCGCCGAGCGGTGAATTCAAGTATGCCGATCCATATAACATCCTCTACCTGATCATCGGCGCTCTCGCCGGGTATACGCTCCCGCAATTCGTGCTCAGCCGAAAGGTGCGCATCCGTCAGGAACAAATCCTGATCAATCTCCCGTATTCGATCGATATCCTGTCCATCAGCGTGGAGGCGGGCATGGGCTTTGACGCCGCGGTCGGCTACACGATGCGCAAGATCAAGGGGCCACTGGCGGAGGAATTCTCGAAGACACTCAATGAGATTCGTCTCGGCAAACCCCGCCTGGAAGCGCTGGATGACCTCGGCAATCGCACCGGAGTCGACGACTTGAAGACGTTCATCACAGCCGTCGTGCATGCCAGCCGTTTGGGCGGCAGCATCACCAACACGCTGCGCATCCAGGCCGATTCGATCCGCACGCGTCGTCGTCAGCGCGCCCAGGAAGAGGCGATGAAGGCGCCCATCAAGATTGTCTTTCCGCTCGTATTCTTCATTTTCCCGGCGCTGTTCATCGTTCTGCTTGGCCCCGCACTGGTCAGCGTGTGGAACCAGTTGGGGCAGTAGCCGGCGCAGGAACGGACCGCCATGGTATTGGTCAACGCCAGCAAAAAAACCGTTGTCTCTGACAAGTGCCATTTCGCCAACACGGTGCTCAAGCGGATGGTCGGCTTGTTGAATCGTGGACGGTTTGATCGGGGCGAGGGCTTGCTGCTGGATCGCTGCTACGGCATCCACACGTTTGGCATGCGCTTCCCGATTGATGTCCTGTTTCTCGACAAGGATCTGCACGTGATTCGGGCCGTGAAGGCTCTGCCGCCCTTCCGCACTTGTATCGTCAAGAAGTCCGTCTACGTCCTCGAAGTGCCCGTCGGCGCATTGGATGAATCCCACACAGAGGCGGGAGATCAAATCCAGATTCGCACCGCCAACAACGACGCCGCAGCCAGCGCTCGAAACGCCGAGAGCGACCAGGTCTCCTCCGTCCCGTAATCAGCCGGTCAACGGCCCGCCGAGATAGTTCGCCGCCACGCGGCAGTATTTCTCCGCCCAGGCCTTGAGTTTGCTTCGTTCCGTTGCGCCAAGTTGGCTCACCACTTTGGCGGGAGAACCGTACACCAATGACCCGGGCGGGACCTGAAATCCCTCGGTGAGCAGCGCATTCGCTCCGATGATGCTTTGCGCGCCCACCACAACGCCATTCATGATGACGGCGCCATTCCCACGAGCACCTCATCGCCCACCGCGCAGCCGTGGAGAATCGCGCGGTGGCCGACGGTCACGTAGTTGCCGACCACACAGGCGAAATCATCGGCGACGTGGCACACGCTGTTGTCCTGAATGTTGGTATGATGGCCGATCACCACGCGGTTGATGTCACCACGCAGGACGCTGCCGAACCAGACGCTGGATTGTTCGCCAATTTCGGTGTCACCGATGACCCGCGCGGTGTCGGCGACAAACACGCCTGCGCCGATCCGCGGCCACCTCCCGAGGTAATCCAACACGGTCGCCATGGTGTGAATTCTGGCGATGTGCGTTGCAAAATGCAAAGCAGTTTTGGCAAGATTCCTCGCGACAACATGGTGAAAGACAGACCAACTCCGCCCCAATGGATTATCGCCCGCCTCGGCGAAGATCTGAACTGGTGGGTCGACGAATCCAGCGCGGACATTTTTTGGGGCGAGGGCGGACGCGGACTCCTCGATCCGCGTCAGGTCGCCTATCTCGCCGAGCATTGGAACGAGTATCAGCCGTACGGCCTTCGCCGTCAGTTGCTTGAGGATGCATGCCAGTTTTTCGAGATCGAATCTGAACTGGATGACGAGCGTGTGAGGCTGGCCCCCGTTGCCGCGGATGGGGTTGAGAGTGGTGGCGGGCAAATCTTCGCGCTGCCGCTGGTTGAGGATGAAGAGACGGGCGCTTACTACGATTTCCTTGATGCGATCAGCACCGCCCGCATTCGCAAACTGAACGCGACGCACCATTACGCCCGCAATTGCACCGAGTTGGACATGCGGGAGGAATTGGAAACGCTGGACCACGATCGCTATTTCTCTTCGGAGAGCATCCACTGTTTCGACGAAATCAACGAGATCCTTCAATGGAGCCCTGCGGAATGGGACGAGCCAGCTACCTAGCACTGCTTGCGGCAACTGTCTGCTGTACAACGGTGTGTGCTGGCGACTGGTCAGCGTTGGAACGCTACCAGCAGACGATTTCGCGGGCCGAGTTTGAAAAACTGACGGACGGCGTCTATTCGCCGTCAGGCGCGCTCACGAATTATCTGACGTTCGGCACGAACTCCGTCACCGTTTTCTCCACGCCTGAGAGAACCAATGCGCTGTTCACCTTGCGCTTCTCGGCATCCACCGCGTCCTCCGCGCCTCATCCGCCATTGTTGAAGCGCATCGCTCTCGATCCCGGTCACATTGGAGGTGAATGGGCGCGCACGGAAGAACGCTTCTTCCAGCGCGGCAAAGATCGTCAGGTCCAGGAAGCCGTGCTGAACCTGACCGCCGCCCGGTTGCTGAAGGCCCGCCTCGAAGCGAAGGGAGTTGAAGTGATCCTGACCAAGAATAACTTCGATCCGGTGACCGACAAGCGGCCGTCGGATTTCGAGGCGCAGGCCGAGCAGGACATTCCACTGACGAGGTTCGATGCATTCCCGCCGCTGGATCGCGAGGCCGACCACGCCGACGCGGTTCGCAAGCGGGCTGAGCAGCTCTTCTACCGCGGCTCGGAAATCGCCGCTCGCGCGCGCCTGGTCAACGAGCAAATCAAACCCGATCTGACGATCTGCATGCACTTTAATGCGGTTGAGTGGGATGAATGCCAGAGCCTTGTCGACGACAACCGTCTCGTGGTGTTCGTCCACGGCGATTATCTCGCGTCGGAGCTGCGAGACGACGACCAGAAGCTGCGGTTATTTTCGAAGATGCTGGAGCGTTCCCATCCGGTCGAACAGACTGTGGCGGAATCGATTGCCAGTGAAATGGTGAAGGCCACCCGATTGCCTCCGGTCGAATATGGTCCGGGCAGCGGCGCGATTCGCGTCGGTGACAATCCATACGTTTTCGCCCGCAACCTGGCGGCGAATCGGCTGTACAACGGTCCGGTGGTCTTCCTTGAGCCGTACTACATGAACAATCGCATCGTGTACGAGCGCATTCAGCTCGGCGACTACGACGGCACCCGCGACGTGGATGGAGTTCCGATGAAAAGCATCTTTCACGAGTATGCCGATGCCGTTGCGGACGGGCTGAGCAGATTCATCGCCCCGTAGTGGGCGCGCCTACGATTGGTGGCGGAATTGGTCGATCAGGCGACGAAACCGGCTCTCATACAACATGTCGTAAAAACGCGACCGGTCAGGAAACAAGCGGGCGACCTCGGTGCGCAGAAACAGGCGTTCGATATTGATGTCGCGCTCGGGGAGGTCGGTTGCCACGATCAGAAAACAGAGTCGGTCCACGCGTCGTTGGAATCTGCTATAGGCCTGTTCGCTTGGTACCACGTGGTATCATACCACAGCTTGTGGGCGGGTGCGAACCGGCGCGAGGGAAGCGATTGACACAGGAGCTTTTCGGGTTGATTATCGACGTGAGCGCTTTCGCAAGGAACGCTGATTTGGTCAGGAGACAACACTATGATTTTGGCAATGTTGATGGTTGTAGCGGCCGGCTTTTTCCGGTTGGCAGGGCATGAATTTCACTGGTGGAACGTCGCCCCGGTGGGCGCGATGGCGTTACTGGGCGGGATGTACATGGGACGCCGATACGCCTTGTGGGTGCCGCTGGCGGTGCTGGCGATGAGTGATGTGGTGCTAAACGTCTGGATGGGGTACCCGATGTTTTACGGGCCGCGCGTATTCGATTACGGCGCATTTCTGCTGATCGGCCTGCTCGGCCTGTGGGCTCGCGATCGAAAGGTCGCGACAAAAATCAGTGCGGTGATTGCGACGCCATTTCTCTTCTTCCTCATCAGCAACTTCGCCGTGTGGATGTTCGGCATGAGCCTGGCGAACGAGCCCTACGCGAAGACATTCTCCGGCTTGGTGGAATGCTATGTCGCCGGGTTCCCATTCCTGCAGGGCACCATCATCGGCGATTGGAGTTTCATGGCGCTGTTTGCGATTTCAGCTCTGGCCTTGCGCCGCACTTCCAGCGAACGCACCCGCGGGCTGGTCGCAGAAGCCAGGGCGTAAGGTCCTGTATTGACTACTATTTCGTCGTGGCTGGTTACTCTCCGATGATTTTTACGAGCACGCGCTTGCGGCGTTTGCCGTCGAATTCGCCATAGAAGATTTGTTCCCACGGACCGAAGTCGAGTTCGCCATTGGTAATCGCCACGACGACTTCCCGGCCCATGATCGTGCGTTTGAGATGGGCGTCGGCGTTGTCTTCGCCGGTGTTATGCGCGTACTGCGAATACGGTTTCTCGGGGGCCAGTTTCTCCAGCCAGCGCTCGAAATCCTGATGCAGGCCGGACTCGTTGTCATTGATGAACACGCTGGCCGAGATGTGCATCGCATTGCACAGGACGAACCCCTCCTTGACCCCGCTTTCGCACAGGCAGGCTTCGACATCGGGCGTGATGTTGACGAAACCGCGGCGGGTTGGGAGATTGAACCAGAGTTCCTTGCGATAGCTTTTCATGGCTTCCATGATAGCGTTTATGATAGGAAAGACCAGGAAATGGGAGAGTGGCCCAATGAAAATTGCCAGCCTGAAACAGATACCGTCGGAGAAGGTCGAAATGGACGGCGCGAAGGATTGCCAGGTGAAACTCGCCGTGACGGCCCGCGATGGCGCGGCGAATTTTGCCATGCGCGTGTTTGAGGTCGGGCCCGGCGGGCACACCCCGTTGCACCATCACCCGTACGAGCATGAGGTGTACGTGATGGAAGGGCAGGGCACCGTTTGGCGAGACGGCAAGGAAGTGCCGATCAAGCCGGGCGATGTGCTGTACATTCCCGCGGACGAAGAGCATCAATTCAAGAATGCGGCGGAGCAGCCGTTCAAGTTCATGTGCTTGATTCCGGCGAAATTCCAGAAATGCTAATACGCCTCACCTTAATCCTCTCCCCGCAAGCGGGGCGAGGAAACAACAACGTTCCCCTCGCCCTTTCGAAGGGAGAGGGTCAGGGTGAGGGTTGTGTCTGATATGGCTCGATTGACCAAAATCGTTACGCGCGCAGGGGATGATGGCACGACGGGGCTGGCCGGCGACGGCAGGCGCGTGAGCAAGGATTCGGCGCGGATTTGGGCCATCGGCACGGTGGACGAATTAAATTCCGCGATCGGCCTGGCGCGGTCGTTGAGAGCCGATCCCGATGTTGATGTGCGGCTGCGCGAGATTCAGAACGACCTGTTCAATCTTGGCGCTGAACTGGCCACGCCGGCGGACAAATTCCGCAAGGGGATGCCGCAGGTTGAGGCCAAGGATGTCGCCGGGCTGGAGACACTTGTTGAAGAGATCAACAAGGAGTTGGGACCGTTGAAGGAATTCATTCTGCCGGGAGGAAGCCCGACGGGCGCGCAGTTGCACGTGGCGCGGACAATTTGCCGGCGCGCGGAACGATTCTGCGTTCGGCTCGGCAAGGAAAAGAAGATCGGCGAGCACATTGTGCCCTACCTGAACCGGCTGGGCGACGCGCTGTTCATGCTGGCCCGATGGAGCAATCAGAAGGCGAGCGTCCAGGAAACGTTCTGGAAGAAGTGACGGACCCCGGCGCGGGGCGATTACGCGTTGACGAGCGTCTCGCCGAATCTCGCATTCAACGCCGCGTAGATGATCTCGACGATTTGCATGAGATTGAAGCGCGAATTGTCGATCACCAGATCGTGATGGAATGGGAACCCGTGATCGAGGACGAAGTACGTGGAAATGTAATGGCTGCGGTGCTTCTCGCCCAAATCGACCCTTTTCTCCGCTTCGAGCATGGACAAATTGTGATTGGCGGCGACGGTGTGAATCCGCCACGCGCGGGGAGCGACGAGTCGGATATGCAGGCCATTGCGCAAATCCTGGGTCACGAGCGAGCTTCCGCGACCGACGAGGACGGCGTGTCCATGGACGGCGAGAGTGCGGATGACTTCGGCGAGTTTGCGCACGACGATGGCGTCGTCGACTTTGCGATTGATGATGTTATCGAACAGCTCGCTCATTTCGTCGCGGCGCTGACCGTCCAGCGTCTCAAGGATATCACGCTGGAGGTGCAGTTCCTCGGACACCTTGTCGAGCAGTTCGCGGTCGTAGGAAACCCAGGGAACGGACGGAAGGCAGCGCTCATTGAGGGCTTGGACAAGGTGCTGGGCGAGCGGCAGGGCTTCGCAGCCATACTCGCGAGAAATAGCGACAAAAGGGTACGTCTCCAGCTTTCGCTTGAAGCCGAGGGGCTTGACCATCTCCCAAGCGTGAACGTGCGCGGCGATGCGGGCTTGTACGTCCGAACCAACCCACCCTTGCGAAATGCGGGTCATAACTGCACCTCACCTTACCGCATTACCATACTCCGCAACCTTCAATCGCGCAAGCGCTCGCTGCAAGGCGGCCTGTGCTCGGGCCATGTCGATATCTGTTGTCGGGCCTTGTAACCTCTTCTCGGCACGCTCCTTGGCGCGGCGGGCACGGTCCACGTCGATCTCGTCGGGCCGTTCGGCGCTACGGGTCAAAACCGTCGTGCGCTCCTTCTGTACGACGAGGAAACCGGTGCCCACGGCGACGTACTGATCCGCCCCGCCCGGCATCCGCATGCGCAGCGAGCCTGGTTTCAGTGCAAATACGAACGGCGCGTGATTGGCGAGGATTTCGAAGACGCCTTCCTGGCCCGGCGCGATCACGAACCGCACGTCGTCGCGCAGAAAGAGTTTCTGCAGCGTCAGAATCTCGATCGGGAATGTCTTTTCGTCGGCCATGGTCTTATGCGGTTACGCCTTCATCTTCTCAGCCTTGCCGCGCGCCTCTTCGATCGCGCCAACCATGTAAAATGCCTGTTCGGGCAGGTCGTCATGCTTGCCGTCGAGAATCTCGCGGAAGCTGCGCACCGTCTCGGCAACGCGCACGTATTTGCCCTCGAAACCCGTGAATTGTTGAGCCACGAAGAATGGCTGCGACAGGAAACGCTGGATCTTGCGCGCGCGGGCGACGGTGAGTTTGTCTTCCTCGCTCAATTCTTCCATGCCAAGGATCGCGATGATGTCCTGCAGATCCTTGTACCGTTGCAACACCTGCTGCACGCCGCGGGCGACCCCGTAATGTTCTTCGCCGACCACCAGCGGATCGAGAATGCGCGAGGTCGACGCGAGCGGGTCGACGGCCGGATAGATTCCCAGTTCGGCGATCTGGCGCGAGAGCACGATCGACCCGTCAAGGTGGGTGAACGTCGTCGCTGGCGCTGGATCGGTGATGTCGTCAGCGGGGACGTAGACGGCCTGCACGGACGTGATTGAGCCGCGCTTCGTCGAGGTGATGCGTTCCTGCATTTCGCCCATTTCGGTGCTCAGCGTGGGCTGATATCCGACGGCGCTGGGCATACGTCCGAGCAGGGCCGACACTTCCGAGCCGGCTTGGGTGAAACGGAAGATATTGTCGATGAACAGCAACACGTCCTTGTTTTCGTAATCGCGGAAGTACTCGGCCTGGGTCAGCGCAGAGAGGGCCACACGCAGGCGCGCGCCGGGCGGCTCGTTCATCTGGCCGAACACCATCACGGTGTTGGCGATGACGCCCGACTCGGTCATTTCCAGGTACAGATCGTTGCCTTCGCGGGTGCGTTCGCCGACGCCGCCGAACGCGGAGTAGCCGCTATGTTCCTTGGCGATGTTGCGGATCAGTTCCTGAATCAACACGGTCTTGCCGACGCCCGCGCCGCCGAACAGTCCGATCTTGCCGCCCTTGGCGAACGGGGCCAGCAGGTCGATGGACTTCAGGCCGGTTTCAAATTGCTTGGTGGCCGGTACCTGCTCTTCAAACGGCGGTGAGAGGCGATGAATCGGCAATCGCATCTTGGCGTTCACGGGACCCTTGCCATCAATTGCATTGCCGAGCAGATCGAAGATGCGGCCCAGAGACGTGGCACCCACGGGGACTGTGATCGGCGCGCCGGTGTCGACAGCTTCCATGCCGCGGACGAGACCCTGCGTCTGGCTCATGGCGACAGTGCGGACGGTGTTGTCGCCAAGATGGCCGGCGACTTCGCAGGTCAGATGGATGCCGCGGTCCTTGTCATCGATGGTGATGGCCTGGTTGATCGGCGGCAGGTGTTCGGTGAAGAACTCGATGTCTACTACGGGGCCGATGACCTGCGCGATCTTGCCTGTCTGTTGTCCGTTTGTGCTCATGATGCGTTGTCTCCTGCGTGAAATTATTCCTTCTTGGCCAGCGCGTCGGCCCCCGCGACGACTTCCAGCAGCGCGGTGGTGATCGACGATTGGCGGGCGCCGTTGTACTCACGGGTCAGAGCGTCGATCATGTCGGACGCGCTATCGGTGGCGGCTTTCATGGCGACCATGCGGGCCGCCTGTTCGCTGGCCAGCGACTCGACGAGCGCACGGTACACGAGGACCTCGATGTACTGCGGCAGCAGAATGTCCAGCAGCTCCGTGGCGTCCGGCTCAAACTGATACGGGGTCTTTGCGCCCCTGGCGGAATCGTCTCCCTGGCCGAGGGGCAACAACCGGGTCAGTGTCGGTTCCGATTTCAAGACGCTGATGAACTTCGCGTAGGCCAGATGAACCTGATCGTATGTCGCCGCCCCGTAATCGCTGATGATCCGTTTGCTGACAACGCCGACCTCTTCGAGGCGCACCTCGCGCGACGGCTGCGGATAATGCTGCGAGATCCTGTATCCGAGGCGTTGGAAATGGTCGCGCCCTTTGCGTCCGACGGTGATGAGCTCGACGGGAACAGTCTGCTCGTTCAGGAACCGCTGAGCTTCGCGAATGATGCCGGCATTGAACGCGCCGCACAATCCGCGGTCGGCGGTGATCAATACCAGCGCCACGCTTTTCACCGGGCGTTGCGCCATGAGTGGATGACGGGCCGCGCCACCGCTGGAAGCGACCACGTCGTTGAGAATCTCGGTGAGCCGCTCCGCGTAGGGACGGGCGGATTCCGCCTTGCTTTGCGCGCGCCGGAGACGGGCCGCGGCAATCATGTTCATCGCCTTGGTGACCTGGCGGATGTTCTTGACGCCCTTGATGCGGCGTCGGATGTCACGAAGCGAGGCCATGACAGCTTATTTGGCGGAGAACAGGCCCTTGAATTCGTCGGCGGCCTTTTTCAGACCCGCGGTGATTTCTTCCGTGAGTTCCTTGCGGTCACGCAGACCCGCGACGACGTTGGAGTACTTGCTCTTGAGGAATTGGAGGAACTCGACTTCGTATTTGCGGATCGCCGAGACCGGGAGCCCGTCCAGATAGCCGTTGGTCGCGGCCCAAATCGCGGCGACCTGATCTTCCGTGGTCATCGGCTGATACTGCGGCTGCTTGAGCAACTCGACCATGCGCTGGCCGCGGTCGAGTTGGGCCTTGGTGGATTTGTCGAGGTCGCTGGAAAGCTGGGCGAACGCGGCGAGCTCGCGATACTGCGCGAGGCTCAGGCGCAACGTGCCGGCGATTTTCTTCATTGCCTTGGTTTGCGCGTTGCCACCGACGCGGCTGACCGATAGGCCGACGGATACGGCGGGACGGATGCCCGCGTAGAAGAGGTCGGATTCGAGATAAATCTGTCCGTCGGTGATCGAAATGACGTTCGTCGGGATGTACGCCGAATAATCGCCTTCCTGCGTCTCGATGATCGGGAGAGCCGTGAGCGATCCTCCGCCCTGCGGATAGGATGGATTGAGCTTCGGCACGTCCGATTTCAACTTGGCGGCGCGTTCGAGCAACCGGCTGTGCAAATTGAAGATGTCGCCGGGGAACGCCTCGCGGCCCGGCGGGCGGCGCAACAGCAGGGACACCTGGCGATAGGCCACGGCGTGCTTGGAAAGGTCGTCGTAGATGATCAACGCGTGACGGCCGTTGTCGCGGAAGTGCTCGCCCATGGCGCAGCCCGAGTAGGGCGCGACGAACTGCATCGGGGCGGCATCGCTGGCGGTGGCGCTGATGACGATCGTGTAGGGCATCGCGCCATATTTCTCCAGTGTCTCCACCACGCTGACGACGGTGGACTTCTTCTGACCGATGGCGACGTAGATGCAGACGACGTCGCCGCCTTTTTGGTTGATGATCGTATCAAGGCAGATGGCGGTCTTGCCCGTCTGGCGGTCGCCGATGATCAACTCGCGCTGGCCGCGGCCAATGGGAATCATGGAATCGATGGCTTTCAAACCGGTTTGCAGCGGTTGCTTGACCGGTTCCCGCTCGATGACGCTGGGCGCGCGGGATTCGATGGGGCGGAGCGTTTTGCTGTTGATCGGGCCCTTGCCGTCGATGGGCTGGCCGATGGCGTTGACGACGCGGCCAAGGAGCTCGTCGCCCACGGGCACGGACAGCGGGCGGCCGGTGCGTTTCACGAGGTCGCCCTCGGAAATCTCGGTATAATCGCCGAGGATCATCACGCCGACCTGTTCCTTTTCGAGGTTGAGCGCCATGCCGAAGATGTTGTGAGGGAACTCCAACATTTCCTCGGCCATGCAATTGGGCAGGCCTTTGATGCGGGCGATGCCGTCGCCGCAGTCGATGACCTCGCCGACTTCCTGGACGCTGACCTCAGCCTTGTAGCCCGCGATGCTGCGTTTCAGGACGTCGGAGATTTGTTTCGGATCGAGAGTGAGAGAATCTGGCATGGTGACCTCGTTACTGCGCTAAACGTTCCTTGATCTGGTCGAGCCTGTGGCGCAAGCTGCCGTCGATAATTTGCTCGCCGACAGTGATGATCGCGCCTCCGAGAATTGACGGATCCACTTTTTGGAAAAGCTGGACGCTCTTGCCGGTCACGCGGGACAGCTCCGCCTGGAGGCGATTCAGTGTATCGGCGTCAAGCGGGATGGCAGTGGTGACCTCGCCGCTGATCTTCTGCGTGGCGACCGCGACCTGGGCGGCGAACTCCTCGATGACATGCAGCACGCGACCGGCGCGATCCTGATCGCTCAGGGTAATCAACGAATCGAGCACGAGAGGATTAACGCGGCCCTGGAACAGGTCGCTCAGGGCCTGGCGTTTGCCTTCGTGTTTGATGTTGGGATCTTTGAGGAATTCGAGCAGCGCAGGATTGGCCTTCAACAGCTCGCGCAAGCGGAACAATTCCTCCTGGACGCGCGCGACCGCGCCCTCGGCCTGGGCCATTTCGAAGAGAGCGCGGGCGTAACCGGTATTGATCGGGTCGTGCGGCATGGTGATACTCCGTCAGCTAATTGCGTTGGATCTTGCCGAGGTCCTTGATCAGATTGTCAACGATTTGACGATGGGAGGTTTCGTCGAGTTCCTTTTCGATGACGCGCGAGGCAATCTGGACAGAAAGAGCGGCCACGGTATCCTTCATTTCCTGGATGCCCTTTTCCTTTTGGCGCTGAATTTCTTCCTGGGCGCGCTGGACGGCGGCGGAGGCCTCGGCATTGGATTTGTCGACGACTTCCTTGCGGACCTTTTCGCCGAGCTGGCGGGCTTCCTCGATGATTTTGCCGGCTTCATTGCGGGCTTCGGCGAGCTGTTTCTGGTAATCGTCCATCAGCTTTTTCGCGTCGGCGCGCTGCTTCTCGGCTTCCTCGATGGATTTTTTGATGGTCTCGCCGCGGCGGTCGAGCGCCTCGGCGATGGGCTTGAAGGCGAATTTCGCCAGCAACACGAGCAGGACCACGAACGCGACGAGGGTCCAGATTTGCAGTCCCCAATCGGTCGGCGGGATCTGACTGCCTTCGCCGGGGGGCGGGGCGGCGGCTTCCTCCGCCCAGGCCACGGCGCCGTTGAGCGCGGCGACGCACAAGGCGGCCAGGAGTATGCGGGCGATGCGATGAAAGGTTTTCATGGGGCCGTTTACTTCGCGGCGAGCAAGATGAAGGTGATGAGCAGGGCGTACAACGCCTGGGCTTCGACGAGGGCGAAGCCCGTGAACATCAGGCGCTGCACGAGCGGCAACGCTTCGGGTTGACGAGCGGCCGACTCGATGCTCTTGCCGAAGATGACGCCGATGCCGACGCCGGAACCAAGTGTGCCGAGGCCGACCGCCAGACCCGCGCCGAGTTTGGCCATTGCCGTGGTGCTGATGATTTGCGCGGCTTGCGTGACTGTATTTGTGTCCATTCCATTCTCTCCGAGAGGTTGCTGCGATTCCTTCTAGTGTGATTCTTCCAGTGCTTCGCCCAGGTATAGCGCGGCCAGCAGGGCGAAAATGAAGGCCTGTATGAAGGCCACGAAAATCTCAAACGCGTCCATGATGATGGCGCCGATCAGCGGGCCGGGCGCGATCAGCTTCCAGATGATGCCCTGATGGAACATCCACGTGACGCCGATCAGGTCGCCCGTCAGAAGCACGATGATGATCTGGTGGCCGGCGGTCATATTGGCGAACAGACGAACGGCGAGCGAAAATGGCCGGGCGAAGACGCCGACGAATTCGATGAGCGGCATCAGGGTAAAGCGCAGCCAGGCCGGGGCGTTTCTGGGGAACAGCAAGCCGATGTAGTACTTCAAGCCATGCGTTTTGACGGCGGCAGCCTGGACGACGAGGAAGACGATGATGGCCAGCGTGGCAGTGACGTTGAGATTGCTGGTGCCGGCATGGAAGTAACCGGGGATCGGGACGAGACCGAGGAGGTTACTGAACAGGACGAAGAAGAAGATTGTCGCGACGAACGGGAACCACTTCGCGCCATGATGGCCCATGAACGCGTCGGAAATGTTCTCGCGGACGAATTCCAGCATGGACTCCACGAAATTGGGCAATCGTCCCGTGCCGGTGATCGTTGCGGTCCGTGCCGCGCCCACCAAGAGCACGAACGTAATCGCGGCCGCCACCCAGAGCATGACGACGAAATTCGTGATGCTCAAATTGATGCCAAACAACTGAAAGGGTACATGTACAATAACGTGCGGCTCACCCATTGCTGACCTCACCTCTTTGGAAAAACCAACTGCTTCAACTGAACCAAGAGCGGGGCAGTATAGGTAACGGCCAAAGCGCCAGTCAACCAGTATTTGTCCGCGCCCGCCAACTCAAACGCCAACCACCAGGCGACCACGACGAAGACGAGTCGGCCGACCGCTCCGGGGATGAGGGCGTACACTCCCCGGGGTTGCGTGGCCCGACCCTTCCCGCGCAGCTCATGAATCTGCAGCGCGGCATTCACACCACCGATCAGAACCCCGAACACGATGCCCAGAATGGCCGGGCGGTCAAGATTCATTACGGCTTTGCTCCATTGTCACGATCACCAAATGCACGATACACCACGACAAACCCGGCCACCGAGCCCAGCAAAAAGAAGACAATCAGGAACATCGGTCCTTTGCCGGTTTTTTGGTCGAGCCAGTATCCGATGGCGGCGATGACGGCGGTGGTGACGACCATTTGGATCCCCAACGCCATATACCGCCCCATGCCACGAAAATCTTTGCCCAAGCTCATCGGGATTCAGTTGCGAAAATACAGTCCGGGCGGTCAAAAAGCGTGTGAAAACTATCACAAAGTCGAGTCGAGGCAAACACTATTTTCGTGATTTGCCGCGGTCGATGGAACGTGTTATCAAGGGCGTGAAATGCGCCGCGCGATCATCGATATCGGCACGAACACGGTGAAGGTTCTTGTTGCGGATATATCTGGTGGCCAAGTGGTTCCGATTTTGGCAAAGGACCGGACGACGCGGTTGGGCGAGAAGGTGGACGACAACAAGAAGCTCTTGCCTGCGGCGATCGAGAGGACGGTTCAAGCCATCCAGGATTTTCTTGCCGAGGGGAGGGCGCTTGGGGTTGTGGATTTTCGGGCGCTGACGACGAGCGCCGCGCGGGATGCGGTCAATCGCGAAGAGTTTTTTGACCGGGTGCGAGGGGTGTGCGGGCTGGAGGTGGAGTTAATTTCGGGCGAACGCGAGGCGGAGCTGATTTTTCGTGGAGTGTCGAGCGATCCCGAGTGGTCGGGAAAGCGGATTCTGGTTGTGGATGTCGGTGGTGGCAGCGCCGAGTTTATTCAGGGGCGGGGCGGGGTGGTGGAAAGGCTGCGGAGTTTGCCGCTGGGCGCGTTGCGGCTGACGGAGAAATTTGGGGAAGGGCGGTTTGAGGAGCTGTGCGAGTATTTGCGGACGACGCTGGGAGAGGCGTTGGCGGGCCACGAAGCCGGCCGATGCCGTCTGATCGCGACGGGAGGGACGGTTGTGACACTGGCCCGGGTCGAATGCGGCGTGGCGGATCACGGGACGATTTCACGGGAGAAACTCGAGGCGCTGCTACGTCGGCTGGGAGCGATGCCGTTGGCGGAGCGCAAGAAGGTGCCCGGGTTGCCGGCGGAGCGGGCGGACATCATTGTGTGCGGCGGAGCGGTCATTCTCACGGCGATGGACGTGCTGGATGCGAGTGAATTGACGGTCAGCGTTCGCAACCTGCGATACGGGGCGCTGGTCTCGGAGTAAGCGGCGCATCATCTACTTGTCAATCGGCGCATCTGGGAACAGATTAGCTGGTGAGAGTATGTTCCAGAGGATGAAAACGATAACGAATCTGACCGACCTGGAGGGTGTTCTTCGGCTGGAGCGCCTCGGGGCGCAGGTTTTCGACACGGTGCGCGTGATGAAGGAACTGGCGGCATTTGCCGTCATCACGCTTGGCGTGACGATTACGAAGTTCAACACATCGAGGCGCGTGATTCGTCCGCTGATTTTCGAGCAGATCTGGAACGCCGGCGCGCGGCTGTTCCCGATGATTGGATTCATTGGGGCGGTTTTCGGACTGCTGATCGTCGGGCAGACCGTGGGCTTGCTCACGAAATTTGGCGCGCAAGGGTACATCGGGACGGTGATGGTGACGGTGATTGTGCGGGAGCTTGGGCCGTTGCTGACGGCGCTGATCGTGCTGGCGCGGGCGGGGACAGCGAATGTGGTCGAGCTGGGGACAATCCGGGCGTTGGGGGAAGTGGAAGCGCTGGAATCGCTCGGGATCGATCCGGTGCATTACCTGGTCATGCCTCGCGTGATCGCGTTGTCGCTGTCGGTGTACTGTCTGGCGACGTACCTGGTGGTGATTGCCATCGGGAGCGGCTACATCGTGGCGTTTTTGCAGGATGTGCCGCTGACATTTGGCAGTTACATGGGCGAGCTCGGCAACGCGTTGCGCTGGGAGGATTTCGTGTTGTTTGCGCTGAAGACGACGCTGTTCGGGGCGATCATCGCGGTGGTGAGTTGCTATCACGGGCTGGCCCGGCCATTGCGCGTGGAGGAAGTCTCCGGGGTGACGGCGCGGGCCGTCGTGGAAAGCGTGACGGCGTTCGTGCTGCTGGATGCCCTGTTTTTGCTGGGATACGTGTTCGGATGAAGTGTTGAGCATGAGCGCGAACCGACCATTACGTTGGTATTCATTTCGATGGCAGACGGGTGTTGCGTTGGGCCTCGTGGCGTTGGCGGCCTGGTATTACCTGATTGGGCGGTTCAAGCATCCGGCCGGAGAGGGGCCGGCGGGCCCGGTTGTTTCGGTGAGCGGGTTCCAGACGACGTGGTCGACGAACCAATTTGTTCTCATCGGGATTGGCGACAGCGTGACGGCCGGATTTGGAGCAACGCGCAATCACAGCTATTTCGATTTGCTTCAGCAGAACGACGATGCCGGCTATCCGGACATGGTTGGCAGAGATTTGCGCCATGTCCTGCCCCATTTCATCGTTCACAATTTATCGGTGTCGTACACGGTGTTGGAGGAACACCTTCGCGATCAGGTCCCGCTGATTGCGGAGTATCCGCCGCAAGTGCACGGGATCGTTGTCATCACCGCCGGGGGCAACGATTTGATTCACGATTACGGACGATCCGCGCCGCGGGACGGAGCGATGTACGGTTGCACATACGATCAGGCGGTGAAGTGGAAGGATAGTTTTCGGAGGCGGCTGCGAGGGATTCTGGATGGCGTCACCGCCAAGTTTCCCGGCGGGTGTGATGTGTTTCTGGCGAACATCTATGATCCGACGGACGATGTGGGCGACATCGAACACGCGCACTTGGGGTTGCCCGCATGGCCCGATGGCGTCAGGGTTTTGCCGTTGTTCAACGATTTGATCGCCGATACGTGTCGAAACTACACAAACGTGCATCTGGTCGATATGCACGGCGCGTTTCTGGGGCACGGGATTCACTGCAGTGATCGGCACAATATCCACTATCGTGGGGATGATCCGCACTATTGGTATTACGAGAACCTGGAGGACCCGAACGACCGCGGCTACGATGCGATTCGGCGGCTGTTTTTGATCGAGATGAGCAAGGTGCTTGGACATGGCTGAGGACATCGACAAGAAGGCGAAGGTGCAGCCCGTGACCATTGAGCTGGCGGGGGTGCTGGTCATGCATTACGAGGACACGTCGGATGCGGTGGTGGTGCGCGACGTGACGTGGCGGATCGGGGCGGGAGAATTCTGGGTGGTGGGCGGGCGACCGTCGAGCGGGAAGTCGTCGTTGTTGCTGACGGCGGCGGCATTGAACCGGCCGGCGGGCGGGACACTGCGGATTTTTGGCGAAGATTTCAATCACGCGCGGGAACGGGACCGGATTGCGTGGAGCCGGCGGATTGGGTTTGTGTTTGCGGAGAGCGGGCGGTTGTTCAGTCATCTGACCGTGGCGCGGAACATTGCGTTACCGTTACAGTATCGGCCGAATCTGGACGAGCGGGTGATTGCGGCGCGGGTGGAGGAGCTGCTCGGGCAAATTGGCTTGCGGGATTTCGCGTCGTCGATGCCGAGCCGGCTGAGTCTGTCGGCGCAGCAGCGGGTGGCGTTGGCGCGGGCGCTGGCGCCGATTTCGGAATCGGGACAGGCGACGATCGACGTGTTGTTTCTGGATAATCCGCTGACGACGTTGTCGTTGCGGGAGGCGCGGTGGTGGGTGAATTTCCTGGGCAAATTGCGGGAGAGCCGGCGAGCTGGTGGAAACCCGCTGGCGATTGTGGCGAGCGCGGATGATTTTGGCGGGTGGATTGACGTGGCGGAGCAGTTTGCGGTGGTTGATGGCGGGCAATTTCGCGTGATTGGCGGACGGGAGCGGGTGGAGGCGGCGAACGAACCGATGGTGCGGGAACTCTTAACGAGCGAGATTTGACATGGCGATACAGGATTTGACACCGCAACTGCGGACGCGGCTGAAGCGCGTGGAAAAGGTCGTGGGCGTGTTTGTGATTTTTGCGATTGTGGGATTGCTGGTGGGATTTGGTTTCTACCTGTACCACACAGCGGAGCAGAAGGGCTGGTTCATCCAGAAGTGCCCGTATTTTACGTTTGTTACCAGCGGCGAGGGGCTGAAAGTCGGAGACCCGGTGATGCTGATGGGGTTCGACGTGGGCAATATTACAGCGATCACGGCGCAGTCGCCGGAGCAGCACCGGGTGTTTGTGGGTTTTGAGGTGCGCCGACCGTATTACGGGTACATCTGGTCGGACTCGAAGGTGCGCGTGGAGGCGGCGGGACTGTTGGGAAGCCGGCAACTGGAGATCACGGCGGGGGAGACGGGCGCGGCGACGGTGATCGAGGAGAACGGTCGGATCAGCGAATTGCGGTTGCACTCGGGCAAGGTCAAGCCGATCAGTGAAGTGCACAAAGGGGTGCTGCTGGAGCCGGAGGAGGAGCCGTCGTTGAGCGATCAGGCGCAGGCGCTGGTGACGACGATCAAGGCAGCGCTGCCGGGGATTCTCACGGAGGTGTCGACCGTGTTGACGAACACGGCGGAACTGACGGCGAACGCGAACCAGATCGCGACGAACATGGTGGTTGTGACGGCCAATTTGCGGAATCCGAACGGCTCGTTGGGCGAATGGATTTTGCCGCCGGAGATGCAGACGAATTTGAATGCGAATCTGGTGAGCCTGGACAACTCGCTGGAGAATCTCGCGGCGATCACCAGCAACCTGAACACCCAGGTGCAGAGCAACAACACCGTGCTCACGCGAGTCAATACACTCGTGGCGGACACGGACAATCTAGTGCAGGGGTTGAAGAAGTTCTGGCTGCTGCGCGGCGTGTTCGAGAAGATGAACAAGACGAACGCGGTGCCGGTGAAAGCTACCACAAACATCAAGTGATGCCGTTCAACCAGGTTCGAAGAAGGATTGGGTTGGCAGTTACTTCAACTGTTTGGCGATTTCCCAGTGGTGGCCGAAGGGATCGATGATGCGGCCGATGCGCCAGCCATGCTGATTGCTTGGGGAGTAAACGACTTTGGCGCCGGCGGTGACGGCGCGTTGGAATACGGCATCGGGATCGTCGACGGTCAGGATGATGCGAACAGTGCCGCCGTTGAGGGTTTCGGGACTGAAGTTGGAATGCTCGGGTGATTCATCAGCGAGCCAGAATTCAGCGCCGTTAACCGACAAGCGGGCGACGACGTCGCCCTTGTCGTCTTCGACGCGGAAGATTTCCTCGGCGCCGAACGCGGCTTTGTAGAAGTCGATTGCCTGCGCGCCACGACGGACGGAGAGCAGTGGGGCGATGGTGGTTTTTTCCATTGTCGCGGTTCTTATCGTACGCGGAAACAAAGCACATCCTGAGCTACGCCGCAACCGAGAGAATCCTCGACAGGGTGAGAGTGGCATTTTAGGCTGGTGCCGCATCTTATGACCGACGCGGTGAAATCAAGGGCTTGGGTGGCGTATGTGGCGCCGATGGGCATCTACATGGCGTTTTTGCTGGTGCAGCCGTATGCGAGTTTGTTGTGGATGTATCCGCTGAAGACGTTGGCGGTGGCGGCGGCGCTGATTTATTTCTGGAAACAGTATGACGAATTGCAGTCGCCGATGTGGTGTAGCGGCGCTTCTGCGAAGCGCCGAGATGATGGAACGGACTTGACGACCCGCGCTTCACAGAAGCGCAGCTACAACGACGCAGCTATATCGTGGGCGTGGGGCATCCTGATCGGCCTGGTGGCGATTGTGATCTGGATCGGGATCGATCCGTATTATCCGAAAATGGGCAAGGCGGTGGTATTTGATCCGACGGTGGCGATACAATCGGTGGCGCAGCGGAATTTGTTCTTTGCGTGCCGCGTCTTCGGCGCGGTGATCGTGGTGCCGGTGATGGAAGAACTATTCTGGCGAGCGTTCTTGATTCGGTGGCTGGTGAACGAGGATTTCCAGAGCGTGGCGGTCGGGACATTTTCGTGGATGTCGTTCGGGATCACGGTGGCATTATTCGGCGCGGAGCATTATCAGTGGCTGGCGGGGTTGATCTGCGGGGCGCTGTACAATTGGCTATACTACAAGCGGAAGGACGTGTTTGCGTGCGTCGTGGCGCATGCGGTGAGCAATGCGGCGCTGGCGGCGTGGGTGCTGGCGCGTGGTGACTGGAAGTTCTGGTAGACATGAACGTTGAGCATAGCGACGGTGGCCGGGCGGATTCGTCCCGGCGCATTCCAAGTTTTGTTGTCATTTGCGCGCTGGCGCTGGTTTCAGGTGTGTCGCTGTGGGTGTTTCGTCCCGTGCTGGCGAACGGGTTCGTGCAATGGGACGACCATATTTATCTCGCCGAACTGATGCGGATGGGACGTTTCTCGCGGTCATCGTTGCACTGGATGTGGACCTCGCTGCAGCCGTTTTACTTCCAACCGATCGCGTGGATGACGCACCTGGCGGATTATCAGGTCTGGGGATTGAATCCGCGCGGTCATCACCTGACGAATCTGCTGATGCACGGCGTGTATGTCTGGGTGGTGGGGGCGCTGGTGTGGTTGTTGACGGGGAAGGTTGCGGGGATGCGGCCCGGGGAACGGCTGGCGATGAGCGTGCTGGTCGCGTTGGTGTGCGGGATCCATCCGTTGCAGGTGGAATCGGTGGCGTGGATGGCGGCGCGGAACGGGCTGCTGTGTTCGTTGTGGATGGTCGCGGCATTGTGCGCGTACGTGATGGCGGCTCGGGACGGCAACGGCCTGCGACCGTTTTGGTGGTGGACGGCGGTGGGGCTGAACGTGGCGGCGATGCTGACCAAGCCGTTTGCGGTGAGTTTGCCTGTGGTGATGCTGGCGATTGATTATTATCCATTGGGCCGGTTCGTGGCGGGGCAAGGCATGGAGGCGGCTCTCCCTCCCCTTGATCCTCTTCCCCAAATGGCGGGGGCGAGGAGAACGCCTGCTCCGGTGGAGAGTAATGGTGAGAATTCATTCACTGTAACGTCTCCGATTAAACGATTCGCGCTGCTCGTGGGAGAGAAATGGCCGGTGGTTTTGTTGAGTGCGCTGGCGTCGGCGGGGGCGATCCGGGCGCGGGTACAGATGCACACGCTGGCACAGGAACTGTTGCGGACGCGATTGCTGATCGCGTCGCGCAGTATTGTTTTCTATTTATGGAAGATCGTGTGGCCGTCATGGCTCTCGCCATTTTATCCGTTGGGCGATCAAGTGAGCCTGGGGAATGCGGAGTTTTGGGTGCCCGCCTTGATCTGCGTCGTGGTGACGATTGTGGCGGTGTTGGGGCGCCGGCGGATGCCGGCCTTGATCGCGTCGTGGGTGAGTTACCTGGCGATACTGCTGCCCGTGTGCGGGCTGGTGCAGGTGGGCGGGCAAGCGGTGGCGGACCGGTATGCGTATCTGGCGATGGTGCCGGCGCTGCTGGTGTTGGGGAGCGCGGCGTTGTGGGTGTGGCGGCGGTTTTCGGCGCTGCTGCGGGTGACGTTGTGCGTCGGGCTGGGCGCGTGGCTGGTGCTGCTGGGGATGTGGACGCGCGGGCAGATTGAGGTGTGGCACGATAGCGTGTCGCTGTGGAGCGGGGTGCTGGAACATTTCCCGGACGATCCGCGGGCGAACTACAATCTGGCGGTGGCGTTGCTCCAGACGCATCATTTGGACGAGGCGCGGGCGGCGATCGAGCGGGCGATTGCGCATTCCGATCCGTACGCGATGCAACTGCCGATGGCGCACGGGACACTCGGGGTGATTTATCTGAAGATGGGCGAGTACGACCGGGCGGTGGAGGAACTGCAGGGGGCGATTGCCGCGGACGGGACGTTGTGGGCGGCGCGATACAATCTGGCGTGCGCGTATGCGCGGATGGGGCGGGTGGCGGAAGCGTATGACGTGTTGCGAGCGTTGCTGGCGACGCAACCGCAGTATGCGCAGCTTGCGGTGCGGGACGGCGAGTTGCGGCCGTTGCGGGATGATCCGGAATACCAGGCGCGATTTGCGGGATTGATCGATGCGGTGAAGAGTCAGTGACCATGCACAGGTGCGGGTGCAATTGCCCCGAGAGGGCGGGGCGGCCGGAGACCGGCGCGTTTGGTGTCAGGGATAACCGATAGTATAATCACCGTGGAGGTGCGAGATGGGAGTACCGGCGAGATTGATTGAGTTGCTCAACCGCAGCGAGGTTCCCTACCAGGTGGTGCACCATCCCGAGGCGTTTACGGCGCAGGAGTTGGCGGCCATCGAACACGTGAAAGGACGCAGCCACGCGAAGGTGGTGATGGTCAGGACGGATGCCGAGGTATTGATGACCGTGTTGCCGGCGGACCATCGGGTCGATCTGGAGAAACTAGACAAGGCGGTTGGGCGGAAGACGGCGCTGGCGACGGAGGAAGACTTCAAGGCGTTGTTTCCCGATTGCGCGGTGGGGACGATGCCACCGTTCGGGGAGTTGTATGGCGTCCCGGCGTATCTTGACTCGAGTCTGACGGATGCGGAGCGGATTGTGTTCGAGGCGGGCACGCACAGCGACGCGATCCGGATGCGGTACGCGGATTACGTCCGGGTAGCGAAGCCGATCGTTGCGGATTTTGCGGTGAAGATGCAGTGAGGGCACGGGCAAGCTGTTCGAAGTCCGTACAGCCAGCGCTCTTGTCTGATTCTGCCGCAACGGATCGGAGAGGGGCAACGCTCACTCGTTTGCCTTCTGGCGCGGCGGTTCGTGGTACAACTCCCGTTCAGAGACGACGGATTGGCTTCGGTCGTCTGTCGTCGAATCTCAAAACCGGCGACGCGCTACAAAGGCGGCCCGCGATCGTCCCGACCCGGGTGGCAGGCCATGCGCGCGGTTTCCTTCGTCTGGCCCTTCACTTCGAGCTTCCATCAACTGGCCATGGCCGGCTCGGGAACCGCCAAAGCATGTTCATCCAGCTGGGCTGGTTTCGTTGTCTTGAGGATATCCCTGGCCCGGGTGATTTCCGCAGCCGTGCCGTGGGCCACGAGAAGATACTTGTTCGCCTTGATGGCGGTTTCGTATCTCAGGACACTATCTTTGGGGATGCCGATGCTGTAGAGGGCAGCTCCCAGAACGCTCACGCCGCCCACCACGAGCGCGCTTTCCAACGCAGCCACGATGGCACCCGATATTGGCCCGGCAACGAGCAGCGGACCGAGGCCGGGCACCCAAAAGAACGCCGCCCCGAACAGCAAGCCCCAGAACCCACCCCAGAATGCGCCCATCTTCCCCCAGTATTTCATTCGGTCCCCGGCGTTGTAGTAGCCCACCACTTGTTCGTCGCTGTGGTAGTCCTTGCCGACGACCGATAATTTCTTCATATCGAAGCCGCCTCGCTGCAGTTCCTTCACGCCGGCCTCGGCATCGGAATGCGTGTTGTAAACCGCGACCACCGCATTCGGGTCCGATATGGATTGGTCACTCTTCGACGTTGGTTTCATTGTTTCTCCTCCTTTTGTTGTTGTTTTGTGATTTGTGCGATGTGTTCGCGCCAATACTGCCCTTTGCTTCGGCCGGGACCCTGCGGTGACGGGTGTCAATCTCCGTTGCCCTTCGTGCGCAGGGTTTCCACCTTGGCCATTTTTCCTGCCAGTTCCTCTCGAGAAAGAATCTGTTTCTGGAACAGAGTGTTGGCGAACGCAATGACCCTCGAGCCACGACCCTTGAGTCGCGTCGTCGCCACGCCCTCTGCAGCTTTGGCAAACGTTAATGACATCGTGCCGCAGCCGCAATCGGCAGGGTTCTGAATTTGGGCTAGGAAGTTGTCCTGTCTCGCCGGCTTCGGCGAGGCGGAACGGATGCGGTACGCCGCTTACATGCGCGTGGCGAAATCGGACGGCGGGGGAGTTTGCGGTGAAGCTGGGTTGAGATACATTCGCGGGTTCACGCCGGGCAGCGTCGTGGTACAATCATCCATGTGACGACGACACCCGAGCAGACAAGCGCTGGGCGCCGACCGTCGGAAGGGTCGATGCTGGGTAAGGCCAACGGGTTGGCGCGTCGGCCATGGTTCTTGGTGCCGATTCTGGTGCTGGTGACGTTTCTCGTCTACCGACCTTCCTGGAATGCGGGGTTCATTTGGGATGACGACGATCATCTGACGGCCAACCCGGTGATGACATCGGCTGGCGGTCTGAAGATGATCTGGTCGTCGGTGACGTACGCGCGATACTACCCATTGACGCTGACGACGTTCTGGTTGGAGAGCGGGATCTGGGCGTTTGAGGCGATGCCGTATCACCTGGTCAATATCGCGCTGCAAGCGATCAACGGGATTCTCGTGTTTTTGATTTTGCGTCGGCTACGGGTGCCCGGGGCGTGGGTGGCGGCGTGTTTGTGGGCGGTGCATCCCGTCAACGTGGAATCGGCGGCGTGGATCACGGAACTCAAAAACCTGCAATCCGGGCTATTCTTTTTCCTGTCGGTACTGTGTTTTCTCCGGTTCGACGCGGGAGGCGAGCGTCGGTGGTACACATTGGCGCTGGTGTGCGGCGTGGCGGCGATGCTGAGCAAATCGTCGACCGCGGTGCTGCCGCTGGTGCTCCTGTTGTGCATGTGGTGGGAACATGGAGCATGGCGGCGGCGGGACCTTTTGCGGAGCGTGCCGTTCTTCCTGCTCGCATGCGGAGTGTCGGTGCTGGCGATTGCGGAACAGCATGGGCAGGTGGCGAGAGCCGGGACCGACGAGTGGAAGCTCGGGATGGCGGAACGCTTCATCATTGCCGGGAAGGCAATTTGGTTTTACGCCGGAAAGACTCTCTGGCCGGTGGACCTGATGTTCGTCTATCCGCGATGGGACGTGAGAGCGGGATCGATCACGGAATGGGCGCCGTTGGCGGCGGTGGTGGCGACGGGGTTGGTCCTGTGGAAACTGCGCGGAAGGTCTTGGGGCCGGGGCGCGCTGTTTGGGGTTGGCTTTTTTGTCGTGGGATTGTTGCCGGTGCTGGGATTTTTCGATGTGTACTACTTCCGCTACTCGTATGTGGCGGATCACTTTCAGTATCTGGCCAGCCTCGGCGTCATTGTGCCGGTGGTCGCGGCGATTGCCAGTGTGTTGCGGAGACCGTCCGGCCGGTTGTTGACGGGTGTGGTGGCGATCGCCGCGTTGGCAGCGCTGAGTTGGCGGCATGGCTGGGTGTTTCGGAATGAAGAAGCCTTGTGGCGGGATGTGGTCGCCCGGAATCCCAAGTGTGTTTTGGCGCATGTCAATTTGGCGGAGGAACTGGTGGAGCAGGGCAGGTTGACGGAGGCGCTGGATCAATGTCAGGAAGCATTGCGTCTCAAGCCGAATGAGGCGTCGGCGCACGACACCTGGGTGAGCATTCTGGTTAGGACAGGACAAGCGCGCGAGGCAGGCGAGCGGGATGCACGCAGTGGAAACCAAGCCCGATAGCACCGGGACGCGGTAGAGTCGGCCGTCTGTATCGTGAGTATGCGGATGCAGAACCGCCGGGGTGGCGAAAGCAAGAGTCCTCTCCGCGATTACTCCCGGCGGTCGAGGCTGGTATTATTGTTGTGATGACAACACGGGAAAGAATCGGTGGCGCGTCGGCTCAACGGAGGGAAGATTTATCTCCGGGAACAAGCAGCCACTTTGTGACGCGTCCGTGGTTTCTGGTGTTGGTGCTGGTGGTGATCACGTTTGCCACGTACCAGCCGGTGTGGCGGGCGGGGTTCATCTGGGATGACGACCATCACGTGACCGAGAATGTGAATCTGCGGTCCGTGCATGGTCTCTATCGGATTTGGTTTGAGCCGTTGGCTGACCAGCAATACTACCCGCTCCAACTGACCTGCTATTGGATCGAGTATCATTTCTGGGGACTGCGGCCATTTGGGTATCATGCGGTCAATGTTCTGCTGCATGCGCTGAACGCGGTGCTGCTCTGGGCGGTGCTGCGGCGGTTGGATGTCCGAGGCGCGTGGTTTGCGGCAGCGGTTTTTGCCGTTCACCCGGTCCAGGTGGAGTCGGTAGCCTGGGTTTCCGAACTCAAGAACCTGCTGTCCGCGACATTTTATCTGGGAGCGGTGCTGGCATATGTCCGGTTCCGTCCGCTGACGGGCGCGGCCGGGCCCGGATCGGAGCGCTGGCGCTTGTACTGGCTGGGCATGGCGCTGTTCGTGTGCGCCCTGTTGAGCAAGACGGTGGCCTGTTCGCTGCCGGCGATATTGGGGCTTCTGATCTGGTGGAAGAGAGGGCGTGTGGATCGGCGGGAGATAGCGGCCCTGAGTCCGATGTTCGTGTTGGGAATCATCCTCGGGCTCGTGACGGTGTGGCTGGAGAAGTACCACGTTGGCGCCAGCGGGACGGAATGGTCGTTGTCATTTCTCCAGCGATGTTTGCTGGCGGGGCGCGCGGTCTGGTTTTACGCGGGGAAGATTCTTTGGCCGCGCCCCCTGATCTTCATTTATCCTCACTGGGACATTAATCCCGGCGTGTGGTGGCAATACCTGTTCCCGTCGGCGACGCTGGCGGTGCTGGTGACGCTGTGGTCGATGCGGAGGCGACTCGGGAGAGGTCCGCTGGTGGGAGCATTGTATTTTATCGGCGCGCTGTTTCCGTCGCTCGGGTTCTTTGATGTCTATCCCTTCCGCTACTCCTACGTGGCGGACCATTTTCAATATCTCGCGAGCATTGGCATTATCGTGGTGGCGGTGGCGGCGGTGGGCGTGGTGGTGCGCGAGACGGCGGGGCGGTGCGTGGCGGGCGGGCTGGCGATCGCGCTGCTGGGCGTGGTGAGTTGGGAGCACAGCCATGTGTTTCGGGACGAAGAGGCGTTGTGGCGGGACGTCATTGCCCGGAACCCCGGTTGTTTGATGGCGCACAATAATCTGGCGACGGTATTGATCGGGCAAGGCCGGTGGGAGGAAGCATTGCAGCAGTGTCGGCAGGCGGCGGCGATCAAGCCAGGGGATCCAGTGGCGTACGACAACTGGGGGAGCATTCTGCTTCGGACGGGAAGGGCGCGCGGGGCGATCGAGCAGTATGCGCGGGCCGTGGAGATCAAGCCCGACAGCGCCGAGGCGCAGTTCAATTATGGGAACGCGCTGTTTCAGATTGGACGGGCGGAGGAGGCGATTGACCATTACGAGTGGTCGGCGCGCATCAACCCGAAGCTGCGCGGGCTTCAGTACAACCTGGGGAATGCGTTGCTGCACGTGGGGCGGGTAGGGGACGCGATCGAGCATTACGAATTGGCCGTCCAGGATTTGCCGGGCGATGCAGAGTCGTACAACAAGTTGGGGACCGCGCTGGCGCTGGCGGGGCGGGTACGCGAGGTGATCCCGAATTACGAGCGGGCGCTGGAACTGCGGCCGGAGAATGTGGAAGCGGCGAATAATCTGGCGTGGCTGCTGGCAACCGTGCCAGCGGAGCTTGGCGGCGACCCGTCGCGCGCCGTGACGATTGCCGAGAGGACGCGGAGTCTGGCGTGGCGTCATGTCGCTGCGGAACTCGACACATTGGCCGTGGCGTACGCGTCGGCGGGGCGATTTGAGGAGGCAGTCAAGACGGCGGAAGAATGCCTGGCGCTGGCGCGGACAGCCGGGCAAACGCAATTGGTCGCGGATGTGCAGGCGCAGATTGAGCTATTCCGCGCGGGGAAGTCGTATCGTGGTCGGGGGGATGCCAAGTGATTGCGGGACGGTGCTTCATGCGGTTACTTCCGCGTGAGATGCTTGAGTAGAATGGCCAGAGCGAGTGCGACGCTGGCGCCTGTGCGAGGCCGGGACGAGAGGAGGGACAACGGAGTCGAAGATTCGGGACGGCCATGCGATTATCGATATTACGAGTTGACATTTGTATCGGTGCAAGATATACGTTACGGGGTTTGCCGTTCTTTGACAGAGGATGGGATTGGTTGGTGTTTGGTGCTCGGCCCGATGGCGAACCAAGGGGCCGCGCGCACCAGTTCCGACACCACAACCTGTAGAAGGAGGGGGACCGCGAAAAATGCTTTTTTGCGAAACGAAGCCAAATTGGCGAGCGGCAGCTTCGCCTGTATATGCTTGGCGGGCGGCGAGTTTGGTTGGTGGATTGCGGAAGAATGGATTGGCTTCGTTTTCCCAAACGAAGCCAATCCGATAGTGTTAGTTCGGAGGCTTGGGTTGTGTAAGCCGCTCGGCTTCGGCGGATTCGCGACGGGCCTCGTCGTGAAGTCCTTGGTTCTCGAGCACCTCGGCCAATTCGCGATGGATATCGGGATCGCTTGGCTTGAGGTGTACGGCTTCGCGCAAGTGAGAGGCGGCTTGTGCAAACTCGCCGCGGGCGGCGAGGGCGATGGCGAGATTATTGTGCGCCTCGAACGACGATGGGTCGATGCGCAAAGCTTCCGTGTAGGCGGCGATGGCGTTGTCCCAGCGGGCCTGTTGGAGAAACAGGTTGCCAAGGTTGATCTTGATACGGGCGTCGTTCGGAGCCAGGTGAGCGGCCGCGGTGTAATGAGAAATGGCTTCGGGCGCGCGACCGCTCTCGGCGAGGAGATTGGCGAGATTATAATGTGCGCCGGGGTTGTTGGGGTCGAGGTGGAGCGCCAGACCGTACTGAGCGATGGCCTCGCCGCGGCGGCCCATATCGGCGAGGAGTTGGGCATAACTGATGTGGACGGCCGGGTCATTGGGATGGGCGGCGAGATCGATTTGGCTGTTTTCCAATTCGACACGGAGGCGGTGCTGAGTGATCAAGCCGAGCGTCTTGCGGGCGGGAGCGTAATTGGGAGCGCGGCGCAGGGCTTCCTGGTATTGAGCGACTGCTTCGTCAACCTGTCCGACGGACAACAATGTGGTTGCGTAATCGTTGCGGATGATCGGTTCGTCCGGATCGAGACGCAGCGCGATGAGATAATGATCGATGGCTTCCGTCTTTTTGCCAGCGTCAGAAAGGGCAAGGGCGAGGCTGGTCTGGGCGCGGGCGTTGTGCGGGCGCTTGGCCACGGTGTCCGCCCAGATGGATTCGGCGGAATGGTATTGAGCATTGCGTCGGAAGGTGGTGATCCCGAGCGGGAGAGCCACTGCGAGAGCTGCGGCGAATCCGACCCGCAAGCGCACACCGTCTGGCCAGCCCAAACGCGTCCAGAGTCGGCGGCAGAAGCGCCAGGCGGTCCCGAGCGCCACGGAAATGATTGCCAGAAGAGGCAGGTACATTCTGCGTTCCGCGGCTGGTTCGGTCGGCAGGGGCAGGAAGCTCGAACTGGGTGCAAGCAACAGGAAGAACCACGCGCCCCAGAATCCCCACCATCGTCGACGGCGGATTGCCCATGCGGTTGCGGCCAGCAATGTCAGAAGGAACAGCGCACGGGGCAGCAGACTGGAAAGGCGAACCGATTCAGGCCAGTCGGAATAATCCAGGACCAAACCGCTTGGCCAGACAGCGAGTCGTAGGTAGTGGGTCACGACGGCGCATTGCATGGCGAGATACTTCCAGCGACTGATGGGGTACACATCGACTCCCGATTTCCATCGGAGGTTGGTCGTGATTTGAAGCGCGGCCAGCACAACCCAGCTTGCGGCTAGGCCGACGTAGAGTTGGAGATGATTGCGCAATGAGACCCGTGCGGAGGCCGTGCCGAACACGCAGTCGTAAGCGAGCACGAGAAGCGGAGCAATGACCATGACTTCCTTGGCGCCCGTGCCGAGCGCGCAGGCAATAACCGCCAGGCCGTACCAAGTCATTCGGTCTTGCGAATCGGTTCCCCGGATGACGCAATACAGTGTCGACAAGAGAAAGAATCCCATCAACAACTCGGTGCGTTGTGTGACGTAGGTGACACTCTCCGTCACCAGGGGATGCAACATCCAAAGGGCTGCTGCAGCATAGGCGAGCCCGGTTGCTTCGCATGGATTGGCTTCTCCGTGGTGGAGGTTGAATAAAATGCGACGCAGGATGCCGAAGGCCAGCATTGCATTGAGGAAATGGACGAACAGATTGAATAGGTGATAGCCGGTGACGTGGTAGCCGCCCAGCGCGTAGTTGATTTTGAGCGACAGACTGACCAGCGGACGTCCCCAGAGGGCGGCGGGAGTGGTGGCGGTCACGTCGAACAGCGGCCACAAGTGGCGAATGGAGGTATTGGTCTGAATCGTGACGAAGTCGTCAAAAATGAATGGGGCGTGGAGTGTGTTCGCATAAGCTGCGGCGCACAACGTCGCGAGAACCACGGGCATCCACCATCGAAATCTGGTCATAGAGTTCCCTGTCGCTGTGCGTCTGCAGCCTGGGGGGGGGCAGACCACGTTTGCTTTGTAATGGGCGGAGCAATAGAATTCAAGGTGCAATGAGTGCGCTGAACATTTCTGACTTGATGGGCGACGAGGCGTTGCGGCGTCGTGAATTCCCTGTTTGCGAGAGCAAGGTTTTTCTAGCGCACGCCGGGGTCAGTCCGCTGCCGCGGCGCGTGGCGGAAGCGATGCGGGGATATCTGGAAGCGGCCGCTCGAGACAATCAGGAAGACGTGCTGTCCTATGGGTTCGTTGGTGAAGCGCGAGCATTGGCGGCGAAACTGATCAATGCTCGACAAGATGAGATCGCGTTTGTCGGGTCGACCTCGATGGGCCTGGCCATGGTAGCTGCGGGGTTGCCATGGGAGCGTGGTGATCAGGTTGTGTGTTATCGGGACGACTATCCGGCGAACGTGTATCCTTGGATGGATCTGGCGCGGCGGGGAGTGGACGTGGTGTTCGTGGAGCCGAGGCAGTTTGGGAACGTGACGGTCGAGGATCTCGAACGGGCGGTAACCGAGAGAACGCGACTGGTGTCTCTGGCCAGCGTGCACTTTCAGAGTGGTTGGAGGCTCGATGTTGATCGAATTGGTAAGTTCTTGCAGGAACGCGGGATACTGTTCTGTCTGGATGGCATTCAGAGTTTCGGCGCCTTGAGGACATCGATGGAGTTTGTGGATTTCGCTTCGGCTGACGCCCATAAGTGGATGTTGGGACCCTTAGGGATCGCAATCCTGTACGTTAGACGAGAGCACTTCCAGCGTTTTCATCCGCCACTGGTTGGGTGGCACAGCGCGTCGAGTCCGAATTTCATTGCGCAAGATTCTTTGGCGTTTAAGCCCGACGCGCGTCGCTATGAGCCAGGAAGTCTGAATCTTGCAGGGATCGTCGGGCTGCGAGCAGCGCTGCAATTGATTCTGGAATGCGAGGTCGGTGCGGTTGAATCTCGGGTACTTCAGTTGGCACGGCGAGTCATCCAGGGGGCGATCGAAGCAGGCTTTGGCATCCTCGGCCCGGCTTCGGGGCCGGGGCTATCGGGCATCGTGTCGATGTGGTCTGCCAATACGGATATGACTGTGCTGCATTCCCGGTTGATGGAGGTGGGTGTGATTACTTCGCTGCGGCACGTTCGCAACGGCAGAAGGTGTCTGCGGATATCCGCTCATTGCTACAATCGCGAAGACGAGTTGCCCGATTTGGGGAGAGCATGTTTTGATCGATGACGATGCGTGCAGAATTCCTTGTGGGAGAACGGGAAGTGGATTTGAACTTCCACGACGCGCAAAGCGCATCACGTTCGCCGGGTTCTCACTTTGTGTTGACAGCATTTGACTGGATTGGTAGCTTCGCCCTGAATCAAATAATAACGGCATACCCGTCGCGAAAGCGGGGAAGTCCCGAGCAACGCGGGAAAGCAAAGATTCTTAATCAACAGTACGGAGGCATTACCAAAGACATGAGACGCATACTAAAACGCAAAATTGGTGGCTTTACCCTGATTGAGCTGCTGGTGGTGATTGCGATTATCGGGATTCTCGCGGCGATGTTGCTGCCGGCATTGAATCAGGCCCGCGAAAAGGCGCGTCGGGCCAACTGCCTGAGCAACCTCAAACAACTCGGGTTGGGCATTGCGATGTACGCCGACAGCTACAACAGCCGGATGCCCCTGGCCAACGTTGGCGGCACGGCCAACGGCGCTCCCTCACTGTGCGCATCGTTTAACCTGCTCAGCAACGTCGTCACCAGCGCCAAGATTTATGCCTGTCCCAGCGACAGCGCGGCTCGGACGCAAACCGGCTACGGGCTGACCAACAGCAGCACGCTGGGCATCAGCTACACGTACGTAGCCGGGCTGTTCTGGCAGGACCAGCCAGACTCGATCATTGCGTTGGATCGGATGGGCAATTCGGCAAGCGCGCAGAACTATACCATTGGCGCCAAATGGCTGGCGACGGGCACCTCGCCGATTGCGCCGCACAAGGATCAGGGCGGCAACGTGCTGTTCAATGACGGACACGTATCCTGGCAGAACTCGCTGCCGTCGACCTGCGGCACCAACGATACGCCGACCACCGGCAACGTGCTGCGCGGCGAGTCCCCCTGCTCCTAGCCGTCCTTAGGTATTGACGATCGTGAATGAGCCCCGACGCTACAGCGTCGGGG
>DATJWQ010000074.1:0-7759 GCA_035501175.1 Verrucomicrobiia bacterium | reverse complement strand
GACGAGAATGGGTACGACCAGTCCTTTCGTTTTCACGGCAGCGGTCTCCTTTCCGTCTAACGAGGGTATTCGGCCACAGTGGGCGCAGGGAGTCAAATCGTAAGTTTTGAAGTTTTGAGTTTTGATGCCGCGGCGGTGACGAGAGCCGGTCGCGGCCGTGGAACCGGGATTGAAGCGAAGATCATGGCAGTGTCCCTCCGGTTCAGGCTCTCAAGGAGGGACTGCCGACAGGGGCAGTCGAGGAATGAGAGGACGTACGTCTCGACACTGCCAGTAGAATGTCCGGCGTGTGGCGGGGTCTGTCAATCGTGAGCGCAGAGGAGCGGGGAGGGCCAGGGGGATGGGGACGAGACGAGGCTCGGGTTGACAAACGAAGAGCCCGTATAAGCTGGTAGCGGCTAATCGGAGGGAATCAGATTTCCAGGGACTCGATTTTTTTGAGGGCGAGAGACATGGGGATGGAACAGGCGGCGAGGCTGAGGAAGGCGACGAAGATCCAGGAGAGGACGAGGCCCCAGGGCTGGCCGCGGTCGACGAAGCCGTTGGCGGCGAAGCTGGCGTACATGGGGAGGACTTCGGAGCCGATGACGAGGATGATGTAGACGAGGCTGAGGATGAAACAGAACGTGCCGCCGAAGCCGGAGACGATGCGGGCGGGATTGTCGTCGCGGCGGTTGGCGGTGGAGCCGGATCTGAAATTGGGGAAGAGCGCGCCGATGCCGACGGCGATGCCGCAGAGGGCGAAGCTCATGACGATAACGGTGGAGGCGAACAGCAGCGTGAGCCAGCCGGGGATGCGGAGCATCCAACTGGAGGTGATCATGAGGCAGAGTGTGATGGCAGCCGAGGTAATGCTGCTCAGCCAGAATTTCTCGAGAAGTACAAGTTTGAGGCCGTTGGGGACCATGCCGACGATCCAGAGGCGGCGGCCTTCGAGGCTGAATTGCGGGAAGGCGAAGCGGGTGGTCAGCGTGGCCAGTGTCATGCTCGAGGCGCCGAGGTTGAGGAAGCAGACAAAGCTGGCCCAGTACTCGTTGTTCCAGTCATAGGCGACGCTACGGAGGTTGAGGACATAAAGGCCGAGCAGGCCGAAGAAAATGACGAACTGGCTCCACTGGGAGGTATCGCGCCAAAAGACGCGGATGTCCTTGATGACGAGCGCGCGCGTGGCGGGATTCATGCGGGGCCAGAGATTGACAAGCCGGTCGGCCAGGGCGGGACGCGGGAGATAGATCGGCTTGTCGAGAAGCGGGACACCGAGTTGGAATTCGCCCTGGGTATGATTGCGCGACCAGCCTTCGTAGAACAATCGGCGACTGAGGGTCACACACACGAGCGTGGCCATCATGGCGTTGCTGAGGAGGACGAGGAAGTAGAACATGCCCTGCTCGGACCAACCCTCGCCCCAGGAAATCATGCTCTTGGCAACCCAGTAGCTCGGCAACATGGGTTGGAGGGTCAGGTTGCTGTTGCGGAGCAGATGGGTGAGCGAGGCGACCATTTGTGCCTGTTCCAGTTGCTCCGCTTGCATCGGCTTGAGGAACGTCACGCCGGCGGTGATGCCGACCAGGCTGACGCCAAAGATCGCCCACTTGAAGATCCGCCGGTGGAGATAGCGCGTTACGACGAGGATGGCGATCAAACCCAGCGCGGCGGGGATCACGGTAAATGGAATGAACAGCAAAAACACCTTCAGATAGAAGCTCGGCGAGACATGCCGCGCGTTTCCGTAAGCTGCCATCAATGGGGCCGACAGAAACAGAAACGCCCAACTGGCCAACAGGGTCGTCTCCAGCAGCTTCCAGCGGAACACATCGGTACTGCGGACGGGCAGAGTGAGCATCCATTGGGTTTCCTGGCTCTTGAACAGGGTCGAGTACCCAATGATCATGTTGGAGAACATCAGCATCAGGAACAGGAATGCGAAAAACAAATAGAGCATTCGATCCAGGACGATGACCTGGAGGCCGGGCACTTCCGCCAGGTGGCGAAAACCCATGTAGAACACGGCGTAGCCGGCGACCCAGTAGCCGACGATGAATGCCGTGATCACGGACACCATCAGCCACGACTTCTCGCGCAGCTCAAGAATGTTGCGGCGGACCATCAGCAGATTGAGTCGGAACACGAGACGGAAGAAGCTGGTCCCGTTCATGGCAATTCCCCTGCCGGCTCTTCGCCGCGTGTCAGCGCAAGGAAGGTGTTTTCGAGTTCACCCTGCACGCCACTGAGTTCACGAAGTTCGTCGATTGTCCCCACCGCGATCAGCTTGCCACGATTCAAAATACCGACCTGATCGGCGAGCTCCTCCGCGATGTGCAGGATATGCGTCGAGAGGAACACCGTCACGCCGGCGCGAGAGCGCTCCTTGAGGACATTTTTCACAACGCGCGCACTTCGCGGATCAAAACCGACCATCGGCTCATCGATAATGATCACCCGGGGGCGGTGCAACAGCGCCGAGGCGATCACCAGACGCTGGCGCGTGCCCAGAGACAGATCCTCAATGGGCTGGGAGCGGACTTCGTCCAAGCCGAACAGATCAAACAACTCCTCGCTGTCATGCAACAGTTCGGCTCGTTCCATGCCATAGAGCTGGCCGATGAACATCATGAACTCCATCGGCTCAAGCTTGTCGTAAAGAAACGGCGTATCCGGGACATAACTGATGATTCTCCGGGCCTCGACGGGATGCGACTGGATGTCATAGCCGCCAATCAGGGATCGGCCACTCGTCGGCTTGAGCAATCCCGCCAACAGCTTGATGGTCGTGGTTTTGCCCGCCCCATTGGGTCCGAGGAATGCGAAGAACTGACCCTGCGGAACGTCGAGATTGAGGTCGTCGACGGCCACCAGGCGGCCGTACCGTTTCGTGAGGTGTTCGGTGCGGATCATGATCCAGCACCCCCTTCCCTTCGGTGATGGCGACGATGAATCGGCTGGTCGCCGCTTCCCAGGGCAACATCGCTACGCATCTCCAAGCCCATGGATGTGACGACCTTGAGGACCTGGCCGGCTTCGTCAATCCACATCTTGGCCCAAATCTGATCGTCGATTCTGGAATACACGAGGTAGACCCGCTGAGGAGTACCAGCGACATCCAGGCGGTCGAGGGAGACGGTCGACGTCGGAGGCGTCTGCGGGGCGTTTCCGGAAGATGCTCCGAAGGCCGTCGGCAGACCGCCGCCGCCGAGGAAGCTGAAGTTGGCCATTCCAGGCAGGCCGAAGGCATTGGCAAAGCCCGCTCCCTTGATCTGGTTGAAATCGAAGAGGCGCTCGTCATGAAAGTCGCCGAAGTCAAATGCCACCTGAACCATTTTAGTCTGATCATCTCCCGCAATGCTCACATGTCCGTCGCTCAAGCCCGCAGCCCCTCCCCGACCGTCGCCAATGACGGTGTCGAAGTGAAATCGCTCGAGCTCCAGTTTGCGGTTGAATGTGCTTTCGCCACCCAATGCGAGCCGTGACGGCATGCCAAATGTTGCGAGCCTGATCTTCAGGTCGGTAACGACCTTGTAACCGACCACGGTGGACGAGGTGCCGTCCGTAGCCTTGCCGTCACTGTTGCCATTCATTTGAGGATCGATTTCAATCGTGCAATGGCCGATGTGATTGCTCGCGTTGTAATAGATATCGAGGCTGAGCGGTTCCGGATTCGAGAACACCTTCCTCATAATGCGTTCGGTCGAGAAGGTCTCGATCACGGTGGGTTGAGGATAAATCTCGACGCGCACCAACGCGGTCATCATTGCCGCCCAAAACGCAATTACCAACCCCGCAAATACCTTGTTCAACATAACCCAACTCGCCCTATTTCACCCGCATTCCCTGATCAGGGAATGATCAATACCTGTCCCACCTTCAATTGATCCTTGCTCGCCAGACCACTTCGATTCGCTTGAAAAATCCTGTCCCAGCCCGAGCGCGACCCGTAATAGCGCAACGCCAGCGACTGCAATGTGTCGCCACGTTGCACGACATAGGTCCGCACGCGTGGCGATTCCGTTGCCGTCGACGCGTCGGCCGTCAATGTCAGCGGCGGTGCGGCCATCACCACGTTGGCCGTCGGCATCGGGGACGGCGCCACCGCCGGAGCTGTGCTCGGAGACGGCGGCTGCGCCGACGCGGTCGGCGCATCATTCGCTGCCTTCTCCAATTCCGAAATCCTGGCTCGCAGCGATGCATTCTCCTGGAGCAACGCGGCTTTCTCGCCTTCCAGCCGCGTCAACTCGCTCGGATCGACGATCGGCGACTGCGGAGACTTTGCCGTCAACGCCACCTTGGCGCGCTCGATGAAATCCTCCACCACCTGCCGCTTTTCCGAGTCGGGCCGCAACTCCAAAAATCGACGATAATGGTACACCGCTGAAATCGGATCAGCCAATTGGTTCTCGTAAAGCAGACCGACCTCCAGATGGCCGTTTGCGAAATCAGGATTCACCGCCAGGGCCCTCTCGTAGAAGGTTGCGGCTGCCGGAAAATCCTTCTGCTCGCACAGGCGCTTGGCGCGCTGATAATTCGCATCCTGTTCGGCGTCAGAGTCGGATACCGGGCCGGTGGGTTCGCAGGCCGCTGCCAGCAGCAAGACCGCCGCGATCGCAAGGGCAAATGACCTGTGCAGAGTGCACCCGCCCCATTGGACATGCCGGCTCGTACGAGTAGACTCCATTCCGTGTGCGCTACTTCGGGACAACCAATACCTACCTCGACATACACTACCACGAATCGCCGAAAAACTCAACCCGGGAAGTGGCCCAAAACAGCCCCAAAAAACGCTGCCTTTGCCCTTTCCTCCCTTCGTGTAACCCCTCTCAGCTACAACCGTTTCCGAAAAGTGGTGGAGATGTTGTCCGCTGTCGTCATGACGGTCAGGTTGGGACGCCATGGCTATTTGGACTGCCTCGCGCTGACTTCGTACGCCAGCCCCCCAGTCACGTCGTCCCAGCCTGAGTTCGACGGCTGCCGACTGTCGACACCGGAGCGCGTCGGTTAGGGAGTAGGCCGTGCCGAGTCGGTGCCAAAAATCAACGTGCCGCCTCCGCTCTGTGCCGGACGACCAGGCTGCGGCGCCGCCCAATTCCTCGACGGTTCCGTCTTCTTCGATTCGGAGCGATTCCCTTCCTTGTACAAGAGTCCGTACTTCCGCCAGTTCTGTATCAGACGCACAAGCTCGTCATGCAACGTGGGATCGACCAGCAGCTTCCCGGCAGTCCCCTCCCCCCTCTCCAGGCGCGCCAATATATCGTTCAACTTTGCCGTGCTCTCGGCAAGGTTCTTCACAGCAGCGTGAACCTCGGCCTGATTCGAAACCACAACCTGGTCGATGTTGCTGGAGGCCTGTTGGAGATCCCCCGCCGCATCGGAAAACTTCGTCAATGTCGAATCCACCTTGCCGCGATTGTCCTCCACCACCCCGCGCAAACTCGCCGTAAACCCGATGGCATTGCTGCTCACCGTGTCGATGTTGGCCAGCGCGGAATCGATGTGGTTAAGCGTCGGCCGGCTCAACACCGTCTCATCGACGCGTTGAATCGCCTTGTCCACCCGCTCGATTGTCCCCGCCGCCTGATGGAGCACGTCCACCACGCTGTGGATCGCCTCGCTCAAATCAAGGCTCGACGATCCTTCCACCGTCTCCCCCGGCTTGAGAAACGGCGCCGTCGCAGTTTGCGGAACGATGTCCACATAGCGGTCCCCGAGCAGGCCCGATTGGTTGATCACAAACTTGGCGTCCTTGCGGATCTTTACGTCATCAAGAATGGCGAGTTTCACGATTACCTTCAGCACGCCCGTCTGATCCAGGGTGATCGCGCTGACGTTGCCCACTTTGATGCCGGCGTACAGTACGCTGGCGTCCTCCACGATCCCCCCCACGCTCGAGAACACCACGTTGATCTCGTACGTATGGCGCGTCAGCGGCTCGTACTTGCCAAATTTCCAAATCAGCACCGCCAACATCGCCAGACAAATGGCGACAAACACGCCCACTCGGACTTCAACTGACCGTTTCTGTGCCACGTTGTGCCTCCTGAAGTTTTGCAGTCCCCATCACAAACTGGCGGACGATGGGATCGGTGCTTGCCTGAATTTCCTTCGGCGTACCCACGGCGTGGATGCGACCCTCGTGCAGCATCGCGATGCGGTCGGCGATCTTGTACGCGCTCGTCATATCATGCGTCACCGCGATGCCCGTCACGTGCAACTGATCGCGCGTGCGTAAAATCAAATCATTAATGTGGTCGGCCAGCACCGGATCCAGTCCCGTGGTCGGCTCGTCGTACAAAATGTACTTGGCATTGGCCACGCACGCCCGCGCCAGGCCGGCGCGCTTGCGCATCCCGCCGCTCAGTTCGGCCGGTTTCTTGTCCTTCGCGTTCAACAAATCCACAATGGTCAACGCCTGCTCGACGCGCTTGGCAATCTCGGCTTCGTCCAGCTTTCGTTCTTCGCGCAACGGAAACGCCACGTTCTCAAATACCGTCATCGAATCAAACAACGCCGCCCCTTGAAACAATACGCCGAACTTCTTGCGGATCGGCGTGAGCTGCCGCTCCGTCAGCGGCTCGATGTCCACTCCGTCCACAATGACACGCCCCGAATCCGGTTGAAGCAACCCGCACAGGTGCTTCAGCAACACGCTCTTGCCGCCGCCGCTCCGCCCGATAATCACCACCGTTTCCCCATCGCGGATTTCAAAATCCACGCCGCGCAGCACCTCGGTGCCGTTGAACGATTTGCGTAGCGCCTGGATCTCAATCATACCGGGATGAGCTTGCTAAAGACCACCGTGATGAAGAAGTTCGCGATCAGCACGGTCAACGATGATGCCACGACGGCTTCGGTCGTCGCGCGGCCCACGCCTTCCGCGCCTTCGTCCGCGTTGAACCCTTTGTAACTCGAGATCAGGGCGATGAACATCCCAAAGAAAACCGACTTGATCAGCCCGCTCGTCACATCCTTGGCGGTCGTAAACTCATACATGTGGTTCAGGAAATACGCCTGGTCGATCCCGCACATGTTCACACCCACAAAATAGCCGCTCAAAATCCCGCAGAACATCGCTTCCGCCGTCAGCAACGGCAACCCCACCATCAACGCAATAAACCGCGGCACCGCCAGGTAATCAACCGGCGCCGTACCCATCGACCGCATCGCATCCAGTTGCTCCGTCACCTTCATCGTGCCCAACTCCGCCGCAATCGCCGCCCCCACACGCCCCGCCACCATCAACGCCGTCAACACCGGCGCCAGCTCCCGCGTCATCGCCACGCTCACCACCGGCCCCACCGCCGTGTCCATCTTCACCTTGTGAAACTGCAGGAACGTCTGCACCGCAAACACCATCCCCGTAAACGCCCCCGTCACCACCACCACCGCCTGCGATTGCCAGCCGATCTTGTACGCCTGATCGATCGTCTCCTGCCACCGCGGCCGCTTCGAAAACGTCGTCTTGAAAATGTCGCCCAACAACAACAGCATCGCCCCGAGCTGGTTCAGCTCGTCGAGGATGTATTGCCGAAATCGTTGCAGTGCCTCCATGGTGCCGCCCGAAGCATAAAAGACCCCCCACACCGTTGCAAGCCCGCCGTGGCCGGCCCCATTTCCCAACCTCCCCGCCGGTGCAGGTTCAAGACATCGGTAACACAGTAGGTTCAGGACATAGGTAACACTTAAACGAGGAGCCTGAAGCGGGTACGCTTTGGGAATGCCTTGGAAAGAATATCGACCTATGGATCAGCGGATGGAGTTTGCGATGAAG
>DATJWQ010000073.1:0-26648 GCA_035501175.1 Verrucomicrobiia bacterium | reverse complement strand
GGTCGTTCCCAACGCCAGTGTCACAATTGCCGTGACCAAACTCAGAAGTTTCTTCATCTTCCTACCCATTGCCTTTCCCATTAGTTCTTCGTTTCGATTATTATAATCAAAGCCTTTCCAATGCCAAAAACATTGGTCATGATTCGACGGCCTGCCCCGGCGCGCCGATCTTCCACAAACATGCTCCTCTGTCCCTGTTGTACACATCCGGTTGTATAGGTCAGTTCGACTGCTGCGATATATTGGGGGCAAACCACCAGTGGTATCGCGTACCGTTCTTCCAGTCACCACCAGTCGACGAATCATCCCACTGATACTGCTGGTTTGGACAATTCCGGCAGAAGTCTTCCGCCTTGATCCATTCGCAATGCCCATCACCCAACACAAAATTCAATCCCCCCGAGTGTCTGGCGACGCTCGGGTCGTATGTCCCGCTCGTCGTTCGCGAAGAAAGCGAGTCGCCTCGCGTCTCCCCGTACGTGGGCTGATAGTCGTTTTCCTCGGTAAAGATGATCGTGCTTGCGGGCGAAAGCATTCGGGAACGGCGGAATCCAATGTGGGTCAACGTTCGTTGATGCAGACACACGCTAATCCCATAGGTAAAGTACGGCACCTGTATCGTCGGCGTCGGTCCACTGAAACGGGCGCTCGGACAAATCCAAATGCTTCGGCCAAACACTTTTGGCGGATTGGGCGGCGTCGCCTGGTACAAGGAGCAGAGCGGCTTCTGATTCAGGTAGGGAGGCAGCACGTCAAACCACGCGTCAACACCACAGGAAAGACCGCTCACGAAGCTGCTATCGTAGGGGTAGTAATCGTTAAAGTCATCATTGTACATGTTCAACGCCAATGCCCACTGGTGCATGTTACTGAGACAGACCGCCGCATTCCCTTTCTCCCGGGCCTTGTTCAACGCGGGAAACAGCATCGCCGCCAGGATACCGATGATCGCAATGACCACCAACAATTCGATCAATGTGAACGCTGTGGCGAAAGACTTACGCCCCACTTCGAGAGCAGGTGTTCTCAGGATTCCGTCTCCTTCATGGTTTCGCCGGTCGCGTTCACGCACGAACACAGAACGCGACCGGCCGTGAAACAACTGTTTATGTCAACAACGTTACGAGCGACGCCGACGCAGGGCCAGCAGTCCGCCTACCAGGCCCATGCCGACGAGCATGACCGTCGACGGCTCGGGCACCAGCGTGAGATCCACCACGCCGCGGAATTGCTCGTTCGCGGGCAGTTGCGTGATGATGTTTGTCGAGCTGACGAAAGTTCCATCAAGGCCCGATGCATCTGTGAACTCAACAATATTCGAAATCACCGAGCTGCTGCCGGCCGTCACGAACACGTCAACCATCCCGTTCGTCTCGACCGCTGTGATGCCGCGGGGCGCTGTGAGCGCTTCCGAACCCGTCATGACCCAATTCCCGCCCACCAGGCTCCACTTCTCAACCGAGCTGTTCCCATCGTCGGCCACGTACATCGTGTCGGGAATCGACCCGCTCCCCAACGTGAGCTGCACAAAGGCATACGGACCCGATGGTGAAGTGGCCGTGGTGCCGGGCACCAGCGACGGGACCTGGCCCGAAGTCGTGGGCAATCCACTGCCCAGGTTCGCCAACCGAAAACCTCCGGATGCCGTGCTGAGCATGAGCTGGCCGCCGGGGTTGGCTGCGGTCGGATAAATCGCGATCTGACGATTGTTACCCGCATTGGTGAGCGACAGCGATGTGGTCGAACCAAGAGTCGTGTATCGAACCCCGGTCGCCCCGCCCGTCACCCAAATCTTTGTTCCATCGGTCGTGATGGCGCTGCGGAAACTGCTCGTCGTCGATTCGTCCGTAAGCGCTGTTGATGTGTCAAGATGACCGTTGGCGACGTTGAGGATCCCAACAACACGACTGTCCGCTGCCGTGGTCGAAGGCGAAGCCGCCCCCGGCGCCACGCCATATCCCGTAATCGCAATATACTGTTCGTTGGGCGAAATCGTGAGCAATCCCTCCGATGCCGAGTTGCCCTGGGCTGTGAGCGCGGCTTGGGAACCTACAGCACTTGTGGGCATCTCCATTTGCCCGATAAGCGAGCCGCTCTCACTGTACTCGTCAAGAAAGACCACCGCGCTTGCCGTCCCGAGCGTGGTCGAGCCATCGCCAACCTGATACAAAACCAGGTCACCAGCCGTAAACGGCATCGAGCCAAAAGTGATCGTTTGGGCCTGAAGTGTGCCCACCGCAAACAACCCCGCCACTGTCCAGATGAATTTACCCGCCATTTTCATCGCTCGGTCTCCCTCTTTCTTTGTGATTTTATGGTGTCGGCGGCCTCGCGATCCGTCACGCAACCCCATCTCGCAAAACGGGATCGCATCTCGGAGTATTCTAACGCAATGCCATCTCCACCCGTATACCGCTGTAGATCAACGATTCCGTGCCAAAGGGGTTAAGTTTCGCTGACATAGACATCTCTATTCTCTCGTTGATGATCCCGTCGCTCGGACTCAGGCCTAGCGCTCGACCGAGACCCTAACAAACCACCCACTGTAAGGTCAAGCAAAAACTTGTGTAGCTGTACGCCTCTTGCCCGTTCTGGCTCATATTCCGGCCCGGATGGACACCAACGGCACTGGTAAGTATTACGAAGACTGTGAGGCCGAATTGTTCCCCATCCGTCACGGAATTAACGCGTTCCGCCGCCTGCGAGGGCTTGTTGGGCGGCGTCGATTGCCTGGCGAAACCTTGGGGAACTCGTGCCCGCGGTGAGCCCGCCTTGGAGGATATGAATCGCGTCGTCATAGTGCCCTTCGTCAGCCAACAGCACCCCGAGATCATACCGCGCGTCCAGGTGATCGGGCCTCAATCGCAGAGCCTCTCGGTACTGCGCAATTGCCCGGTTCGTCTCGCCGGACTGAATCAATGCATTTCCCAAATTGAAATGCGCCTCGGCGTAGTCGGGATCAATCTCCAGCGCCCGCTCGTAGCGCCGGAGCGCCTCGGCAAGACGGTCGGGCTGAAGCAATACTCCCTGATTGTTGTAGGCCTGCGCGAAATTCGGATTGAGCGCCGTCGCCCGCTCGTAGGCTACCATGGCGTCTTGCTTGCGCCCAGCCTTTACCAGCGCATTCCCCAGGTTGTAGTACGCCTCCGCGTAATCGGGACTGTAATGAATCGCCTGTCTGAATTCGTCGACGGCCTTCCCGGCTTCACCCGATTGCAGGAAAGCAATGCCCAAATTGTTGTGGGTCGCGGCCCAATCGGGCTCGATCTCGACGGCGCGCGCGAAGTGCCCGATTGCCTCCGAAGTCCTCCCCAACCGCATGAGGACCGTCCCCAGATTGTTCTCGGGCGCGGCGTAACTCGGATTGAGGCGTATCGCTTCCTCGTAATGCCGAGCGGCGCCACCAAGCTCGCCGTCACCAGCGAGGAGATAGCCCAGGTTGTTGTGGGCCAGCCACGCCTTCGGATTCTTTGCCAGCGTGTCCTCCCAAAGCGCGCGCGAATCAAGATACACGCCCGTCCTGGTTCGAGCGCCGTTGCCGAGGATCGCCAGCACGACAGCGCCCACCAAAACCCCCGCATACCGTCCGTCTCGCCCCCACCATCCGAATACCTTCGCGCCTGCGGCAACCGCCAGCGCAATGACCCCCGTGATCGAGCAGTATTGCCAGTGATCCGCGACCAATGAGACGCTGTAGAATCCCTGGTCGAAAAATCCAAGCACCGGGAAAAGCGTCGCCACGAAATAGCCAAGACCAAAGAGAGGCGCTCGCCCCCACAAGCTCCGTTTCCACCAGAAGACCCCAAGAGCCAACACCAGGGCAATCCCCGGCAAATATGAAATCATGTGGGACGTGTCGACCGTCCATTTGGTATAGACGACGCACAAGTCACACGGCCAGAAGTCCTTGTATAGATAGAACCATGGTATCCACCCCGCTGTGACCAAACGCTTTAGGAAACTGTCGGTTCGTATCGGAAGCCCTCCGATAACCTGATGAGATTGAAACCAGACCGTGACCAATCCGAGTGCCAAAGCCACCAGGAAGAATGGCGCGATCCGGATGCCGTCTTTCCATCGAATACGGCCGTACCGCCACCAGAGACAGCCCAGAACAACGACGGGCAACATCACAACTGCCGTCTTGCTGAGCAAGGCCAACAGAAATGAAATCAATGAAGCGACATACCATCCCCACCCTTCCCGTTCGTCAAACCTCAAATACAGCAGAATCGATGCGAGATAAAACAGCATGGACACCGTGTTCTTCTGCTCGCTGACCCACGCGACGGTTGCCACATTGACCGGGTGAACGGCAAACACCAACGCCGCGAACCAGGACCCGGGAATCTTCAGTCGCCTCAACACGATGGCAATGAGAATGGCATTGACCGCGTGCAACACGACATTCACCACGTGATACCCCAGCGGGTGGGTGCCCCACCATCGCCATTCCGCCCACCATAAACTCCACGTCAGCGGATAGTAGTCGGGCGCCTGCGTGGTAAACCAGAACCGGTACAGCCCGTCGGCGGCGGCGACGATCCGGTTGTGGACGATCAGGGAGTCGTCCCAGACGAAGCCGCCCCGCAGCGACGGCCAGTACACCACGAGTGTAATGGCCACAACCAGAGCGCTCCACCAGAAGCACTCGGGATCAAGCCGCCTCACGTCCCGACTCCCGTCGATCCTCATCTTGCCAATCCACACGCGACATCGCGTTTGGCCCGGCGCCAGCCCGGCCTCTCAACGCGGCACGTGGGGGAATGCTTGCCAGCATCGCCCGGGAATTACAATCACAACCGCAGCGCCGCGTCATCCCAAATTCACATCGTCGTTCTTTACAACCGGAATATCTCGGGCGTAATCTCGCTCATGCTATGCGCACAGTCATCCTGAGCCTTTTGCTTTTCGCCGCGACTATTTGCTCCACACCAGCAGACGATCATAAACCGCCAGTATCGCTTCCCGGTCAAAAGAGCGACGGTTCCGTGTTGCTGCCGAACCAGTGGTCGCTACGCCCCATCGGCCGACAGATCGAGGTGGGCGATTTTCCCATCAACATGGCCGTTCATCCGTCGGGCCATTTCGTCGCCATCCTCAATGGCGGCTACAGCTCGAATGGAATCCGCGTCGTGGACCTGAAGACGGACAGGGTCGTGACCAATGTTTACGTCCACGAAACCTTCTACGGAATCACCTTCTCGCACGACGGTTCCCAATTGTTCTGCAGCGGCGCGAGCGATGAAGTCATTCACTCCTACCATTTCAAGAACGGGTTGCTCAGCGACCCACAGGACCTGCGGCTGCGCGCCACGAATGCCGTGGGAATTGTTGCGGGCGTCGACGTCGACTCCGGCCCGAAACGCCTCGCCGTCGCCAACCTGTACGGGCAGAGCGCGTCAATTTACGAGCTGAAACGCAATCGCGTCATCGACATCCCGCTGACGCCCGACTCGCTGACGAATTCCTACGAGACCGTGACCACCCGCGGCTCGTCGGTCGAGAGCGAAGTGAATCACTACGGCGTGTTTCCGTACGCCTGCCTCATCAACGAGAAGCAGCGCCAGATGTACGTCAGCCTGTGGGGCAACGCCGAGATTGCCGTGATCGATCTCGATTCGCAGCAGGTTGTCGCCCGCTGGCCCACGGAGGAGCACCCGAACGAAATGTGCCTGTCCGCCAACGGTCGCGCGCTGTTCGTCGCCAATGCCAATCGCAATACGGTAACGGTATTCGACACGAAGGCCGGCGCGACCCTGGAAACGCTGACCGCGGCCCTCTACCCCGGGGCCCCTCCCGGTTCGACCCCCAACAGCCTCGCGCTCACGCCCGACAGCAAAACGCTGTTCGTCGCCAACGCGGACAACAACAACGTGGCTGTGTTCGACGTCAGTCATCCCGGGCACAGCTATTCGCTCGGCTTCATACCCGTCGGATGGTATCCGACGTCCGTTCGCGTGACACCGGACGGAAGGCACTTGCTCGTGACCAACGGCAAGGGCGTGATCCCCATGGCCAATCCTGACGGGCCGCAACCGGGTCGCAAAAGCCGCGAGGAGACGCTCCCCCAATACATCGCCCAACTCTTCAAGGGCACGTTGAGCGTGATCGATTTGCCGCGCTCGCACGATGACCTCGGCAATCAACTCATCATGTATACGTCCGCCGCGTACCGTTGCAGCCCGCTCAAACCGGATGCCTCAGTGTCGGCGGCTCGCCCGGACGACAACCCGATTCCGCTGACCCCCGGCGATCCGAGCCCGATCAAATACGTCTTCTACATCATCAAGGAGAACCGCACCTATGATCAGGTCTTCGGCGACATGCCTGAGGGCAACGGCGATTCGAATCTCTGCCTGTTTGGCGAGGAGGTAACCCCCAACCATCACCAGTTGGCCCGCGATTTCGTCCTGTTCGATAATTTCTATGCCGACGCGGAAGTCAGCGCTGCCGGTCACGAGTGGTCGATGGGCGCCTACGCCAGCGATTTCGTCCAAAAGATGTGGCGAATTCAGTACAAACACGCCGCGTACAAGAACAGCAAATACATTTATCCCGCGGAAGGGATCTTCCCCATCGCCACGCCCGCCGGCGGCTATCTCTGGGACCGCGCTGCGGACGCCGGCGTGAGCTATCGCAGCTACGGCGAATTCGTCGCCAACGGGAAAACCCCGGACGATCCGTCGATCGCCCGCGTCAAAGCGTTGCAGGATCACATTGATGAAGGCTACCGCGGCTTCGATCTCGATTACCTGGACGCCAAACGCGCGGAGCGTTTTCTCTTCCAACTGAAGCAGTTCGGCAAGGAGGGCGACATGCCCCGCCTCCAGATCATCCGTCTGCCCGGCGATCATACCTACGGCGTGCGCAAGGGTAAACGAACACCCAGTGCCTGCGTCGCCGACAACGATGCCGCGCTCGGCCGCATCGTCGATGCCATCAGCCACTCCAGGTTCTGGCCCGAGTCCGCCATCTTCATCGTCGAAGATGACGCGCAGAACGGCGCCGACCACGTCGACGCGCACCGCACGGTGGCCCTGGTGGCCAGTCCGTACATCAAACGCCACACGGTCGATTCCACGATGTATTCAACCTGTAGCATGCTGCGGACGATTGAGTTGATCCTCGGCCTCAAGCCCATGTCGCAATTCGATGCTGCCGCGACGCCCATGTTCGCTTCCTTTCAGGGCAAGCCCGACGTGACCCCGTACACCGTGGTTCCCGCGCGCATTGATCTGGAACAGAAGAATGTCTTGAACACGTGGGGCGCAAAAGTCTCCGAACAAATGGATTTCACCAGGGAAGATGCCGCCGATGACCTACTCCTCAACGAGGTCATCTGGCGCTCCGTCCGCGGCGAGAATTCCTCCATGCCCGCCCCGACCCGCGCCGCGTTCGTCGTGACTCACGATACGAAACACGCCGGGGCGGACGATGATGACTGACGGTCGATCACAATTGCCGGCATGCCTCGAAACGTTGAAATCAAAGCGCGCGTTGACAGCATCGGCGCGTTGCAGCCGCGCGTTGACAAAATCGCCGACAGTGGGCCGACCGAAATCCTTCAGGACGACACGTTTTTCAAATGCCCAAGCGGGCGTTTGAAGCTACGCGCATTTTCGGAGACAGCCGGGGAATTGATCTTCTACCAGCGTCCCGACCAGGCTGGCCCGAAAGAGTCGTTTTACGTCATTTCGCCAACCGCGTCGCCCAACACCTTGCGCGAGGTTCTCTCGCTCGCCTACGGCCAAAGCGGCCGCGTCCGTAAACGTCGCACCTTGTACATCGCCGGGCGGACACGCATTCATCTCGACCGCGTGGAAGATCTCGGAGATTTCCTGGAACTGGAGGTGGTATTGGCGGATGGCGAGCCTGTGGAAGTCGGCGTCAGCGTTGCGCACGAGTTGCTCGCCACACTCGGCATCGATCACAGCCAGCTCATCGATGGAGCATACGTCGATTTGCTTCGCGCTGCGAAAACGAAGCGAAAACCATGAAGAACGGCTACGTCCACGGCTACGATCCGCACGAGAACGTTCGTCTGCAGGACCAGGCCCGTGCGTTGGTGGAACTGCTGCATTCGGACACCACCTATCCCGCCGGGAGCCGCGTCCTGGAGGCGGGTTGCGGTGTTGGCGCGCAAACCGTCACTCTCGCGCAAAACAGCCCGCAGGCATCAATCCTCTCGATTGATATCTCCGAGCGTTCGATTGCCGAGGCGCAAGCGAAAGTGACGGCGGCCGGTCTTGGGAATGTCACATTCCAACAGGCGGACATCTTTCATCTGCCATTCCCACCGCAGTCGTTCGATCATGTGTTTGTGTGCTTCGTGCTGGAACACCTGGCCCGGCCCGTGGAAGCCCTCGTGATCCTGAAGGGACTTCTCAAGGCGGGCGGCACCATCACGGTCATCGAAGGCGACCACGGGTCGACGTATTTCCACCCGGACAGCGCGGCAGCCCACCGGGCAATCCGTTGCCAGATCGAACTACAGCGACGGGCCGGTGGCAACGCCGAGATTGGCCGCGAACTCTATCCGCTCCTGCAACAAGCCGGCTACGGATCGATTCGCGTCTCGCCGCGCATGGTCTACGTCGATGCCAGCCGGCCCGAACTCGTCGAGGGGTTCACCAGGAGGACATTCACGGCAATGATCGAAGGAGTGCGCGAATCAGCTATTGCTGCCGGAATTATCGAGTCGGCCGATTTTGACAAGGGCATCGAGGCCCTGGATCGGACCACACAGCCGGATGGCGTGTTTTGCTACACGTTCTTCAAGGCCGTCGCCCAACGCGTTTCCGGAAGACCAGCTAATGCTCCTGTTCGCGCGGCACGGGATTCGGCGGCGGGCCGTTGCGGAATTCCGAATGCCGAATCTTCCCGCCGGCATGACTGATCCATGCGCCCGTCCCGAACGAAGCCACGGCAAATACAAGGGTCGCCAGCGCCAACGGCAACTGCAGGCGGGGTCGAAATCGCGGCGCGATCAGCGCCGCCACCGCAACGCCTGCGGTCACGTAGAAAACCCATTCCCCGATGTCATCCCGATGCGCGTGAACGTCCAGCCATTCCTGCGCGTCCTTGTTCGACATCGAATACACGCGGTCGTAAGCGCGCTCGCCGTATTCCCCGACCGGCCACGCCGACAGGGCGGCGACAATCACCACGATGAATGCCGTGATCTGGGCCGGGCGGCTTCGCAGGATCAGCGCGACCACCAGGGCGAGGATTCCCGATGCCATCGCATAGACCGGAAGCGGATTCAGCAGCACGTGAACATATTCCGGCTGCTTGAGCTGCTGCAGAAAATCGTGAAACTCCGGCATCGCAGAGCCATCGCGTCGCGTGCCGGGCGCCTGGCCACGCCCGACCGAGCGGTTTGCTGCCGATCTGTTACTTCTGGATCTCGGCGTTCTCGATCATATTGATCCCGTCACGGCTGACCAGCTTGCCCTTGACGGTGATCGTCTTGGCGGCGTATGGTGCCAGCTCGGAGTTGAGCGGCTTGTGCTCGCCAATGAGCAGATACACCTTGCCGTCTTCTCCTTTGATGCCGACGGGCAGACCCGACGAGATACAGGTCGCGGCGCACTGCGCGTGTTTCTCGCCATGCGCGCCGTGATCGAGGTAACAGGCCATATCGAGCACTTCGCCTTTGACGGTCACCGTTTCGTCCGCAGCTCGCACGCTCCATACGGCAACGAATGCGCCGACCATAACCGCTGCACTCCACACCAGTAACTTCTTCATGGATATCCTCCGGGTTGGCTGTTTGGTTTCATGAGAGCTCGCCACCAACTACTTCGACACTACCATGCACCAAATCGCTGAGATAATCCAATTACTTTGCGGAAATCGACTGGAAGCTTGCAAACTCGCCCCCATGCGCCTTCCGGAAGATCGCCGCCTGACTCTTGTCGGCAAACGCCACCAGGCTCGGCAAACATCGGTCGTAGGTCTTCATCAGGCAACAGCCCTGCGGATCGCGCATCGATTGCATCTCCGCGCACGGATGCAGATCGCTGTCCGAAACGTAAATCGCGCTCGTCGCATCGACCCAGTGGCCCGTTGCGAAATCCGTTGCCTCCATTTTCCGCGCCTTCTGATGATTGCTTTCGAGATAATGCATCGCGCATCGCGGACAACAAGTCTCGACGACTTTCCCATTCACGAGCGTCATGCGAAAGCCCATGCCCTTGCATTCCTCGCGCTGACAGACGGCGCAGACGCGCGGTGATTTGGCGCACCCCGCTGCCATCGCCACGCAAAATACCAGAATAAGTGCTCTCATGATTGCGCCGCGGACAATTTCACTTCTTTGTGCCATTTCCACAACAGATAAATCGCGGGGTACACCAGCAGCTCCATCAGGAACGACGTGAACAGTCCCCCAACCATCGGCGCCGCGATGCGTTTCATCATGTCCGCACCGCTGCCAATCGACCACATGATCGGCATCAATCCCATTGTCGCCGCGCCCACGGTCATCATCTTGGGGCGGATTCGTTTCACCGCGCCGTGAATGATCGCTTCGTGCAGCTCCGCCATCGAGCGGAGTTTGCCTGCGCGTTTCGCCTCGTCGTACGACAAATCCAGGAACAACAACATGAACACGCCAGTCTCCGCGTCCAATCCCATCAACGCGATCATCCCGACCCACACCGCGATGGAAATGTTGTAATTCAGCGCATAGAGCAGCCATACCGCGCCGACGAGCGAGAATGGCACCGCGAGCATGACCACTGACGCTTTGAACGCCGATCTCGTGTTCGCGTAGAGCAACAGGAAGATCAGCGCGATGGTGACCGGCAACACGATCTTCAATCGCTCGCGCACGCGCAGCATGTTCTCGTATTGCCCGCTCCAGACAATCGAGTAGCCCGTCGGCATTTTCAATTGCGCCGAGACCGCTCGTTTCGCTTCCTCCACGTAACCGCCGACGTCGCGTCCTGTGATGTCGACGTACACGTACCCAGCGAGCATGCCATTCTCGTCGCGGATCATCGCGGGACCATTCACGAGCGAAATATCGGCCAGTTCCTTGAGCGGCACCTGTCGCCCCATCGGCGCCGTAACGAGCACCCGTTCGAGTTGGTCGAGGTTCTCGCGCAAATCGCGCGGATAACGCAGATTGATCGAGTAGCGTTCGCGCCCTTCGATGGTGGTCGAGATTGTCTCTCCGCCAATCGCCGTCATAATGACGTTCTGCACGTCCTCGATCGTCAGGCCGTACCGCGCAATCGCTTCCCGTTTCGGTACGATGTCCACAAAATAGCCGCCCGCCGCCCGCTCGGCGAAAATGCTGCGCGTGCCCGGCACCTTGCGCAGAATGCCTTCGATGTCCTCCCCGATGCGTTGCACCTCATCGAGGTTTGCGCCAAACACCTTGATCCCGACCGGCGTCCGAATTCCCGTGGCCAGCATGTCGATGCGGTTTTTGATCGGCATCGTCCACGCGTTGACGCTGCCCGGAATCTGCACGGCCGCATCCATTTCATTAATGAGTTCGTCCTGGGAAATATGTTCGGGCCAGATCCGTCCCAGCACGGCGCGGAACGGTCTTGGCCATGACGAAAAGAATCGTGGTTTCGTCCGCCACTCGGACATCGGCTTGAGCTGCACCACGGTTTCCATCATCGAGAATGGCGCGGGATCGGTCGAGGTGTCGGCGCGTCCGGCCTTGCCGTGGACGGAAACGACCTCGGGAAACTGTTTGAGGATCCGGTCCTGCGTTTCCATCAAGCGTTGCGCTTCGGTCACCGAGATCCCCGGAAACGTCGTGGGCATGTAGAGAATCGATCCCTCGTTCAAGGGCGGCATGAACTCGTGGCCCAGTTGCAGGTACACCGGGATCGTTGTGGCCACAACGAGGGCCGCCGCGGCAATGGTCGCTTTCGGGTGGCGCAGGACGAAGCGGCAGGGTCTCTCATACAGCCAGAACAGGACGCGGCTGACCGGATGCCGTTCTTCGGGGTAATACTTCCCGACGAACACGCCGTCCATCAGCTTCGCGAACCAACGGGGTCGAATCCGGAACGGTTCCATGCGCGTGAACAGCATCCGCACCGCCGGGTCGAGCGTGATCGCCAAGAGCGCGGCCAACGCCATCGCCAATGTCTTCGTGTAGGCCAGCGGCTTGAACAGACGTCCTTCCTGATCGACAAGCGTGAACACAGGCAGGAACGCCACGGCGATGACCAGCAGCGAGAAGAAGACAGACGGCCCGACCTCCATCAGCGCGTCCAAACGTATTTGATGAAAGTCACCCTGTCGTCCCTCTTCCTGCCAGCGTTCGAGTTTCTTGTAGGCATTCTCGACCTCGACGATGGCGCCATCCACCAGCACGCCAATGGAGATGGCAATCCCCGCAAGGCTCATGATGTTCGAGGTGATGCCCATGAAGTACATCGGGATGAACGCCAGCGCGACGGATACCGGGATGGTGATGATCGGCACGATCGCCGACGGAATATGCCAGAGGAAAAACAGGATCACAAAGCTGACGATGATCATTTCCACGATCAGATCGTCCCTCAGATTGTCGATGGATTTCCGGATCAATTCCGAGCGGTCGTACGTCGGAACGATCTCGACGCCTTCCGGCAAGGTGGATTTCATTTCGGCGAGCTTCACCTTGACGCGGTCGATCACGTTGAGTGCGTTCTCGCCATGACGCATGACCACGATGCCACTCACCACGTCGCCGTCGCCATTCAGATCGGAAACACCGCGGCGCATCTGCGGCCCGATCCCGATATCCGCCACGTCGCGCAACAGCACCGGCGTGCCGGACCGGGTCGTCTTCACGGCGATCAAGCCAAGGTCTTCGGTTCCCTTGACGTAGCCCCGCCCGCGCACCATGAACTCTTTCCCGTTCCATTCGATCAGGCGGCCACCGACCTCGTTGTTACTGCGTTTGATGGCGTCCATGATGTTGACGACGCCGACGTTGTATGCCTGCAATTTCACCGGATCGACCGTGACCTGATATTGCTTCTGGAACCCGCCGAGGCCGGCGACTTCCGCGACGCCGGGCACGCTTTGCAGCGCGTACCGCAACACCCAATCCTGGTAACTCCGCAGATCCGCCGAGCTGTGTTTGCCGGATTTGTCCACCAGCGCGTACTGATAGACCCAGCCCACGCCGGTCGCATCGGGACCGAGTTCGGGCGTGACGCCGGTCGGCAATTGGCCGCCGATCTTCGAGAGGTATTCGTTGACGCGGCTGCGCGCCCAATACAAATCGGTGCCGTCCTCGAAAATCACGTACACATACGAGAACCCGAAATCACTGAAGCCGCGGATGGCTTTCACGCGTGGCGCGCCGAGCAGCGCCGTAATGATCGGATAGGTGACCTGGTCCTCGACAATGTCCGGGCTGCGGTCCCATTTCGTGAAGACGATGACCTGCGTGTCGCTAAGATCGGGAATCGCGTCGAGCCGGATATTCTTCATCGCGTAGAACGCATACGCCACCGCCGCGGCGACGAGCATGACCACCAAAAAGCGGTTGTACGCGCTGAACGCGATGATTTTCTTGATCATGGTGATGGCTGGCTCAGGGCTGGCTGGCGCCGGACGCCGTTGCTTCCAACGCGGCCTTCATCGACGACTCGGAATCCACGAGGAAATTGGCGGAGGTGACGACCTTGTCGCCCTCATTCAATCCCGAAACGAGCTGGAACCAGCCGTCGCCACGTTCGCCCACCGTGATCGGCGTCGGAATGAGACGGCCATCGCCCGCGTCGCGAAACGCGTAGGCCTGCTGCGCGGACCGCATCACGGCGGCTTCCGGAATGGCGAGGCCGTCGCCCAGTTGGTAGGAGAGTTTTGCCGTGGCGAACATTTCGGGCTTCAGGAGCAATTCCGGATTCGGGATTTCCAGGCGCGCCTTGAGCGTCCGGCTATCGGGATCCAGCGTCGGTGAAACGAACGTGACTTTCCCGGCAAACGATTTGTCGGGCCAATACGGCAGCAGCAATGTGACCGGCATGCCGACTTTCACGTAACGCAGATCCGCTTCGTAGATGTCCGCATCGGCCCAGACGGTGGACAAGTCGGCGACGACGAGCAACGGTTCGCCCGCGCCGATCTTCTGGCCGGGCAACACGTCGCGTTCAATGACCCAACCGCTGGCGGGCGCATAGAGGCTCAGCATTTTCTCCGGTTCCCGCGTCTTATCCAATCGATCGATCTGCGCGTCGCTGATGTCCCATAACGATAATCGTTGTCGCGCCGAGGCGACGAGGTTCGACGAGCCGGAACGCAGCGCGGTGAGATACTCGTTCTCGGAAGCCAGCAGGTCGGGACTGTAGATGGTCAACAGCGGATCACCCTTTTGGACGAACTGCCCGGTGGTGGCTGTGAACAGTTTATCAACCCATCCGTCCACTTTGGCCGTGACGCGGTACAACCGGGTTTCATCGGCAACGATGCGGGCCGACGTGCGCACCTCACGGGCCAACGCGCGTTTTTCCACAACGCCCATCGTGAGCCCCATCCGCTGCCGGGCCGCCGGGGTGATCGAGACGGCGGCGAGACCCGACGGCGTTTGCCCGGCCGGCTGCTCGACGTCGAATGGCACCATGTCCATCCCCATCGAGTCCTTGCCCGGCTTGTCGCTGATCTCGTTGGCGTTCATCGTGGAGCGGTACATCGTCTTCCCGGCTGCAGCGGTGGTTGGAGATTGCGTTGCTTGTCGCGGCCCGTTCATCGGCACGAGCTTCATGTTGCAGATCGGGCAATTCCCCGGCTTGTCGGAGATGACCGACGGATGCATCGGGCAATGGTATTTCACGGCCGCATTGGTTTGACCAGCGGGGTCAGTCGTCACGGCGTCCTTCTTCGCGCACGAAACCAATGTGACGGCCAGCGCCACCGCCAACGAACCGGCGAGGACGTGCAAACCACGACTCATTTCTTCTCCTCCGTTGCCGCCATGGGCAACTGGCCGCCGACCATCCGCTCCAGCGAGGCCAGCAATCGTTGAAACTCCGCCGCGTGATGCAGATTCTGCATCTCCAGGTCGAACAGCATCCGATGGGCATCCAGCACATCGAGGAACCCGCCCGTGCCGCTTTCGTACGCCGCGCGCGCGGCCTCGACGGCCAGTTGCTGCTGCGGGATCAACTTCCCCACGTACAACTCATAATGGTGATGCATCGCTTCCACGCCGTCGTAGAGTTTCTTCACCTCCGCGGCGGTCTGCGTCCGCATCGCATCCAACTCATCGCGGCTGGCTTCGAGGTTGGCCTTCGCCTCGCGGACGGCGGCGCTGCGCCTGCCCGCGTTCAACCAGGGAACATTGATGGCCACGCCCGCGTCGTACTCCTGAATGCCGCCCTTGCCCTCGTACTGCCATGCTTCGAGGCGGACCTGAAGATCAGGTTCGTAACTCTTCTTCGCCAACGCCAATGCGGCCTCGGCGCTACGCACTTCACCTTGTTGTATTCCTTGCAATTCCGGACGGCATGCCGCCGCTGCCTGCAATTGATCCAGCGTCACCGACGGTTCGAACACCGCCGGCGTTACATCGGACGCGATCTCAACCGGAGTCGACGGATCACGCTGCATCAACCGATTCATCTCCGCCAGGGCTTGCTGGTACGTGCGCGTGCGATCAACGCGGTCCTCCGAGAGTTTGGCCAATTCGTTCCGGGCCCGGATCAGATCGGACTGCGCAGCCTTGCCGGTTTCATAGCGGGAGCGGGCGACTTCGACGAATTGCTGCATCAGCTCCTGGTCGCGTTGGTTGAGGTCCAGCTCGCGTTGTGCCTGCCAAAGGTCGTAATAGGCCTGCTTGACCGCGGCGGTGACCTCCAACGCCTTCATCCGCCAGGTCATTTCGGCTTGTTTCGCCGCGCCCGTTTCCACGCCGCCGCGCAGGTCGCGTTTCCCGAACCAGGGGATGTTCTGGGAAACCATCAGACCGGTCTGGCTGGGCGAGTCGGCCGCCGAATTCTTGCGCCAGGCGTCGACCCCGACCATCGGATCATCCAAAGCGCGCGCCTGGGGAATTCTCTGGAGCGCGGCATCCCATTTTCGGCGGGCGGTGGCGATCTCGGGATTATTCGTCAACGCCGCCGTGACGAGCGCGTCGAGCGAATCGTTCGTTTGCGCGAACGCGGCCATCGTGCCGACCGCAAAGAGGAGGGCCGCGACGACAGATTTCATGGCGTTGGATGACGCATTCCAAACGGACCAGCCGCGCACACCTGCTGGCTCACGAGCGCCGCATATCGCTGCTGCTGATCGGGCGTCAAGAGCGCGCGGACACGAAGAATATGATCCAGCGTAGCGCGTTCCGAATCGACCTGGGCGGCAGCCATGCGGTCAACACACGCATTGGCCTTGCCGAGATCCACCTGCGGTTTTGCCAATTCCGTGCCCAACGCCATGCGGGCGTCGCAATGTGAGTCGCAGTAGTGGTCGATTCTCACCTGAAAATCCTTGTTCAGCTTGTCGACTTCCGTGGCCTGCGCATCCGTCAATGTCAACTCGCGCTTGAGCCACGCGGTATCATTGAGATCGGCCATGCCCGGGTTCGTGGAGCGATGAATGCACCAACTCGCCACGCCGTACGAGATCGTGGAAACGAACAGGATCAGGACAACCAATGCGAGGATTGTCTTTTTCATCGCGCCCCCCGCAAATAACTGCCGGTGAGCGTGCCCGGCGCCATGAATTGCAGTTCGGCCCGAGCGGGATCCGTCTGGCGCGGCGCAGAGGCAATGCCGCCCCACACGCCGATGAAGGTTGCCAACAATAGCGCCGCTGCCACGGACCAGGCCGGTTGCCAGAGCATTCGGCCCGTCGCTTCGAACAAACCCGCCTGCGCGGGCCGCTTCTCCGCGGCAAGCCGAATCTGTCGCCAGACGTTGGCTTCGAAATTGCCCCGTGGCTCGATGTCGCGCCACTGCCTCAGCAAAGCCCTGAGTTTCTCGTCATTCTGGTTCATCGCAGGGTAGTACGTTCAGGGCGAAAAAAACCCTCGCTGTTTCCAGCGAGGGTTCTTCAGCTTCCGACGGGATAAGGAGGGCCTTTGGCGATGGCGTTTGGTGAGGTTGTGACCGCCGAACCGTTTTGGCGTTCACGCCACCATCGCGCGTGGTTGCCGAGACTATTAACATCCCGCGTGCCAAGCTTGAGTCGCTTCTGTGAATATTGCGTAACTCGCGTCGCGGCAGCGTATTCAGTTGTGTCGAAGACTCTTCGGAAATCTCGGCGACGGCGATTTGGCTGAATTAAATCATTCACCGTGGTTAATCCGCAACAGGCGCCGGTCATTCCAACAGATGATGGAGCGCCGTGCGGAGCGTTTGACGAGCCCGGTAGAGTCGCGATTCGACGGATTTCTCGGAACAACGCATCACGGCGGCAACTTCGGCACCGGACATTCCCTGATATTCGGACAGAATGATGGCGGTCTTTTGGTCTTCGGGAAGTTTCGCGACGGCGGCGGCGATCTGTGCGCCGATCTCGCGCGCCCGCACATCTTCCGCCGTGCCCGACGCGGCGACAATTTCGGGCGCGGACTCGATGGATTCGGCCTGATGACGCGAGCGCCAGCGAATTCGATCGATGGCGGCGTTACGGGCCAGCGCGAACAACCACGTGGAAAACTTCATCTCGGTCCGATACGTGTCGAGATTCTGGTACACGCGAACAAAAACATCCTGGGCGACGTCGTCGGCATCCGCGGCGTTGTTCAACATGCGGAAAATGAAATTGACGACCGGATGCTTGTAGCGGCGCATCAACTCGTCAAATGCGGCGGCATCGCCCGACTGGATTTGCCGGACGATCTCGGAATCTGGCTGTTCGTGTAATGGCATGACCGACCTGATCAGGGCACAAGAGACACTACGGGCGCGGTGCCTGGTCTCAGATCAGGAAAGCATGCGTAGAGAGGTATGGGGATGCGGAGGCTGGCGCAAAAGCGCATGGTGTCGTGGTCCGCGCGGCATTGTGCGGAGCCTCGCGGGCAAACAGCGTGGCGGTCGCGAACGACGTGGCGATCCTCAGCAATCGGAGACCGGAAGCCAGTGGAACGCGGGCTGGCGTCGGACTCGATATCGGCTGGGTCGGCGCTGAGACGTGGCACCGACAAAGCGCTCCGCGGCAACAGGACATGGGCGATGACGGCCCGCAGGCGCAGGCAGTCGGGGTCGGCTCGGACCATTCGGCAGGCGCCGGCAAGATGCCCGTGAGCAAAATCGCCGCGAGCACTGTCAATGTTATCAAAGCCTTGCGCACCAGTGGGCGTACGTTACGCCAGCAGGAGAGTTGCGTCAAGAAACGGTGGAATCAATCCGGGAAATGTGGCGCTTGCGTAGTGTCCGGGAGTGGAATAATAGTTTCGGTCGCATATGAACGTCCAATCCAGTCCATGGCGTGGTCGGCTTTTCGTCTTCTCCATGTTGTGCGCGATCATCCTGTTCGTTGTCCTGTTCGCGATCTCGCGCGCGTCCGGCGAAAGCAACATTCGGCAGGGTGTGCCGGCGCCGAGTTTCGTGCTCCAGGAGGTACATGGACAAAAACTCAGGCTCGCGGACATCAAGCCGCGGGCGCTCCTTGTTTGTTTCATGGCCACATGGGACGAGCCCAGCCGCCGACAGTTGAGACTGCTGAATGATTTTATTGGCCAATACGGCGAGACGAACGTGTCGGTGCTCGCAATGACGATCGATGAGAAGGATGCCGGGCTGCTGAAGAAGTTCGTCCAGCAGGAGCATCTCCGTTACGGCGTGCATCTGGCCGATTACGATTTCATTCAGAGCTTTGGCGGTGTGGCCGCCATTCCGACGACCTACGTGGTCGACAAAAACCGGGACATCATCGACAAGATCGTGGGCTCGACGGAGACAAACGCTCTCGATGCCGATTTGAAAGCCATTATGAAGCAATGAAAGGGTCGCGACTCGGCATCGTTATCCTGTCCGCGCTGGCGCTCTTGCTGGCGCCATTGACCTGTCCCGCGCAACAGGCCGATTTCAAAATCGACAGCTTTCTATCGGTCGATAAGTTGACGCCGAATGCGCGCTTTCGGCTGGCGGTGGTCATCGATGTCGCCAGCCCGTGGCACATCAACGCCAACCCCGCCACGGCGGAAGGCCTGATCCCGACCACGCTCACGCTCCAGCCGCCCGCGTCGGTCGTCATCGATCGAATCGACTATCCCAAGGGCGTGACCACCAGGGTCTCGTGGAATGATACGCCCGTCGGCCTGTACACGGGGCGAACGATCATTTTCGCCGAGGGACACGTTGCGGCCGATGCGGCGGCCGGACCGGTGAAACTGGAAGGCACGTTGCGCTACCAGGCCTGCAACGACAACGTCTGCGTCGCGCCCAGGAATGTGCCCGTTGCGTTGGAAACCGAGATCGCGTCCGATGCCGAGAAACCGCAGCCGATCCATACGGACATCTTCGGAGCGGCCACTACGAGCGCGCCGCTGAAGCCGCTCGTTACCGCGGGAAATGCCGCCTCCGACAACACGATCGCCACGCTCATAAAAGAGCGTGGATGGTTTGCCACGCTGCTCGTCATCTTCCTCGGCGGACTGGCCCTCAACCTGACGCCGTGCGTGTATCCGATGATCGCGATCACGGTGAGTTACTTCGGCGGGCAGGGTGGCGAACGGAATGCGCGCCGCGCTTTCATCTCGTCGCTCATCTACTGCATGGGCATCGTGCTGACCTATTCGACGCTCGGACTGATCGCCGCGCTCACAGGCTCGCTGTTCGGTTCGGCGCTGCAGAGTCCGGTCCTGCTGATCGGCATCGCGCTCCTCCTTGTCGCGTTGGCGTTGAGCATGTTCGGACTGTACGACCTCCAGCCCCCCCAGTTCCTCATGCAGAAGGCAACAGTGCTGTCGGGGAAGGCTGGATACATCGGCATGTTCCTGTTCGGCGCGGTCATCGGCGTCATCGCCGCGCCCTGCCTCGCCCCGTTTGTCGTCGCCCTCCTCGCCTTCGTCGGCGAAAGCGGCAGTCCATGGCTCGGCTGGTGGCTGTTCTTCGCGCTGGCCCTCGGCCTCGGCCTGCCCTACGTCGTCCTCGGCACCTTCTCGGGCCTCCTCAACCGCCTGCCGAAATCGGGCACGTGGATGGTCTCGGTGAAACGCATCTTCGGCATCGCGCTGATCGCGGTGGCGGCGTGGATCACGAGCCCCCTCTGGCTCAACCTCGGCGCGTCAGGCGCCGGCGGCCTCGCGTTCGCGCCCTACTCCGCCGACAAAGTCCAACAGGCGACCGCCGAGCATCGTCCCGTGTTCATCGATTTCTCGGCGGAATGGTGCGGCCCCTGCCGCAAGATGGAACGGACGACCTTCCGCGACAAACGCGTCCTCGACGAATCCAAAGATTTCACATTGCTCAAAGCCGACCTCACCCACGAAGGCTCGCCCGATGTCGAGAAGCTGCGGAAAGACTTCGGCATTTGGGGCGTCCCGACCCTCGTGTTCATCGGACCCGACGGACGCGAGCATACCGAGTTGCGCCGCGTCGAATACCTCACACCGACGGAGCTTGTCGATCTGCTGGCAAAGGCGAAGACCATCGCGCCGACAAATTCCACTGCCGCCCGCGTCCCCGATATCCCACCGCAATTGCTGAATCCGTTTTAGCGACGTTGGGAGGGTGAGGTTTGTCCCGAAAGCTTTCGGGGCTTCTGCTTAGCGGCTCTGTTGTAGCGGCGGTCTATGACCGCCGGCCGTTCTCCGAACCGCTACGACCGCCGATACTCCAATGCATTGATTTCGCCCTGGTACGGCCATTCCTCCGGTTTATTCACCAATCTTGCCCGGACCGGGTTTTGAATGACGTATTGCCATTTTTCTTCATAAGATTCGCCTGACCGCAATGCATGATCAAAAAACCCCCTCTGCCAATGTGGTGACGGCTCGCCCGAATTGCGCAGCGCCCTGGAGATTTGGTTTTTGAGGGATTTCATCCAGGTGGAGAGGGTCATCTTCTCCGGCTGGAAAGCCACAAACAGATGGATATGGTCCGGCATGATGACGTAGCGTCCAACAAACGCGCCACGCTCATCTCCATTAATTGCAAACGACAAGAATGCTTTGTGGATTTCCTCCGACGCGAGGATGCACCGTCGCTCGGCGGTGCAGGCAGTGAGAAAATAAATCGGCTCGTGGTCGAACAACCAATCCAAACGCCGCAACCGTGACGATTGCATTATGGGTGGGAAAATAAGATCGACAGCAAATCCTTACAAGACCGTTCCGGCTGTAGCGACGGTCGTGCCGTTTCCGTCTGCACCGTCGGTCTTACCGTTTCCGGCTGTAGCGGCACTCTATGAGCGCCGGTAGTTACATTATTAACGACCGGCGGTCGCAGACCGCCGCTACAAAGTGGTGGTCACCTCCGAATCCGCTCGACTTTCCCGTTGGATAGGGATTTACTGGCCTGTGGAGAAGCAGGAGAGCGCCGTGAAATTCATCCGAATTTTCGTCGCGATTGCCGTCTTAGCTCTGGCCGGCAAAGCCAGCGGACAGACGGTGACAATCATATACCAGTTTGGTGGAGGCAATGCCTTTCCGAACAACCTCATCCAAGGAAGCGACGGAAACTTCTATGGCACGACCTATCTTGACGGTACAGCCAACGACGGTGCCGTGTTCAGGATGACGCCCGGCGGCATTCTGACAAATCTGTACTCGTTCACTGGCCTCAGTGGCGATGGCGACGGCGCCTATCCATGGGCCGGGCTCATTCAGGCCAAGGACGGCAATTTCTATGGAACGACGTCAGACGGTGGGTTAGGCAACGGGACCGTGTTTAGGATCAGTCCAGCCGGCAAGCTGACGAATTTCTACTTGTTTGGTAGCACCCGTTACGGCGGCGGCATCCCGATCGCTCCGCTGGCACAAGGCACCGATGGCAATTTCTACGGTACGACCGATAAGGGCGGAACGAGCGGTCATGGCGCTATTTTTCGAATCAGCCCCAGCGGTGTTTATACAACCCTTTACAGCTTTGCCGGGCCTCCAACAGATGGTGGCAACCCAGCAGCGGGGCTCGTACAAGGCACCGATGGCAATTTCTACGGTACCACCCAGGGTGGTCAGTCCGCCGGTGCCGTCTTTCGAATCAGTCCTGCCGGTAATTACACAAATCTTCACACCTTTCTCGGTTACGGTGACGGCGGAGATCCGGTCGCGGGCTTGGTGGAGGGTACGAATGGAAGCTTATACGGAACGACTCTCGGGGGCACGGTATATGAAATTACGCCGAGCGGTACTCTGACGGTTCTCTATTCGGTTATCGTCAGCAACCTGGATGGGCCACAAGCCCCGTTGGTGCTGGCCAGCGACGGCAACTTCTACGGAACGACGTATTCGGGTGGCACGAGCACGAATTGCCCCGGTTGCGGTACTATTTTTCGTGTCAGTCCCAGTGGCGTAATCACGACTATCTATAACTTTGCGGGAACCCCTAACGACGGATCATTGCCAGAAGCCGCAATCGTTCAGGGCAGCGATGGTAACTTGTACGGAACCACCGAGGGAGGCGGGACAAACGGCTACGGCACGATCTTTCGACTTTCGGTCCCCCTCAACCCGCCGGCGAATCAGATTTCATCAACGCTGGTTGATTCGTCCGGCACCAACGTTGTTTTCAGTATTCCTTCCGTCGCCGGCGAAACGTATCAACTGCAATTCAGCCCTTCAATGAACCCGACGAATTGGTCGAATGTGGCGGGCGTGTGCGTCAGCAACAGCATCGGCGCGGCGTTGACGGTGACGAATTTCGGCGGGGCGACCGGCCCGCAGGGCTTTTACCGGTTTGCGATCACGCCGTAGGCGCACCACATTGTCGCGGCGGTCACGCCCTACCTGAGAAGCGGCGCCGCAGGTAGCCCCGATAACGAATTGGGGTAAACCTCGCTCTTCCTCATCAATCAAACAGCAGCGCGTTGACGAACCACGCGGGCAAAAGCGGTTTTTCGACGTTCACGCTGAAGTCGGCCACGATGATCTTGCCCCCGCGTTTGAATTGTCCAAAGACCTTGTAGCGCCCGGGTTCGGGGAATATCGTATGGAAGGCGACCTCGGGGCCACCGCGCGCATCCGCCGGCAATGACGCGACGAACATCTGCGGATGGCTGTGCAGATACCATTGCGTGTCTTCGCTGATGATGACGCAATGCCCCATCGCGCCGATGTACGGGCTCAGGTCCGTCACCGGTTTGCCGTCCAATTCGAGGCGAAACAGCAACTGGGTTTCGCGCTCCGCCACGAGCGTGCGCGGTTGGGCAATCATCTCGACGTGATACGGGCCGATCTCGCGCGCGAGTGTGGTGGAAAGTCTGAATGGCACCGGCGGGGGATCCTCGCCGTCGACGGTCACGGGCATGCGAAATACCTGGCCGCGTTCGCCGTACGGCGTCACGTCGGCGAACAGGAGGTATTGGCCGCCGTGCGGGAATCTGTAATCGAGCGTGAACGAGCCGTCGTCCTGGCGAATCGGGTGAACGTGGTCGAAGAACGACAGGTCCTCGCTCACGACGATCAGATGAAGCAGGTGTTCGTGGACGACCATCAGGTTCCGCACCATTTGTCCGGTCGCCGAGAATTCCGGCAGGAAATGCAGTGTGTCACCGACGCGCTCGAGCTTCATCGTGTATTTCGGGTCGTGCAATTCGTGCGGCACCGTGCGGCGGAACGGCACGAGCGGCATGCCGCAGATTTTGCAGACGCCGGGTTCGGTCGAGCGGATTCCGTCATGCATGGGGCAGACGTAGCGCGCGACCTGGTTCGGCGGGATCCCCAACACCGCCGGCAGGACCCACGGATCGAAGTATCCCGTGCGCCACGAGCCGTGAAGCGGCAACGCAAGGCGGGCATCGAACTGCGTGGCGTCCTTCAAGAACAGCGCCCGGCCCTGGAAATGCGACGCGGCGCCATCCTGGAAATCGACCGCGTCCAGCGGCACCGCTGTTTCTTCGTATCGGCGCGAGATGACGACCGTGATGTTGGTTTCCGGGATGCGCACGGGATTGTTGGCGAATCGATCGAGGATCCGCACGTCCATCGTGCCGGTGTCCTGGTCGAAGGTCAACTCGGCGCGTTCCCGGCCGAACGGCGCGATGGTGCCGCCGTTCGGTCCCCAGCGATTGTAATGGCCGATCCCGACCCACCACGGGATGCTCTCGGTGTACGTGAGCAGCAGGAACGCCTCGACGCTCATCAGGCAGGGGAACAGCAACGCCCGCCAGCGCGCGGGATTCGGGAGCGCGTCATCGAGCAGTTTCACCGCGCCAATGGCCAGCGCGACAAACCCCATCGTGATGTGGTTGATGTACACGCCGGCGGCGACATCAGCGTACGGCGCAACCGTGTGGACATGGGTGAGCAGCAAGCCGCCGCCGATCAGCGCGAAGACGGCGATGAGGCGATTCTGCAAACGGGCCCAACTGCTGGTGGTCGCCACGGCGGGCGCGCGTCGGCCCTTCCACAGCATGCGCAGTCCGATCGCCACCATGATCAACGCGATGAGTTTGTGCGACTGCGCTTCACGATCGAGAAACTGGCGCGGGTCGGTCAACGCGTACAAATCCAAATCCGCGCAGAAAAACAGGAGCACGCCGCCCAGCTTCAATAACGTGGGCCCCACCCACCGCACGCGGGGCTCGTAGTTCGGCCGCAACTCACGAACGAAAATCGACAACGTCAGCAACAGCACGAACACGCCCGCGCTGCGGTGCATGATGTCGGAGTACTGCAGGTTGCGGTCGGTCTGGCGTTCGGCGAGCGTGTTCAGATCGTGCATCGATAGAACGGTCTTGGCGTCCCCGCCGGCCACGGACGCGCCATACTCGGTGACCAGTTTGCCGCCGAGATAACCGGCGATTCCGATCATCGCATATAACGAGAGACCGCAAATCACGTAGGCCAGCATCGCGCCCCGGCGCGAACCATCCAGAAACAGTCGCCATGACGTGAGGCCGATGAATCCCCACGCGGCAATCGTCGCGGCGAGTTCGTGAAACTCGATTTCCAGTTGGGGGACGCCGGCGCGGCCCGCCCAAATTTCGGCGCAAATGCCGCAGATGAACGCGAGCAGCGTGAACGCGGTGCCAACGGCCATCAGCCATTTGGCCGTTTGGTGGATGCGCTGATCGCGCCGGAGCAATCCCGCCGCGTCCAACAGCAGCGCGGTCAACAGCAGCACGATCGGGAACGGCACCAACCGCGGATGCAGCTCCGCCAAAAAACGTGAAATCTCCATAATACACCAGTTTGATGGAAACAGGCTTCCCGTCAATTCGTCGCGTTTCCTAGTCTCCTCTAGGAAAACTTCCTAGCCGACAAACTGACAGGACGATCGGCCACAAATCCCCTGCTCCACTCCGGTCACTTCAGGGCGATTTTAGCAACCGTCTCTTCCAGGACAAGTCTGTCGTCGAGCTGGGTGGACACGAGCTGGCGGTTCGCCTCGAGGAGCAGGTCCATCGCGCGAATCAATTCTGTGGTGGTAAAATTCTTTGCCGCAAGCGCGCAACGATAGAGGCGCCATACATTGGGAAGCGCGCCTTCCCTGGTGCGGGGGAAATGCGCTGTCGCGCTCTCGGGTAGGCGTTCGAAGGCTTTCACAAATTCATAATTGCCGCCGGGACCGTCGCGGACGGAAATCAATTTGCGCTGCATCAGGTCCCGCGCGAGCAACATCAGGCGAAATTGCGCCACCAGCATCATCAGGATGCCGATGGGTTGATCGCCGGCATCGAGCAGACTTTCCAGCGATTGAATGGCGCGTGACGTCCGCCGCATGCCGAGCGAGTCGGTCAACTCCCAAATCACGGCCTGACGCGACGCGGAGCAGATGGCGCGAACATCGTCTTTCGTGACTTCGCTTCGTTTCCCGACATAGACGAACAGCTTTTCCAATTCGTTGGCGATCTCGCGAAGATTCGGGGCGACCAGTTCGCGGAACGCCTGCACCGTCTCGGGGGGCATCGTCTTGCCGTCGGCCTTCGACTTCGATTGGATGAACGCCTCAATATCCTCGTCGGCATCGCCCTTCCCTTCTTCCAACGCCTCGAAGAACCGGACTTCGCCGACCTTTTCGAGAGTCTTGTAGAGCGTCTTGCGCCGGTCACAGCCGATGGCGCTGATGAGCAGCGTCACGCCGTCGCCGAGCCCGTTTTTCAGGAGGTCGGCGAGTTCCGCCAGCGCTTCTTTCACGGCTTCGGCGCGCGTGGTCTGATTGTCGGCGAGAAGATCGGTGCTTTTGAGCCAAACCAGTTTATCGCCGCCGCCGAACAGACCGACGGTTTCCAACGCCTCGCGCAATTTGGAAAGAACCTTCAGCGCCTCGTCCTGGTTCGATGCCGAACCGTCGATGATCTCCAGGCCGAATTCGCCGGCTTTTTTCGGCGCCAGCTTCTCCGCCAGTTTCGCCGCCGTTTCCTTGATGGAGAATTCGTCCGCGCCTCCAACGAGGTAAATGGATTTGGCTTTGGCGGCAGTCGCAGGCATCCGCGTAGTGTGCAAAGCGCTTGACCCGCTGTCAAGCAGGGCGGCACTCGAACTCGATCTTGGGGCTAAGAGTTTGCGGCTGCAGACGGACCCGGCGAGAGGAATCCGGCCAGGGGGCAATCTTTGAGTTGTTTGATTCCTTCGA
>DATJWQ010000072.1:0-16006 GCA_035501175.1 Verrucomicrobiia bacterium | reverse complement strand
GGCGGACGCCAAAGCGCTCGGCCATTTCGGAGACGCCCGCGAGAAAGCGGCGGCGATCCTGGTCATCGCGGAAGATCGCCTTCCGCTCGTTGCCCCGAGCCGTCACGTGATACCAACCGCCCGGCACATCCACTCGCAATGGCCGCGCCATGCCCCGCATCCTGAGGGGGGACGCGGACATTGTCAATCCAAATTGTTACAATGTTTAGATGTGACCCTATTCACTCGGTGAGTGTTACGAATCATCGCGATGCCGATCTCACCGGGTCCGCCGCTCCAGTTCCACAGCGCGTTCGTTTGGGCCACGTCGCGATACTCGTTGTTGTCGAACGTCCATGATGTCGGCGTATTCGTGATCGTGTCGGTGTAGATCAACGCCTGGTCGCCACCAACCGTCGCGGTGCGGAAGTCGTAGAAGATATTGTTGCGCACGTCGAGCGTGGCCAGCGCGGGCCATACCTCCAAACCATCACTCCCCACACGGACCGCCCCATCTGTCACGCCGTTCGTGGTGTTCACGGGAAAGGTGTTGTTATAGATGCGCATCACGCAATGGTTCAGCATGTTGGTGTGTAGATGTTCAGATAGGCTGCGGCGGAATCACTGCTACAGGTCGAGCACTGGTTGGTAAAAGTAACGGTCCCGGTGGTGCTGGCCACGAAGTTGGTCTGGCTGGCGATGAGCGAATCACAAACCTCGGACAGAAACCAGACGGTGGTGGTTTGGCCGATGCAGAACTGGTTGTTCGCGGTCCAGATATCGACCTGACAGGGCAGATGTGCCCATGCGTGCGGGGCGAGGAGGCAAAGCGCGGCGAGGATCGAGAGCAGGGTTGGCAGACGCGCCTGTGTTCCCCGGCGGGCGTGCAAGCGGGCGCCGAGGTCCGTCGAGGTGATTTGGTTAGCAAAAGTCGCACCGCGAGGATCGAACTTCATGGGTTCCTCCCTTGGTTAGCGGATCGTGGACGTTTAGGGATGGCGATGGGGCTGGCGCCGTGAACTGAGTCGGGAGAGTGCCACCACGGCCAGACTTAGCAGGAGCAGAGAAAATGCGGATGGCTCGGGAATTTGGTCGACGGCAAGGAAGATCGCATTACCGAGGTTGCCAGCGAAGATGGATCCGTCGCCGTTTTGGCTGAACTCTAGTATTTCACCAAGGCCGTGGTTCGCGACAAAGAGATTGCCGCTACCGTCAAGGCCGAGGCCGTACGGCTCGGCCAGCAGGTTCGTGCCAGTAAAAATCATGCCTTGGCCGAGTGCGTTGAATTTCTCGATCGTGTTATTGCTATAGTTTGCGACGTAGAGGGTGCCGCTCCGGTCGAACACTAAGCCTTGTGGATTGTCCAGGCCCGACGCCGTAGTAGCGAACACAGAGTTGCTCCCATTTGGGGAAATCTCCATGATCGTGCCGTTTCCTCCACCTTGGTTCGACACAAACAGGTTGCCATCGCCATCGAAAGCAAGGCCTTCCGGCTCGTCAAGGCCGTCCGTAGCGGTTGCGAAAACCGTGCCCGTTCCTCCCGGGCTGAACTCCTCAACGGTGTTGTTGCCATAGTTAGCAACAAAGAGATCGCCGTTTGCGTCGAAAGCGAGCCCGTCAGGCTCATTCAGGCTCGGGCTGGATAGAAAAGAGGTTTGTCCGTTCGTGTGAAATTCTTCAATAGTGTTGGCACCCCCGTTTGCCACAAAAAGGTTGCCGCTGCTGTCAAAAGCAAGCCCGAGTGGGTAGTCCAGCCCCGACGTGGTGGTTGCGAACGTGGATGGGTTCCCGCTCGGGTCGAGCTCTAGAACCGTGTTCAAGCTTGCGGTCGAGACGAAGATGTTGTCAGCGAAGGCGGGAAGGGCAAGGCACGTGCCGAGAAACAGCGCTGCAATGAAAAGCGGTTCCGCGCCCAAATTCTTCATATCTACCCGACCGCTGAGGCAGACTGTAGCACGGTTGCGGGGCTGACGGCAAGCAAGATCGGAACGGGCGGGGATAGGTTGTCGATGCATGGCCAACATCCTTTCTGTGGGGCGTGTGGTCGAGTTTCGTGCGGGATCGAAGGGGTGGAGCGACGTCGGGTTCATTGGGCGCCTCCGGTTTGCGCGGCTTGTTCGGCCTGTCGGGCGGCGCATTGAGACAGGCCGGTATTGGCCAGAGCCAGGTATTGTTGCTGGTTGGAGTACTGCGGCGAGCCGGTGGCGAGTTGGGCGGTGAGGCGCTGCTGCATCTGCTGGTAGAGCTGGGTGGCCTCGGCGTAACGGTGCTCCTCGTAATAGCTGACGGCCATGAGATAGTTGGCCACGTCGCGCTGGGCGGCGACCAGTTGCACATCCGGGCTGGAAGGGTTGGTGATCACGATCGAGGTGTCGGCCAAGAGTCCGTAGAGGCAGGTGCGGCGGTTTTCCTGGTCGCCCAGTTCCCGGTAACAGGCAGCGGCGCCAAGCCAGCCGCTGCCGCGGACCCAGTCGTTGGTGGCGGAGACATTCCTGGCGGCGAGGAAGCTGGCGAGGGCGGCCTGGAATTCCGGGGCAGCCAGGTCGGGCGACTGCTGTTGGTATTGCAGGGCGAGGGCCTGATCTTTGTGGATGCGGGCGATCCAGAGGTGGCAACGGCCGAGTTGTTTGACGGTGGCGCGGGCGGGGTGGTCGCGCACGAGCGAGGCGAAGAACATTTCGGCGTGATGCGGGTCGGCGGAGTTGTAAAGGCTTTGCCCGAAGGTCATGAAGACCGAGGCGCGGAGCGTGCTGGCGGCCAGGGTGTTGCTGAGGGTGGTGTCGTCGGCACCGCTGGTGAGGAGTTGCTGGAGCGTGGCGCACTGCTGGAGGATGCCCTGGGTTTTGGCGGAGGTATCCTGATTCCATGGCGGCGAGTTTGCCTCGTTCTGGAAGAGCTGGAGAACGGCGGCGGGGATGGAGTTGGTGGTTACGTCGGCGGAGGTTGTGTCGCCGCTTCGCCGGCAGAAAAGGATCAGAGACAGAGCGAGCGCGACAGCGGCGAGTTTCCACGCCGCGCGTCGGATATCCCGAGCCATAGAAAGCGCGCGTCGCATGGCAGCCTTCGTGAGTTGCGTTCGTGTGACCGGATAAGGCAATACACACCAGAGCGTGCGTCGCGGCTGCGCTCCCCGAGTACGGGGCAATAAAACCACAAATAAGGATGTTTGTCGAGAGGGATGAGGCGTGGATTGCCATGTGGTAGTGGGGTGGTTATCGGCACTAGATTTTGCTCTGGACTTGATATCGGCTTTGTGGTATGGTCGCGAGGTTGTCTGGTTCTTTGACATGGTGGGGGCGACCGACGGGGGGAAACCCTTCACCCTGAGCCGTTTGGGGCGGGCAATTCGCCCGAGGCGAACAAGGCCGTGCGGCTACGACCGACCGCGAATGAGATTCGCGGCTATCCGCCTGAGGCGGACAGGCAACGGCTGGGACGGGGGAGGGACCCCCACCCCCCCATATCTGCGAAACGAAGCCAATTATAATTGACAGATGACGGGCTGTGGTTGGCTTGGAAATCAACGGGTTATGACGGTTTTGGCTCGTTTTTATGCATTGGCTTCGTTTGGCTTCGTTCGGCCAAAAAATGGCTTCGTTTGGGGGTTTGGGAGAGGATTTTGCGGATGGGACGGGGCTGAAACAGGGGAGAACAGCGAGTCTGTGTTGCAGGCGGGGAGGCTTGTGCGCCGGGGGCTGCGGAAGAGTTTGGTGGCCGGGGGTTCGCGTGATTGATTTGTGGTATAGTATGCGGCGATGAAACGGAGTTGGATGGTTGGGTTGATGGTCGGGGTGCTTACCGCAGCCCTTCTGGGGGTGGCGCGCGGGGAGGATTGGGGGCAGTACAAGACGGCGGAGGAGATGTGGAGTCGGTTGCAGACGCTGGAGAACGTGTCGGGGACGGGGGACCGCGTGGAGTATGAGGAGCGGTTGGGCACGTTGAGCGCCGGGCTGCATGAGTTTGAGACGCGGTTTGCGACGGACCCGCGGCGGTGGGAGGCGAAGCTGGTTCGGGTGCAGGTGGACGACGCGCTGGCGCGGGTGAATGGTTTGGTTCCCGACGGCAGCACGATGCTGCAGGCGGCGAAGGAGATCGTGGGCGCGGCGGATGCGTCGCCGGTGGTCAAGACCGAGGCGCGATTTTTGGCGGTGAAGGTCCATTTGCAGACGCTGATGGCGGCGGGCGGGTCGGTCGATCCGTCGGCGCGAGCGGCGGTGGAAGCGGACATTGCCGGGTTGCGGAGAGATAACGCGGAAGATCAGCGCACGGACATTGTTCGGTTGCAGTACGCGATGTTTTTGAAGGTGAGGGATCCGTCGGCGGCGGAAACGATGCTGCGGGATTTGGGGAACAGCCAGAACATTCGCGTGGCGGCGATGGCGCAGCAGGAATTGGGGGCGCTGCAGACGACGCGGCAATTGGGCAAGGCGCCGCTGGATTTGAAGTTCAAGGCGGTGGACGGGACGGACTTCGACCTGGCGAAGCTGCGGGGGAAAGTGGTGCTGGTGGATTTTTGGGCGACGTGGTGCGGGCCGTGTCGGATGGAGATGCCGAACGTGGTGGCGGCGTACAACCAGCTGCACAAGGCCGGGTTTGAGATTGTGGGGATCTCGCTGGACCAGAGCAAAGAGAAGCTGCTCGCGTACGCCCAGCAGACGGGCATGGCGTGGCCGCAGTATTTTGATGGGAAAGGTTGGGGGAACGACATCAGCAGCCGGTATGGCATCAACGCGATTCCGTCGGCGTGGTTGGTGGACAAGAAGGGGTACGTTCGGGCGACGGAAGTTCGCGGGGCAGCGTTGGCGGAGCAGGTGAAGTCGTTGCTGGCTGAGTAACCGCTGGTAACCGCCCGGCGCGGGTTGGAAGATTGTGGTTGAACTATCCGCCGGCGCCGGGGTATGATGGGAGGAGCCGATAGCCCAAGGAGAAGGCATGAGTGACAGGCTTTGTGAATGGCCGAACTGTGGCCGACTGGCCGGCCCGGGTTGGGAAGTACACGGCAAGTACTATTGCGGTCCGCACTATTTTCCCGGACTGGAGCGGGCGTTCGTGGATGAATATGCCCGTTGGGACGGGGTGCGCGAGCCGGGGGACAAATTCAAGAATCTATTCAGCCGTTATGTGGAGCGGCTGTATCCGGCCGGCGGCATGCCGGAGAAAATGTCGCAGAATCGGATTGAGCTGCGGGCCACGTCCTGGAGAAAGACCGAGGCTGGCTTGGAGTTTTCGATCGAGCGGCACCAGACGACGCACCGTTGGGCGGGACCGATCAAGACAGTGAATCAGGATTGGCGCTTCGGCTTGGAGACGAAGGACCTGATTTTGCTTCAACAAAGGGACCTGGCCCCGCGGAAGCTGGGAATGTTTTCCACGGTCGCCAAACCACGGGTTCCCGCCAGCAGTGCCGTCGGACATTAATCGCGGCGGTTTCCAGAAGGGAGACTGGCGCGATTGCAGACGACGATACGGAAGCCATGCGTCGGCTCTGGTTCCGTTGGCCACCATGCCACGCTGACTTTGCCCTGGTCCTACGGATTTGCGGACGGGGCGCGGACTGCCGGAGTGTAGACTTCGCCTGGTGGCGAGGAGGCCGCCGGCTGTTGTGCGGCGGATTTGCTGCTGGTAGCGCAGCCGACCGTGAACGCTGTTGCGAGCATCGCGATTGCCAGGTATGGCAGAAGATGTTTCATCAGAAGGGTTCCTTTCGGGAGAAAGCCGTAGCGGAAGACCGCGCAAAAGGCAAGGGCGAATCGAGGCGGACGCTTTTTCCTCGATGGATTTCTGATTGCCTCGCGGCTGGAGCGATGTTATTTCTTGCCTGAATCAACCCATTACGACATACGAGGAGACCGCATCGATTATGCAGACGCTGTTGCGAGGGAAAGACTACATCGAGACGCCGGATTGGACGAAGGAAGAACTGGAGACCGTGCTGGACGTGGCGGGCGACTTGAAGCGGCGCTTTGCGTTGGGCGAACCGCATCGGTTGTTGCAGGACAAGACACTGTTCATGATGTTCTTCGAACAGAGCACGCGAACGCGAAACTCGACCGAAGCGGCGATGACACAACTCGGGGGGCATGCGCACGATCTCACGCCCGACAAGATGCAAATTTCGCATGGCGAAACACCGAAAGACACCGGCAAGGTCCTGTCACGGTACGGTCACGGGATCGCGATCCGCAATTGCTTCTACGGCATTGGCAACAAATATCTGCGCGAGGTGGCCGAGTACGCGAGCATTCCGGTGGTGAGTTTGCAGGACGACGTCGATCATCCGCTGCAGGCGATTGCGGATTTGATGACGATGCGGGAAAAGTACGGCAACAATCTGCGCGGCGTGAAATGCCTGGTCTCATGGACGTATGCGCCGGCCTACGCGCGGCCGCTGAGCGTGCCGCAGGGGTTGATCTGGCTGCTGCCGCGATTCGGGATGGATGTCACGCTGTCGCACCCGAAGGAATTCAATTTGATGCCGCGCACGGTTGAGGCGGCAAAGAAATACGCCAAGGAGTATAAGACCAAGTTCGAGATCATCCACGACATGGATGACGGGTTCAAGGACGCGGTGGTTTGCTACCCGAAATCGTGGGGTTGCCACCAGTATCTCGCCGACCAGGGCGTGCCCGAGGGCCAGCGCAAGGAAGAGGGGATGAAGATCCTCAACAAATACAAGAGCTGGGTCTGCACCGAGAAGCGGATGAAGATGGCGAAGAAGGAAGCGTGCTACATGCATCCGCTGCCCGCGGATCGCGGGGCCGAGGTGGAAGACGCGGTGATTGATGGGCCGCAATCGGTCGTGTTCGACCAGGCGGAGAACCGTCTGCACACGGTGAAGGCGATTCTGTCGCTGGTGATGGGCGGCAGGCCGTAAGCTGATTGCAAATCGAGAGGGCCGGGGTCATTCCGCCCGGCCTTTCTCTTTGGAAGGGGCAGGGGTGATTGGTTGCGGACGTGATCGGCGGTCCATCAGAGTCTGCTCGACCTTCACGAGAAGTGTTGCGATAGTACGCCCTCCGCATGGGAATGAAAAGGCACCGGGACATTGGCTTCATGGCCATCGCGATCCTCAAGCTCGTGAAGGGAGTATTGCTGTTGCTTGTTGGCGTGGGAGCCCTGTCGTTGATTCACCCTGATACGGCGGAAACGTTCAGACATTGGGCGAACGCGTTGCAGGTCAACGTGCACAGCCGCGTGCTGCAGCATTGGCTGGTGCAGGCCGGGCTCGTGAAGCATCGGGATGCGGCACTGATTGCCACAGTTTCGTTTTTTTATTGCTCACTGCTGCTGACGGAGGGGATCGGTTTGTTGATGGAGAGGGTGTGGGCGGAATACATGACGATCGTGATCACGGCGACCTTCATCCCCGTGGAGGTGTATGAACTGCATCGTCGGATGACACCCAGCCGGATTTGGCTGCTGGTAATCAACCTGGTTGTCGTCGGATACTTGGTGATGCGGGTGATGCAGCGAGGGCGCCCGACGTCGCCAGCCTAGCGGGCCGGCCTCGTTGTCCCCCATCAGAGAAACTTCCGCAGATCATCTTCGGTGTCTTGTGACGCGAGAACGTACGAAGTATCGCCCATCGTCCAGCTGGCTGTCGTCATCCGGCCAATGCGCGCGAAGTCGGGCGTATGGCTCGAAGGCGCACCCGGCAGGGCAGATCGATTCACCACAAACAGAAACAGATCAGGCTTTTGACCGCGGTCGAGACAGACCAGCGACACACGCCGCCCGTGCCAGGCAACCAGAGCGCAACCTTCGGCGGGCAGTTCCTCCATTGATTTCGTCAGCACGTAATCCGCCGGGCTGTGATGGGCCGCAAGAAACTGTCGAACCGCATTCAGGTCGTTGGTTTCCAGCATCATTTTGTAGTCGCCGGAGACGAGTCCGGCCATCGACTGGCGGTAGGTGTCGAAAGTCTCCGGTTCGGGCCGGCGCAACCAGTAGCCCGCGACGGCCAATACAACAACTGCCGCGGCCGCAGCAACCAGAAGAGCGCGGCTCCGTCGCCAGATCGTCGGACGGATGACCTTGTGTTCGGCGAGAATCTGGTGCTCCAAGCCGTCCGGGACCGGGATTTGCCGAAATTTCCGGCCCACCGCCGCGTCGATGGTTTGCTCTTGTTGCAGCCAGTGCGCAAGCTCAGGGTCGCGTCGGACCTCGGCCAGGGCCTCGGAGATGAGCGGATCCTTCGCATCATCGATGCCGGGACGGTACATCGCGAGAATTTCCCTGGCCCGCTGGCTATCCACGTGGCGCCTTTCCTTTCGTGTCGGCGGCCGTGTTCATTAATATCTTCTGGAGCTGCGCTTTCCCGCGGGCAATCCGCGATTCGACCGTGCCAATGGGGACAGCCAGAATCTCGGCAATTTCCTTGTAGGAATGCTCTTCGAGATAGAACAACGCCAGAGTCGCCTGATACGCTTCGTCGACACGGCCCAGCGCTTCGACCACGGTCTGGGAATCGAGTTGATCGATCACTGCGGGAAGGACGACGGGCAGCTCGTCGTTCATTTGCTCCAGTTCGAAATGCGGAAAACGGGTCTGACGCCGGCGCGATTTGAGAAACTCGTGATGAAGCGTGCTAAACAGCCACGTTTTCACTTTGGATGCATTCCGAAGTTGATGGCCCTTGGTTGCCCAGATAAGAAACGTTTGTTGCGTGAGATCGCGCGCTTCAGTCTCATTGCGGGTCAGGCTGTAGGCGAATTGAAAGAGTGGGCGGTAATACCGGGTCACGAGGTCTTCGAAGTTTGCCGAGGAATCCATGTCGCTATTGTCAGCCACGTGACTCGCCAGGGTCGGGGCGCGGCTTGCTGGAGATTGACAACAGACCCACGCCCGACGTTCACGTTGCCGCACACGGGCGGGGATGGCAAGCGGAATTGCGAATACGAGATTCGTAAACAAACGTGATGGTCCTCATTGCTAAGAACCACGAGCCGGGAGTTTATTCCCTGGATTCCTTGCATGGAATAAACCGCCCGGCGAGAGGTCTTACGGTTGAATGGAACGAGTCGGGTAACCAATCAACGGAAGGAATCAAGCGCATGCGCGATGAGATCATTCACGACCACAACCACGATGGGATCGACCGCCGCGGCTTTTTGAAATGCATGGCGTGGGCCGGCACGGGCGTATTGTGGACGATGTCCAGCGGCGTGGTGAAATCGTACGGGTTGGACAAGGTGGTCAGCGGACAGGTGGCGCCGGCCAAAAGCGAACTCAGCTTTGTGCAGATCAGCGACAGTCATATCGGTTTTACCAAGGAAGCGAACAAGGACGTCGTGGGCACGTTGCAGATTGCCATTGACCGGATCAACGCGCTGCCGAGGCCGCCGTCATTTCTGCTCCACACGGGTGATTTGAGCCACTTGTCCAAGGCCACCGAGTTCGACACGTTGGAACAGGTGTTGAAGGGCTGCAAGGCGCAGGAAGTTCATTACGTCCCCGGCGAGCACGACGTGCTCAACGACAACGGCAAGCAGTATCTCGCGCGCTTCGGCAAACAATCGCGAGGCGACGGATGGTACAGTTTCGACTACAACCGCGTCCACTTCGTCGGCTTGGTCAATGTGCTGAACCTGAAAGCGGGTGGATTGGGCTCGTTGGGGACCGACCAACTCGAATGGCTCGAAGACGACGTGAAGGGGTTGGGCAGTGACACGCCGATCGTCGTGTTCGCGCACATCCCGTTATGGACCGTGTACCCGGACTGGGGTTGGGGGACGGACGATAGCGCGCAGGCACTCTCCTATCTGAAACGCTTCGGATCCGTCACCGTACTCAACGGCCACATCCACCAGACGATGCAGAAGATCGAGGGCAACATCACATTTCACACGGCGATGTCCACGGCGTTTCCGCAACCCGCGCCCGGAACCGCGCCGTCACCAGGCCCGATGAAGGTGCCGGCAGAGAAGCTGCGTAGCGTGCTGGGGATCACCGACGTGAATTACGTCCCGGGCAGGAGTTCGCTCGCGATCATGGATTCGTCTCTGGCGAGCTAGAAACAACCATCACCACACAAAGGAACAGGTAGACCAGATGAAGGGATTATTCCTCGGGTTCGTTGGTGCCGTCGCGATGATGGCGGTGGCCATTCACACATCCATCGCTCGTGAGAAGTCGACACCCAACGAAGTCGCGATCGACAACTTCAGTTTCATCCCGCAGACGCTGACGGTGCCCGTGGGCACGACGGTGACATGGGTCAACCACGACGACGTGCCGCACACGGTGCTCAGCGTCGACAGGAAGACCATTGTCTCGCCCGCGCTGGATACGGACGAGAAGTTTTCCTACACGTTCGCCGTGGCGGGGACAAACGACTACTACTGCTCGGTGCATCCGCACATGAAAGGCAGAGTCATCGTGCAATGATGCAGGGGAGAACCCCGGTCAGGCAGGCATGAGAATCTGCTACAGCTTTTCGGTCGAAGTTTTCCCGGCCCCTGTGCGATTGCATCCGTTACAGGGGGCGCCGCGCGCACGCACGACTACCGACTGCTCGGCCGCTTGCGGGTCAATGCAATCGCGCCGATCAGCCCGGTGGCGACGAGTGCCACGGTGCTCGGTTCGGGAATCTGCTGAACCATTTCGCCGGCAATATTGATTCCCTTCTTGAGGCTCGTTCCAAATTCGAAGCGGACGTTCTCAATGTCCGACGCAATATCCGCTGTCGTGAAACCCGCCGGCAGCCCATCGAGCACGATGACAATCGTGTTCTGGACGAGGCCCACATTCTTGATACTGCTTTGATCATTCAGACCGTTGTCGTACAGCGTGGTCAGACCAAATTGCGCGCCACTCAGCGGATGCGTCCCGGGGATCTTGATATCAGAGAATAGGTCGCCCTTGTTGAGCAGCGAAAACTTCGTGCTGGCAACTCCATACTGCCCGTACGGATCTTTCCGACTTCCAGCCGGCAGGTCGCCACTGTACGCCCACTGGCCGCTGACATCATCATCGAACCCAAGCGGCAGACGCCAGCCGACCACCGAGCTCTCCGTCCCGACGGATACCGCGCCGCGTGTCAGATTCAACGGCACCTTGCTGTCGAAAAAGATGCCCGTGAGAATGTCGGAAGGGTTCTTCGAGTCATTGGTGCTGATGTTCGACATCGTGATGACGAGATCGAGATTGGAAACCACGAAGGTCGCGGTCGCCTTGAGCTCCACACCTTTGTCACTCTTCACATTGGCGGCTTGCCCCGTGTATGTGACGCTCGAAAGCGCCGCCACAGCACGAGATGTCGATACGACGGTGAATAGCGTGAGAGCGATGAACGCGCTCGCCAGTTTTTTCATACCCATACCCTGTACCCTGAAACCCTCTTCTCCGTGTCCCTACCCGGACACTACCACACCTGCACGCGTCAATTTAGCACATCAACTCGGTTGTTGCAACGGCTCCATTCAACCTCCAAAGCCCAATTTCGTCAATCACCAAGTTCGACCATCAGCGAGTACCTTCAACCATCTATCAGCAGGGCACTTGCGCCACTATTTCTCACCACTGCGAAACATCTGCCGCGGCGTAGTGTTTTCATGATATGGGTCGATCGTATGCAGGCATGAACAAAACTGTGGAGGTCGAGAGTGAAGACGATGGCACAAACCAAACACGAAGCGATTCGCGGCTGGATTCTGGCAGTAGCGGCCGGAGCCCTCATATTGGCCGGGTGCGCCCAGCAGCGTCCACCGCCCATTGCCGAACCGCCCCCGCCTCCCGAAGAACCAACCGTGGCTACCGCCCAGCCCGCTCCGCCGCCTCCACCCCCCGAGCCGGTCGTCGTTTCCCCGGGCCCCCAGTACGTGTGGGTTCCCGGCGCCTGGGAATGGCAGGGCCGATGGGTCTGGGTCGCTGGCCATTGGGATGTGCCGCCTCGCCCCGGCGTCGTCTGGGTCCGGGGCCGATGGGTCCGGCGTTATGGCGGCTGGGTCTGGGTGCCAGGGCACTGGCGTCATCGATAGCGGGGCAGGGGATCTGGCCATTGTCTCATCCCTCAAAACATGAACATCGCCTTCGCCTCCAGTGACCCAAACTGATCCGGGTGCTGTTGTCCGACGAATTCGTGCGTCCGCACCACGCGCGTGTAGCTGATCTCCAAATGGCGGAACATCCGCACCGCCCCGCCCGTGCTCAGGTCCGCCACCCACGGGATCCGTTCCACACTCGGCCCGCTGCGGAATGAGTTGCCATCCAGAAACAGGTTGTGCTCCACCGCCCGCCCATCCACCCCGCCGAACACGTAACACGCGAACGGCGGCGAATTCGACGTGGTCCCGCCCCCGAGCGACGCGGGCGAATCGATCGTTTGCACACCGAAATCCTCCGGCAAATTGTAGCCAACCCGCACCACACCGCCGAGATTCTGAAAGATCATGATGTTGCCCAGCTCGCCCCCCGCGTGCGGAATGAGGTCCACATAACGGGCCGTCTCCGCGTTCGGCGACCACCGCCAGAATCGCTCATACTTCAACAACAACCCCGGCTCGCCGGCCAGTTGATTGTGCCACCCCTGCGGCACGTCGGCGCTATCGAACGCCTGGTGAAAATGCGTCTGCGCCCAGCCCGCCAGTGAATCCGGCCCCGTCGTCCCAAAATCAATCTCGAAGCTTTCCTGCACGGGCACACCCGAATCGCCCACCTCGCCGCGCCGCTGCAGGTACACCCCGCCGTACAACCAGCCCGCATACGGCCGGTCGTTCGTGATCAATGCGCTCTCCTGGAGGTTCTGCGGCGTATACATGTTCTCTCCAAACACATACCCCAGATTCTGTGCCGTCATGTTGATGCCGAGCTTCGGCACGTCGTCGCTCACCCGTCGGACCCATTGCGGCATATCATCGTCGCCGTTGAGCCAGGTGAACTTCAGTCCCTGCGTATAATGACGGTCGGTGTGGTCCGTTGCCGTGAACGGGTTCGAAAACAAATCGTTCTCCTCCGTCACCGCAAAGAATGGCCCCTGCCGATCTTCATTCGTCGTCGACGAACCCACGACCGGCGTCCGGTTCTCCGCCCGACACGACATCAACGGCAGAACTGTTGCCAGACCGTAACAGAAAAATGCAAAAAATCTCTGTCGCACCATGACAAATTTCTCTTTGGATGCCTCACAAACGACAAGGGGTGCAAGTCTAGTCCCTGTCGCCCATCATGCAACTCCTTTCCGTTGTCGCCCCAATCACGCCGGATTCACTCCTCAACCGCCGCCCGAGCCACCAAACGAACCCACTTTTTGCCCGAACCAAGCCATGTTTTTGGCCGAACGAAGCCAATAAACCCCCCGAACGAAGCCAAACGAAGCCAAGTGACAAATTGGCTCACTCGACAACGCAACCAATTGTAAGTCAACATCTTGGGAGACTGGTAACCCCCTAAAACCATTGGCTTCGTTTCGCAGATATAGGGGGGTGGGGGGTACCCCCCTGGTTTGGAGTGCGCCGACTCGCCTGCTCGCGAGTCGTATTCGGAGTCGGCGCTTTGCCTTTCTCCGTCCGGTGGAGCGACGGGGTTCCATCCGCCCGCCCTCCGCTCCGAGTTCCCCCTCTTCTTACGGGGAGCCGAAGGCGGCACTAGCCGCCGAGACGCTCCGAACCTCCGGACCGGAGTTCGGAGCAAAGGGCCTGCCCGCCTCAGGCGGGTCAGGGTGAGGGGGCGGTCTCCTCTTCCGTTCCCATCTCGTCAACGCCGAGCCGCTGCCTGTCCGCCTCAGGCGTGTAGCCGCGCTTGGCAAGCGCGGTCCGCCCGCCCTCCGCTCCGAGTTCCCCTCGCCCCCTTGGGGGAGAGGGTCAGGGTGAGGGGGCGCTCTCCTCTGCCCTTGCCATCTTGTTAAGGTCAAGCCGCTGGGAGCAAACATCCCACCTGTATGTCAAAGAACCCCGCCATCCTATCCTGCGAGGATATTAATGTCAATCAGAATATCTACAATCCGATGTTCCGGCCTCCCCCATAGAACGGGCCCCACCGCCCCGTGTCATCCGTCGTTATCCGGTCCTTATGTCGTGCCTTTCGTAGCGGCGGTCTGTGACCGCCGGCCGTCGTCCAGTCCGCTGTGGCCCCGCCGCTTGCCGCCGTTTGGAGTGCGGCGACTCGTCGCCGCTTTGCCCCTCGCCCCCTTCGTGCCTCCTTCGTCCCTCTCGTGCTCCTCCCCCCCGCCGTTTTGTAGGCTTGTCCGCCTTGGGCGGATAGCCCCGCCGCTCCGGGCCGTCGGTTGTTCTCCCTCCGCCTGCCCCGCTTCGCGTCTCCTCGCCCCTAATGGGGAGAGGATCAAGGTGAGGGGTGGATCGCTTGCTCTCCTCCCCGCCGCTCTGTCCGCGCGCTCCTCAGCCGTTGCCTGTCGGCCTCCGGTGTAGCGACGCCTCTGTGAGGCGTCGGTCGTTCTCCCCACCTTCTCCCGTCTCCTGCCGCGATTGTCGGTTCCTGTCGTGCGCGAGAAACCGACCAAGAAGTACCGGGTGTAGTAGGCCCCACCCTGCGCTCCGTCCCGCTGCCTGTCCGCCTCGGGCGGATAGCCACGCCGCTCTGTCGGCGTGCTCCCCGCCGCGTCCACGCTCGTCCATTCCCTGAGCCGTGAATCCCACGCCACCGGCCGCCGGTACACTCGGCGCCACGGACACTTCCATGCTTGTTCAGCCGATGTGTTCTTGGTAATCTGTGCTATTCTAGTTGCATGTGGTTCCACGGAGACAAAATGCGCAAGTCCAATACACGGACGGCACGTCCACACACCGATCCGATCGACCTTCGCACGAGCTACATCGTATTACACCCCCACGCCGCAGCACGGTCCCTCACATTTACTGGTTCCTCAAACAACTGCCGCCGATTCCCGTGACAGAGGTATCGTGATGACTGAGCAAAAAAAGCCCGCAAGCCATATCCAAGCGCCCGAGACGATAGGCCACCAGACGACCAAGATTCCGGTTGAACTAAGCACACGGTTTCTTGAGCACTTCAGTGAGCAGCTCTACTCGTCTCCACAAAAAGCATTCGAGGAACTTATCTCGAACGGTTGGGATGCTGGAGCGTGCTGCGTTGACGTTCGGATTTCCGAAGACCTTTATGCCCCAGGTGCCACCATGTGCGTCTTTGACGACGGCATATCGATGGATGAAAAGGGTCTGCGTGACCTGTGGCATATCGCGTTCTCTCCTAAAACGGCCGCGCCGGTCCAGTTTGGGCGGCCGGTCATCGGAAAATTCGGCATTGGGAAACTCGCGACCTACGTTCTCGCCAACAAGCTTACGTACATTTGTAAGGCCTCAGATGGGGTCATCCGCCGCGTCACGATGGACTACGGCACGATTGATCGCCAAAAAGGTGCAAAAGCTGACCACCTAATCAACGAACTGGAGCTGGATCTGTTCGAGGTTGAGGAGAAAGAAGTCCAGGCCGCGCTGAAGGTAATCGACGGTGGGCAGGAGATCTTGAACCTCATTCAGTCAAGTCCTCCGGAGCCAGAGGATGTCGGGGACGAGGACGAGTTCGGCGCCTCGAAGGCAAGGTTCAAGCCTCCAAAATCAGGTACGTGGACGATTGTGGTGTTATCAGACCTTAAGCCGACGGGCCAGCAGCTAAGAATCGGTATACTGTGCCGCATGCTGCGCGCAGCGCTGCCTTTCGGCAGCGAGATGATGATTAGAGTGAACGGCGAGGTCTTAAGATCGTCCAAGATCGATCAGCCTATCCTCAAGGAATGGGTCATTGGGCCCGACCTTGGATTTGACTCCATAGAGGTTGAGGTGCCCAAAGCACCCGAACCCCGCACAGGCGAGGAGGCAGCGCCTGAGAGTGACGAACCGGCACCAGATACGGAGGTCGAATCGGTTCCCATTAAAGCAGGGAAATCGCCGTCGCCGTTTATCGAGATTCCGGGCCTACTGATTCTCGCATAATATAGTGACATTTCTTGGCGGGTGTGATAGTGTTGGCGGCATGGGGAATACAAGAGGCGTCAGACGGGACTTCAAGGAACTGGAGCGGCGGCGACTTCAGGCCGCCAAACTATTCGATCGCG
>DATJWQ010000071.1:0-42227 GCA_035501175.1 Verrucomicrobiia bacterium | reverse complement strand
GCCTGTTGTTCAAGGAATTCAACACCCGGAACAAAATCGACATCGGCCGGTTCCTCATTCGCCGCATCTTCAAAATCTGGCCTTCGTACTACGCGTACCTCGCCTTCCTTTTCGTGTTGTTGAGCGTCACCCACGAGTTCGGGAATATGAAATCGCTCACCATGAAGATGCTGCCACAGTTGGCTCACCTCCAGAACTACCTCGGGATGGTCCGCACTCACACGTGGAGCCTGGCAATCGAGGAACACTTCTATCTCGCGTTACCCCTCGTCTTGTTGTGGGCGAGTCGAAATCAACGCCGGCCTTTCGCTGCCGTGCCCCTCATTGCCGCTGCGCTGGCCATCGGCTGCCTGTTGTGGCGGCTGAATCTGTATGTTTCGGGAGTTCCCTACAGCAGCGACGGCTATTTGTTCCTGACCCATCTGCGCGTCGACGGTCTCTTTTTCGGTGTGTTCCTTGCGTTTCTCCATCACTGCCGACCGGAACGATTGGCACCAATCGTCCGCCACCGAACCGCACTTCTTGTGACGGGACTTCTCCTCCTGTCTCCGATGCTCTATCTGGCCAAAGAGACTTGCGCTTTCGTTCCCACGGTCGGTCTCACGGAACTCTATCTGGGATACGCGTGCATACTCCTCGCCATCGTTCACACGCCGCTGGACCAGGGCTGGTTGGGATCATTTCTCAATTCCCGCTCGGCGCGTCTCGTCGCCTGGATCGGCTGTTTCAGCTACTCCATCTACCTCTGGCATCTCGATCTCGGACGAGATCCGATCCGCTGGTTCGTCAGCCAGGGCTTCTTTCCCCGCCTTCCCGCGGAACTCCGCTGGTGTCTCGCGATGTGCCTGTTCGTTTGCCTCGCCACTGTCGTCGGCGCCGTGTTGGGCAGCCTCGTCGAAATGCCGGCCCTCGCGTTGCGGAACCGGCTCTTCCCCGCCCACGCCGGCGCTCTGTCCAATGCCACCATCCTCTCGGCCGGGCACGCCGAATCTTCGGCCTCATGAAAATCGCCATTGCCTCTGCCTTTCTCGGACACATCCTGCGCGGCGTCGAAAGTTGGGCCCAGGATCTCGCCGCCGAATTGGACCGTCGCGGAATGGACGTCACGCTCTTCCAGGGCGCCGGTCAGCCCGATGCCCCCTACGCCCGTCGCATCCACTGTCCGGATCACACCCGCGCTCTCTGGAAGCACATGACGAGACTCACCCGACATGGCTTGTGGCGCTTCGGGCTCGGTTCGCCGCTTCACTGGCAACAAGCGGTGTTCGGTCGCCGGGTCGCTCGCGCGTTGCGCGACGAGCACTTCGACATCGTTCATACGCAGGACGCCGGTACCGCCCTCGCGTTGGAACAGGCTCGGAAGGCCGGCCGCCACTCCGCCAGGGTTATCCTCGCCAATGGAACCGAGGAGCCCTTCGCATTCCTGAATCAGTTCCAGCATGTCCAGGAATTGGCTCCGCACTACCTGGAATTGGACCGCAAGAACGGGCTTCCACCAGACCGGGAATGGTTCGCCATCCCGAATTTTGTGGATTGCGACGTGTACGCGCCCGGGGATCAGGCGCACGCTCGACGGAAACTCGGGATTCCTCGGGACCGGTTTGTGGTGGTCGATGCCGCCGCCCTCAAAATCACCCACAAACGATTGGATTGGCTGGCCCGGGAAGTCGCCACCGCCCGGCAAAAACACCCCGAGATCATGTTGATCGTTGCCGGCGCCACCACTCCCGAGACGCCCGATGTCGAACGCGCCATCGATAAACACCTCGGAGAAAACGCTCGTATTCTGAAAAATATCCCGCGCCGCGATATGCCGGACCTGTACCGGGCAGCCGACATGTTCGCCCACTCGGCCCTGACCGAGATGTTCGCGATCGTGTTGCTGGAAGCTGGCGCAACGGGTCTGCCTCTGCACGGTCACAAGTTCTCCGTGATCGAGTGGGTTATCGGAACCGGCGGGGTTTGTGTTGACATGGAGAACCCCGGCGAGCTCGCATGGTCAATCCTTGAATCCTGCGAAAATCCGGTCCGGCGGTCACAACGCGGATGTAACGCACGCCGTCTGGTCGCCGAGCGCTTCGACAAGGTTCGCGTCACCGATCAAATCATCACGATGTACGAGGCCGTACTCAAGCACCGATGACTCCCCCGCTTGTCAGCGTCGTGATCCCCACCTACAACTATGGACGCTATATCGGTGAGACCATCGATAGCGCCCTCAGCCAGACACATTCTCCACTCGAGATCATCGTCGTCGACGACGGGTCGACCGATGACACGCAGGCGCGTGTTTCAACATTCGCCGACCGTATCCGCTACATTCACCAACAAAATCGCGGGCTCTCCGCCGCCCGCAACAAGGGCATTCAAGAAGCCCGAGGCGAATTCATCGCCCTCCTGGATTCCGACGATCTGTGGCTGCCCGACAAACTCCAACGACAGGTCGCCCACGCCCTTCAGCACCCCGACACCGGCCTCGTCGCCACCGAGCGGTTCGCCATCGATGAAACCGGGCGGCGCATCGACCACGACGTCCAGGCCTGTGCGCGGGACGGGTTCCACAACCTCACGATGCGGGACCTGCTGGAACTCGCCGCGTTTAGTCCGTCTTCCGTCATGATCCGCAAAGAAGCGCTGAAGCTGATCGGTGGATTCAATGAAACGATCATGGGTACGGAAGATCTGGAGATGTGGGTACGCATCGCCGCGCAATTCCCCGTGGCGCGGCTCGACGCAGCCCTCACCGCGCAGCGCTTTCACGCAACGAGCATGAGCCATCAGGCCGATTCGATGCTGCGAAGCCATCGGCGCGCCATCAACGAATTGTTCGCCCGCGTCCCTCAACTGCGCGAGCATCAAGCCTGGCGGCGCGTGGCGGAGGCCCGCATGTACCGCGAGCTGGCGTTCCTGCGGCATAGCACCGGCGACCGTGCCGGCGCGATCACGGATTTGCTGCGCTCGGGTTGCTGTTGGCCCTTCGCGTTGCGCGACCGCCAGTTGAACAAGAAGCATCTCCAGCGGTGCCGAATGTTCCTGCGGTACAGTCTCGTGACGAATCGCCCCCGGGAAGGAGCCCGCTAGCGCCATGGGGTTTTTCCTCGTCTGCCTCTACGTCGCGGTCTTGCTGCTGCGCCCGCAGGAATGGTACGAGCCCGTGAAGGGATACGAATTGGTCAACGTCATTGCCATCCCGACCATCCTGATTGCGTTCATCGAGCAGAGCAAAGCGCGCCTCGGCAATTTCTTTGTGCGCAGCCGGTTTTCTCAGGCCATGCTGGCCTTGTTCGCCTCCGTCATGCTGTCGCAGTTGGTCCGGCTCCGTCTCTCCGGCGCCATCGACGCAGTCCGCGAATTCGGAAAGATCGCGGTCCTGTTCTATCTCGTCGCCATCCTGGTCAATACACCCCGTCGCGTCCGAATCATGATGTGGGTCATCATCGTTTCGTCGATGGTCCTGGCCTACAATACCTACCTCGAGGTCCAAACAGGACACGGCTTCGGCGGCGTCGAACCCTACGGCTCGTATGATTTGGGCACCTTCCGCGTCATCGGGTCCGGCATCTTTTCCGACCCGAACGATTTCGCCATGTTGTACCTGATGGCCATGCCGTTCGCCTTCGCCCTGCTCGCCGCGGGAGGATCCGTCCCCGGCAAACTGCTCCTCATGTGCAGCTTGCCTCCCATGCTCTACGTGCTCTACTACACCCAATCCCGCGGCGGCGTGATCGGATTCTGCGCGATGATCATCGCCTACTTCTGGACAACCACGAAGAACATCATCATCCGCGTGTCCCTGGTCGTCGTCCTGCTTTCCGCCATCGCAGTCTTCGGCCCGGAGCGCGCCCGCGGCGCATATGTCGAGGGCTCGGCGTCCGGCCGCATCATGGAATGGGGCCTCGGGATCCAAATGTTGAAGGAAAACCCCTTGTTCGGGTTCGGATATCAGCGATGGCTGGACTACAGCGGCGGAATGGCCGCGCACAACTCGATGGTCAACTGCTTCGCCGAGCTCGGCTTGGTCGGCTACGTCTGTTGGTTCACGCTGTGCCTGCTCGTGATGAAGTCCGTCTCCCGGATTGCCCGCGCTGAAGGCCAGGTCGACGTCAGAATCCGGCGCGTCGCCAACGGTCTCTTCGCCGCCCAGGTCGGCTATCTCACCGCGGCATTCTTTCTCACGCGCACCTATAATCCGGTCCTGTTCTTTCTCCTCGGCATGGGATTCGGATTGATTCGCTGGATCGAGGGCCGGCAGCCAGCCCCTTCAACCTTGACACAGATCTCCACTCGGGACCTCGCCCGATGCGCCATCTACGCGGTCGCCAGCGTTCCCGCAATCTGGCTGATCATTCGCATGTACTCGGCCGTCAGCGGCGCAGGCTAATCACCCATCCATCATGCTCTTCAATTCCTGGCAATTCTTCGTGTTCCTCGCCGTCGTCCTGGCGCTGTACTACTCGCTGGCGACGCTGCCGCAAAACCGCATGTTGCTGGTCGCCAGTTACTTCTTCTACGGCTGGTGGGATTGGCGGTTCACCAGCCTGCTGATGATCTCCACCATCTTCGATTTCCATATCTCCATCGCCATCGACAACGCCTCCAACCCGCGCCGCCGGAAACTCCTGCTGCTGGCCAGCATCCTGGTGAACTTCGGCATGCTGGGCTTCTTCAAGTACTTCAACTTTTTTATCGATTCCGCCGCGCATGTCATCCAATGGTTCGGACTGCAACCGCATCTCCCCGTCCTCCGCATCATCCTGCCGGCGGGCATCTCGTTCTACACGTTCCAGACCATGAACTACGTGATCGACGTGTACAACCGGAAGATGAAACCTACCACCGACTTCCTGACTTATGCGCTGTTCGTGTCCTATTTCCCGCACCTCGTCGCCGGGCCAATCATCCGCGCCGAAGTTCTGCTGCCGCAACTCCTCCGCAAACGCATCGTCACGAACGAACATCTCAACACCGGCGGCGCGCTCATCCTGATCGGCCTCTTCAAAAAGGTCGTGATCGCCGATGTTCTGTCACCAGATGTTCAGCCATTCTTCACGACTCCTCACGCGTTTTCATCCCTGTTGTTGCTCAAGGGTCTGTATTACTTTTCGCTGCAGATCTACTGCGACTTCTCCGGCTACACCGATATCGCCCGCGGCGTCAGCCGACTCCTGGGAATCGAGCTCCCCGAAAACTTCAACCAACCGTATCTGTCCCGCAATATCACCGAATTCTGGAGACGCTGGCACATCTCCTTGTCCACATGGCTGCGGGATTACCTCTACATTCCGCTCGGCGGCAACCGCCGCGGACGGGTTCGCACCTACATCAATCTGTTCATCACGATGCTCCTCGGCGGGTTGTGGCATGGCGCCAATTGGACCTTTGTCGCCTGGGGTTTCCTGCACGGGTTGTATCTCGCCGCCCACAAATTCTATCTCGAAGTGCGTTCCTCCGCCGTGTCGGTCACGTCCAATTGGCTCACCAACGCTCTCAAAGTTTTCGTCACGTTCCATTTGGTCGCCCTGACCTAGATATTCTTCCGCGCACCGGATTTCTCCACCGCGTTCTCGTACCTGATGGGAATCCTCCGCTGGCACGGGGGATTCAATGTGCTGGAGATCGCCGGCGCCATCTGGTTCATCCTCGTCGTCCTCGCGCTGGATCTGCCGCAGTATTTCTCGAAGAGCCACACCATCATTCTTCATTGGCCCTGGGTTGTCCGCGGGCTTGCCTATGCAACCATGATCACCCTGATCTTCGTCTCGCGAAGTGACCATGCCATCCCCTTCATCTATTTTCAGTTTTGACACGCTGCAAGTTCACGGGAGCGTCCCGCGCGGTGTCCTCACCGCGGCGCTACTGCTCGGGCTCGTGGACTTCGGGCTCTCCCGCGCGGATTGGCCCTATCGCAAATATCCATCCAGCTACGTCGGCGCGTTTCTCGCCCAGGAGGAAACACTGCGGCGCGACCCGATCCCGCCACGCATCATCATCCTCGGCAACTCACGCTCCAAACATGGATTGCTCGCGCAAGACATGGAACAACGCCTCGGATTGCCCGCTGGCTCCGTGCTGAATCTCTCGATCGAAAGCGGCGATCACTACGACAATTATCTCTTCCAAAGACGCAACCGCCAGCTGATGAAGTCCGCCCGCCTCCTGATTTATGGCGTCGATGCCTATGAATGGAATGCCAGTTTCCCTCTCAGCGAGCGGTTCCCGCACTTCGCCGGGTTCGCCGACCGCCTCAACCTCGATCCGTCGATTCCCAGTCTGTTTGGTTGGTTCTTCCGCACCGAGGAAAAACCGGCACTCTTCCATGCAATGTTCCGGCGAATCAACGGGGCTCTCTCCGCCGCGATCCATCTCGTTCAACCCGCGGACGCAAACGATCCTCCCACGCCCGAGGCAACGACGACGCCCGCGAAACTCGGCCCGGTGAACGGTCGCATCGCATTTTGGTACAGGAATTTCCGACTCGCGCCGAACCGGCAGGAACTGCTCCAACGCCTCATCGCCACCGCGCAGGAGGACGGCCAACAAGTTGTCGTCCTCCAATTGCCGTTCCGCGATGAATACATGAACGAGCTGCTTCGCAACCACGCCTCGGACTATCAAGCATACGAACAATCCATCCGCAGCCTGGACGGCGTCCAAGTCAGTCTCTTCGAAGCCGCGTCGGCCGCCGGATTGGAGCCAACCGATTTCCAGGATTGGGACCATTTGAATACTGTCGGAGCGAAGAAATTCACTCGCGTGTGGTGCCAGTGGTTGGAGACACACGAGCCACAGACCATGGCGGCGCTGGCATCGGTCGCTCGTTAATCGTCCACGCCGACGTTCTTGTCAACAATCAGTCAACCAGAGAAGATGAAGGTGAGCCTATGAAAGCAGTTATCCTCGCGGGCGGCTTGGGAACCCGATTACGGCCGTTCACCGAGATCATTCCGAAACCGCTGCTTCCCATCGGGGAAAAATCGGTGCTCGAAATCCAGATCGAGAAACTCAAGAAGCACGGGTTCGATGAAATCTTCCTCGCCACAAATTACAAGGCGGATTACCTCGAACGATTCGTCGGCGACGGCTCGCAGTACGGCGTCCGCGTCACCGTCAGCCAGGAGAAGAAGCCGCTCGGTACGGCCGGTCCGCTAACACTCCTGCGCGACAAGCTCACCGATCCGTTCCTCGTGATGAATGGCGACATTCTCAGCCAGATCGATTTCACGGACTTCTACAAGTTCGCGATGAACCAGGAGGCCTGGCTCACCCTCGCCATCCGCAAACACATCACGCCATACGCGTTTGGCGACATCTTCTTCGAGGGCGACCGCGTCACGGGCATCGAGGAGAAACCCAACATCGTCAAGTTCATCCTCGCGGGGATCTACCTCATGCGCCCGCAAATCTTTGAGATCATCCCGACGGACACCTACTTCGGCATGGATCTGTTGATCAAGGAAATGCTCAAGCGCGGCTCTCCCGTGGTCAAATACAATATGGAAGCCTACTGGCTCGATATCGGGCAGATCACCGACTTCGAGAAAGCTCAGGATATCTACCGTCAGCACTTCAAAGAGGATTGATCATGCGAGTTCTGGTTACTGGTTGCGCCGGTTACATCGGGTCCGTTCTGACACGTCAACTGCTCCGCCAAGGCCACCACGTCCGCGGCGTCGACGCCCTGTTCTTCGGCGGCGATTCCCTGCTCGATATCGTGACGCACCCGCGGTTCGAGTTCGTGCGCGTGGATGTGCGTGACACAAAGGCGATGAACGCCGCGCTCGACGGCATCGAAGGCGTCGCGCATCTGGCGGCGATTGTCGGCGACCCGGCCTGCGCCAAGCAGCCCGATCTGGCTCGCGCGATCAACCTCGAAGCATCCACGACGTTGCTCCGTCTCGGCAACGAGAACTCGTCCGTTCGACGCTTCGTGTTCGCATCGACATGCAGCAACTACGGCAAAATGCAGGGCGACGGCTATGTTACCGAGGATTCGCCGCTCCGTCCGGTTTCGCTCTACGCCGAACTCAAAGTCGGCTTCGAGGAGCATCTTCTCCAAACCGCTCTGCGGCCGGATTTCATTCCCACCGCATTGCGCTTCGCCACGGTGTATGGAATCTCTCCGCGAATGAGGTTCGACCTTACTGTCAATGAATTCGTCCGCGATCTGGCGTTGGGAAGAATGTTGCGCGTTTTCGGCCAGCAGTTCTGGCGTCCGTACTGCCACGTGGAGGACCTCGCGCGGTCCGTCGTGCTCGTCCTCGAATCGCCTGCCGACAAGGTTCGACAAAACGTTTTTAATGTCGGCGATACGAGCGAGAATTACACAAAGGAAATGATCGTCGACGAAATACTCAAATGCCTGCACGACGTGCCGCGCGCGCTCGTCGAGTATGTTCAGAAGACCGAGGATCCCCGCGATTATCGGGTCGATTTCTCGAAAATCCATTCGACACTCGGGTTTGAGATCACCAAACGCCTTTCCGATGGGATTCGTGAGCTTGCCGTTCTGCTCCGCCAGGGAGTGATCAGCGACCCGGATGCCGCGCGATTCAAAAATGTCTGACAACTCCAGCAACTTCATTCCGCTCAGCGTTCCCGTCATCCGCGGGAAGGAATGGGCCTACGTCAAGGAATGCCTCGACACGGGTTGGGTGTCGTCCGCAGGCAAGTTCGTCGACCGCTTCGAAACGGAAACCTGCCAGTACACGGGCGCCAAACACGCCGTCGCTTGCGCTTCCGGCACCGCCGCTCTTCATGTCGCCCTTCGCATCGCCGGCGTCACCGCCGGCGATGAGGTCATCGTGCCCACGGTCACATTTATCGCGTCGGTCAATTCGATCCGGTATGTGGACGCGCAACCGGTGTTCATGGACTGCGATGCGTTCTACAATCTCGACGCAGAGAAGACGCGCAATTTCATTCTGCACGAGACGGCCTTCACGAATGGTCACACCTATAATCGCCACACCAACCGCCGCATCACGGCCCTTATGCCGGTCCACGTGTTTGGCAACGCCGTGTGGCTCGATGAACTGCTCCCGCTCTGCCGTGAGCGCAACATCAAGGTCATCGAAGATGCCGCCGAGAGCATTGGCACCCGGTACACCACGGGTCGGTTTGCCGGCCGACACACCGGCACGATTGGCGACATCGGCTGTCTGTCCTTCAACGGCAACAAGATTATCACGACCGGCGGCGGCGGTATGATCCTGACCAACGACCGCGCCGACGCCGAGCGGGCGAAGTATCTCACGACGCAGGCCAAAGATGATGAGGTCCGATTTGTTCACAACGATGTTGGCTATAACTATCGCCTGACGAACGTCCAGGCCGCCATCGGCGTGGCCCAATTGGAGCAGTTGCCCAGGTATCTGGAGATCAAGAGAACAAACTATTCCGCGTACAAACAGACGATCGATCGTATTCCCGGCCTTCATCTGGCCGAGGGTCCGGCGTACGCTTCCAATAACCACTGGATGTACGCCATGCAAATCGACCGCGCGATCTACGGCTCCGACCGCGAGCAACTCATGGCGAAGCTGGCCGGTCACAAGATTCAAACCCGGCCCCTTTGGCAGTTGAACCACCTTCAGCATCCCCATGCGAACTGCCAGCACTATCGAATCGAGCGCGCCCAACACCTGCTGGATGTCACGTTGAATCTGCCCTGCTCGGTGGATCTGACTCCCTCCCAAATCGAGCGCGTGGTCGAAGTCTTGCGGCAAAAAGCATGAAAGACATTGTCATCGTCGGACACGGCGGACTGGCACGCGAGGTCGCGTTCCTGATCGACGAGATCAATCGGGCAACCCCCACGTGGAATCTGCTCGGCTACGTCGGCTCCGCTGCCGATTCCGTCTCGAAGCCCGTGGGCCGACACATCGTGCGCGGAACGGACGATTGGCTTTGGAAACTCACCACGGAAATAGCCGTGGCGATTGCCATCGGCCAACCTTCCCGTATCCGCGCGTTGCATGAGCGCTTCCGGCAAAACCCGAAACTCTTATTCCCGAACCTCATTCACCCAGCGGTCACGGGAGACTGGGAGCGAATTGCGATGGGCTCGGGCAACATCGTTCTGAACAATGCGTCGTTGACAACCGATATCAAGCTGGGCTGTCTCAACATCGTCAATCCCGGCGCGACCATTGCCCACGACTGCATGCTGGGAAGCTACAACCTCGTCAACCCCGGCGCGAGCCTGTCGGGCGAAGTCGTCCTTGGCGACGAAGTCCTGATCGGAACCGGCGCCCGCATCCTTCAACAATTACATCTGTGCAGCCGCGCGGTCATCGGTGCCGGCGCCGTTGTCACCCGCGACATCGACAAACCCGGGATCTACATCGGTGTTCCCGCGCGCGACATGAATCCGGCTCGGACCTGATGTAACGGAAAGGCGACCATGAAAACACTCGTCAGCGTCATCGCCTACAATGAAGCGCGCAACATCCGCACAACGATCGAGGACCTGCGCACCCATAACGGCGGCTTCGACATTGTGGTGATCGATAACGGCTCGCGCGACGCCACGGCCTCGATCTGCCGCGATCTGGGCGTGCCGGTCGTGTCGCATTGCATCAACACCGGCGGATCGATGGGCACCGTAACGAGCTACTTCAATTACGCCTACCGCAACGGCTACGATTGCCTTTGCCAGTTCGACGGCGACGGACAACACCTCGCCAGTGAATTGCCGACAATTATCGCGCCCGTCGAGCGCGGCGAAGCGGATTACGTGATCGGCTCCCGGTTCCTTTCCGGGGAAGGATTTCAATCCACCGCGATCCGGCGAATCGGTATCAACTCGTTCTCATGGATCGTGTCCAGCATCGTCGGCCACAAGGTCACGGATGTGACCTCCGGCTTTCGCGCCTACAGCCGGAAGGTTATCGAGTTCTTCGGCGCCTATTATCGCTATGAGGTTCATGATACGAGCCAGCTTCTGCTCCTGAGCCATTTCGGCGGGGCGCGAATCCTCGAGGTGCCGATCCGTATGCGCGAGCGGGCGCACGGAAAATCCGAATACGGATTCCGCGACGCGTTTACGTTTCCGCTCAAGGGAATCCTGAGCATCACCGGCGTGCTGCTGCAGCGCCAACAAATCCAGTTCGGAAGGAGGTAGCAGCCAATGGGAATCAAAATCAAACTCATCGCGTTCGCCCTCGGCCTCATGTTCTTCTACGTGATCCTGCGCAACGTGAAGCGCAATACGTTTCGCCCGAGCTACGCCGTCTTGTGGCTCGGCATGGCGGCCTTCCTCCTGTCCATCGCCGTGTTTGAGCCGCTCTACAAATGGGTCGCCACCTCCGTCATCGGCATCCTCGACGCGCGCCACATCATCTACATTGCGCTGATCAGTTTCCTCCTGATCTATGTCTTCTTCCTGACGTCCATGGTCACGCGCCTGTCCTATCAGGTTCTGCAACTCATCAGCGCCATCGCCATTCTGGAGACAAAACTGAATGAGCAGACAAAATCTCAAACCGCGGGAACGAACGTCCCCAATCCCGCCAAGGGAACATCTCCGTGAAGCATAAGCATTGGTTGCTCGCGCTGATTCTGCTTGCGGCCTTCGGGGTTCGCGTCGGCTATTCATTGGCCAGGGGCATCGGTCGCGAACCCGGTCGGCCTTCCGATGACGCTTCGTCCTACAGCCGCTACGCATGGAACCTGGCACAGGGCAAAGGCTTCCAAGGGCCCGAACCGGGCGTCGAAGGGGAGGTGCCTTCGGCCTACTTGCCGCCCGGGGCGCCCGCATTGTTCGCGCTCGTTTACATGATTTTTGGAAGGAGTTACGCCGCCGTGCGCGTGGTGCAGGCGCTTTTGGGTGCAGCCTCCGCGTTTCTCTTGTTCCTGCTGGCGAAAGCCGTGATCAACGAACGCGCCGGTTACGTCGCCGCCGCCATGTATGCTCTTTACCCCAGCGCGATTTATTACAGCGACATGTTGTTGACCGAGACACTCTACACCGTCGCGCTGATCCTGTGTCTTTGGCTCTGCGTCGCCTGGTTCGCCCCGCAACCAAACTGGAAACGCGCGATTGTCTGCGGGATGGCTCTGGGACTTTCCGCCATGGTTCGTCCAACCATCTTCCTCCTCATGCCCTTGCTGGTGCTCTGGGGACTATTCGTGCTCAAGGGCCTTCGCGCCAAAGCCCTCATTTTCGTCGTCGTCGCGGTGACCTACCTGACGACCGTGCCATGGTCGCTCCGCAATTATTCCCTCTACCACCGCTTCATACTCGTCGCCCCGCGCACATGGACGGAGATTCTGGGCGGTAACAACCCCGTGGTCGCAAGCGATCCGAAATATGCCGGCTACTGCATTTGGTACAGTCAGATCCCCGGCTGGGAACACAAGTTCGACGGCGTTCCCCAGCTCGGACGGGAAGCCATCGCCAAACAACTGGCAATCCAGTGGCTATCCGAGCACCCCGACAAATGGTGGTACTTGTTCCGCAGCAAGTTCGTCCGTTTCTGGTCACCGTTCCTTCATCAGGACAATCGCGCCAACCGTCTGATGATGTTGCTCAGTTGGGGACCGGTGCTTGTGCTCTTTCTTCCCTCGTTCTTCGTCACGTTGGTGACCTTCCTGCGCGACCGTCACCCGGGGATTCTCCTCCACCTGTTCATCTTCTCCAACTTGACGCTTGCCCTGATTTTCTATGCGCTGCCCCGGCTCCGCTACCCCATGGAACCGTTTTGTATCATCCTGGCAAGTGGGACAGTCATCTGGCTTTGGGACAGAATCTTTCGCGAACCCGCCCGGAATCAGCATCCTCTGTGACCGGTCTCCTCGACAAAGTGAATCGATTCGCCGAGTCTTTCCGGCCACGACTCTACTTGTGGATCGCCGTGATCGTCATCATTCCTCGCGTCGCATTCCTGGCAATCTCTCCCGATCGCAATGCCTACGGAAACTCCCCCGGCGAAATGGCCGTCGCTCGCAATCTCGCCAGCGGCCATGGATACCTCAACGCCAGCGGGAAACCCGACAGCGACTTCAATCCTGGCTATCCGATGTTGCTGTCAGTAAGTCAACGGTTCTTCGGAGATTCACTCTGGCCAATCAAGATCGCGCACATTGCTTTCGATGCCGCAACCGCCTTGATCGTGACATGGACTCTGGTGGAAAGTTGTCCCGCATTAACGCTGCTCCTATTTGGTCTCGCCTTCGCATTCCATCCGTTATTCCTTCTGCTCTGCAACAACGTAAACGATGAGCCCCTGCTGATGTTCCTCATCGCCACGAGCTTCGCAGCCTTGTACCGCGCCGTTTCTCGACCGACCCACGGACGCTTTGCTCTGGCAGGGTTGCTTGTGGGGCTGGCGATCTTCACGAAGAGCACCGCGATCTTTCTCCCGCTGTTCCTTGCCGTCATGCTCTGGTTGACCGTGAGACGAACCAACCGCTGCTCGCTCAGTCATTGGGCGATGTACCTGGTCACCTGCTTCGCCGTGCTGCTGCCGTGGTCGTACCGCAATTATGTCACGCTCGGACATTTCGCCTTCAATATTCATGGCATCGGACAAAACTTGTGGTTCGGCTCGGACCCGCGTATTTTCACCAGGTATGGGAAAGCCCAACGAGAGGAGGCGGCAAGCTTGGCTGCCGAAATGACCGCCCGCGGAATTCCGCGACCATCAAGCAGCAACGTCTTCGACCGCGAACACTGGCAAATGCGCATGGCCATCCAGAAATACAAGGATCTCTTGCATGATCCAGTCGACCTGGCTTACGTCCTCTGGCTGAAATGCACGCGAAGCCTGTACGCGAGCGAAGACCGCCCGTCCGGTCATTTACCGCTGATTCTGTTGCAACTGCCCACTCTGCTCCTGGCGGTGTTCGGAATTGCCCGACTCTGGAAACGAGCCGAGACGCGAATTTTGGCGTCGTTGCTGGCGCTCTATGTCCTCTATTATTACAGTGTGGTCTCCATTGGAATGCCGATGGTCCGGTACCTTGTGCCGGCCGTACCGTTCCTGCTGGCTGCTGCCGCGGCTGGCGCGACGGCACTATTGTCCCCCGCAGAGTTTCCCGCTCCCCGGTTTAAGCATTTGGAACTTGTGCAATCATGACCCGTATCCCGTTTCTCGATCTGAAACCCCAGTACGCCGCCATCCGCGACGAAGTGCAGGCCGCTCTCGCCGAGGTCTGTGATTCCGCCCGCTTCGCGCAGGGTCCGCCGACGCAGGCGTTCGAAAAGGAATTCGCGGCATATTGCGGAGTCGCTCATTGCGTGAGCCTCAACAGCGGCACGAGTGCGCTGCATCTGGCAATGCGCGCGCTGAATATTGGTCCCGGCGACGAAGTGATCACCACCCCGTTCACATTCATCGCCACCGCATGGGCCATCAGCTATGTTGGGGCCACCCCCGTCTTCGTCGACATCGATCCTGTTCGTCGCACGCTCGATCCGGCCAAACTTGGGGCCGCTGTGACCCCGCGCACCAGGGCGATAGTCCCCGTGCATATCTTCGGCACACCGGCCGACATGGATTCCATCAATGCCGTCGCCCAAAAGCACAGCCTGTCTGTCGTGGAGGATGCGGCGCAAGCGCATGGCGCCCGCTACAAGGGCAAGCGCGTCGGGCCGCTCGGCGCAATCTCGTGCTTCAGCTTTTATCCAACAAAAAATCTCGGCGCGTACGGCGAAGGCGGCGCGTTGCTCACGAACGACGAGACGCTTGCTGCCCGCGCCCATTCTCTGCGCGAGCACGCTCAGAGTGGCCGTTACATCCACGAGGAGGTTGGATACAACTATCGGATGGACAGTGTTCAGGCCGCTGTGTTGCGCGTGAAGCTCAAACGACTCGATGCGTGGAACGCCGCTCGCGCGGCTCATGCCCGCCAGTACACCAACAAGCTCGCTGGCGCCTCCTACGGTCTTCCGGCGGCGCCGGCCGATTCCGAGCCGGTCTGGCACTGCTACGTCGTCGAGTGTGAGAATCGCGACCGCGTCCGCAGTGCCCTTGCGGATGCCGGCATCGACACCGCCATCAATTACCCGCTGCCGCTGCATCTCCAGCCGGTCTATCGCTCGCTCGGTTATCAGCGCGGAGATCTGCCAGTTGCCGAGCGGCTTTGCGAACGCTGCCTTTCGCTCCCGATTTATCCCGAGCTGAGCCCCGGGCAAATCGATATTGTCGTGCAGGCTCTCCGTGCCGCAACCTAACACCATTATGCAGGTCGTGCTCAGTCTGCGCGTCGGCGGACTTGAGCGTGTCGTTGTTGATTTGGTCGACCACGCTTCGGATGACTTTCGATTCGTGGTCTGCTGCCTCGAGGAACCCGGGCTGTGGGCTTCCGAAATCCCGCCCAAGCGCGGAAAAGTCGTGGCGCTGCACAAGAAACCCGGCGTTGATTGGCGCCTGTTCTGGAAGATTGCCAAACTGGCCCGAGCGGAGAAGGTCGGCGTGATCCATACCCACAATTCGACGGCGCACCTGTACGGAGCTGTCGCCGCACGCTTGACCAGGGCTCATGTATTGCACACCGAGCATGGCAAGAATATTGGCGAAGAAACCCGCTATTATCGCCTCAACTACATCGCGGCTCAGTTCACCGATTTCACTGTCGCCGTCTCGGAGAAGAATGCGGAAATCGCCACCCGTCGCGAAGGAGTCGATCCCAGGAAGCTCAAGGTGATTCCCAACGGCATTCGCATTGACCGCTTCACCACGCCCCGCCACGAGCCGGGTCGCTGCGTCGGCACGGTGGGACGGCTTGTGCCCGAAAAGAACTACCCGTTGCTGCTGCGGGCTGTGGCCGGGATCCGCGATGTGAATGTCGTATTCGTTGGCGATGGTCCCTTGCGCGGGGAACTCCAGAAGCACGCCGGGCCAAATGTCTCGTTCCTCGGACAGCGTACGGATATCGCCGAGCTGCTGGCGGGCTTCGATGTGTTTGTTCTCTCGTCGACCACGGAAGGCATGAGCATTGCCCTGCTTGAGGCCATGGCCGCCGGCTGCCCGATTGTCGTCACCGCCGTGGGCGGCAACGTCGAATTGATTCAGCACATGCAAACGGGGCTGGTCGTCCCGCCCAACGACGAAGCAGCCTTGCGAAACGCCATGGAACGATTATTATCGGATCGTGCGCTGGCCGCCCGTCTGGGTGCGGCAGCGCGCGCCGCCGTGGAGAAGCACTATAGCGTCAGGGCCATGACCGAGCGATACGAACAACTCTGGCATCAACTGACCGCATGAAGCTGCTCTTCGTTTCCAATCTCTTTCCAAACCGGGTGGAACCGATGCGCGGGATCCATAACGCGCAACAGGTCGCGGCGCTTTCCAAACATTGCCGCATCAAAGTCATCGCTCCCATGGATCTGCCCGTTTCGGACGAAAGCTGGAACGGTATTGCCGTGGCACACCCGCGGTTCACCCATGTGCCCTTCTTCTCACGCCCGCTGAACGGCTGGTTGTTCGCGCGCGCCATTGAGCCGCTCATCCAAGGCCAGAAATTCGACATGGCCCTGGTCAATTGGGCATACCCGGATGCGTATGGCGTGATGCTGGTGGCCAGGAAATTGAAATTCCCATTCGCCACCACTGTCCAGGGCAGCGATGTCAATGTGTTCTTCGAGAATGCCATTCGCAAACGCCAGGTCCTCCGCGCGCTGCGGGCCAGTCGCGCGGTGTTCTGCCGCAGCGAAGCCCTGCGGGAGACCCTCGAAGCCGAGGGAGTCCTCGCCACGACGGTTTACAACGGGGTCGACCGCGAGAGATTCCAACCGATGGATCGGGCCGAAGCCTGCAACAGGTTCGGACTCGACCCGAAGCGCCGGCGCATCTTGTTCGTGGGCAATCTGCTCCCTGTCAAAGGTCCGACCATTCTCGCCGATGGATTCCAACATCTCCTGTGTCACGCTCACTGCGGATCAGCACCATCCTCTGAAGCCGGAGCCGCTGCCGCCTGCGCTGCCCCCCTCTGCTTCGGCAAGAGCGGAAACTTCGCCGACCTGGACGTGCTCTTTCTAGGGGATGGCACGGAGGCGCCTCTGATCCAGAAGTCGTTCTGCTCCTTCGTGGGAACGGCGACGGCCCTCGCGGATCGGGAGGATTGTCCAACTGTCTTCCTGCCGGGGGCCCGCCCTCACGGGGAAATCCCCTTCTGGATGAACGCCTCCGACGTGCTGTGCTTGCCCAGCCTGAGCGAAGGGCTGCCAAACGTCGCGCTGGAGGCGATGGCCTGCGGGTTGCCCGTTGTCGCCTCGCGCGTCGGTGGCGTCCCCGAAATCATCCGTGACGGTGTAAATGGATTTTTGGTGCCCCCGTCGAATCCCGGCGCGCTCGCCGACGCGCTACGCCGCGCCCTGGCAATGAAATGGGACCGCGAAGCAATTCGCGCGTCGGTATCTCAATTTGATTGGGACGTGAACGCCCGTGCCGTGCTCGACACCCTGGAGAAACTTGCTGCGACTGAGACTACAAGCCGCTGATTCTCTACGCAACAATGCTGCTATCTGGAGACTGCATTCGCATGGCCTCGCGCTACAATCGCTCGTGCAGCCGGCACTCCGGGATAAATTGCTGACGTTGGCGCAAGCGTACCGACGGTGGCCGTCGAGATCGCTCCGACAAAGGCTTGCCCCATGGTTGACTCCCGATCATGGCTCGATATGGCGAGAAAGACAGATTGGCTGGCATCGCTATCGGCAGCAAATTGACAGTCAGACGCTCACCAAAAGCCTGATTCTCAAAGCTCCACGCCGGGACGGTGAAAAGGGCGTGCTGTATATCTCGTTCGAATATAATTGGTTACGACTGGTGCGACATTCGAGTCTGCAAAGGCTGCTGGAGGATTACCTGCTTGTGTGTGCCTCTTCATGGTCGCCACCTGACTACCCCGCGCACTGGGCATTGGCGCATGTCGGACCCGATCCAGTATTCATGCAAATCTCTCATCCGTCCGACATCGAATTGTATCGCGACTTCGATAGCGGCATTTACCCGTTGCCGATTATGGCCAGCGATTGGATCAATCCTGACTTCTACGATCCGCGACCTCGTGCAACACGCGAGATCGACGTCCTGATGGTCGCCGGATGGTCGCATGTGAAGCGCCACTGGCTCCTCTTCCGCGCCTTGCGCAAGATGCGCCGCAACCTGCGGGTGGTACTCATCGGGCAGGATGGCGATGGCCGCACCGCTGACGACGTCTTCAAGGAAGCAAAGGCGTTCGGTGTTGCTGATCGCATTGAGATGGTTCGGGATGCAAACATCGACGAGGTTACGAAGCATCAGTGCAACAGCAGAATCTCAATCATACTTAGCGCGCGGGAAGGCTCCTGCGTTGTCGTCGCGGAATCGCTTTTCGCCGACACGCCAGTGGCCATGATGCAGAACGCTCACGTGGGTTCACAGGCGTACATCAACGGGCAGACCGGCACGCTGCTTCATGAAAGCACGCTGCATATACAGCTGGAGGAAATGCTGGATCGTATCGCCGGTTTCTCCCCGCGCGCATGGGCGATGGCCAATATCACGTGCTCGATGGCAACCCGGAAGCTCAATGGGATTCTGCAGGACCATTCAAAAAACCGTGGCTGGCCGTGGACCCGGGATATCATGCCGATGTGTTGGCGACCCGACCCCGTGTATGTTCACAAGTCTGACCGCGAGGAGATGGCGTACAGTTACGATGAGTTGCGGGAGCGCTACGGAGTGGCGGTCGCTGGCTTCACAGCTCGTTGCGATGCAACCTTACCCTAGCCGGCACATGTCAGCGAGCCCCGCGGCGGACCCGGTAAACAAAAAGCGGGCGCCAGACCCAGCCGCCCGCCAACCCCGTTCGCACGGAGAATCAAATTCGTTATGAATTGTGCTGCGCCCGGATTCGGCACCGGAAATAAATTGACCACGATCGCAATCAAGAGTTCCGCACCAACTCATTGAAAGATCTCCTATGAAAATCAGCGTCTTTGGTCTCGGGTACGTCGGTTCCGTCACGGCGGTCTGCTTTGCCGACCGTGGACACGACGTCGTCGGCGTCGAAACCAATCCCGACAAGCTGGCGCTGTTTCGCTCCGGTCAGACACCGCTGTTTGAGCCCGGACTCGCGGAACTCCTGACGAACGTTCATGGCGCGGGACGTTTCACCGCCACCGCCGACGCAGCGGAAGCAATTCACAACTCCAGCGTGTCGTTCATTTGTGTCGGCACCCCGAGCAAGAAGGGCGGCCAGGCCGATCTGTCGCACATCGAGCACGTGTCGCGCGAGATCGGCGAGGCGTTGCGCGAGAAACACGCCGAGCACACCATTGTCGTCCGCAGCACGATGTTACCCGGCAGCATCGAGGGTGTCGTAATCCCGCAAGTCGAATCCGCCTCGGGGAAACGAGCGGGGCGCGATTTTCATGTTGTCGCCAATCCGGAATTCATGCGCGAAGGCTCGGCGATCCCTGATTTCTACGAGCCGCCATTTGTCGTGATTGGCGAACGGAATCGGGGCGAAGGCGATTCTCTGGCACATCTGTATGGCTGCATCAATGCGCCACAGGTCCGCATTTCGATCCGCGCCGCCGAGGCCCTCAAGTTCGCCTGCAACGCATTCCACGCGATGAAAATCACGTTCGCAAATGAGATCGGCCAGTTCTGCAAGGCCCACGACATCGATAGCCACGAAGTGATGGATATCGTCTGCCGCGACACGAAGCTCAACGTCTCCAAATCCTATCTCAGACCCGGCCTGGCATATGGTGGTTCCTGCCTGCCCAAAGATCTCCGCGCGCTTGTCGGGCGAGCCCGTGAAAGAGATGTTGAATTGCCCATGCTCGATGCGATCTCCCGCAGCAACCTGAATCAAATCCAGCGCACCATCGAGTTTGTCACGGAGCTCGGCCATCGCGAGGTCGGGATTCTTGGACTGAGCTTCAAGGTTGGCACCGACGACCTGCGCGAAAGTCCGATCGTGATCATGGCCGAGACGTTGCTCGGGAAGGGATTCAAACTGACCATCCACGATTCTGAAGTCGAATTGACCCGGCTAACCGGCGCCAACAAGCGCTTTCTCGAGGACAAGCTGCCGCACATCAATTCCTTGCTGGCCACGTCGCTGCCAGACGTTCTTGGACGGAGCAAGACGCTCGTGGTCTGCAAGAATGCGCCCGAGTATGGCAGGCTGGCTGAAGCTCTGGCTCCTCATCATCACGTGGTCGATCTCGTGGGCGCGGCCAAATACGCCAATATCCCCGCAGCCCGGTACCACGGTCTGTACTGGTGAGAATCCTTACCCTCATTTCCAAGTTTCCCTGGCCACTCACAGATGGCGCGGTTATCCGCGACTTCAACCTGCTGCGGGAAGCCGCGAAGCGGCACGATGTGTCGTTGCTCTGCTTCCTGTTCCGGCCGGAGGATCGCGAGCAGTTCGATGCGTTGCGCCCGTATTGCCGAAAGATCGTCGGCATCGATCTCATGCGGCCGAAGTGGCGGACACTGGCGAATGCCGCCCGGAGCTTTTTGACGGCGGAGCCATTCATCACGCGCGAGTATTGGCGCTCCGCAATGGCGCAGGCGCTGGAGAAGTTTGTGGACGAGGAGCGGATCGATGTCGTTCATTCCCATTTCCTGCACATGAGCCAGTATGTCGGGCACAAACGTGGCGCGGTATTCGTCCATGATGCGCATAATCTCGAACACGTCCTGTGGCAGCGAATGGAGCGAACGACGAACAATCCATTCAAGAGAGCGTTCATCCACTCTCAATTCGGCAAGCTGGTTCGTCTCCAACAGGACGTGGCACGAGCCAGCGAGAAATGCGTCGTACTTTCCGACGAAGATCGCACGGAATACTTGCGCATCTGTCCGGAGGCTGACGTCACCACGGTGCCCAACGGCGCGGATGTGGAATATTGGACGCCAAACGACACCAATGGCGCGTGCGAACCAGCATCCATTCTGTATTTCGGCAACCTGAGCTGGCCCCCGCAAGCCGACGCCGCCCTCCACTTTCACGATAAAATCCTGCCGCTCGTTCGTCAGCGTGTACCGGGCGCAAGATTCTACATCGTCGGCCAAAATCCGCCCGACACGGTGAAAGCTCTTGCCGGCGAAAACGTGATCGTCACCGGTTTCGTGCCCGATATGAGGGAGTACGTGTCTCGCGCGTCTGTCGTCGTCATGCCGTTGCGCGCCGGGGCCGGCACGAAACACCGCGTGTTCCAGGCGTTGTGCATGAAGAAGCCGGTGGTCTGCACCGCCGTCGCCGCCGAAGGCATCGCTCTGACGAACGGCGAGACCGCTCTGCTTGCCGACGATCCTGAAACATTTGCCAAGGCCACGGTTTCCTTGCTACAAGATGAAGCGTTGCGTCAGAGGCTCGGCGAACGAGGCCGTCAGCTTGTCCTCGATCGCTACGATTGGCGCGCGATCTACGAACGACTGGAAGAGGCATTTCAGGAGGCAGTCCGTAAGCGGAAATGACGAACCGCAAGAGTTATCGTGTCGGACTTGTTGGCGCGGGATACGTCAGTGAGTTTCACATCAAGGCGTTGAAACGGCTCTCCAATGTGCGCATCGTTGGTATTACGGATCTCGATGCTGCGCGCGCACGGGCGACCGCTCACTCCTTTGGCATCACCTCGCACGCGTCGCTGAAAGTGATGGCCGCCGAAGGGCTTGATGTTGTTCACGTGCTCACTCCGCCCGACAGCCACGTCGATGTTGCTTTGGAAGCGTTGTCCTTGGGCTGCCACGTGCTCGTGGAAAAACCGCTGGCCACCAACGTCGAGGACTGCGACCGTCTGATCGCGGAGAGCCAATCCCGCAATCTTCGCGTGTGCGTGAATCATTCGCTGCTTGGCGATCCGCTAATCAAACGCGCGCGGAAACTGGTGGAAGCCGGCGCCATCGGCGATGTACTCGCCGTCGATTACTTGCGCAGCTCGAATTACCCGCCGTATTGCGGCGGGCCCCTGCCCCCGCACTATCGCGAGGGTGGCTACCAGTTTCGCGACCTCGGTGTGCACGCACTCTATCTCCTGCGCGAGTTTCTCGGGGATATTGAGGACATCCAAGCCAACTTTCACACGTCGGGGCTGAAGAGCAGCGATCCGAACATTCACTTCGACGAATGGCGTGCGTTGGTGCGGTGCGCCAAAGGCACCGGCAACATTCAGCTCTCGTGGAACGTCAAACCACTCCAGCATCAGTTGATCATCCAGGGTACACGCGGAACTTTGCACGCCGATTTGTTCGCAATGTATTTGACGCGCCGCCGCCACACACGCTTGCCCAAGGCCGCAGAACGCGTTACCAATGCGCTGGCCGAATCCGGGTCATCGTCGGCGCAGCTGATTTGGAATGCCATCGCCTTTGCCGTTGGCGACCTTCAACCGTATCAAGGGCTCCACAATTTCGTCGCCGCATTCTACGATTCACTCACGACAAACAATGTCATGCCCGCGGGCCTCGAACAGGCGCGCGAGGTTGTGTACTGGACCGAACACGTCGCGCGCGAAGCCGACCACGCTAAAGCGGAGTTCTACGCCCAGTTTCAGCCGGGGAGTCAGCCCGCCGTCGTCGTCACAGGCGCGAACGGGTTGCTGGGCCGGGCGTTTGTGCAACGGCTTATCGATGAGGATGAATACGTTCGCTTGTTCGTACGACGATTGCCTCCGCCGGAAATCGCCGACCACCCGCAAGTCGAGGTCGTCCTCGGCGAGTTGGGCGATCCGGATGCGGTCGATCGCGCCATCGAAGGAGCGACTGCCGTTTTCCACATCGGCGCGGCCATGAACGGCAACTGGGCGGCGCACGAGGCCGGCACCATCGCCGGCACCCGCAACGTTGTGGAAGCCTGCCTGAAACACAAGGTGCCAAAAGTCATTTACATCAGTTCGTTGTCGGTGATTGATTGGGCCGGGCATCCAGCCAATGAACCCGTGACCGAATCCGCAACCTTGGAACCCACCCCGCAGCGACGCGGCTCGTATACCCAGGCAAAACTGGAAGCCGAGCGCATTGTCCGGGCAGCGGCGCAGGAGCATGGGTTGCCGGTCGTCATTCTTCGGCCCGGCCAAATCTGGAATGATACGAGCCCGCTCATCACCGCCGCTGTCGGAATTCGTCTCGGTCAGTGGCTGGTGGTCATCGGCGACGATTCCAATCAGTTGCCGCTCGTTCACGTGGACGATGTCGTTGAAGCCATCGTGCTGGCGACGCAAAGCCCGTTCTCTCATGGCGAAGTGTTCCAGATTGTCGACAATGAATTGCTGAGCCGGAACGAGCTGTTGCGCCTGTACTCACGTACGCGGGAACCCAAACTCCGCGTCACGGGCATTCCCCTCGGCGTGGCGTGCTTCTTCGCGGGGGCAGTCGACTGGGTAACGACCACCTTGGGCCGCCCGGCTCCGATCTCGCCGTATCGTCTTCGCTCCGCAGTTGCACCGTTGGTGTTTGATTGCTCCAAGGCGCGCGACCAACTCCACTGGGAGCCCCGCGGTCATACACGCGATGCGTTGCGAAAGATGCTGACAGCCCAATAGATAGCAGGCCGACACGTCGGCTGACATGACAAGTCTCTGGATAGTCGCTTTCGTTGTTTCTGCTGGTGCCATCATTTGGTCGTATGGAATCTACCCGCTCCTGCTTGCGCTGGTGCCCGTGCGCCGCGACAAACGACCGGATGCTCCTGCCAAATGGCCAACCGTGTCCGTGTTGATCAGTGTTTACAATGAAGAAAAGCACATTGTGGCACGCATCGAGAACCTGCTCGCGCTTGATTATCCACAGGACAGGCTGGAAATCCTGATCGGGTCAGATGGTTCGACGGATCGTACCAATGAACTGGTCAGGACATTTTCCGATGCACGAGTAAAGCTCGTTGCGTTCGATCAACGCAGTGGCAAGCCCGGCGTGCTCAACCGTCTCGTTCCGCAGGCGTGTTCCGAGTTGCTTGTGTTCAGCGACGCGAACGCCATGTTTGCCAAAGATGCGCTGCAACAGCTCGCCCGGCATTTTGCCAACCCACGAATCGGCGGTGTCTGCGGACGGCTCGTGTTGCATGGTGACAGTAGCGGCACGGACGAAGGACCGTACTGGAAACTCGAGACCTATCTGAAGATCCGAGAGAGCGCGCTCGATTCGTGCCTGGGTGCCAACGGGGCGATTTACGCGATTCGCAAGTCATGCTGGCCGAGGATACCTGACAACACGCTCGTGGATGATTTCGTCATCGGCATGCGTGTGCGTGAACGGGGGCTGCGGATCATCTATGACACGGAAGCGGTGGCCAACGAGGAATTACCGGAATCGGTGGGGCATGAACTAACACGGCGCATCCGCATCGGCGCGGGAGACTTTCAGGCGTTGTTCTTGTGCTGGCGTTCGCTCCTTCCATGGCGCGGCTTGTACTCGATTGCGTTCTGGTCCCACAAAGTGCTACGGTGGCTCGCTCCGTTTCTGATGATTACGGCACTGATTTCGAATATCGCTCTGTTGTCCCAACCGCTTTTCGCCGCCCTGCTGGGGCTGCAATTGGCCTTCTACGGTCTGGCGATGCTCGGCGCGGTGATCCACCGACGGAAAATTGTATTGTTCAGCGCTCCCTGTTATTTTGTCGCCATCAATCTTGCGCTCTTGCTGGGGTTCTTCCGGTTCGTTACCGGGACCCAGCAAGCCGCTTGGAAACGGACGGCTCGATAGACCATGTGCGGCATTGCGGGCAAGTTTAATTTTGCGGACAACGCGCCGGTCTCTCGCGAGTTGATTGCGCGCATGAACGTTGCCCAGGCACATCGTGGCCCGGACGGGAGCGGCGAGTATTTCGACCGCGGTGTGGGACTGGCCCATCGGCGCTTGAGTATTCTCGACGTCGCGGGCGGCCATCAGCCAATGGCGAATGAAGACGATACGATTTGGATCGTGTTCAACGGCGAGATTTACAATTTCCCGGAGCTTCGTGATCGGCTGGAAGCAAAAGGACACACGTTTCGGTCTCACTGCGACACGGAAGCCATCGTCCATCTATACGAAGACCTGGGCGAGAACTGCGTGGATGAACTGCGTGGGATGTTTGCCTTCGCGATTTGGGATTCCCGTATTGAAAAGCTGTTCATCGCGCGCGACCGCATCGGCATCAAGCCGTTGCATTACGCAGTGCTCGGCGGCAAATCGCTGGTGTTCGGCAGCGAGATGAAGGCCATCCTTCAGGATGACGCCGTTCCGCGTCGTGTGAACCTCGAAGCGCTCAGCGAATACGTCAGTCTATTGTACGTGCCCGATCCCCGGACCATGTTTGAGGGGATTGAGAAACTGCCCCCCGCGCACACGCTGACCTGCGACCGCAACGGCGTACGAATTCGCCAATACTGGGATGTCCGCTATGACGTGAACGGGTCTCTCACGGAGGAGCAAGCGGCCGGGCAACTGTTCGATCTGTTGAAGGGCGCGGTCAAGGATCATCTTCTGTCCGATGTGCCTCTGGGCGCGTTTCTCAGCGGCGGAGTCGATTCGAGCACGATTGTCGGCCTGATGCGGGAGGTCATCACCGGCAAGCTCGTCACCTCCTCGATTGGATTCCGAGAGGAAGCGTACAATGAACTGCCGTATGCCCGGCAAATGGCGGAGCGCTTCCATTCGGAACATCACGAGCAGGTCGTCCACGCGGACATCGAACACCTCTTCCCGCTCATCGTCTGGTCGTTTGACGAGCCCTTCGCGGATTCATCGGCGATCCCGACGTATTACGTGAGCAAAACGGCACGCGAATACGTGACCGTTGCCCTCAGCGGCGACGGCGGCGATGAGTTGTTTGCTGGCTATTCGCGGTTTCGGCTGGGGCAATTGGAGCACCGACTTCGGCGGACGCTCGGGCCGCTGCGGTTTCTCGGAGCACTGGCGCGCGTGTTGCCCGATGACGTGCGATTCAAGGCCAGGAACTCGCTGGAGAGCATCACGCGCGCGCCGGATGACACCTGCGCGCGCAAACATTTTCTGTATCTGTTCACCGAGGAAGCGAAGCGGCATTTCATGGCACAGCCTGAGACGCATGATTACGCCGCCAAGTTTCGTGAATGCTACGGGAAGGCCCAAGCCGCACCCGACGACTGGCTGAACCGTGCCTTGTACGTCGACCTGAAAACGTATCTGGTCGACGACATCCTCACGAAGGTTGATCGCATGAGCATGGCGGTGGCCTTGGAGACACGCCCGCCGTTGCTCGATCACAAGGTGGTGGAGTTTGTCGCCACCCTGCCGCCGCGATTCAAACTCAAAGGGTTCGAGAGCAAACACATCCTGAAAAAGGCCGCTTCGCGCCTTGTGCCGCAAGAGATTCTCTCGCGCAAGAAGCAGGGGTTCCGCCTGCCGATTGCGGAATGGTTGCGAGACCGATTGCGCGCCACCGCGGAAGACCTCCTTCTCGGTCGCACGGCGACGCAGCGCGGTTATTTCAAGAAGTCCGAGATCGAAACCCTCTGGCGCGATCACCGAAGCGGCCATCGCGACAACGCGCATCAGATCTGGTCGCTAATGCTGCTGGAACTGTGGCATCGGAAGTACATCGACGATGCCCGCCCGCCTACCGCGCCGAAGAAGTTCTCTGTCAATCGATAGCCATGCCAGGCCTCGTCGGCATCGTTTCCACCACGCCGCAGAACGACATCGAACGCGCCCTGACGCGCATGACCGAATCGATGTGGCACTGCGACTGGTATCAATCAGGGCAGTTTGTCTCTCCGCAGCGCACATTCGCGTGTGCACATATTCATCTCGGCCATTTCCCGACGCGCAACTCCCCGTACGACTGGCTGCACGGGGAAGAAAGTGACGGCTTTACGCGCGTGAAATACGACGAGGTGGCCCACACGCTGACGATCACCAACGATCCGTTCGGCGTGATGCCGCTGTTCTATACGCGCCTTGGAGGTCAGTTGATTTTTGCCACGGAACTGAAAGCCGTGCTCGCCCACCCTGGAGTCGGCACGCAACTTGATCCGCAGGGGTTGGCCGATCTGATGGCATTCGGATTCATTTTTGGAGAGAAGACTCTTGTTCGTGATGTGAAATGTCTCCCCGGCGGATCGCAGCTCCGGTTCCACACCCAGACCGGTCAGCTGAACCTGGAACGCACGTGGGATCTCAGGCAGCATATCGGCCAGGGCACGCGCAACGATTCCGCAATCCTCGATGAAGTCGCGCAGCGGTTCCAACAAGCCGTCGACACCCGGTGCGCCGGGAACCTGCAAATCGGCGTGTCGCTTTCGGGAGGCTACGACTCGCGGACCATTCACGCCGCTATCGATCATCGGCGACATCCAATCAAGACGTTGACACTCGACGTGCGCGGGGGCGCCGATCAAATCATCTCGGAACAAATCGCCCGCGTGACCAACGGTGTGAAGAACCACACGTTCGTGGAGAACAGCGACAGCTTTTTCGCGTTGTGGCCGCGGTATGTGCGCGAAATGGTCTGGCTGACGGATGGCCAATTCTTCGACGAAGCCTGTGTGATAATGTCGACGTTGGACAAATATCGTGAATTGGGCGTGCACGTCGCGTTACGCGGGCATGGCGGTGAAATCGCGCGGATGCAATGGGCATATGAACTGACGTGTAACCGTCAGATCCTCGCCTGCAAGTCACAGCCCGAGCTGCAAGCGCAACTGTTCGGCCAAATGTGTTGCGGATTGAGCGAGGGCGACACCAACGCGTTGCTCGTCTCCGAGCTCGCCGACGCCATGCAGGGCGGCGCCCGGCGCAGCCTAGACGAGGCATTCGACGGCGTTGACCCCACGCTACACCCCATCGATCAGGTCACGTGCGTGTACGCACAAGAGTATTTGAGGCGTCAAAGCGTGCCATCGCTCGCCGAACTTCGCAGCCGCGTCGAAGTCCGCATGCCGTTTCTGGACCGTGAATATGTCGCAGCGGTGTTGCAGCTCGTGCCCGATGCGCGGCTGGGCACAACGGTTCATCGACACCTGCTCCGACAATTCAACCCGGCGTTGCTGAAGATCACGAACGCGAATACGGGTGCACCCGCCGGCGCGGACGATTTCACGCAGCGGTTGTACCGCAAAGCCAACGGCTATCTGAAACGATATTTCGGTTACGAACGATACAAACATTACGTGGACGTAGCCGGTTGGCTGCGAGGCCCATTGCGCCCGCACGTCGAAAGCGTGCTGCTGGCCAAGCGCACCTTGAGCCGAGGGCTCTACCGACCCGATGGCGTCCGCAAGATCATCGACGACCATATGAGCGGCCGTTCCGACCGCGGCACGCCGATCCTGCTTCTGCTGTTCCTCGAACTCTGGCATCGGCAATTCGTCGACGGCGATTCATGGCGATGCTGAAGAACGTCCATCTCTGGTTGCCCGGCTATTGGCAGCGTCGACCACCCGCAGCGGTCACACCGACGCATGTCTTTTTCTGTTTCGTGGATCATTACGAACCGCTATGGAACAAGGCTTCCGCACAGCAAGGGCGGGAGCGCGTCGAGCACTGGTTCGACAATTATCCACGGATGGCAGATCAATTCCGCGATGCGGACGGGCGTCCGCCGCAGCATACATTCTTTTACCCGGCGGAGGAGTATGTGGCGGAATACCTCGATTTGCTGATGCGACTGTGCCACCGGGGCTATGGCGAAGCGGAGATCCACCTCCATCACGATAACGACACGGCCGATCACCTTCACCAGACAATCGAGGAATTCAAAGCCAGATTGCGCCAACACGGATTCCTCTCGCAAGGGCGTTACGGTTTCATTCATGGCAACTGGGCGCTGGATAACTCACGTCCTGATGGACGGTGGTGCGGCGTCACCAACGAGCTGCAAGTGCTGCGCGAGACCGGTTGCTACGCCGATTTTACTCTTCCGAGCGCACCGAGCGACTGTCAGACCCGCAAGATCAATTCGATTTACTATGCGACGGACGACCCGCTCCGATCCAAATCGCATAATACGGGGACGGACGTGCGTGTTGGCGGGACACCGAGCGGCGACCTCCTCATCATCCAGGGCCCGCTGGCGCTGAATTGGACCCATCGCAAATTCGGTGTAATCCCGCGTATCGAAAACAGCGAGGTGGCACACTACGCGCCTGCGACAGCGGGTCGGATTCAGAATTGGATTGCCCAGCGGATTGGGGCGATCGGAAGACCAGATTGGGTATTCGTGAAAGTCTACACGCACGGCTGCCAGGAGGCGAACTTCGATACCGCATTGGGCGAATCAGCCGTGAGGATGCATCAGGCCTTGCGCGATTTCTGTAGAGATGGATCGGGCTTCCATCTCCACTACGTCACTGCCCGCGAGATGTACAATCTGGTCAAGGCGGCTGAAGCGGGTCAGACTGGTGATCCGAATCAGTACCGCGATTTCGTCCTGCCTCCCCCACCGGTTCGGCAATAATCGCCGGATTCTCTTCCCCGCCAGTCTTCGAACGCGATCTTTGCGCGTTCGCTCCCCGCACGAGCTTCATCGACAAGGCCCAAACTGCGCATCCGGGGTTTTAGTTGAATTGCCAATCGATTTACAGTATGAATGCAGGTTAGATGAGCATCGCAAGTGTCGCAGAAGTACCGAAACCGAAGCGAATCAACCTGCGGCGGCCTGATATCATGGAGGCCGTTCGCGAGCAGGTGGAACAGCACTATCGCAGCCAGATCGTTGAGAAGCTGCGGCAGCGGGGTGGTGTGCTTGAAGCCGGCGGGCTGAAAGTGCGGCTGGCCAAGGAATTCGGCTTCTGCTACGGGGTCGAGCGCGCCATCGATCTCGCCTATGCCGCGCGGAAGGTGTTTCTCAATCAGCCCATCTATATCCTCGGCGAAATCATCCACAATCCCGAGGTCAACGAGCAACTCATCGCGATGGAGATCAAGTTTCTGTCCGGCCCGATCAAGAGCGCCAACATCGACGACCTCAAGGAAGATGACGTGGTGATCATTCCGGCGTTCGGCGCGGAAGTTGCCACGATGAACAAGCTGAAAGCCAAGGGCTGCCAATTGGTGGACACGACGTGCGGCGACGTGATGAGTGTCTGGAAGCGCGTCACGCAGAATGCCAACGAGCAATTCACGTCCATCATTCACGGCAAAGCCAAACACGAGGAAACCAAGGCCACCAGTTCGCGCGCCACGGCCAACCCTGCGGGCCACTATGTCGTTGTCCTCAACATTGGCGAGACCGATTACGTCTGCAATTACATCCGTCATGGCGGAAACAAGACGGAGTTCCTGGCGAAATTTGAGGGAGCCCATTCGCCGGGATTCGATCCCGACCAGCATCTGAACTCCATCGGCGTGGCGAACCAAACGACGATGTTGCGCAGCGAGACCGAGGAGATCCAACGACGCCTGCGAAAGGCGATGGTGGACCGATACGGTGAAGCCGAGATCGACCGGCATTACCGCATGTTCGACACGATTTGCGGCGCCACACAGGAGCGGCAGGACGCGCTGGTTCATTTGTTACAGGAGCCGCTCGATATGATGATCGTCGTGGGCGGGTATAATTCCAGCAACACGTCGCACCTCGCCGAGATGAGCGAAGAGCGGATGCCGACCTATTTCATCCGCAACGCGAGCAAGATTCTCTCCGACAAGGCGATTCTGCATTTCAATCTCCACAAACAAGAGGAAGTCCTGACGGAGAACTGGTTACCGGGCGGGAATATTTATGTGGGCATCACGGCGGGCGCATCCTGCCCGAACAACCTGATCGATGACACGGTCCGTCGACTATTCAACCTGCGCGGCATCAACGTGGACGAGATGATCGCGGCCACGGAAACCGCTGCGCTGCATTCATGATTGCCAAACGATCCGCACCGATCGTTTCACCCCGTCCCACTCCGCCAACCCTCAGCCCTTGCTAAGTGCTTATGGATAAAGCTCCCTTGAAATTGCGTTCCACGTCGCTGGCCGACATCGAACTACCCAGGGAGGTCGCCGGGTTGCGCGACCTGGCCTACAACCTCTGGTGGACCTGGAACCCGCAGGCGCGACGCATGTTTGCGCACATTGAGCCCGGGTTGTGGGCCATCTACCGCAACCCCGTCGAACTGCTGATCAACATCGAACCGCATCATTGGGAAACCCTGCTCGAGGACGAGGTGTTCCTGACCATGTACAAGTCGGTGCTGCGTGAGTTCGACACGTACATGAAGTCTCTCAACGAGGCGTGGTTTGCCACGAACCATCCCGGCTATCAGGGTGGACCGTTCGTTTACTTCTCGACCGAATTTGGTTTCCACGAATGCCTGCGCACGTACTCCGGCGGCTTGGGTGTGCTCTCCGGCGACCACTGCAAGTCCGCCAGCGACCTCGGGATTCCGTTTATCGGCATTGGTCCGCTATACAAGCACGGGTACTTCGAGCAGGAAATCGAGCCCGACGGCCGGCAGCAGCATTTCTATCCCGCCTACGATTTTTCGCGTCTGCCGGTCCAGCCGCTACTGGGTGACAATGGCCGTTATTTGACTGTCACCATCGATTTCCCCGACCGCACCGTGTACGCGCGAGTCTGGCTCGCCCAGGTCGGTCGCGTGCCGGTGCTGCTCCTCGACACGGATACGACCAAGAACAATCCCGCGGATCGGCCAATCACGGGACAGCTGTACGTCAGTGGCCGTGAGATGCGCATCTGCCAGGAAATCGTGATTGGTGTCGGCGGCGTGCGCGCGTTGCAGACACTCGGCATCGAGCCGGCGTGCTGGCACATGAACGAGGGCCACTGCGCGTTCCTCGGGCTGGAACGGGTTCGCAACTATGTCAAGGGCGGCATGAGTTTTGCCGACGCCTGCAAAGAAGTGGCAAAGAATTCCATCTTCACGACCCACACGCCCGTCCCCGCCGGCAACGAGGCGTTCGATACCGGGCTGGTGCGCAAATATTATCAGAAGTGTTGCGAGGAGATCGGCGGCTCGATCGATCAACTGATCGACCTTGGCCTGTCAAGCCCCGGCCGAGGGAATCAACCGTTCAGCCTCACGGTGCTGGCGATTCGGCTGTCCACGTTCTGCAACGGTGTCAGTCAGCTCCATGGCAAGGTCAGCAACGACATGTGGCGGCACCTCTACAAGAACCTGAAGCCGGGCCAGAACCCGATTCACGCCATCACGAACGGGATCCACACGCAAACCTGGATGGGCTACCAGATGAGCGAGATGTTCGACCGCTATCTTACACCCGCCTGGCGCAACAATCTCATGGACGAACTGTTCTGGAAGCGCGGCGTGGCCAACATTCCCGACAAGGAATTGTGGGACGTCCACAATCTTCAGAAGGAGAACCTGGTTCGTTTTATTCGCGGACGCGAGCGCGCCCATCTTGCCCGTCACGGCGCATCGCCCGACGACCTCCGCAGTGTCGAGGAACTGCTCAACCCCGAGGCGTTGACCATCGGATTCGCGCGGCGGTTTGCCACGTACAAGCGCGCCGATTTGTTGTTCCGCGATTTCGATCGTTTGCGTTCGATTCTGAAAAACGAGGGGCGCCCGGTGCAGATCGTGTTTGCCGGCAAGGCGCACCCGGCCGACAAGCCCGGCCAGGAACTCATCCGGCGCATCTTCGATATCTCACGCAACACCGATTTGCACGGCCACATCGTGTTCGTGGAGAATTACAACATGCGCGTCGCTCGTATGCTGGTCCAAGGAGTCGATGTCTGGCTCAACAATCCACGTCGGCCCCATGAGGCCAGCGGCACGAGCGGGATGAAAGCGCCCGTCAATGGCGGCATCAACTTCTCCGTTGCGGACGGCTGGTGGTGCGAGGTGCAGAATCCGGATGCGGGTTGGACCATCGGTGAGGCGAGGGATTCCGACAACACGGACAAGCAGGACTATGAGGACGGCGAGTCGCTGTACAGTACCCTGGAAGACAAGATCGTCCCGACGTTTTATAAACGCGACGCCAACGGGTTGCCACTGGGCTGGATCAAAATGATGAAAGCGTCAATCGCCACGGTCACGCCGCGGTTTTCGACGGCCCGCATGGTGCGCGACTACACCGAGCAGGCTTATCTGCCCGCTGCCAAACGCGGCGGCGCCGTCACGGCGGCTGCGGAACAGACATGGTAGAAGAATTCGCCTCTTCTTCGGAGCGGTCAATCAGCTCACGAACGAAGAAGATTCCCAGGACCAGCAATCCGTAGAGCGGAATGTATCGGAATACAAAGTCCAGCCACGGACTCTGCCAAGCGGTCATCACATTCACCATGACGAGCGCGAGGGCCAATATTGCCACCTGTCCTGACGTTGACGATTTGACGGCGCGGCCCACAGCAATCGCGGCCGGAAACGCGAGGATCACGAAATAGTGCCCCCACGATTCGGCGATGCCGGCCAGCATTGCCACGTTCAACAGTCCGAATTCCAGGTCGAGATCCGGCCCCTTCCCCTCCCGCCCGGTCCACCAGCACAGACCGTAGGCCACGGCAATTAACAGCAGACCGGCGGTCATTCCAGCCGTGACCCAGCTTCGCAATCCCTCCCATTCGGGGTTGTAACCGTGAACTGACCAGGCGGCGTTCTTCACGAACGATGCGATCGTAAAGTTGAAGTGTCGCTGCTGCGTGATCCACGCTTCAATAAGCGGCCGGCCGTGTAACCAGAATTGCCTCCAAGACTCCCAGCCTGTTGCCCATATCACAGCAGCGCTCCATACGGCAATCACCCCCACACATTTCCAGCGTCTGTTCGCCCGCCATAGAAACCACGGCAACAGGATTGCGGGGAAGAACTTCAGCCAGGCCGCGGTGGTCATTACCAGGCAGGCCAGCTCGGGCTTTCCATTCCGCAAAAGCCGGTATGCCAGCAGGATCAACATCGCGATGAGCAACTGGCACTGCGAGAATACGAAGTGCCAATACACTGGCGCGGAGGCGATGACGGCTCCGCATAGCAACCTGCGGGCGGGCGCAGAAAGCGTTGGGGACGTTGTCTGCCAAATTTGGACCAACACGTATCCCAGACAAACGATCTCCAACAGGGTCCAGGCCCGAAACGCCGCCTGCGGTGGCAACATGGCGAACGGGGCGAAGACTCCGACCAAGAGCGGAGGATTGGTCGCCGTGGGGATCGAGGCGGCATACTGAAATCCCCATCGGGCATATTCCGGCTCCAACGGAGTTGAATAGACATCGGCGCCGGAAAGCAGGAGGCGACTGGAGATATAGTAATGGGCGAAATCGTTACGCGTGGCGCGCGCCGGGAGCTGTCGCGCCACATGCACAGCTCCGAACACAGTCAGCGCCAGCGCCAATACGTTTAGCGCATTCTGGTACTTCATGCTGTCGGTGCTCTCAGCGCCGCCCGTCAAAGCTCGAAGGGCCGCGGATGCCGCGATATCACTGCTGATTCCATCAGGTTTCTCATGAAGCACGGTGAAGTGTCCGGGCGGCGCGCACGGTGTTGTGCATCAGCATGGCGATCGTCATCGGGCCGACACCGCCGGGCACGGGCGTGAGCAACGAGGCCTTCGCGACCACGCCATCGAAGTCCACATCGCCCACCAGCTTGTAACCCCTGTCCGATTCTTTGTCCTCGACGCGATTGACGCCCACATCGATGACAACTGCACCGTCCCGCACCATGTCGGCCTTGACGAATCGCGGCGCGCCGATGGCCGCGATGAGAATGTCGGCCGATTGGCAGATTTCCGCCAGGTTCCGGCTCCGCGAATGGCAAACCGTCACAGTTGCGTTTGCGTGTGGCGCCTTCTGCGACAGAATCAGGGAAATCGGGCGCCCCACGATCCGACTGCGTCCCAGCACGACCACATGCGCGCCGTCGATCTTCACTCCACTCCGGATCAGAAGTTCGTGAACGCCCGCGGGTGTACAGGGGACAAAGCCCGACGAATCCCCCAACGCGAGCTTGCCGATGTTCACCGGATGAAACCCATCCACGTCCTTGCCGGGGTCGATGGCCGAAAAGACCTTCTCCTCCGATATCTGTGGAGGCAATGGGGATTGGACGAGGATGCCGTGAATCTCGGGCTTGCGATTCAGCGTGCCGATTTTGTCCAGCAGTTCGGTTTCCGTGGTGGACGCGGGAAGATTCACCCGCTCGGAGTGCAGTCCAAGGCGGGCGCACATCTTGTCCTTCATCGCAACATAGGTGGCGCTGGCGGGATTCTCGCCGACCAGAATCACCGCCAGACCGGGGGTGATGCGCGCCCGGGCTTCCAGGCGCGCGATATCGGCAACGGTTTCGGTGTTGATCTGCTCCGCGATGGCCTTGCCGTCAATGAGAGTCGCCGGCATCGCGTCGCAACTACCAGACTCTGTCGACCCGTTCGATCGTAATCACCGGGTACCGATCGCCCTTGTGCCAACGCTGGGTGCCCATGAGGCGAACGTGCTTGCCATCGTACTTCTTCAAGTCAAGGCCGGGGGCTTCCACATAGGCGATACGGGAACTCAATCGATCCTCCTCGGGCGTGCGCAATTCGTAGGGGGCGGGAGCATTCGATTCGGTCACGGAATCCAAATACCCGTCCTTGACGGCATAGGTCACCAACACGTCCGGGTCGGTATTGACAATGCTCACGGATGGAGGCATCGGCGCGGCGACCGGCGGCGTCACAATCTGGCCTGAATTCGCGGTTGGAGTGGGTGGCGGCGTCGCGACCGGCGCGGGCGCAACCTCTACGTCCACCAATTCGGCGGCAATCCATCCGCTGCAATCCGGGGTTGGCCGGATCTGCAACCATTCGCCCTTCTTCTGGACGGTCTCCACCCTGGTTCCCTTTGCCAATTTGCCGACGTCTCGAAAGCTGGATCCGGGACCGCAACGCACGTTCAGCTCATCGACGTCCACCGTGCCATCCATGACGTGCTTGGCGTTGACGTAGCATTTGGCCTTCTCGGGCAGGGAAATTCGCAGCCAGTCCATCGTCTTGTCGTGTTCCGTCACGGCTTTGCGCTCGAGCACGTCCACGGACTCACCCTTGTGAAGTTGAGCGATGACCTCGGAATGCAGGCTCGGGCGTGAGCGGACATTGCTGCGCTCGCCCTTTACCGTGCCGTGAGATGCCGGGCCAGCCGGAGCCGCCGGAGTGGCCTGGGCCGTTACGATCGTGCCGGAATCGGCGCGGACCATGGTTGCGCCGCCCAACGCGGCGCACGCGAGCGCCACGCTAAGAGCGAAAAGCGGCCGGTGAGAATTGCATAAGCTTGCAGACTTCTTCATGAGTCAAATGCCTCCATTGTGATGTTGCCAAATTCCCCAGTTTGACCGGGCCTACCGCGAGGCGCACAAGGCGCTTCACCGGGTGACCAACGGCTGACATCATCCGGCGGATTTGTCGTTTCTTTCCCTCGCTGAGGACGACTCGCAGTTCCGTGGTGTTCTTCTGCGAACGCACCTGGAAAATCTTCTCGGCGCGCAACGTCTCGCCGTCACTTCGAACTCCCTGCAGCAGGCGCGCAATCTCAGCGCTGGTTAATCCTCCCTCGACCTCCACCAGATAGGTCTTGCTCATCTTGTAACGGGGGTGAGTCAGCCGCAAGCTAAAAGTGCCGTCATTGGTGAGAAACAGCAGGCCTTCCGTATCCTTGTCGAGGCGCCCGACGGTGTACAGCCGGGGAAGCGTATGCGGGAGCAGGTCGACGGCGCGCTGGCGCTGGTGCGTGTCGTGATTGGTGCACAGGAAGCCGGCGGGCTTGTTCAGGGCAACGTACACCTTGCGTTCGACAGCGACCGGCTTGCCGTCCACCTCGATCGAGTCACGCTCCGCATCGACTTTCGTTCCCAGCAAACGGACGGGTTGCCCGTTGACCGAGACGCGGCCATCTTCGATGAGTTGTTCGCAATGACGACGGGAAGCCACACCCGCTTCTGCCAGGTATTTTTGCAGACGGACGAGCACGGCGGACAGCGCGGTTATTCGGGTTTCGTCTTGGGCAGGCCAAAAACCCGCCCACCTTCCTTCAGGCGGCCCTGTTTCTTGAGAATTTCAACGCGCTCGAATCGCTTCAATACGTTTCGGCGCGCCTGAATTTTGTTGGCTCCCTTGAGACTACGATGTTGTGACATGACAAACTTTCCGGGTTAATGCTTCAGCGTCAGTTTTAGGGCTTCAATCTTCGCGGCAACCTCATCGCGATACTCGGGGTTTTTACCAGATTCCATGTATTTTTCAAACTGTTTTATCGCTTCCGCCGCGTTGCTGTCCTCGAATAGCAATCCGAGTTTATAGTAGACCAATGCGTAATCGGGACGCAGCTCCAGAGCTTTGTGGTACGATGCCACGGCTTTGTCGCGATCTTTCATTTGGGCGTAGGCGTCCCCGAGACCGCTATAGGGCGGGGCGTACTTTGCATCCTTCTCGAGGGCTTTCTGATAGCAGACAATCGCCAGGTCCGGGCGTTTCTCGAACAGGTAGGTGTCACCCATGGCGTTGTTGAAATACGGATCGCTCGGATCGATATCGAGCGCCTTCTGCAGCGTGGTCTTGGCATCCTTGTCGCGCAACTCCTGGAGATACAAGATGCCGAGGCTGTAGTACGCGTCGCCGTCCTGACGGCCGGCGGCTTCCTCCAATTTCACAAACGTGGTGAGATGCGTTTCGGCGCCCTTGAGATCGCCCTGTTCCTTGAGCAACACGCCGAGATTGTGCTGCGCCCGCCCGAATTTCGGATCGATCTCCAGCGCTTTCTCGTAGGCGTGACGAGCCTCGTCCTTGCTGCCGACGTCGTCGTAGAGGAACCCGAGCTGCGTCCAGACATCCGGGTCGTTCTCCTTGATTGCCAGATAGCGCTTGTAGTCGTCGATGGCTTCACCTTTCTGGCCGAGACGCTCGCAAGCGATGGCCAGATTGTAGAGCGCATCGAGATACTTCGGGTAAATCTTGATCGCTTTTTCGTACTCAAGCTTCGCCCGCGACAGCGAACCACTCTCGACGAATTTGTTCCCGCGGTCGAAAAACTTTCCGGCTTCGCGAACCGCGCCCGTGTCCGGCAAGGAAGAGTCCTCGCTTCGCGCCAGGGGCACCGACACCACGATCCCCATTACCAGGATTGCGAAGAGCCTAGTGACTCGTTTCATCTTTCCCCTCCTTCTTGTTCAGCTTGTCCAAAGCCGCCTGGGCGCTGGACGCCGTCGAGCTGTTCGGGAATTCTTTCACCAGTTGCTCGAGACGGGCGCGGCCCTTGTCCTTCTGCCCGATCGCCAACTGGCTCAGACCGAGACAGTACAGCGCCTTGTCCTTGTCCTTGTAGTCCGGCCAGCGCTCCAGCAATTTCTCGAAGCTGTACGCGGCTTGCGAATACTCGCCGCGTTTGCCGAGGGCGAACCCCAGCGCGAACATCGCCTTGTCGGTATAACCGTACTGGTTGTCGCCATCATGTTCGATCACGTTGCGCAGGTGCGGCTCGGCCAGCTCCTCGTTGCCCTCCTCCAAATAGGTCTCGGCGACCTTCCAATTGGCCTGCACATCGGCGGGATTTTGCATTGCGAGCCGGCGCGCCTCGCGGAAGGTAAGTTTGCTGCGTTTGGCCTCGCTCAGTTTTGACAACAACTGGTCCTTGTCCACCAGCCCGGCGATGCGCGACATCTCGTTGCCCTCGCCGTCGAGAAACAGGATCGTCGGCGCGCCGCGCACATCCAGCTTGTGCGCTTCATCAGCGTCTTTGACCGCGTCGATGCGCACACAGACGAATTCCTCCGCCGCGGCCACGACCGATTTGTCCGCCAGCACGCCGTCCTCGAGCTTCTGGCAATAATCCGAATCTCGCAGGTAAAAATACGCCAGGACCGGATTCTTCAGTTGTTTCGACTTCTTTTCCGCCTCGTCCAGGGTCGGCACCCAGCGGATTCCCGATCGCAGCTTCCCGAGCGCCTGGGCAGCCGCTTCGCGCACCGAATCCGTCTTGTCGTTCTTCGCGACATCTTCCAGCCACGGAATCGCTTCGGTGCGGCGGCTGTTTTGGAGCGCCACGACGGCCGACCAGCGCACGGTGGAATCGTCGTCCTTCAAGCGGGCGTGGACACGCTCGACGTCTTCATCCGCATCGCTGACCTGCAGCAGACCCACCACCGCGATCTCTCGTCGCTCCGGGCTGGGCGAGTTCAGGAGATCCCGAAACTCCTTCACAACGCGTTCTCCGCCAAGATGAGTGAGTCCATCAGCCGCTTCCGCTCGATCCTCGTCGTTGGTGCTGCCGAGCTGGTTGATCAAATCATCGACCTGACCCGCGCGTGCCGTTCCCACGCACGCCAGGACGAGAATTGCCGCGGCGATCTTCGAGACGGACGAGCGAAGCCATTTCAAATACTTCCGTTCGCCAGCCAGAATCGGCAGGAAAATGATTTCCGGCACTGCATAACTGTGGGCCGCCTTGACGGCGCGTTCCACCGCGGTTGCGAGGCGACGCGTCGTCTTGATCAGGAGCAGACATTCGCGCGCGGTTTCGAGTTTTCCCTGCCACCAATAGTGCGATTCGAGTCCACCGACCACATTCACGCACGCCGCCAGTTTCTTCGTCACAATTGTCCGGGCCACCTTGCGCGCTTCGGTTCGCGACGCACAGGTCACCATCCCCACCACGGCATTTGTCATTGTATCTTCCCTTCAATGATCTCGATTACTTCGGCCAATCTCTTGATCGGGTACGTCGCGTCCTTCACCCAGTCTTCCTTGCTCTCTCCATTGATCAGCAAGGCGCATGGCGTGCCCGCGTTCTTCGCGCAGAGCACGTCCCACTTGTAATCCCCCACCATCAACACCTCTGCGGCCGATGCGCCCCAGCGCTTCGCGATCCGCCAGATCGGCTCGGGGGCGGGCTTGTGCGGCCCGTCCTCCCTTGTGACCACGATATCGAACTTCAGGTTCAATTTTCGGCACACACCTGTCACGGACCGCCGCGTATTTCGCGTGAGCAAGGCCGTGCGCATCTCGCGCCGGGCCAGTTCGTCCAACAACTCGCGCGCGCCCGTATTCAACGCCGCCGCCTCCACCCCCGCGTCCTCGAACCTCGTCATAATGGCCTGCACGCGCGCGCGTTCGGCGGCCGACGCCCCGGCGAGGTAGTCGAGCATATCCACATCGCCGATTCCCGCCTCCTGCTTGATCCTCACAAAATCGAAGTACGGCTCCGTGATCGTCCCATCCATGTCAAATATGACGCCCTTGAATTTCATTGGAGCCGTGATGAAAGCATATCCGCACCAGAAATGAAATCCGAAACACGCGCTTGGCGGAGTCGCGAACGGACGCCGCCAAGAATGCGCTAAAACGCAGATTCGACTCACTTGTCGCGGCGGCGGCGTTTGAGGAAGGCGGAGAGCGAGACGACGGCAGGGGTGGTGAGCAGCAAGGACGACGTTGTCAGGGTCATCAACTTTTGAGGGCCTGTTGCCCAAAGGAGATTTGACCCAACTGCTTTTGCAGGTCCGCCGGACGGCGTGGTCTCGGGCGGGCTCACGACAGCTGCGCGGGGGTTCATCGTTTGGGCTTTGGGGCGACAAGCATGGCAGGGACGGTGTCGCCATCGGGAAGCGGGAGAACGAGGTCGATGCTCACGTGCATGCTCACCTGTGCGCCCCGAGCCAGTCGTTGGGGTCTTGATTCATGACAATGTTCCCGGCTGCCGCCGTGCGCTGCAGCCTCTTGCGCTCCCAACGTGTCAACAGCCTCTCAAGTCCTGACCCCATTCGCTGACAGCGTTGTCGTCGGTCGTTCCGTTATGCCTTCCGGCTTCTCCACACGAGCACTGCCGACAGGCCGAGACCGACCAGCGCCCAAGTCGAAGGTTCAGGGATGACTTCGATTTCGACCAAGCCGTTGGCGGACTCGACGCCGGAGAGTTCTGTGCCAATTCCTGTTGCAGATGAGTCGATGTAAGAACCACCGCCGAGGCCGCCGAAACCGCTGAGACTGCCACCAGTACCGCCGCTGTAGCCGCCACCACCACCGCCACCGCCAGTACGGCTGGAGTCGACGCCACCTCCCCCTCCGCCGCCGTAGCCACCATTGCCGCCGAAGTCGCCATTGCCGTCGCTGCTACCAGCCCCGCCAGCCCCGCCGCTGAAATAGCTGCTGCCGCCGGCGCCCGAGCCGGTGCCGCCGGCGCTGTAGAAGCCGCCGCCGCCACCGCCGCTGGAGCCGCTGCCGCCGTAGCCGGTACCGCTACTTGTGCTGCCACTGCCACCGATGTCGCTACTGCTGCCGGGGCCGCCGACGCCGCCCCAGCCGCCGCCGCCACCGCCGCCCGCAATAATCAGCGGTGTGCTGCCATCGACAACGAAGGAGCCCCCGCCTCCACCGGCGCCGCAAAACGCTGTGTTGACTCCGAGAGAACCCACCAGGATGGTCAGGGTTGTTACTCCGGTGAAGTTGAATTCAGCTTCCATTTCAGCTCCGTAGCCGCCGCCCGGGCCGGGTAATCTGCCCAAGTTCACCCAGCCTCCCGCAGCGCCGAAGGCCGTGATGTCGTAGGTTCCCGGGCCCAGTGTGATATTCGTCTCAGTCCCAGTGTAGCCGAAGGTCTGCGCCGAAGCCCTTCCTTGAATAAGGAATGTAAGGAACGCGGCAAACAGAGCGCACAGCCAGCGCGTGAATGGATTATGCATGTTTGTCTTCATCACCCACGATCCCTTTGCGACCCAAGACTGGATGCGAACACGACAATCATCGCCGCTGAGTAGTGTGTGAATTGTTTCACAACCAAGAATCCTCGTCAATGTGAATCGTGACGGCGTCCCACGCAATTCTCAGTCGAAAGGAGGCTTCGTCGTCCAGCCCCTACTCCTTTGGCGATCGCCGCAGGCTTTGCCAGCCCACCTCCGTCAGCAGAGGCTCCCCAATTTGCTCAACTAACTGCACGGCACGACAATACGACAATAGCGTCAGATCTCATGGGCGTGTTGCCCAAATGAAATGACTTTTGGCTTCCGGTTAGCCTCGGGGTCGTGTAGAAGCAGAGCGGAGGAGGGCCGATGTCGACATGATGGGCACGCAGGACAACCAGCGGTCGTTGTTTTCGTATCGAGTGAATTTGTGATCGGTCGTCAGGCTCAACTCTTGGCAGATGACAGATTCTCCCGTGTTCGGGCCAGGGACGGGTCGTGAGCGGCTTCGGCTTCCAACCGTTTGATCCGTTGGGTGATGCCGCTGCCGTCGCGATAGCCGGCGTCGCGCGCCAGGTCGACGTGTTGCGAGTGATCGTCGAGTGGTGTTTCGCTCATCGGTCGTCCTTTATTTCCAGGTGCTTGACGCACTCCCAAGCTACCAAAATGGGTCGCCGGCTTACACCGGGCCCTGGGCGTACGG
>DATJWQ010000070.1:0-9457 GCA_035501175.1 Verrucomicrobiia bacterium | reverse complement strand
GCGCGAGGAGTTCTTCTATTTCTCAGACGATGGCGATCTGCTCGCCTTGCGATATGATAACTGGAAACTTGTCTTCGGCGAGCAACGGCTACGCGGCACGATGCAGCTCTGGTTCGAGCCTTTCGTGATGCTACGAGTTCCGAAGATGTTCAACTTGCGAACGGACCCGTTCGAGTTTGCCGACATCACCTCGAACACGTATTGGGATTGGTTCCTCGACCACGTTTTCCTGATCGTTCCCGCGCAGAAGTTCGTTGGCGATTTCCTAGCCACATTCCGGGATTACCCGCCGCGGCAAAAGGCGGCGAGCTTTACTGTCGACCAAGTCCTGGCGAAGCTGCAGGAGAGTCACGGCGGCTAGCGGCCCTGGAGCATGATGGGCGCTGCGCGTCTCGCGGTCCCAGTTTAAGCGCGCGCAAAGCTGGACGGCAGCGCCTCTGCCGCCCAGCGGTGACGCTGAGTATCCCAACAGGCCATACACCGACCGAATATGGCGAAACTCGCGGTAGCGTGCCAATGAGAGAATGGCTAATCGTGGTTACCGAGGCGGCTATCGTCGTCATCGACGCGCTAGCGCTGGTGATCATCGTCGTCGGAACCGTCGAGGCATTCGTTCGAGGCTTGCGCCTGCTGTTTTCGTCGCGATCGGGCCAGGCGCGACGCGATGTCGGATTGCGTTACGCGCGTTGGCTGGTCGCTGGCCTGACATTCCAGCTCGCGGCGGACATCATCGAGACCTCTATTACCACGGACTGGGACGCCGTCGGACGGCTGGCAGCCGTTGCCGTGATCCGCACCTTTCTCAACTACTTCCTGGAAAACGACGTTGGCGAAATGCGCGAACGCGAACGGGAGGCCAGGACATGATGCAAGGCCCCCAGAACCGGAGGAAGGCACACCATTTCGAGCCGCGCTGGCCCGTAGCGCTGACGATCCTCGTCGTGATTATCCTGTTTGCAGCCTTGCCGGAGCGTATCCGGTTGTTTCCAACGCCGATTACCTACGTCGCCGGGTTCGCTGTATTCATACCGATTGTCGCGGTCGGGCTAACCGCCGCCAAACCGCGGTGGCTGCGTGTCGAGCGCACCGTCACATTCGTCTTCGTCGTGTTTTCGGGGGGCGTGACTCTTACTAATCTTAGCAAGCTGATCGAGGCGATGCTGTACCGCCCGGCCGATATCAGCGGCCTCCAGCTTCTGGCAACTAGCGTCGCGGTTTGGGTGAGCAACGCCCTCATATTCTCGTTGTTGTACTGGCAGATCGATCGCGGCGGCCCCGAAGCCCGGAAAAACGGCGCCAGTGCGACGCCAGACTGGCTCTTCCCACAAGAGGGGGCACCCACCGCCGACGTGCCGCGAGGCTGGGAGCCGACGTTCATCGATTACCTCTATCTCGGATATTCAACGGCAACGGCGTTCAGCACAACAGACGCGATGCCGCTGACGCCCCGCGCCAAGTTATTGATGATGTTTGAAAGCGCCATCTCGCTGGTGACGGTCATCGTCGTTGGTGCACGCGCGATCAACATCCTCGGCAGCCAGTAGGCGTTCCATAAAATGAAAATTCGGCGTCAGAAACATCGATGGCAGTGGGTGAAAAGGGCCCCAGCCCACACCTCGCATAAATTGTACTCCCGCCGTGCGCTCTTGGCGGGCTCGGCGGCGATCGGCGCAACACTCCTTACCCGGGCATCGCCGGCCACAGCAGAGGAGCGCCGTGTGAAGAAGACTTTCACCATCCTGCACACCAACGATATGCACTCGGCCCTTATCGGGATGGGGCCGGCCTCGGACTACACGCCGTTCACGCTGAACGATGACGGAACCCGGGGCGGATACGCCCGCCTAGCCAGGCTGATCGTGCAGCGACAGGAAGCGAACAAAAATCAGGGGCCGGTGCTGGTGCTCGATGCGGGCGACTACAGCATGGGAACCGCGTTTGGCGCCGCCAGCCGTGAAACCGGTGGCGAACTACAACTCATGTCCCTGATGGGTTATGACGCCACCACGTTCGGCAACCACGATTTCGACCTCGGGCCTGAGGGGCTGGGCAAGTCTATCGACGCGGCTAAAAAAGCGGGTCGTGTTCCGGTGATTATCGCCTCGAATACCAACGTCATGGGCAGCGACCCAACGCTGGCCGAGCTCCAGCGACTGGCCAAGGATGGGATAATCCGCCCCTACCAGGTGATCGAACGCGGTGGCATCCGCTTTGGGCTCTTCGGCCTACTCGGCAAAGAGGCTCAGTTCTACACTACCGGCGCTGGCGCCATTACATTCCCCGACGCCATCGAATCCGCCAAGCAGATCGTCCAGGTGCTCCGCGAGGTGGAAAAGGTAGATGTAGTTATTTGTCTCAGCCACGGCGGTGTAGAGAAGGGCACGGACGGGCGCTACCGGGATGGCGATGACGTGAGATTGCCAAGAGCTGTGCCGGGTATCGACGTGGTGATCGGCGGCCATAGCCACACCGAACTCCGGGAACCGATTATCGTCAACAACCGCACGCCGGTGGTCCAGACGGGAAAGGAAGGAGTAAACCTTGGCGAGCTGGTAATCGATTTGGACGGCGACAGGCTGACCGTCGCATCCTACCGGCTTTACCCGATCGACGACACCATCGTGGGCGACCGCGCCATCGCAGATCAAATTGATCAACTCAAGCAAGAAGTCACGGCAGTAGTATTGGCCTCACGAGGCTACCGCATCGACGAACCGCTAGCGGTAGCGCCGCGAGATTTGTCAAACACCTTCACCGACATTGCCGGTGGCACCATTCTCGCCAATCTCTGCACCGATGCCTTTAGAAAGGCGACCGGAGCGGACATCGGTTTCACCGCCAACGGGATGATGCGCGCTCCGCTTACGCGCGGAAAATCTGGCGTCCAAACCGTCTACGACGTCTTCGCCGTGACGCCCCTCGGCGCAGGTGTAGTGGACACAACCGCCGGCAGCGCACTTGTGACGGCCTATTTCACCGGCGAAGAACTTAAGCACTTGCTCGAATTTTTCCTCGTGGAGAACCCGGCCCATCCGGGTGAATATTTCCCGCGCTGTTCCGGAATGCGGTTCCGCTATGATCCGTCGCGCGCGAAGTTCGATGTCGTGACCGCGATCGAGATTGGCGACCTCGATCGCGGATACGGCACAATCGACATCTCCGGTAAAGACCCCCGGCTCTACAGTCTCACCTGCCCTCTGTATCTCGGCATAATCCTCGTGGCGATACCGAAATACACCAAGGGAACCCTGACGCTTGTGCCGAAGAACAAAGCGGGGAAGCCCCTCAAATCACGGGTCGAAGCACTCGACGACCCTCGGGTGGACACACCTTACCTGCTGCCGCCACCGGGCACGGTGGATAAGCTTAGTGTCTCGACCGGAGCGAGAAACGGCGTTCTGCGGGAGATCAAAGAATGGCAGGCGATCATGGACCACCTGCGCAATCTGCCGGTCAACCACCCGGGCGAGTTGCCCGTGATCCCAGTCGATGAGCGGGCAGCAGAGGCCCGAGCAATCAGGGCAGGCCGACCTGCTTCAGACCGAATGTAGCGGCCAGGAACATCAATGATCGAACGCCTGTATATCTTGCTGGTCGGAGAAAATTTGTTGGTCTTGGCGGAATTATGGTTCGCGATACTCTCCGTGGCGTTCGAGAGTGGGTTTTGTTTGGGCCAGCGTGGCGCTCGCCCCGCCCAAGCGCGGAAAGGCATCGGCACCATCCTTGGCAGTGTAATGGCCCTACCAGCTTGGCGTCATCGGAGAACGTCCGCCGATCCTCGTGCCACTACTCCTCGTCATGTGCACCGGGGCGCTGGCTCTTATCGTGGACCTGAAACGGCCGCGCCTTGGCTCGATTCACGTCGAACCAGCCCCGCTGATCTGGGCATTGGAAGTTTCACGACCTCGGCGGCGCGACATCACTTGGTCGGTGGCGACGCGTTTGCGGCCCTGTATTGGCGTCGCTCGCCCCCAGAAACGGACAGGATTGAAGGAGCCCGTTATGGCTAATTCGGCGCAGGAGAGCCGGACGACGAGACCGCGTCGTGATCTCGGGGCGATGCGCACGATGATGGCCGCCGACCGCACATTGATGGCGTGGATTCGCACAGCTCTTTCATTGCTCAGTTTTGGGTTTGCCATTTACAAAATTTTGCAAGAGGTCGAGCAGTCCGGAAAATTGTTACCAAATCAGAATAGCCCTCGAAATGTCGGGCTTATCTTCGGAATAGCTGGAACTGCAGCAATGGTAATGGGCACGATAGAATATTGGCAAACTCTTCACGAATTGCGACAGGACAATCATTTTCGTCAATTTCGCCCCGCTTTTATCATGGCTCTGGTGATGTCGGTTTCGGGATTGGTTCTAATAGTTGGAATGCTGACTAACTTTCTCTGAACCCGACGACGACATCGCCCGGTCTCTCCGAAGAGGAAAAGAATCAAATGCGAACCGCCTCGGCGACCCACGTCCTTACGGCCTGGGTCCTGTTTGCCGGCTTGATCGCAACGATCACCCCGGATGTGGCGAGGGCGCAACCCTACGCCACGCCGGATACTTGGGGTGGGAGCATCCTGTCCCGGCCCCGCCTCACCGGCGACTGGGGCGGCTTGCGCGACGATCTCGCGAAGAAGGGTATTGTGCTAGACATTGATCTGCTCGCTTCCCCCCAGGCCGTGGTGAGCGGCGGCCGGAGCACCGGCGAGAATTTGTGGGGAAATCTCGATTACACGCTCAATATCGACACGCAGAAGCTCGGCCTATGGCCGGGCGGTTTCTTCAAGTTCGAGGGTGACACCGGATTCGGCAGCAATGTGTTTTCAGATGCCGGCGCGATCGTGCCGCTGAACACCGCTGCCCTGTTGCCGGGGTTGAACGACCGCACTTCCGCGCTGACCAATGCGACCTTGACGCAATTCTTTAGCCCCCAACTCGGTCTATTCGCCGGTAAGATCGACACACTTGATTTAGGCGTTACAGAGTTCTACGGGGACTATCGTACTCAGTTTCAGAACCTGGCGCTTAACTTTCCGCTGGCTTTCAATAATCAGATTCCCGCCTCGGCGTTCGGCGGCGGAGCGATCGTCGTGCCGCGGGAGAATATCCTCCTGTCGGCGATGGTGCTGGACCCGGATGGGACGGCGACTGGCAACAACCTCGGCAAGGCGTTCAGCGACGGCGTAATGCTCGTGAGCAGCGGTCAGCTCACGATTAAGCCGTTCGGGCTCGTTGGCCATCAGAGCCTCGGGTTCAAATGGAGTGACGAGGATCGGTTTTCGCTGACCCAAGATCCTTCGAATATCGCCACCTTGTTGCTGAACGAGCGGTTTCCCCGGTTGGCAAATCCCGGGCCGATTCTGGCGGATATCTTCGCCCGGTTCTTCCCGAATCTGCTCATCCCCACCCAACCTGCCAACCGCAAGAGCAGCACCTGGGCTGTCAACTATGGCTTCGATCAATATCTTTGGCAGCCCGATGGCAATCCAAAGCATGGGATCGGCGTCTTCTTCAATGTTGGGGCTTCCGACGGGAACCCCAACCCGATTCAGTACTCCTTCCTCGCGGGGATTGGCGGCAAGGGTGTGGTTCCCGGGCGCCCAGATGACAGCTTTGGCCTTGGGCTTGCCCGGACCCAGTTCAGCGACGATTTTGTTCCCTTCCTGCGTCAGCAGCTCAATCTCGGCCTTCATCACGAGGATACGGTCGAGATGTACTACAACGCTGCGCTCACACCCTGGCTCAATGCAACCGCAGATCTTCAGATCGTCAATCCAGGCCTGACAAAGACCCTGAGCACGTCGTCATCTCAGTTCCTCCCGACGCTCGCGAATGTCGATACTGCAGTCGTGACCGGAGTTCGCCTGCGCGTCAGGTTCTAAAAGAGCCAGTGGCCTGCCTAAAATCTGACCCGCGAAAGAATAGGGTGCCCCGGTGAGTTCGATCGCTATCGCCTCGGTGGTTTTCGGCTGTTCTTTCGGGGCTGGAGTCATAGGGACATATGCCAGATTGCCAGAGCGTCATCTGGACACAGAGTCCCGGGATGTCGTTAAGCTTGTGATGGGTCTGATTGGCACCATTTCCGCGCTGGTGCTCAGTCTGCTCATCGCCTCCGCGAACAGTTCCTATGACCAGCAGAAGAGTGAACTGAACACGCTCTCCGTCAATATCGTCCTGCTCGACCGGACGCTCGAACTTTACGGGCCAGAAGCGAAGGCGGCCCGTGATGCATTCCGCGATGCTGTCCGAAATACACATGACCGCATCTGGTCGCCGAATGGCATACGGCCCGAGGTTCTCGCCTCAACGGAAACGGAAAACGCCGCGAAACATGATTTAGCGCGGTTGCAAAGCCTCGCCCCTAAAACCGACGTGGAGCGGGTGTTGCAAAGTCGGGCCACACAGATATCAGACAGCATCACGCAATCGCGCCTGATGATGACCGCACAGCTCAGCAGCTCGATCGCGTGGCCGTTCCTGACGGTATTGGTCTTCTGGATCTGCGCGCTGTTTTTCGGCTTCGGCCTGTTCGCGCGCTTCAACGCGACCGTCACCATGGCGCTGTTGGTCGGCGCGCTGTCGGTCGCCGGTGCGATCTTCCTCATCCTGGAGTTGAACGACCCCTACCGCGGCCTCATGCGAATTTCCGACGAACCTTTACGCAGCGCAATAAGCCAGATCGACCACCAGTAGCTTGACCCGACACCCGAGTCGCGGCCGGCGCCGATCACTTTCCCGGTGCCTTGGACAAGGGGTAGGCCTATGCCACACACGCAGCAGACGGTCGAGGGCGGTGGTTTTAAGCTCCAACAAGACCCCTGCGACTGCGGCGGATCGTTACCCTGGGAACAGAAAAATGACTGCAAGTCGAGCGCCTACTCCATCCGGGCCACCGGAAGCGCTATGCGCCCAATAGCGTAGTCCGGCCTGAAATTGCACTTTCTGGCTACCGATGGTGGTGAGCTTCGCGACCATCCAGTTGATCGGGACGGCCCACTGTCCCGAGGTCCAGTTGTAGGACGACTCGCTATTCATCGCAAAGTTCCATGCATCTGCAGTTGTATAGGAGATGAACGGCTGTAGGAACGTGTTGTTTAGGTCAGGCGCATGGCTTCGGGTCGCGGCAACCCGCCAAACGTGATTGGCCAATACACCATATGTCCAACCACTTTGCTGGAACAGGAACACGCCCGTCGGCCCCGTCCCCAACGTACCGGAGCCGAGAAGCCGGTCGGTGCTGGTCGGCCAGTTGACCGCAGGTCCAACACCGTAAGTCAACGTGCCTAACGCGGTCTTCTGTGGTTGCGGCACGAGAAAGAAGCTCTGTAACGTGTCGCCCAACCCGAACTGAGTTCTCGAATTGCCTAGAATGTCGTTTTGCCACGTGACTGGCAGGATTGTTCTGGTCACTAGAGAAAGATCTGCGCTCAGATCGAACGGGATTACCGGCTGGATGTTGACAAAGGCTTTGTCACCATTTGCGGGGCCATATCCTGAATCGTAATTGAACTGGAGCGGCACACTCACCAGTGAGGCGATCGGATTGGCGAGTTTTGTAGCTAGCTGGACATCCGTATTTCCCGGTTCCTGACCCAAAGCTGGAGCGGTACCTGAGACGGCAAGGAAAATGGCTGTCGCCCGCACCCTCTTCCTAATCGTTTTGTCCATATATCATTCTCCGCGCCGCTCCGATGGAAACTAAAAAATCATCCGTGGGCGAGCGATTTCAAAATGGGGGTGTAGATTTTCCGGTTCTTCCTCTGGTTGGCACGGTTTCTATCTACTATGCCAATGGCGGTTTATGGGCCCAGGCATAGCCGCGCCGGCCACGCTGATAGCCGTAGTCGTAAAGGGCGCGCATGTAGTTGGGGTCGAACGGCGCGGGCAGCTTCTGCGTGAAGTCCGTGCCGATATAGGCCAGGTTGTATTCGATGCCATCGCGCTGAGCATTGTTGTAGATGCGCACGACGTCGTTGTAGCCGCTGGCGGTGGTCATCGTTGATATCGCGCGCTCGGCGATGCTCAGCGTGCGCCGGTCGGTTGAAGCCCAATCGGGATCGAGCCGGCCGTTACGGATGACGTATGCCCGGGCGGGTATCACTTGCTCGCCGGCCCGCATCCGCTCCTGGCGCTGGCGCATCACTGTGGCCGGATAAAGAAAGGTCTGCGCGAAAGCGCCGCCGTCGACATGCATCTCCTGGTACGGCTTTCCATCCAATGTCACATCGAACATTGTTGGCGGAAAGGCCGCCGGCATCGCGGATGAGGCCAAAAGGATCCGGCGGATCGTATCCAGCGCTCGGGGATGGCCGCTCTTGGCGATGGCGCCAATGTTCCAGACCACCGGCTGCTGCGCATCCAAATCGGTAGAGCCAATCAACAGCAAGCGTCCACCGTCATAGGCTTTGGCGATGGCGGTCATCATGCTGTCGTTGACATAACCGGAAATCGTCACGAATAGTGGATGGTTATCGGCCAGCGCGTCGTCGAACAAGGCCGCGGTGATGCCGCGTTGGGTCATGACTTTGTCCAACGTCAGCCCCGTATACATGGTGCTCAGGGGCGGATCGTAGCCTGCGCCGAGATAAGCGAAGGGTGCCATCAGCGCACCCGTGCTGACGCCGGTCACCAGTTCGAAAGTGGGGCGGCCACCGTGTTCGGACCAGCCGCACAGCAGTCCGGCGCCGAAAGCCCCGTTCTCCCCACCACCGGAGATGGCGAGTAAGCTCAGTTCGGGCAATTGCTGGTTTGACGCCACACCTCGCGCTTGTCGCAAGCGTGCGACGGCGTCGTTGAATTCCTTCTCCAACGGTGCGACGTTACTCGCGGTGAAAAAGCGCTCATTTGGAATTCCAAGCACGGTGGCATGGGTGGCCGAGCCTGCCGGTACAGTAGGGCTGCGCTCTGGCAGGGCACAGCCTGACATAGTGGTCGCGAGGCCACCACCCGCGGCAAAGCCAAGGAGGTGCCGACGAGACAAGCGGACGGACATTTACCTGATATCTCCGAAAGGGTGAGCGTGATATCCGTGCGTTGCTGCGATGAAATCGCGTGACCGTTCAATGCGGTTTTCCGCGCGGAAATGCTGATGGAAACGGCCGCTCCCGATGCCGTGCACAACTCGTAAGCATGTGCGTGGTCGAGACAATTCTTCATTGACGTAGATCAACCGCTCTACGGGTCGGCGGGGACTGCAGAAGCTCACAGCGACGAGCAATCAGAAGCGTCCGACCTCAGCCGTAGCATAGGCCCCGCTAACGACGGGAATCGGTGCTGCGCGTCAATCAAAGTGAGAACGGCGCGCTACAGGAATCGGTCTGGTTCACCGGACGACGACAGATTTCGGCCTCGATCCCGCCACCACCTGCGTCGCTACGGTAACGTCGCGAACACTGGGCCGCTTATTTCGCCGCCGCATGCACCTGCGCTGCCCCGGCGCCAGGTCATCAGCTCGTTCCAG